>CAYMXN010000001.1:0-308366 GCA_964394435.1 uncultured Candidatus Saccharibacteria bacterium
TAGTAGGTAGCATATTCTCGCCCTGAGCGTAGCCGAAGGGTTCCTCACGAAGGCATAAACAAAAAATCTTAATTTAAAACCGGCTTTTCGCCGGTTCTAAATTTTGAATGATAGGGTGATATTAATTACCATCGTGCTCGCTCTCTAGGAGGAGCTTTATAGTCTAAGTCCACGAAACTCATTTCTCCTTTTTCATTTGAGAAATTTAGTTTATCGAAACGATTATCTCCTTCGTCCTCGAATGTTGGATTGCCGAATTCGATATGTTGATATCCTAGATTCTCAAGTATTCTAGTAACTTTTTCTCGAGCCCTTTCTCTTTTTTTAGAATTTGCTTCATTATCTTCGTAGCGATATTCGTTTGCGCATTGTGCCCACTCTCTTAATGCTTGGCAGAGTTCGTCATGATTCGGAATATTTTCTATTTCACTAATTCTGATATATGGAGATCCGATTTTCTTGACTACTTCTTCTTTACTTTCTTTTATTGATCTTTCTTTTTCGTTTTTTTCTTTATGGGCTTCGGCAGCCTTTTTGTAGCGCCACGTTCCTTGTTCACTTTTCAGTGCTTCATTTCGTACCTTATGGTCTTCAATACTTTTCATGTTGCTTGCGAGATCTTTTCGGAATGTTTCTCCTCCGGGGCTTTTAATCTCTTTTTTTCCACTAGCATCTGGCTCCTTTCCGAATTCGTAATTTGGAAATTCAGTACTTTTCATATGTATTGTAAGTATCTAATTATAGCAGTGTGTTGATTATTCAACCTTTAAGAAGTTTTTCGGAGCTTACCAATCTCCATTGCTTTTAATGATAGTAGAAGCTGCTAATTATCGCAAACCACCCGTACGGGTGGTTTTTGATGTTGCTATTGTGGAAGTTGCGTACCAGCTTTTTCGAGTGCTTTCTGAAGTGCTTCTTGGAGTGCGCTGTTTTCTGTTGATGCTCCGGCTGGTAATTGATTGGTTATCGATTTAATACCTTGAGCGGTAAGCATCAGGATTGCGGTGAGGATTGCGGCAAATCCGACTACTCCGACGATGATGAAGTTGCGCATCATCGTTGGCTTGATTGGTGTAGTTGGTTGCGCCGTCTTGATGGTTTTAATTTCAGTATAGAGTTGGTAGATAAAGGCGCTGGTGAGCGGGGTGATGATTAATGAGAGGATTCCGCTTATTACCGAAGCCGCAGTTGATTTACTGCCAAACAGTACCGAGCCAACCGAGAGGGCGATCGTGGTGCCAACGCCGAATAAGAATAGGCGAACAAATACTGGCCAGGTGTAGCCTTTAACGTAGTTGCGGGCTGCTGTTAGTACAGCGAGGCCGCGCGGTGATTCGTTGACGAGCACGAAGATGCTGATGCTAAACGAGATAGCTAAGATGATGCCCGGGATTACTAATGCGACAAAGCCTCCCATCACTACTAAACTCGTTAGAAAGATTAGCCACCAGTATGAGGCGATTATCTTTGCTGCCTGATTGAACGCTCCTTTGACGGTGGTCTGTGGGTTGGAGGCGACGACGATCGTTGAGAGCTGGGTGAGTGATTGGATGATGAGCTGGATAACGAACAAGATAATGCCGATAACGATCGATACGCCACCGATAGCAGCAAAGCCGCGGGTAAATAACCCCATGAGTATGGCGACGATAATAACCGAGATTACCGGCACGATGGTTATGAGCGTGAAGGTCGTAAAGCTTGTTTTATAGCGAGCCCAGGCTGCGGCGAAAAGTTTAAAGAAGCTTGGTAATTTACTTACTGGCTGTGACGGTACAGGAACGACTGGGGTAGTAGTTTCCATATGTATTTAGTTAATTTATAAACCTTTGAGCGGATAGCGGGAATCGGACCCGCGGCTTCACCATGGCAAGGTGACGTATTACCACTATACGATATCCGCTTTCGCCTCCGGCTTCAGCGGGACAGGTCCGCTTGGGCTTTCAGCTAAGCTTCACTATTATTAACAATTTTCGAAAAACAATCAACTAGTTGGCTGGTGGCGGGGTGGTTGGGCCGTTGATTGTTGGGGCAGACGTTGGTCCGTTGGCGCTTGGTTCAGAGGTAGGGCCGGTAAAGTCTGCTGGTGCGACTGGTTGCGGAGCTGGAGCGTCATATCTAAAGAAGTAACTACCTACGAGCATAAAGATAACTAAAATAACCAGGATGACTTTGAGGGCGTGTTTTATTTTCGAATTCATAGTGCTTCTAGTATACGAAATTGAGCGTAGGGTAGGCAACTGGCAAAACAAAACCTCCGCTATATGCGGAGGTTTTGTACCTGCAGGGGCGTTATTTAACAGCGTCCTTGAGGAGTTTGCCAGCGGTAAACTTTGGCTTGGTCATCGCCGGGATCTGGATTTTTTCACCAGTCTTTGGGTTGATACCCATGCGAGCAGCGCGCTTTACGGTCTTAAAAGATCCAAAACCAGTAATCGCAACCTCTTCGCCGCGGGAGAGAGCCTTGGTAATGGTCTCAAAGAACCAGTCTACAATCTCCTGCGCCTGCTTTTTCGTTGGCAGGTTAGCATCCTTGGCGAGCGCTTCGACTAAATCATCTTTTTTCATAAATGTGTTCAATAAAAATTATTTTTTTATTCGACCTAACTACGAGCATAGTATACATCAGCTAGGTTTTAAGCGCCAAAAGTGAGGTTGGGGATAGCTTTTATAAAATAATCGCGACTTGTTTTTGGCAAGTCGCGATTATTTTTGCTGTTTTAGTTTTATCGAGCGTATTCGACGGCGCGCATTTCGCGGATTACGTTGACCTTGATTTCACCAGGATACTTCATATCAGTCTGGACCTTCGTGGCGATATTTTTCGCCATTTGGAGGGCGGCAAAGTCGTCGATTTTCTCCGGAATAACGAAGACGCGGATTTCGCGGCCCGCTGAAAGGGCGTACGCCTGCTTCACCCCATCAAACTTATTCGCTATCTCTTCGAGCTCTTTGAGGCGCTTGATGTACTGTTCAACCGTGTCGCGACGAGCACCTGGGCGGGCGGCAGAGAGGATGTCAGCCGCAGTAACGATATACGACTCTGGGGTGGCAAATGGGTAATCCTCGTGGTGAGACTTCATCGCGTCGATGGTCGCTTGGTCGATACCGTATTTTACGAGAATCTTCATACCAAGCTCGACGTGTGTTCCTTCAACCTCATGACTAATCGCCTTACCAATGTCGTGAACGAGTGCGCCACGCTTGGCGATTTCGACGCTAGCTCCGACATCGCGAGCGATCATGCCGGCGATGTGCGCCATTTCAATTGAGTGGAGTAATACATTTTGTCCGTAGCTTGTTCTAAAGTGGAGGCGGCCAAGGAGCTGAAGGATTTCTTTCGGTAGGCCAATCACACCGACTTCGATAGCTGCCTGCTCACCAATATCTTGCATGCGCTTAATGAGCTGCTGTTTGCACTCTTCGACGGTGTCTTCGATGCGAGCTGGTTGGATACGGCCATCCTTGAGTAAGCGTTCAAGTGTCATCTTAGCGATTTCGCGACGAAGTGGGTCAAACGAGGAGAGGATGATGCTTTCTGGTGCCTCATCAATAATGATCTCAACGCCAGTGGCGCGCTCGAGTGCTTTGATATTGCGACCTTCGCGACCGATAATCTTACCCTTAAGCTCTTCGTTTGGAAGCTGGAACACACTCGTGGTTACATCGGCGACGTGGCTACGGGCGTAGCGCATCAGCGCAGTGGTAATAATTTCTGAAGCTTTCTTTTCCACCTCTTCTTTGCGGTCTTGTTCGAGTTTTTGTACGGTGAGCGTCAGATCGTTTTTGTACTTATCTTCGACTTCTTTGAAGAGCTTTGCTTTTGCGTCGTCAGCCTTCATTCCCGCTACTCGCTCGAGTTCGACAACCGCTTGGCTTTTTACTTTTTCGATTTCCTGCTTAGTAGTGTCAACCCGACGAAGTTCGTCGCTTAATTTCGTCTCGCGGTTAGTGAGATTAGTAAGCTGGCTTTCGAGTGTTTCTTCGCGGCGGAGGAGGCGCTCTTCTACTTTATCAAGCTTTTCCTTGCGCTCCTTCTCTTCTTTTTTACCCTCATCGACAATAGAAGCTGCTTTAGTTTGAGCTTCTTTTACGATTGCCTGTGCCTTTGCTTCGGCTTCGGCTGCTTGCTGTTTAATTTGCTGCTCTACGGAGTTCGCTTTCTTACTAGCGAGTGTCTGCCGGACAAAATAGCCGGCGGCGATCCCTATGGCAAAAAGCCCGAGGGATATTGGGCTGAATAGATTCATTGAGTTGAATGTCCGCTAAATTCTTCAAAACTACGAACATATATGAATTTTTTAGTGAACAATTGGTTAATTTCTTACTTAGTCAGTATAGGCTAATCGGTAGTCGGTTGCAACATTTTTTGCTCATTTGGGGTAGGGGGTAGGCTATACTTAATAGTATGAAGCGAACGTGTGTTTTGTTAGTGCTTGATGGGTGGGGAGTTGGACGTAATGATTTTTCTAACCCGATTCAAGTTGCTCAACCTAAGACGATTGATTTTATTAAGCATCACTATCCGATTGGCGCGCTGCAAGCCTCGGGTATTTCGGTTGGGCTTCCGTGGAATGAGGAGGGCAATAGCGAGGTGGGGCACTTAACTATTGGCGCAGGCAAGGTTATTTATCAGCACTATCCACGAATTACGCTTGCGATTCAAAATGGAGATTTTTTCAAGAATCCAGTTTTTTTAAATGCGTTTGAGCACGTACAGAAAAATAATTCAGCGCTTAATATTATCGGTTTGCTGACCGAGGGGAATATCCACGCCTCATTTGAGCACCTTGAAGCGCTTTTGCAGTGTGCGAAAGATCGTGGAGTGAGTCAGGTGAATCTACATATGTTTTTAGACGGTAAGGATAGTCGTCCACGTTCGGCACTTAACCAAGTTGCGAAGTTGCAGGGTGTGCTTGATCAAATTGGAATTGGCAGAATCGCGAGTTTGTCAGGGAGGTACTATGGACTTGACCGTGATGGGCATTGGGATCGAACGGCGGCGGCCTACCGGGTGATGACTGAAGTCAGTCCAGTGAGCAGTGAAAAACTTGAGACAGTATTAGCCCGTACATACGAGAGCGGTAACAATGACGACTATACTGATCCGATTATTGTCGGTCCCGAGGCGCATCCAGTGCAGGAAAACGATGCGGTTATTTTTACTGATTTTCGTGAAGATAGTATTCGGCAGATCGCGAGTGCGTTTATTTTGCCAGATTTCAACTCGTTTCCTACAAAGCAGTTTAAAAATGTGTTTGTCGCAACACTAACTGATTATTCGAAGCAGTTTAAGGTACCTGTTGCGTTTCCAAATGAGGATATTAACGCGCCGCTTGGTAAAGTACTCTCTGATGCGGGGAAGGTGCAGATGCTTGTTGCTGAAACAGAAAAGTATGCGCACGTCACGTATTTTTTTAATGGGTATCGTGATGAGCCGTTTCCAAATCAGTTTCGCGTGCTGGTACCGAGTCGGAATGTGATGCATCACGACGAGCATCCTGAAATGATGGCGGAAGAGATTGGAAATCGTATCGTTGAGGCGGTTGAGGACAAGGGGTTTAACTTTATCATCGCGAACTTTGCGAACGCGGATATGATCGCGCATACGGGTAACTATGACGCGGCGGTAGTGGCGATTAATACGATTGACGCGCAAGTTGAGCGTATTTATAAAGCGTGTAAGGCGAATGATGCGGCGCTGATTATTACTGCTGATCATGGACACGTGGAAAAGATGAAAGACCCATATACGGGAATGATTGAGACTCGTCACGATGCGAATATGGTGCCGGTGTATGTAGTTATGAGTGAGTTTTATCGAACTAAGTCAGAGGCTGAGGTCGCGCAGGGTGAGCGTGAGGTGGTTGGTATTCTTTCAGATGTTGCACCAACGGTGCTCGAAGTTTTAGGCGTGAGTCAGCCAGCGGAAATGAAAGGGAAGAGTCTATTGCGCTATCTTACCTAATCTATGCAATTAAGTAGCATAAAAAGCACAGATATTGTTCGCCACCTCGTGTATGTCACGATTGGTATTATTTTGGCCATTTGGGTGGTCAACACGGGAATATTAGACTTGTTTTTGCGTGGGAGTTCTTCGAGTTTTTTAATCGCTACGTTTTTTGCAGGTTTCTTTTTTACCTCGCTTATTACCGTTGCTCCAGCGAGCGTTGTTCTTTTTGAAATCGCGCAAACTGGTGCACCGATTTTACCATTTGCGATTGTCGGTGCTCTTGGCGCGATGATTGGAGATTTTTTATTATTCCGATTTATCAAGGGTAGTCTTGGCGATGATATTGTTTCTTATTTTCGTTCACACTCTGGCAACTTAGTGCATAAGGTATTGAAGATGAAAATTGTTTCTATCTGTATGATTGTGCTTGGCGCGGTTGTGATCGCCTCGCCACTGCCTGATGAGATTGGGCTCGCGATGATGGGAATCGGGGAGATTAAGACCTCGCGTTTACTGCTTATCTCATTTGTCTTTAACGCTCTTGGTATCTTTGTTATTGGCCTAGCGGCGCGGGGAGCGGGGGTCTAGCTGGCCTACCCGGTGTGGATAATTATGCGAGCGGGGTTGTGTGTTTTGTGCTATACTGTATTCCATAAAGAAGGCGCTGTGAGGGCGCCTTTTTTTATTGCCCGAGTAAAATCTTTACGGCACCACGGGTTCTTTTTTACTAAAAAGACCTCTTACGCTCTCGCCCCGTCGGGCTGCGAGAGTTGCCGTAAAGATTTTACTCGGGCAGTGGTTGGCAGTTGCTTATGGGGGCGGGGAGTTACTATACGTTCATATTTTTGGGCAGCGCTTGGCAGTTTCCTATGGGGGGCGGGAGGGAGGGTTTGATTGAGGCGAGGATTAAGTTGGAGTATACTGACCGTAATGACATCACTTTATTTTGCTATTTTGTTAGCTGTTTTTATTGGCGGGTTTGTTGCTGTTTTGTTGATGATGCGTAAAAATGCGGCTCCTAAAGATGATACGCAGGGGTTGATGTTGCTTCAGCAACAATTGCAGAAATTGACTGACACGGTAGATTCGAAGATGGGTGAGAGTCAGAAAGAGATGCGCGACTCTGTTCAGAGTCAGTTTAGTGAGTCGAAAAAGTTGTTGAGTGAGATTAGCGAGAAGATGAAAAATTCGTTATTAGATGTAACCAAAGAGCAGACCAAAACCAATGAGGCGACGCGTCAGTTCATGACGATTGCTGAACAACTTTCAAATTTAGAAAAGGTACTCAAGCATCAGAAGCAGCGCGGTAATTTGGGTGAGGCTTCGCTCGAACTTATCTTGGGTAATATCTTGCCCCCAGGTGCGTATAAGATGCAGCACCGATTTAAAAATAATGACGCGGTAGACGCGGTGATTGTTACTAAGGAGGGTATTATTCCGGTAGACGCGAAATTTAGTTTGGATAACTACAATCGTGTGACGATGGCGATTGATGAGAAGCAACGCGAAGAGCTTGAAAAGGATTTTAAAAATGACTTAAAGAAGCGTATTGATGAGACTTCGAAGTATATTCGTACGGACGAGGGGACTCTGCCATTTGCGTTTATGTTTATTCCAGCCGAAGGTATTTACTACGACTTGCTTATTAACGAGGTTGGTTCGGTAAAGGTGAACACCCGTAACTTGATTGATTACGCTTACAATGAGAAAAAGGTCATTATTGTCTCGCCGACGACGTTTGCAGCTTATTTGCAGTCTGTTTTGTACGGTTTCAAGGCGTTTAAGATTGAGGAGCGCGCTAAAGAGATTACGAAGTGGGTTGAGGATTTAGGACGTCACTTACTCGCGTATGAGCAGTATGTGGAAAAGCTTGGTAACGCACTCTCGACAACCGTGAATCATTTTAATACGGCGAGTAAGGAGCTTAAGAAGGTGGATAAAGATGTGGCGCGCGTTACGGGTCAGGGTATTGGAATCGAAGCTACTCAACTGGAAAAACCACGCTTGGAGGAGTAGGGTAGCTCTATGGAGCCGGTATCTCAAGTTCAACAGCAGATTATTTATGACCAAAAATGGGAGCTTTTGCGTAAGCGAGCCTGGTTGTTTCGCTACATTCCGTTTATTGATTTTGTGTTAGGTTCGGGCTCGATGGCGATTGGCAATGTCGATAACGAGAGTGATTTAGATGTGCTGATCGCAGTTAAGCAGGGGAGGATTTTTACTACACGCTTTATCACCGCGGTGATTTTTGGCTTGTTCGGGTGGCGACGGAAAAAGAGTGATAATCACGACCGCGCGGCCAACAAGGTTTGTTTAAATCATTTTGTTACTCCACGGGCGTATAAGTTTTCACTCCAGCCAAACGCGTATTGGCGGCTGATGTATGAGCGGATGGTTCCACTTTATGGAAAAACCTCGGTGATGCAGGGATTTTTTGATGTAAACCGTAGTTGGATGGGTAGGCGCGTTGAGGTTGGGCAGGATTTGCGACACCAGTATCAATCTCGAGCGTGGCTCGCAAGTTTTTTCCAGTGGGTGCTAGATGGGCGACTTGGCGATGCGGTAGAGCGATTTTTAAAGCGACTACAAACAAGGCGTATCGCATCTGGGAAAAAGGAGCTTCACGGCGAGAAGCATATCATTCGAATTTCAGGGGTGGGTGAGCGGGCGCGTATTGAGCTTAGCCCGCTGATTCGTGTGAGTGATGACGAGCTCGAGTTCCATCCCGATCCGGCGGCAATTGAAATTGAGTAGCGTTGACTTTGGCAGTCTCTTTCTTTATAACAAGGATAACCGTGTCCGTCGTGGCGCGGTGACTAAAGGTCCTTCGGGGCCGGAAACGCGAGGCGTTGTGAAGATCAGTATTTCTACGGTGACTGAAGCCCAGTCGAATAAGCCGTCACATCCGGTTGAGGCTGTTACGGCGAAGCGTATTCGGACTTGGACCGAGGTCTGCTTGTATGTTCGTGAACAGCTTGGTTTCGACGGTGAGACGGCTTTGCATCTCATCGGGAAGGCGATGAGGGTGGTTTTCTACTCTCGCAGCCATCGAAAGTCTGCAGTGTGCTTCTTCTTCCATTGGCGACCGATCGAGTGGTTTGTCCCGGGCGATATCACCGTGGAAGTTCTTTTCGAGGATGGTCAGTGGCCGCTTTATGGGCCTCCGGAGAAGTACGGTGAAAAGATCTTGGAAGAAATTCGGAAGAGTGCTGCCTGTGCCCTACAGAGGCTGAAAGGCAGTTGTGAGAATCTCGAAATGCTTTTCGGCTTCTCTCCGGTTTTAGGAGATCTTACAGACATCACCGGTGAGTAGCCTGTAGTCATCCGCTGTATCCTGACGTAGGTTGGGATGCAGCGTTTTATTTTGCGACAGGTGTATAATTAGGTAATGACTGAAGTTGAGAAACTGCTAACTGAGTATTTAGATTATCTTGAGATTGAGAAAAATCGTTCGCCGAAAACACGGCGAAATTATGAGCACTATTTGAGTGTGTTTTTTAAACAGGCGGGGATTAAGTCGTATAAAGATATTACCGCTGAGAGCGTACGTGCGTTTCGTATTTACTTAGCGCGTCAGCGCGTCGCTCGTGGCGAGCGACCTTCCGATGGTCAGGGTGAGCTGATGAAAAAGGTGAGTCAGAATTATTATGTGATTGCGATTCGTAACTTTTTAAAGTTTTTGATTAAGCGTGATTATCAGGTTTTGGCTCCGGATAAGATCGAGTTACCGAAATTGCCAACGCGCCAGATTGAGATTATCGAGTACAACGACTTAGAGCGATTACTTAAGGCGCCGGAGGGGAGTGATTTACGCAGCTTACGCGACCGGGCGATTTTAGAGATGCTGTTTTCCACCGGGCTGCGTATTTCGGAGCTTTGTGGACTTAGTCGGTATATTGATTTAACGCGTGATGAGCTGACGGTGCGTGGCAAGGGAGAGAAGTTGCGTGTCGTGTTTTTGTCAGACACGTGCAAGAGCGCACTTAAGGCGTATTTAGCTAAGCGTACTGACGCACTCGAGTGGTTGTTTGTGAGTGTTTCAAAAATGCCTAAGGGGAGTACAAAACCGCCAAAGGTGATTGGAAAGATTACGACGCGTGCGGTGCAGCGTTTGGTCAATTTTTACGCGCGTAAAGCGGGGATTACTCGACACTTAACGCCGCACGGACTCCGTCACTTATTTGCGACTGATTTGTTGATTAACGGTGCGGACATCCGTAGCGTGCAAGAGATGCTTGGACATAGCAATATTGCGACTACACAGATTTATACGCACTTAACAAACAAGCAGCTCAAAGATATCCATAAAAATTTTCACGGGAAGAGGAGGTAGTCATTTTAGGAATTTCTTGACGCTTATTTTGATTAGTTGTTTAATTTAGGTGGATTTCGTTGTTTCTTGGTCTTTGACAACAAGGAGAAGCATCGTGCCCTATTGCATCCAAGACAAAGACGGACACTGTCAGAATAGGCATGTTAGCTATTTCGAGCCGGGTGGTTCGGATGGTGGAAGTGATGGCGGTGGCGGTGGAAAATGGAGTGATGGAGCTGGTCCGGGTTGTATAATGCTAGTCGTACTTGCTTTGATTGTCTGGTGGATATTTTCTTCGCTCGATGATTGGATGGAATCCAATCGGCAGAAAGGGAGAAATGACGCCCCCGCAGGAACGTCCTCTTTGGTATTTAAAGAGGAAGCAACGAGTGACTCGACTAGTGGACCTAGGGGCTACTATGTCTCTCGGGAAGAGGTGGCCCAGTTTCAGCTCGAGCTGGACCGAAAGAAGGCGCAGTCTTCTTCTTTGAGGCTTCGGGAACTTGATGGGCAGTATGCTTCAGAGGAGTTGGAATTTGCCCGTGAAATTGAGCGTGTTGAAAAGGAGACTGCCAGGTTACTTCCTAAGCTTGATGAGCAATATGCCGCGAAGGTGAGGGAGTTTAAAGAAGCCTTGCGCCTCGGTGATTTTGAACTCGCAAAGCGAAAGGACGCTGAATCTCTGCAGCTACTTGATAAGCGGAATGCTCTAGAGGTGGAAGGTGCTACTCGCGTGAATGAGATTTTGAAGCAGAAGCTTGCTGCTATCAAGGCTGCGATTGAAAGGATTCGGGCTGATTAGTTAACGATCGTTCGCCAGAGAGCTTTCCGGCTGTCTCGTCGAGGCAGCCGGTTTTTAATTTGAAAATAAAAAATCCCCCGCCAACGCGTTGGCGGGGGTGGGGGATTACGATGCGCATGGAAGCGTGGCGAGTGTGTTGCGGAGCTTGCTCTCGATGAGATCAACAGAAGGGGTGAACCACGAGCGTTTCAGGATTTCTTGGATTGAATGTACTGGACGTTCTTCGTAGAGTCCGCGAGCGACGATGCCGTCGATTAGGATTGGCGCGATTACTCCGTCAGGCTGGCTGAGTGAGCCGACTGGATAAACGTCAATGACGTTTCGACCGATTGTTTGTATCCACGAGTGGCAAAACGAGCCGTTGTAGTAGCCGTCGACTACTTCTAGTTCAGGAAAAAGACGGGCGACTGCACGAGCGAGACTGTGGCAGTGAACTACTGCCATCTCATCGTCCGTCAGCACTCCGACAATTTGGATGTCGGGTGTTGCGATGAGGAGTCGGTGGATTTTCCGAAAGACTTCGATACTCGTCGGCTTGATAACGTCTGCTGCGTGAGCGCGCATAGAGTTTTCTCCGCATTGGGAACTTCCCGTACGTTAGCGGGTTTTATATAAGACTGTCAATTTGTGCTGAGGGTGGGACTTGAACCCACATGCCTTGCGGCGCTAGCTCCTAAAGCTAGTGCGTCTGCCAGTTTCGCCACCTCAGCAAATACCCAAATAACCTAGGTAGTATGCCTATTATAAGCCATTTCGGCTATGTTGACAAATGCTATATTTTGTGCTATACTATATCCAGTGAGTAGTTCATTGAAAAACGTCTGTTTTTGCACGAAATAGAGCCTTTGCGGCTCACGAGGTATTTGTCAGTTTTGATTTGTATGTAATACGTCAGGTGTCCATACTCGTGTGCCTCAATGTCTCTGTTTCGTGCGTTACGAAGCAGACCAGACCTAGCCCGTGCTGGGCGATACCAATTTGGTAGTCTGGCACAGGCAGTAGTTTTCAATTCCAAGAGAAGGAGATCGCATGCTCGCTTTCCAGTTTTTCGGTTTCGAGATTCCGATGATCGCGGTTGCCGCGCTCGTCGGGCTCGTGCTCCTGGTTCGTGTCCTCAAGCTCGCGTTCGGCGGGCGGGGTGGTTCGGTGCTTGCTCATAAGCGTATCGCTACGAAGAGTGGCGCGCGTGAGTGGGGCTTCGTCATCGCCTCCGTCGCCCTCGGCGCTTGGGCGATTTGGTTGGCCAATGGTGGCCTTGGGGTGCGAGTCGGCGCTGCTCTGGTTGGTATGATCGTGTTCTACATGGTCGGTCGTCGACCGACGCAGTGCAACCAGCTCTTGGTTACCTGGACGGTGTTTACGATCGGAGCGATCGCGTTCATCGTGATTGGCTCCGTGGCGTTTTTCAGTTCGTATCGCGAGGTGATTCGCGGCGGGCTGAGCATCGTCTATCTCCTTATCCTGTCGTTCGTCTTCCGGGCAGCGATTCGTGGGTTGATCGTTTCTCCGAAGCATTTCGGTCAGCATTTGCGCAACGGCGCGGTGACTGGCTGGCTGCTTCTCAAGAGCGGTCCGTACTTCGGCCTCGCGTTCATGGACAGCCACGCCGACATCGGCGAGGAGCTGGGGTTTGAGGACGAGACGATTCAGGTGGAGATCGGCGGGAAAATTCCTGTCGACGTGCCGGTGTTCGCGAACTTCAAGGCGGACTCGAACAATTTCACGGATGAGGGTGAGGTTCGATTCTGGATGCTCGGTTTCGATCGCGTGCGTGAGTCGATCATGAATGCACTGCGGCCGTTCGTTCGGCGCATGGCGGTGATCGCTCAGTCGGTGGAGGAGTTCAATTCCAACACCGATCCGATAAGTCTCGCGATCCGGTTCAAGTTCGAGACGGATGTGGTTCCGCACGAGAGCGAGGAGATTGCGCGTGAAGTTGGTTGGGCGGGAGCTGTTCCCGTGCCCGACGACAAGCTCTTCTCCTTTTACAAGAGCCCGAAGCTCAAGGCGGTGTTTGCCCGCGAGGTCAAGGGCGATTCCGAGACGGAGAAGAACTTCGGCATCAAGTTTGGAGCGTCGGGTGTCGGCATCAAGGACGTCGTGACGACGGAGGAGATGCGGAGGGCGCTCGAGGCTTCGGCGATCGCAGTGAAGCGCGCCGAGGCGGCTGGGAAGCTGAAGGACATCGATCCGGTTTTGCTCGAGCTGCAGATGCTCGGGGATGGCGTGAAGGGTATCAGCCGTAACCGGGTCATCATCGATGGTGGTTCGCCGCTCGAACGGGCGGCTGCGATCGTCGGTGGCTTGCCTGGATTGACTGGCGAAGGTAAGGAGAAGAAGTAGTCATGGCACACGATGAAGCTGTTCACGATGCGCACCCCGAACTCAAGGGGAGCGAGATCGCGAAGGCGGAGAGTCTGTGCCCGCGCAAGTACTTGTACTTCGCGGGTGGTCTGATCGCCCTTATGGGAGCGATTGCCGGAGTTCGGTATTTCGCTTCACGCTCCTCGGCGACTTCGGTCGCCGAGAGCGAGCGAGTGGAGCAGGCGGCGGACGCGGAGAAGTTCTTCGTTTCGACTGCTGACCCCATCGAGCTTCGGCTCGCGGGGAAGGTGGAAGATACGATCGAGCTTTCGTATGGCGAGTGGAGCCGCAAGGTCTCCATCGCCGAGGCGAACGCTCACTTCTACTTCCAGACCGTACCTCGAGAGATCGGGGTGGCGATCTGGGTCGACGGGGAGTCGACCCCGCGCGTGTACGGTTCGAAGGATTCGATTCGGTTGCCGGAGCGCCCTGTCCGAGGGTACCGGTTCAAGCTCGTGAGTAGTTCGGACAAGGGGAGTCTGCGCGTCTGGATCAAACCGGACAAGTAGTTCCTACGCCCCTAACGCAACGACATCGTCGTGCGTTAGGGGCTCTTTTATTTTTAAACTACCGGTACTTGATTTTTATTCATATTAGTGTTATAATATATTTAGTTCTGAACATTGTATTTGGAGGTGCTTCTATGTCTGGAGGTCACGGCGGTGGGCATGGCGGCGGCCACGGTGGTGGCCACGGCAAGAAGAGCGGTGGCGATCACAGTGGTGGCGGTGGGCATGGTGGCGGCGGTTCGCTGACTCTCGGCGGGCTCTTACTCGCGGTCGGTGGAGTCGTCGCGATGATCATGATGAATCCGCCGAAAAGTTCTTCTTCGTCGGAGAAGGGCGGGCCGGCAGTAGTGGTCGGCGCCGAGGCGGGGATAGTCAATGTCTCGGGTCGTCGCGTGAACGGTGCAGTTACGCGCGATCAGATTCCGACGACCGTGGAGCAGTTCGGTTTTTCGGAGCTGACTCCTGGCGAGGAGCGCTCTCTCGTGCTCACGCTCTGGGCCGCTCCGACGAAGTCGAAGTGGGTGAGGGTTCCGAAGGGAGCTCTCTCGGTCGAGCTGTATGACACGCCGGCTCTTGGCGGGTACTCGGTTGAGTTCGGCAATGGCGAGGTTCGCTCGCTAGGCGCTGGGGCTCGACTCGAGCTCTACGGAGTCGGGTGGTTCCGCGTTTGGGATAACTCGTCCCGCGCGGAGGAGCACACGGTGGTCGTGATTGCGAAGGGTTCGTAGGTTCGGGCGGTTAACGCGGATGCGCAGCATCCGAGTTAACCGCCTTTTTTATTTAAAATTAAAACACCCTCGCGAGACGAGGGTGTTTTAATTTATTTTCGTGAGCTTACTGCGTAGTCGTACCGGCGCTTTGAATTGGAACACCAACGAGCTGGGCTACGACGAAGCGTACGCCTTGCGCCAAGAGGGCGACGGCGATTGCTACCACGGCGTATACGAGGATCTTGTGGGCTGAACCAATCTTTTCGTTGTCACCACCAGCGGTCAAATACTTAAAGGCCGCAAAGAGGATGAAGAAAACGGCTAAGATTAACAAAATCGTAAATATCCAGTTAATAAGGGTATTGAAGATTTTGATAAAGCCACCAAAGTCTTTTACGCCTTCTGGGAGGTTTTGCACTCCGTTAATACCGCTTCCACCTTGAGCAAATGAGATAAGTGGCATGACTGCAGTAACTAAGGCGAGAGTAAGAGACGATGTAAATTTTTTCATAGTGATTCTTATATGTATATCATTCTTCGACCTTTCGCTATGAGTATCAGTATATCACAGTTAGGATTACAGCCCATTCACAGAACTACTCGCACCTACTAATTGCGCAACAATAAAGACGAGTCCTTTGGCTAAGATGGCGACGCCAATTGCAACCGCAGCGTAGATGATAATCTTGTGCCCCTTGCCAGCTTTTTCGGTATCACCAGCAGAGGTGAGGTAGATAAATGCGGCGTAGATGATAAAGATGACGGCGAGCAAAAGGAGGATGGTAAACATCCAGTTGGCGACGATGCGAAGTAAGTTGACGATGCCATTGCCACCACCTGTGAGGCTGGAGTTTTCAGGAATGGTGAATGGCGCTGGCTGAAAGGCGGCAAAAACGAGAACAGGGAGAAGGAAGCTGGTGAGCGAGGTAATGATCTTTGTTTTCATAATTGTTACCAAAATGGATTTAAATTGCCTAAATCAATCCCAGATCCATAGCTCGAGGCCGAGTTGTATCCAACTATACTTCCTACTGCGACGACGATGCCACGGGAGAGAATGGCGACGACGATTGCGATGGCCGCGTAAATGAGAATCTGATGAGCCTTGCCAGCCTTTTCGGTGTCACCGGCGGAGGTGAGATAGATGAAGGAGGCGTAGAGGATGAAGATAACCGAGAGGACGAGGAGAATAGAAAACATCCAGTTGGCGATTGAGCGCATCGCGGCGAGCGCGCCATACGCACCATTTGGTACGGGGTCGGTTGGCAGTGGGGTTGGGCCAGCGGCAAGCGTAGTAAGTGGAAGGAGGGTGAGGGCGAGTGTAGCGAAAAAGTTCTTCATATTATTTCACGATACTGGTTACGATAGTGCTAAATCCGCGCGCGAGTACGGCGACCGCGATTGCGACCGCGGAGTAGAGAAGCATTGTTTTGGCTTTGCCGTATTTTTCTGGGTCACCACCACCAGTTAGAAAGCTAAAGGCGGCGATAATAATCATGATTACTGCGATAGCGAGGAAAAAGGCGAACATCCAGTCGGCGATGTCATAGATCGCTTGAATAACGCCTTCGCCGGTCGTAATAGCCGCAAAACTTATCAGTGGAGTGGCGAGTGCTGCCAAACTCATCGTAAAAATGGTTTTTTTCATATTATTTTGACAAGACATTTTTAACGATAAGTGCGATGCCGTCGGCGAGGAGTAGGATCGCGTAGCCGATGACGGTATAGAGGATAGTTTTTTTACCGTTGTTAAACTTTTCTGGGTCACCTTGCGAGAGGAGCATCTGGAACGCGCCAATAATTACCATTAAAACAACAACTGCGGCTCCGGCTTTGACTAAGAAGTCGAGGATGTTTTGGAGAATCTGGGTAATCGTCGTACTTTTGCCAAGCGGGTTGGCGTCGGAGAGGTCGATCTTAGGAACGGGAACATCAGCTACGCTTGGGCCTGGATTAGTTGGGATTCCTCCACCTGACGAGTCGCCTCCCGCAGCGAGTGCTTCAGGAACTGCAAAGAGCTTAATGATGAGATTGGCAAACATAGATTAATTAAAGAGAGGGTCGTTTACGGTTGTTCCGCCTGGACGAAGGTCGGATGGGACTTTAAGAGCGTTAAAGACCAATTGAATAATAATGTATGAGAAGAGGAGGACGACTACGCCCATCAGTGCGACTTTGATGCGCTTCCAGCCGCCGCTCATTTTTTCACTATTCCCAGCTGCTGTCATTATATCAAACCCGCCCCAGCCGATAAAGATAGCGGCTAATGGGAAGGCGATAATGGTGAGCCAGCGGATAATGTTTTTGATTAGTTCGATAAACTTATTTACACCACATGGTGGGCCGTTTGGGCCAGCTGGGGCGCCTAAGGGAAGTGATGGGTCGCACTTTGGGAGAATAATGCTCGTATCGGCGGCGTGAATTGGGGCGAGGTTGATAAGAAGTAGGCCAGCGAGGATAGCGACTGCGAACAGTATTTTTTTATAATGACTCTTCATAAAATTAATTATTTTGGTTGGCACTCGCTTTGATACGAATAAGGTCGGAGATCGCCTCTTCGCTGGTCTTAAGCGCTTTGTCTGCAGAAGCTTGTCCGCTGACTACCGCATCAATTGCTTGTGAGAAGCTCGTGGTAATCGCGTTGTTGTCTATCTGGCTCCAGCTGCGGGCGGTAAGCGTTTGGCGCGCTAAGATGCCCGTGAGGCCTGCCTTAGTTTGGGTAGCGGCGATGAGCGAGCGAATCATCGGGGATTTTTCGGTGGCGGTGAGGTACGCGCTATTGGCGGCCGAGTTGGTCGTAGCGGCAAAAACAAAGTCCCAGGCGAGTGATTTGTTTGCACTTTTCTTTGAAACAGTTAGGCCCCAGTAATCAGCGTAGTTGATGCTTTTAGGTGCGTCGGTTTTCTGGAGCATTGGTGCGAAGCCGATATTGAGGAATGGGTTTTTTTCTTTAATGAGAGCGAGATTGCGTCCGTAGTCAAAGATAATCGCGGTCTTTTCTTGAGCGAAGCCGTCGATTGAGTTACCAAAGCCGTTACTCCACGAGTAGCTTGATTGAATTGGGTTGGCGAAATTGGTGTAAAAGCGGAGTGACTCAGTGCCGGTGCGTGCGTAAGTCGCCTCGGTAAATTGGCTGTCGATCATCTGCACGCCGTTTTGGAGCATTATCAAGCTTAAGATATCACTCGCGTTGTGAATACTTTTAGTTGATCCACCGAGAGCGACTGCGGCTCGGGTGATTTTACCCGTAGTGTCGAGCTGGCGAAGTTTTGGAATCATCGCGATTAACTGTTCCCAAGTTTGTGGAGGCTGGGCGATGCCTGCGGTATCAAAAAGGTCTTTGTTGTAAAACATCACGAGTGAGTCGCTAAAGAGTGGCATCGCGTATATATTGCCCCCGGCGACGAAGTTTTGTTCGGCGACGGTCGGGAAGTACTCGCGGAAAGTATCAATCGGGACCTGCGTAAGGCTGGTTGGAGCTACTTTGTCGAAATGTTTCGGAAGCCAGCTGTTTTTAAACATAAAAATATCTGGTCCGGTGCCAGCGGCGAGTGCGTTGATGAGGTTTGACTCATAATTAGCCTCGTCCATTTGGCGATAGGTTATTTCAACGCCCGGATTAGTGACGTTGTACTGCGTGACTAGCGGCGCAAACTCATCTTCGGTATCTTCGACTCCCCAAATCGTTAACTTTCCGGTTAAACCATTGGAGTTCGAGGTGCTACGCAGACCAGGAATTATCCCGAGTGCGAGCAGGGTGATGATAATGATTAATCCAAGTACGACGCCGATAATGGCGAGTTGATTTTTTGTGAGTGACATTGTAATAAGTATATCATTTCTCGCTCTTTTTTCGTCTTAACAGGGGATAAAATTAAAAACCACCGGTTGCTTGCGCTACTCGGTGGTGGATGAGATGCATCGACAATGCTGCTTGAAGTACGACATCAGGTTGATTTTCCAAAAGTCTGCGAGCTTCTGGGGCGGGCTCGGCAGCGGTGCCTCTGGAATCTCGAAAATCGTCTTTTCGTAGTCTTCGCCATCGTCAACTTCGATTTCTATCTGATCCCCTGGTTCGAGGTCGTACCAGTGGTTCAGATAGTCGGATTTCGAGTGGCGTTCTAGTTCTGCTGTCGTACACAGACCTCTGCGTATCGCTTCCTCGTGCGGGATGTGTGCGCCACCGCTAAGAACTTTTGCACTGTAGACGTAGGAGGAGTGTCCTGCGTACGTCCATAGTAGAATTGCCTGACTCATAGCCCCTCCTTTCTTTAGCAGGTGAGGATGTTAAGTAAATAACATGATATTTGTTATATGTCAATGAAGAGATATTATGCATAGGATATGTTTGTTAGCATTAAAGTAGTATTGATTGACATTTTCTTTAGAAAATAGCATTATGCCAGTGAGACGTGAGTCTCGCATTAGGGCCCAGCGGGTTCTGATGTTTTCGAGAAATTCCGTCTATAAGGCGGAAATCGTGTCGAGCGAACTCTCGACGTTTAGAAGGGAGGGTCCAATGGGCTCTCATGATTCAGTGCGTCGTCCTTCATGGGCTAGGCAGCGGATTGAGGCGTTGATTGCGGAACATCTAGGGCGAGCTGAAGAAGCTCTCTCGGTTGAGCTTGTGCGGCTCGAGAAGGATCGGGACCGAGTGATATTGGAAGTAGCTGATTGGAAGAAGGTCGTAGAAGACCCCTCTGCGAGCCCTTACACTAAAGAGTACGCGAGACGGCGTTCGGAGGTTTGCCAGCAGAGTATTGCTACAGGAGAAGCTCGGATTAAGGAAAAGCGGTCTTCCTTTGAGTCGGAGTTTGGTGTGACTAAGCGACGCCGCGAGGCAGTGGAGGACGCTTTCGAGGTTCTCTGGAAGGAGATTTCACCTTCCTCTCGAATGCTGACTACTCATCACTCTGATTGCGGCGAGAGGCGTCTACTGGCTTTGGCTCCTGATGGTCAGTTCTTTGTCTGGCTCATACGCTGCGGCGATCGCGGTGGATCGATGTTGATCGATTCTCCGGATCAGCTTACTAATGACGAGTTGGCGATTATTTTCAAGTATGAGCAGAAGCAGGCAGCTGCCAAGGCGGGTGCCACGACCTAATTGATTCGCAGTCTTTCCCCCGTGATGGAGTTCCATCACGGGGTTTATTGTTTATTAAAAAACTGCCCGAGTGGGCAGTTTTTTGGTTGCTTAGAAGCAGATGATACCGATGAGCTTATCGCCACCAGCGACGTTCATAATGCGTACGCCTTGGGTTGCGCGAGAGGCGAGGCGGACACTGTCAATCTCGGTATGGATGATTTGTCCTTTTGCAGAAAGTGCGATGATATCTTTTTCGGTGGAGACGAGACGCGCGTCCATCAAGATGCCGGTCTTGGCGGTGATGTTGGCAGTCTTGATGCCCGAGCCACCACGACCCTGCACTTTGTACTGGGTGAGGGCGGTCTGTTTACCAAATCCGTTACTCATAACTACGAGTAGGCGCATATCTTTCGCCTTATCTTTTTCAACAACGTTCATCGAGCTTAAGTAGTCACTTCCCTTGAGGCGAATCGCTTTAACACCTCCGGCGGTGCGTCCCATTGGGCGGACGTTGCTTTCTTTAAAGCGAATCGCCTGGCCGTTAGAGGTGGTGAGCATTACTTCGTCTTGGCCGCTGCTAAACTTCGCCCATAAGAGGACGTCGTTTTTCTTCATACCCATCGCGATAATGCCGCTGCGGCGGACGTTGGTGAAGTCGGTGAGCGGAGTCTTTTTAATCATGCCTTCCTTGGTTGCCATCACGAGGAACTTCTTGTCTTGGGCTTGCTGTTCCTTTGGTGCGTTTGGATAGGTGACTATCGCGTTGACGCGCTCTTCGAGCGGAATGTCTAAGAAGTTGTGGACCGGCTTACCTTTGGCCGTACGGCTTCCCGCAGGGATTTCGTAGACCTTGGTCTGGAAGACGCGTCCTTTGTCGGTGAAGAAAAGGATGTTGTCGTGGGTGTTGGCGTAAACGAGTTGAGTTAAGAAGTCCTCGTCTTCAACGTCCGAGCCGATTAGGCCCTTGCCGCCACGGTTTTGCATCTTAAAGCTTGTTGGGGGAACGCGCTTAATATACCCACCCTGGCTAAGGGTGATGATTGTTTCCTCTTGAGGAACAAGGTCTTCTTCGGAGAACTCTTTGAGTCCACCAGCGATTACGCGCGTGCGGCGCTCGTCACCGTATTTCTCTTTAAGGGCTTTAATCTCGTTTTGGATAACCGCGAGAATTTTAGCGACACTCTTGAGTAAGGCTTCGAGTTCGGCGATGAGTTTTTTCTTTTCAGCGAGCTCGTCTTCGAGTTTGATGCGCTCAAGGGCGGCGAGCTGACTTAATTTCATTTCCAAGATTGCCGTTGACTGGAGGTCGCTCAACTTGAAGTTTTTCATCAAGTTTTTGTGAGCGTCTTCGCGGTTTTCAGACTTCTTGATAGTCGCGATGATTTTATCAATGACTTCAAGTGCGCTGACGAGACCGATTAAGATGTGTTCGCGCTCTTTGGCTTTGCGGAGGTCGAACTCGGCACGGCGGCGGACGACTGATTTGCGGTGCTCTAAGAAGGCGACCAAGATATCTTTGAGTGAGAGTACTTGTGGTTGAAGACCACCGTCAACGAGCGCAACCATGTTGACGTTGAAGTTTTTCTGCAGGTCGGTGTGGTTGTAGAGCTGGTTGAGAATCTTTTGTGGTGAGGCGTCGTTTTTGAGCTCGATTACAATTGACATACCTTGCTTATCACTCTCGTCGCGGATATCACGAATACCTTCGATTTTTTTGTCCGTGACTAACTCGGCCATCTTAATGATGAGCTCGCTCTTGTTTACCTGGTATGGAATTTCGGTAATTTCGATATCGTAGCCTTTGCCACCTTTGCGTTCTTTGACTTCGGCAACGCCGCGCATCGTAATTGCACCTTTGCCGGTCGTGTACGCGTCAGCAATATCTTTTTTGTTGTAGATAACGCCAGCGGTCGGGAAGTCGGGGCCTTTTACGAATTCGAGGAGATCTTCGGTAGTTGCTTTTGGATTTTCAGAAAGATAGATAAGTGCGTCAACGACTTCACCAAGGTTGTGTGGTGGAATGTTGGTCGCCATACCGACAGCGATACCAGCAGTGCCATTTAAAAGGAGCTGGGGGAGTTTGGCTGGGAGGTATTTTGGTTCCTGCTTGGTGCCAGAATAGTTTGGCTGCCAATCAACCGTTTCTTTTTCAATATCGGTTAAGAGTGTTTCAGAAACGCGGGCGAGCTTGGTTTCGGTATAACGCATAGCGGCAGCCTCGTCACCATCAACTGATCCCCAGTTACCCTGGCCAATACACAGTGGGTAGCGGAAGGAGAAGTCTTGCACCATACGAACGATGGTTTGATAAATCGAAGCGTCACCGTGTGGGTGGTACTTACCCATGACTTCACCGACGACGTCAGCAGATTTGCGGAGTTTGGCATCAGCAGAGACACCGCTGTCCCACATGCTCCAGAGAATACGGCGCTGTACTGGCTTAAGACCATCACGTACATCAGGAAGGGCACGACTAACGATGACGGACATCGCGTAGTCTAAGTACGACTCTTGGAGCTCGGTGGTAATTTCTCGCTTTTCAATTTTTCCGTGTTGGTATTCTTCGTTTTGATTGCTCATAGTATTCGTATTCTTTACTGATTAGTTGGGGTCGCTGTTTCTGGTTCGTCGGGCTTGATGGTAAACGTTGTTTTGGTAGTGATGAGATTTTGGAAGTAGAGGAGCGTGCTGGCTGTTTTTCGCTTTATGACATCGACTACCTTACTAGTTCCCATCGCGAGTGCTGATATTGTTTGATTTTCTTGATTTGCTGCTTGTGTCCCTCCGATGTCACTTACGACGCTCTGTACGTACGCTACCCAGATGCCAATGATGAAGATCATTGTGATGGCGCTACAGCCGATAAGCCACCGAAGTTTTGTCTTTCGGTCGCCAGTTCTGATACGTTCGAGCGTTGACTTAAGTGACATAAACTAGACTTTGAGGACGACTACTTTTGTTTTTGAATCAGTTAACTCTTTTTTCTTTACGTTTACTTTTTCCTCCGCTTCAACTTTTTGCCCCATCTCTTTGAGAAACTCACTTACATCTTCAGCTTTGCGCTTAAGTCCTGGGACTTTAAAGAATGAAGGGATGACGAGTTTTGGATTGATCTGGCGAATTAATTTAGCCGCAGCTGCGCACTCGATGAATGGCTTGCCACCACCTGGGATGATTAAGACGTCGACGTTGCCCATTTCTTCGAGAATTTCTGGTTCGTTAAACTCGGAGAGGTGACCTAAAACGCCGATCGTGAGATCGTCGGTTTTGATACGGAATACACTTTTAATAAACGCGTCACTACTATCTTTTTGGAGCGTCCAGCCAGTAATAGAAACGTTTTTTGCTTCGTACTCGCCTGGGCCCATGACAACCGTACTACCATCTTCGTTAACTGCTGGCTCTTTTTCTGACTCCGCAGTTGGAGTTGGCATGAGTGTCTTTACTAAAATTGTTGGCTTGAAGCGTGGAGCTGAGAGTCCACTGCTTCCTTCGATTGGGTCGATAAGGATAGTCGTTTCTCCTTCTTGGAGTTTAAAGCAGCCTTCGCCGTACCAGTTGATAATCATGAGTTATGGGTTATAAATTACGAGTTATGAATAAGAAAGGCCTGCAGAGCAGGAAGAAAAGTACTTAGCTATTTTAGCAAAAATTGAGGGTTAATACAACTTGAAAAAGAGATGAAATATGGTGAAAAAATAAGGCCACGTTTAGCACCTCTTGACAAGAGATAGGGTCTGTGCTATGCTGTTTTTACTACCTGCTCAGGTGGTGCGTCCAGCGTGGACGCGTACTCGTCAACCTCAATACTGCGACTCGCATTCCGAAAGGCAGTGAGTCCCATACAAGTCGGCCACTATAGGCCGAGAAAGACGGTCTGATGCAGATCCGCGACGGTCCGGTGGTGGAGTTCATCCATCGCGCGATGAGCTGACGCCCACGAACGGCGCCGGCCAAGAAACCCAAGCGAAAATGAAAGGAGGTTACGCCTCCGGCAAGGGATAGTATCCCTGTAAGCTCGATAGGAAACGGGGAAGTTGAGAGCTCCCTGTACGGCCTACGAGTGGGTTGCCGGCAAACTCAAAGGTAGTGCTCGAAGAGATCGCACACAGGCAGAGAATCGCGTCCCAGTCGTCCGCATCCCGGGAGGGGTGCACAGCCGAAGGGAGGGTCGATGACTCACGCGCGAGATCGTCCGCGGTAAAACGCGGACAGCAGGAGAGTCAGTCGGTAGCAAGCCACCTGCCTGGATAGGCAGGGACCTGTCTAACTCCCACACGGAGCTGACAATTGCCAACGGCGGGATTCGGAACCATCCAACGCGTCTAGCTGCTTCTTCGGAAGCTTTGCTGACAAACCGGGGTTGCTTCCACCGCGACAGGCTGTCATAGACCACAGGTCATCTTGGCCCCGAGTTATTTCTCACGTCTTCGGACGTCAGAACTAAATCGGGGCCGCTTTTTTTATTTAGACAACATAAAACCACCCTGCGTATATCGAAGGGTGGTTTTAGTTTTACTTCTTTTGCGCGATTTCTTCGGTGAGGCGAGCGATGAGTTCGCTTACTGGCATCATCTTGAGATCGCCGAGGGTCGCGTGACGTACGGCGACGGCTTTTGCATTCATCTCTTCTTCGCCTACGACGAGTACGTATGGGATTTTTTCGAGTTGAGCGGCGCGAACACGTTTGCCCAGGGTCTCGTCACAATCGGCGAGTTCGGCGCGAACTCCTGCGGTTTCGAGTTGCGTGAGTACTTGTTTGCCGTAGTCTTGGAACTTTTCGCCAATCGCGATGACGCGAGCTTGGACTGGAGCGAGCCAGAGCGGGAAGTGGCCGGCGTAGTGCTCGATAAGAACTGAAAGGAAGCGTTCAATCGAACCCATGATTGCCGCGTGAATCATCACGATGCGCTCGTCTTTGCCATCTTCGCCAACACAGGAGAGGTCAAAGCGCTCTGGCATGCTCATATCAAGCTGAATAGTCGCCACCTGCCAGGTACGGCCGATCGAGTCCTTAGCCATAAAGTCGATTTTTGGTCCGTAAAAGGCTGCTTCGCCGATACCAATAAGCGGGTCTTTGATGCCGTGCTCATCTACAAGCTCTTTGATAAAGCCTTCGGCTTTGGCCCAAGTTTCTTTGCTGCCGAGATATTTCTCTGGATGAGCTGGGTCGTGAAGGGAGAGGCGAGGTTTGAGTGTGAATCCAAACGAGCCGTAGAAGGTTGAGATAATCTCCCAAATCTTATTCATCTCTTCTTTTACCTGGCTTGGTCGGCAAAATACGTGCGCATCATCTTGCGTGATAGCGCGTACACGGGAGAGGCCGGCGAGCTCACCTGACTGTTCGTCACGATACACCTTTGTAGTTGAGGCGTAGCGCTGTGGAAGTTCGCGGTAGCTCCACTTTTTGCGGTTGTAAATTTGCGTGTGGTGCGGGCAGTTCATCGGCTTCATCGCAAACACGTGGCCTTCGCGCGTATTGATTTTGAACAAGTCATCTTTGTACTTGTCCCAGTGTCCACTCTTTTCGTATAAATCTTTTTTGGTTATGTGTGGAATGTCTACCTGCACATAGCCACGCTCCTTACGAAGCTGCCAGACAAAACTGTCGAGAAGGTTGCGAAGCAGGGTGCCTTTTGGCGTCCAGAGGGGAAGTCCCGAGCCAACAAGGTCGGAAAAGACAAAGAGGTCGAGTTCAGGCCCGAGTTTTTTGTGGTCGCGCTTTTCAGCTTCGGCGAGCATCTTGAGATGTGCGTCGAGCTCTTCTTTGGTCGCAAAGGCGAGTCCGTAGATGCGGGTGAGTTGAGCGTTTTTGTCATCACCGCGCCAGTACGCACCAGCGAGCTTAGTGAGTTTAAAGCTATCTGGATCTATGGCGAGGGTGTTTTCGACGTGGCCACCTTTACAAAGGTCTTCGAAAATTTCGCCAGTCTTATAGCTAGTGAGGGTGCGACCTTCTTTGGCGTACTCATCGATAAGCTCGAGCTTAAATGGCTGATTGGCGTATTTTTTCTTGAGTTCGTCGGCGGACATCGGCGCGCCAGTAAAGGCGAGCTTGCCCCCGATAAACTTTTTCATTTGCTTCTCGAGATCTTTGAGTTCGGTTTCAGAGATTGGCTGACTAAATTGGAAGTCGTAGTAAAAGCCGTTTTCAATAACTGGGCCGATACCTAATTTTGTGTCCGGGTACTTTTTGAGTACCGCGGCGGCGAGCAGGTGGGCTAATGAGTGGCGGATATTCTCTAATTGTGCGTTTTCCATAGCTGATTGGTTAGTTTTTATTGTATCGCGACGCTTCGCATTAAACAAATCACCCCGCCTAGGCGGGGTGACGTTTTGGTTCGCATCAAAACATTGCCGCCTAAGAGGGGATTCGAGTTGTCACTGTGGTTGTTTGGCGGAACTGGTTCATTGGGTTTAGTTTATTACAACTCTTTGGCGTTATCAATAATCATATTTAGCTCTCCATTGCGATTTTAATAAAATTACGTGAGTTGCATTTTTTATTTTTTCTTGAAGCTTTCCAGTGTTTCGTCGCTCCTGAATTTGAATACTTCGTTGAATACTTTTTTATATGCGTTTTGAAATTCTTCGCGGTTTCTAAAAGTATTAAATAGTGGCCATGTTTTATATGCCTCGTTCATGCCCTTTCTTTTTCCGATTTCTAGCATGCAGCTACTCGCAATTGAGTATTCATTTTTTATAACTGCTGCGGCAAGCCGGAATTTAGCATCCTTCGCCTTCCAGTTTTGAGAATTTATTAATTTCATTGCGGCGCCTTCCTGCTTTCCATGTTTTAGGGCAAGTGCGTGGTTTATTAGGAAATATAACTTTGTTTCTTCGGATGATGTTTTAATAATCTTTTTATTTGCAAATTCTAGCAGTCGAGCTGCTAAGGTATTTTTATTTTGCCTAATTAATTCGTAAGTAATAGTCAGAAGACTGTCATCTGCTTTTTCGTTGTCTTCGGGGGTAATTTTTCTCCAAGTTAGTTGCATTAATTCAATCGAGAAATGCGTTATAATGCGAATCGCTTCATAAAAATATTCTGGTGATAAAAATAGCTCCCTTCCTAATTCAAAGTCTTTTTCGAGTGCAATCCCACTTTTTTTGCAAATAGTTAGATATTCACTAGAAATGACGCCATTAGTGTGGACGAATAAGTTACGGCGGGCTGTTATTTCGATTAAGCTTTTGAGTAATTTTTCTTCGAGATCATCACCATTTACTCCAATTTTCTCTATGAACCATTTTATTTGGTCAGACGAATTTTTTCGTAAAATACTATCAATTTCTTGGTTAATTACCCTTTCTTTTATTTCGCTAATAGTCTCGTGTTTTAAAATATCGGCAATATTAAGATTTATTTGACTTGAATTTAGGACTTCGATTTTTGAATAAAAAACAAGTAGTAAAACTTCTCTTATGAAGTTCTCGTATTCACAAACGAGGAGAATGAAGAGTCCTATTGGTACCATTGGCATGGCTGTATTTATGCGAGTTCTTTTTTCGAAAAAATCAGCTACAAGCTGGTAGTCTTTTGCAGACGCAGAAAAAAATATCTTACTACCTTTTTTCTCTAAGACATTTATCACTCCTTTTTTTATTAGTTTATTAAGATTTTCCTGTGATTGGTTTCGCGAATTATTCAATGCCTGCATCGAATTTACGAGTGCAATTTTTAGTGCCTCTGTTTTCTCTATAAATCGATCTGCAGTTTGTGCAAATGTCTTTTCTTTTTTGATTTTTTTCTTTTTAGGTTTCGTCATAACTCTTTGGCGTTATCAATAATCATATTTAGCTCTCCATTGCGCGGGGAGAGTTTTCCGACTACTGCGACGATTTTGCCGTCCTGCCAGAGGTCTTTGAATTTTGTGAAGAGCTCGGAGAAGATGACTACCTCGATACCGTCAGACGAGTCTTCGATACGCGCAAACGCCATCGGCTTACCATTTTTAGCGATAATTGATTTAACCGCGGTAATCATGCCGGCGATGCGGTAGGTTTTCATTGTTGAGCGTTCGGCGCGCATCGCTTTAATGAGCGTGGCCTTAACCGCTTTGATTTCTTCGGTTTTTGTATTGAGTGGGTGATCAGAAACATACAGTCCGAGGAGCTCTTTCTCCCAGGCGAGACGTTGGGTTTTAGTAGCTGGCGTGCTCTGGGCGAGCTTGAGTGGTTTTACATTTGAAGTTGCAAAGGTTGCGCCAAAGAGACCCGCTTGTCCGGAGCCTCCAGCCGGGTCGGCTTTTTTGGCGGCACTCGCGAACTTAATAACCTCTTCTATATTATTGAGGATTTGGTTGCGTTCGGTACCCAGGCCATCGAGGGCGCCACATTTCGTGAGCGCTTCGAGGGATTTTTTGTTTAAGTCTTTGTGTTTAACGCGCGTAAGTAATTCGGAAAATGTTTTGAACTCACCACCTTTACCGCGCTCTTCGATAATCGCGCCGACGATCGCGCTTCCGACATTTTTAACTGCGTCGAGGCCGAAACGGATATTGTGCCCGTCGGGAGTAAAGCGTGCAGAGCTTTTGTTGATATCTGGTGGGAGTACCTGAATGTCCATTTTCTTACACTCGTTGATTAAGAACGAGATGCGGTCGATGTCATCTGATTCGGAGTTGAAGAGGGAGGTCATAAACTCCACCGGGTAGTTAGCTTTAAGATACGCGGTTTGATACGCGATCATGGCGTAACACGCGGCGTGACTACGGTTAAAACCGTAGCGAGCAAATGGAGGGAAGAGCTCCCAGATAGCCTCGGCGGTGCGCTGCGGAATTCCATTTTTCACCATACCGGTGATCAGTTTCTCTTGCTGTTCGTCGAGCAGCTTTTTAATCTTTTTACCGATAGCTTTACGCAGCGTGTCAGCTTGAGCGAGCGAGAAGCCGGCGAGATCAGAGGCGATGCGCATCATTTGTTCTTGATAGACGCCGATACCGTAGGTTTTTTTCAAAATCGGCTCGAGGCTTGGGTGAAGATAGGCGACTTGTTCGCGTCCATATTTACGATTGATATAACTTGGAATAAGTTCCATCGGACCTGGGCGGTACAAGGCGACCATCGCGATAATGTCTTCGAGTTCGGTTGGCTTAAGTTCTTTAAGGTAGCGACGCATACCGCCAGACTCGAGCTGGAATACGCCCGTGGTCTGTGCGGTTTTAAATAGCTCGAACGCTTTTTCGTCGTCAAGCGGAATCGTGCTGATGTCGATGAGCTTGCCGGTGAGTTCTTGGATTAAACGGACGGTGTTTTCGATGATGGTTAGGTTTTTTAAGCCTAAGATATCCATTTTAAGTAGACCGAGATCTTCGATCGCGTGCATTTCAAACTGGGTGACAGTGATATTCTCGTCTTGCGGAGCGTTTTGAAGGGGGACGCGTTTAGTTAGTGGCTCGGCAGCGATAACCGTACCGCATGCGTGAACCGAGGCGTGACGAGCGACGCCTTCGAGGCGTTTAGCGGCATCGATGATGCGCTTCGCGCGCTCATCTTTTTTGTATAAGTCTTTGAGTTCTTGTACTTCCGAGAGTGCTTCGTCGAGGTCGTTATTTGTTGGTACGAGTTTGGCGAGCATGTCGCAAAAACCATACTCGATATCAAGTGCGCGTCCGACGTCACGAATCGAGGCGCGAGCGGCCATCGTTCCAAAGGTGATGATGTGGGCGACGCGGTCTTTTCCGTACTTATCCTCGAGGTATGCAAAGACTTCGTCGCGACGAACGTCAGTAATATCGACGTCGATATCCGGCATTTGAATACGTTCAGGATTTAAGAAACGCTCAAAGAGGAGCTCGTACTTAATTGGGTCGAGGTCGGTGATGCGTAATATATAGGAGATGATTGAGCCAGCAGCGCTGCCACGGCCTGGGCCAACGACTACGCCTCGTTCCTTTGCCCAGTTAATAAAGTCTTGAACGATTAAGAAGTAGTCAGCAAAGCCAGTTTTTTCGATAACGCCAAGCTCGTATTCGATACGCTTGGTAGTTATCTCGTCGATGACTGGGTAGCGAGCAGGGGTGCGCTGTGCAACAAGTTTGCGGAGGTAGAGCTTAGAGTCTGAACCATCTGGAGTATCAAATTTTGGAAGCAAAATTTTCCCGAGTTCAAGTTCGAGGTTGCACTGGTCGGCGATGATTCCCGTGTTATCAACTGCTTCCGGACAGGCCTTGAGGCGTTTGCGCATATCGGCCTCACTTGAAAATGAAAAGTCGTCCTCAAGGCAGAGGCGGTTTTTGTCCGAAACTTTTTTGCCGGTTTGAATGGCGAGTAAGATGTCGTGAGGGACGCAGTCGTCGGAGTTGAGGTAGTGGCTATCTTGCGTCGCGACCATCGGAATCCCGAGTTTTTGAGCGAGGGCGATCTGTTTAGGAAGAACTGCCGCGACGTCTTTAATCTTGTCGTGGGACTGCACTTCTATATAGTAGTTGCCTTTGCCAAAGATTTCTTCGTGTTCGAGAGCGATTTTTTCCGCCTGTTCCGCCTTGCCGTTGAAAAGTGCTTGGCTTAACTCGCCGCCCAAACAACCAGAGAGGGCGATCAGGCCTTCGTGATGCTCGCGGAGCATCTGTTTGTCCATGCGCGGCTTGTAGTAGTACCCCTCGAGGTACGACTGCGTAACAAGCTTGAGGAGATTTTCCCAGCCTGTTTTATTTTTAGCTAATAAGATGAGGTGATAGTAGCGATCTTCGTTGACTCCGCCAGCGGTTTTGTCTTTGTGGTCACCCGGAGCGATATAGGCCTCGACACCTAAGATTGGTTTGATGCCTGCTGCTTTGCACGCTTTATAAAATTCGATCGCGCCATACATGTTGCCGTGATCGGTGATCGCGAGACTGGTCATGCCAAGCTCTTTGGCTTTGGCGACGAGCTCATCAATCTTGCTCATTCCATCGAGGAGCGAGTAGTGCGTGTGCGTATGTAAATGCGTAAAGTTAGCCATATATTTTGTATTTAATTGCTGTTTTTAGCTTTTTACTAATTGAGCTAAATCTCAGCCACTCTCATTATAAAGAATATTTGCGGGAAGGGAAGCGGGAAGGGTTACTTGTATTATTTGGCATATCTATTGACAATAAGACTGCTTTAGGTTATATTGTCAAAACGTGTTTACGGGGTGCGTCATTGAGGAGAGAGTCCTAGCACGGCGGTAGTGCACGGGTTCCCCGCCCGAGGTCGAAGGTTCGAATCCTTTGGACTCTCTCACTCAATTGCGCGTTCCAGATAAACCCGTGGTCGTAGCGTGTCTCCACGTGCCAACTAGGAGGCGCCGGTTCCCTCCCACCGGTAGCTGCGACCACGTTCTCTTCGGGCGACTTCATCCTCGTGATGCGGCCGCCCCTTTTATTTCTTAGGGAGTATTTTGCGGTTTGGAGGTTGCATTTATTTTCGCTTTTGTGTATTATCTAGAAACTATTAGTTAACCGCTATAAGCTACTACTATGGGAGGAGTACCAGTAAAACATCACAGTAAATCGAAAGTCGGTCGCCGACGTTCACACCTTGCGCTCAAAAAGCGTAATTTAGGTATTTGTACGAACTGCCGCGGACCTCTTTTGCCGCACAAGGCTTGCATCCAGTGTGGACACTACGCCGGTAAGAAAGTATCAGCATAATCTGCTATACTAAGTTTGAGTGCGCGATGCGTAACTCATTCGCAGTTCTTTGATTTGCATTCTTTAACATATGGCTAGCCGACAACTCGCGCGATCTATCGTGCTTCAATCGCTCTATGAGTGGGACTTCTATCAACGGAAGGCTGATTTAGTTTCTATCGTTGAGCGCAACTTGGCTGAATTTGGGCCGGGGCTTGATGAACAAGCGTTTATTTGGCGTCTCGCCAATGGAGTTGTTGAACACTTACACGAGATTGATGAGCTGATTAAAAAAACTGCGCCAGACTGGCCGGTTGAGCAAATCGCTATCATTGATCGTAACGCGCTGCGTATTGGTTTTTATGAGTTGCTTCATTCAGATAAGGCGGAAGTGCCGGCAGCGGTAGCTATTAATGAAGCGATTGAGATTGCGAAAAATTACGGTGGGCCGAATTCGGGCAAGTTTATTAATGGCGTGCTCGGGACTGTGTACGCGAATATGATTAAAGAGGGGAAGGGAAAGTAATTATTATTTACCGTCGTGAGTGATGTATGAGGAATGATGGAGTCATAATTCCTGATACATACTTGCCGACATCAAGACTATGAACCTATCAGAACTTGAACTAGCAATCGGCTATACGTTTAAAAAGAAATCGTGGGGAGAAGAGGCGCTGACGCATCGATCGTATCTTAATGAAAATGCGAATTGGAAGTTGCCGAGCAATGAGCGCTTGGAGTTTTTGGGTGACGCGGTGCTTGAGCTTATCGTAACTGAAGAGCTTTTTAATCGCTTTCCTGATTTTCAGGAGGGAAAGATGACGAGCGTGCGTGCGGCACTAGTTAACTATATTATGCTCGCCGAGATCTCTCGTTCGTTTAACCTAGAGAAATTTATTTTACTCTCACGAGGTGAGCTTAAAGATACGGGCAGGGCGCGCGAGGTTATCTTGGCAAACGCGATGGAGTCGATTATTGGTGCGATTCATATTGACGGCGGATACGATGCGGCGAAGAAATTTGTAAAGAAATTTGTGCTTTCGCAGCTCGAAGAGGTTTTGAAGAAAGGTCTGTATATGGATGCGAAGAGTTTGCTCCAGGAAAAAGCGCAAGCATTTTTGCGTGTGACGCCAATTTATCGAGTACTTGATAGCAGTGGCCCAGATCACAAGAAGATTTTTAAAGTTGGCGTATATCTTCACGACCGATTAGCGGCGGATGGGAGTGGACCTTCAAAGCAAGATGCGGAGGTAGAGGCGGCGAAGAAAGCACTGCTTATCCCAGAGCTCGCGAAAGAGCTAAATTAAATGACATACTAGATATATATGTACCTGAAGCGCCTAGAACTGTTTGGATTCAAATCGTTTGCCGCGAAAACTACGCTGGATTTTTATGATGGCGTGACAGCGATTGTCGGACCAAACGGTTCGGGCAAGAGTAACGTTATCGACGCGTTACGTTGGATTTTGGGAGAGCGTGAAGCGAAAAACATTCGCGCCGAGCGCAGTGAAAACTTAATTTATTCTGGTTCGCAGTACAAAGCGCGGGCGAGTTTTGCCCAGGTTGCGATTACATTTGATAACAGTACTCGGTTTTTTCCAGTTGATTTTTCTGAAGTAGTGATCCGTCGCCGCGTAAGTCGTGATGGTGCTTCAAACTACTATTTGAATGAATCTGAAGTGAGGATGCGCGATATTATCGACTTTTTTGCGAAAGCGAAGATGGGTACGAAGGGTTTTTCAATTATTAACCAGGGCAATAGCGATTTATTTATTCGGGCGACGCCAAGCGAGCGACGCGTAATGATGGAAGAGGTGCTCGGGTTGAGACAGTATCAGATTAAGCGTCATGAAGCGGAAACTAAACTTGAGGCGACTACTATCAACCTCGAAAAGGTGAGTGCGCTTATTGAGGAGTTATTGCCACACTTAAAGTTGCTCCGTCGGCAGGCGGGTAAGTGGGAAAAGCACGCGGAGTTAGTGAATGAGTTGCGTGAGCTTGAAAACTCGTATTTTGCATTTCGACTTAATGAGTTTGCGGTTGAGCTGACGAAAATTGATCCTGAAATTGCAAAGATTGATAGTGAGATTGGCTTAAAGACCGGCGAGTTAAAGTTGCGTCAACAGGAACTTGATGGAATTGAGCGCTCCCAGCCGCAGGGAGATAAAAACTTTGATTCGTTTAAAAAGCAACAATCAGAATTATTTGCGCGTCGTGCACAGATTCAAAAAGAGCTCGGACGTCTTGAGGCGGAGTTAGAGTTTTTACTCTCCCGACCAAAGGCGAGCGTGAAAGAAGCGGAGCTGTTGACGGTAATTAAGGAGGTGAAGCGCGTAATTGCCGAAGCACTCGCTGCTAATGACGTGGCGGCGATTAAAGCTGCCCTTACTTCTTTAGATAAGAAGATTGAGTCGGTGATGGATGGGGGTAATCAAGAGGTGGTGAGTCGCCAGAAGGAGATTGATGAGCTTCGCAAGAAGTTTATTGCCGAGCTTGAGCTACTTGAGAAAAACTTGGCTGACTTAGGTACGATGGAGAACAAGCTCGCTGGCGAGATGCGAGAGTTTAACGTGTTGTTTAAAAAAGCATTTGAGGCGGTTGAGGCGAAGAAAAATGAGATTATCGCACTCGAGAATCAAAAGAACCGCTTCGCGTTCGATAAAGAAAAGATTGAGATGCGCCGGAAAGATTTAGAGCATCAAGCGACGCAGTATGGTCGTCAGATGAGTGAGTTTGTGCTCGCCGGAGCGGTGGCCGATTTAGATGTGAGTGCGGTTGAGCGCCGAATGTTGCGCTTACGTGGTGAGCTTGCTTCGATTGGTGAGATTGATCCAGCGATGCTTAAGGAGGCGAAAGATATGGAGGAGCGTTATACGTTTTTGTCTACGCAACTCGCTGATTTACAGAAAGCAGTGCAGGATCTTAAGGGGTTGATCACTGAACTGACACAGCGCATTCATACCGAGTTTACTAAGGCGCTCGGGCTCGTGAATGAGGAGTTTAACACGTACTTCCGATTGATGTTTAACGGTGGTAAGGCGAAGTTGCATTTAGTGAAAAAAGAAAAGCCAGCAGCAGTTGTTGGTGAGGGCGAGGAGGGTGGGGAGGTGAGTGAGCTGGTTGAAACGAAAGAAGATGAGTTTGATGAAGGCGGGCTTGAGATTGACATTACGATTCCGCGCAAAAATATCCGTGGGTTAGATATGCTCTCGGGTGGTGAGCGCAGCTTGGTCTCGATCGCGGTACTTTTCGCACTCATTTCCGTTTCTCCGCCGCCATTCTTAGTCTTAGATGAGGTAGATGCTGCTTTGGACGAGAACAATACGAAGCGCTTCTCTAATTTGATCAAAAACTTCTCTCAAAAGACCCAATTTTTGCTCGTAACGCACAATAGGGCTACGATGTCGGCTGCGAGCGTGTTGTATGGCGTAACGATGGGTGAGGATGGTACGAGTCGCGTATTATCTCTCCGTTTAGATGATCTGAATAACGAGTTGATGCCGGGTAAGGTCTAGGGTTGGCCTTACGCATTGACTTACAAAACGAATTCGAGTATTATCTTTCCTATGTTATCGATTCGATTAAAGCGTATCGGAAAAAAGCACCAGGCGAGCTATCGCGTGGTTGTTGCCGAGCGCCGCAGCAAATTATTTGCTACTCCAACTGAAGATTTAGGATGGTATGATCCGAAGGGTAAGAAGGGTGAGTTTAAAGCCGAGCGTATTAAATACTGGATGAGTGTTGGTGCTGGTATGTCTGCGACGGTTCATAACTTACTTCTCAAAAACAAAGTGCTCGATGGTAAGAAAATTGCCAAGCACAAACAACCAAAGAAATCTGAAGAGGCTGCCAAGCCTGCTGCTCCTGCCGCCCCGAAAGCCTAGTCTGCTTATTTGCTTTATAACTAAATATCAAAGGTCGGTAGAATTGTTGTAATTATCATAGAAACCGTATGGAAACATTTATTGATCAGGAGTTTCTTGAGTACCTCGTAAAGTCGATCGTTGATCACCCAGATGACGTGAAGCTTGAGCGTACCGTTGACCAGCTCGGTGTCTTGCTTCGCCTTAAGGTGAACGCGCAAGATATGGGTCAGGTTGTCGGTCGTCAGGGTGCGACGGCGAAAGCCATCCGTTCCTTGCTCCGCATCGTTGGTATCAAGAACAACGCACGTGTGAATCTTAAGATTGAAGAGCCAGAAGGATCGACCCGTCCGCCACGCCCAGCTCGCGAAGGCCAGCCAGCCGGAGCTCCAGCTGATGACAATGGTGAGCACCGCCCAATCAAGAAGTTCGAAGGGCCGGTAGCTGACGAGTTAGGACTGTAAGATTTTAAAAACCCGCGCAAGCGGGTTTTTGTTTTCAGTGAGTTATGATTACAATAGATATATGCGGTTTGATATTCTAACCATTTTTCCAAAGATGTTCGACTCGTATTTTTCCGAGTCGATTATTAAGCGCGCACAAGAAAGTAAATTGATTTCGATTAAGACGCATGATATTCGTCAGTACTCAAAAGATAAGCATCGGAAGGTTGATGATAGGCCATTTGGTGGCGGAGCGGGAATGGTGATGATGTTTCAACCGATTATTGATGCGGTGCACGCGATTAAAAGTAAGAAAGTGAAGGCGAAAGTACGGACAATTTTATTTAGTACGCGCGGGAAAAAGTTTACAAATACTGATGCGAAGCGGTTATCAAAATATAATCAGCTCATTTTAATTTGTGGGCGATACGAGGGGGTGGACGAGCGTGTGGCGAGTCATGTTGCGGATGAGGAGTTTTCAGTTGGCGATTATGTACTTACCGGTGGTGAGATCCCGGCGATGATTTTAGTTGATTCGGTAAGTCGTCAGATTCCGGGGGTGCTTGGGAAAGAGCAGTCGCTCGAGGAGCAGCAGGGAAGCTATCCGACGTATACGCGACCGGTAGAGGTTGTGATTAAAGGTAAGACGGGGAGTGTGAAAAAGTTAAAAGTTCCTCAAGTTTTGATGGGTGGTAATCATGCGGAAATCGAGAAGTGGCGCAAAGAGCACGGGGGATCTGAAGAGGTTTCTTAGATTAGAGTTGGTTAGATTGATGAGCTAAATATCCCTTAAAATAAGGGTTATTTTGATTGCCGGGGTGGGTGCGTTTGCTATTGACTTTTTACCGGAAAGAGAGTATAATATATTAATACCGGTACAGTTCCGGTTTGATGTCCGGGAGGGACAATGGCAAACGTTCAGAGGTTCGCGATCGTCAAGGCGGGTAGGCACGGAGTGCGCTCGGTGCTGATGAAGGAGGGAACCACGCGGTTCTCGGCCGTGCAGACCGATCGGTGCGTTCAGCGGTTTGGGGGCGTCGACATTCCCGATTGCATCGGACCGCGCGAGCGGAAGACGAGCCATCGGGCTCTGCCGCCGCCGATGAACGGGCGCTAGCAGGTGGTGTGGGTGTGCGACTCGTCGCGCACTCACACCTAACTCTTTTACAAATTACAAGAAAGGAGTACGATAAGTGAATTAGTGTAATGAGTTGAAATGAGAGTTTTCGAAGCTGATAGATGACCAACTTCGAATACCCTCATCTCAACCAACGTCTGGCATGGGGCTGGACAATGGAAGCGATGGGTTGTGCCTAGAGCGCCGTAGTGGCGATTTAGGCACCCGCCGGGAGGGCGGTGATTACTATGCGCAATCGGAATTTCGGTCCTCGTTCGAAGGCGGTGGTCGCCGGCGTCAGTACGGCGATCGCGGGGCTCTTGATGGGTCATGAGCGTGGGGATGAGATCCTCGACGTTCTCGGTGCGGACGTCGAGTTCGCGCAGCCGGACTATCGCGTTCCGGAGCCGGCTGGGCTCTTGCTCGGGAGCGGACGTTCCGCTCTCGGGCATCGCGTCGTGGACGTCGTCTCCGGGCATCCGTGTGGTGCTCCGGGCGTCGATGGCCTGATCGAGGCGCAAGATGCCGAGCGTCGCGAGCGTGAGCGTCTCGAGGCCGCGGCTCTCGTCTTGGAGGAGCAGGCTGCGGCCGACCACGAGGCGGCCGAGTTCGCGGCGACCCCGCATCAGGGCCAGCTCCGCGCGGAGAGTCAGCGTCTCATCGGCGTCATGGCTGCGCGCGGGGTGAAGATCCCGCTGTCACTGCTCCTGTCCTAGTTCGTCGGCCCCACATCTACTCCTTCGGGAGATGATGTGGGGCCTCATTTTTTTCTGGTTGCGATTTTTTTGAAAAAGAGTATTATATTTTTTGTTGAAGTTAGGCGTTTGCTTGTAATGTGTTATGCGCAAACGCCTCACTTGAGCGAGTGCTTGATGTTGAGGACCTCGGGAGGTTTCATGCGTGATTCTCTGGGTGGGCAGGTTCGTCTCTCTTTGCCGTTGTCGGAGGGAGAAGATCCTCCGGTCTTGATGGACGAGACGATCGTCAAGGATCAGGAGCCGTTCTCCTTGTTCCCGCAGAAGGGTGGTGGGCAGCGGTCCGAGCCCGACCACGACGAGGGCGTGCGCTTCGTCGGCAAGCCGAACCGGGTTCCGGCGGGCGAGGGCAAGAGTCCTCGGTATGCCGACCGGGCGAAGGCGGGGTAGTCGTAGTTTTTCTTGGTCCCTGGTGAGCATCGCTCGCCCGGGACTTTTTTATTTCTTGACGATTTATAGGGTTTACGGTATATTGTCTTTGTTAGTCCGCAGAAAGAGGGTGTGCCAATCGGTACATAAATCCCTCCGAGGACGAGCCTTTTATCAGGCTTGTTTGTCTCTTACTACTGCGGCCATACGGCCGTTTTTTGTTAGTAAGGCAGGGCTAAGGTCGATTCATAACGCATATATATCTATGCTTACAAAACTGCAAAAGAAAGAGCACGTTGCGCTTAGCGCAAAGAGCATCAAAGAGAGCAAAAACTTGGTGTTTGCCGACTTTACCGGAGTGCCAACCAAAGACGTTAACCTGCTTAAAATTGAGCTGCGCAAAGTTGGCGCGACGTTTAAGGTCGTAAAGAAAAACTTGCTCGCGATCGCACTTACGAACGAGGGTGTTACATTTGACCCAAATTTGTTTAAGGCGCCGATTGCGACTGTGTTTGCGAAAGACTCTTTGACGACTGTTGCTGCGCCAATCTATAAGTTTTCTAAGGATTTAGCGAAGCGAAAGATCTCGTTCAAAGTTGTTGGTGTCTTTGATAACGAAAAGAAGGTGGTAATTAGCGAACAGGAGTTTACGGCTATCGCCAAACTTCCAAGCCGCGAAGTTCTTCTCGGCCAGGTGGTTGGAGTTATGTCTGGTCCGATTCGTGCCTTTATGTACGTTGTCAGCGAACTCGCAAAAAAAGGTCCTGCTACCCCGGTAGCGGCGACGTCCGCCAACGGCGGACAGGCCACGCCTGAAGCCCCGAAAGAGGCTCCAGCGCCGGCTAGTGCAGCTTAATTATTAATTTAGATTAATTCATTTGTATGACAAAAATTGAAGAAATCATCGGTAAGGTTGAGACGCTTACCGTTCTCGAACTCGCCGAGCTTGTGAAGGCGATGGAGACGAAGTTTGGTGTCTCGGCTGCTATGCCAGTTTCTGCTGGTGGTGCGGCTGGTGGTGATGGTGGTGCGGCAGAAGAGAAGACTGCTTGGGACGTAGTTCTTAAGGACGGTGGTAACCAGAAGATTCAGGTTATCAAAGTGCTCCGCGAGGCGACTGGTCTTGGCTTGAAAGAGGCCAAGGATATGGTTGATGGCGCTCCAAAGGCGGTAAAGACTGGTATGCCAAAGGCTGATGCCGAAGCTCTTAAGAAGAGCCTCGAGGCAGCTGGTGCGACTGTCGAATTGAAATAGTTCTCAAAACAGAAACTCCGTCGCAAGGCGGAGTTTTTGTTTTGGTTGAGTTATTTTGACGAAAAGTTAGATTTGTTGTATATTACTCTTTGTCCTGGTTCAGGACACTGGGAGGTCTTTCGATGGCTGAAGGTAGTGGTTTCCGACTTGGTCAGGTGACCAAGAGCTCTCGGAGCTTTACGCGCGATCGGTCCGTCTACTGTAGCGGGCGAAAGTCAGACCAGCCTGTTCCGGTGGAGGCACCTGTTCGTCGGCGTTGTGTGACCGTTGGTTGCTCCAACTTTCTTCGGGTAGGGAGGCCCAAGAAGGATGAGCACTGTTCGTCGTGCGAGGAGCGCATTCGCGCTGCCGTGCTCTATGGCACGGAGGTGGTCTATGCGACTTCTTCCAATGGAACGGGAGTTCACACTGCTTCGATGACGAAGCGCTTCTCCTTGTCTCCTCCGAAAGAGAAGACCGCCTGATTGGTTTCTGTCCGGGTCAAGTTGTGCGCAGCGCGACTTGACCCGTTTTTATTTTGACCGCGACGGCTTTTTCTTCTATATTTTGAGTGTCGCGCGCATACTTGCCCGCCTCTGGCGGGGCTCAGTCCTGCCTGCGCAGGCAGGGGTAGGAGCGTTACATTTTTACTAGTTTGCGTCCTTAGCTCAGTGGTAGAGCATTGCATTCACATTGCAAGGGTCGGAAGTTCGATCCTTCCAGGGCGCACTCGCATATCTTCGTGATAGTATTTATCTATGAAGCGATTGATTCATCACGTTCGTAATTGGTACGGTAAGTTTGAGCGTCCAATCTCGTCTATCTCGTTATTTGGTGGATTTGCGTTTGATATTATCACGCTAAAACGCGTAGATTTTCTTTGGGAAAATATCTGGATCGTTGCGCACTTAGTTATTGTTGGGCTTTGTATTATCCTCATTAACCTTCAGTCGGCGGATGAGATGGATGATAAAGACACGACTAAGGCGCATTTTTGGTACATCAACACTCTTCAGTTCTTTTTTGGAGGTTTGCTTAGTACCTTTCTCGTATTTTACTTTCGGAGTGCGACGCTCGCAGTGACCTGGCCGTTTCTTTTAATGCTTGTTGTCGCGTTTATTGCGAACGAGCGACTGAAAAAGCATTATGCGCGTATTAGTTTTCAGATTGGGTTGTTTTATCTTTCGATACTTTCGTTTGCTGTTTTTATCGTTCCGGTTTTCTTAGGTGAGGTGAGTACGCGCGTTTTCATTATTTCTGGCTTTTTAAGTCTCGTCACGCTCTGGCTCTTTTTGCGCTTGATGGGATTTTTTACGCTCGAGCGATTTCGTAAGAGTCGGTATGGGTTAGTGATGATGGTGAGTCTGATTTTTGTCGGTACAAATGTGCTTTATTTTTTCCGGCTTATTCCGCCGATTCCGCTCTCACTCAAAGACGCGGGGGTGTATCATTTGATCGCGCCAAATGGCGAAGGGGATTACGTGGCTGAAGCCGAGGATGAGTCTTGGACGAGCTATTTCGCCTTACACGATACGATTCATATTGTTGCTGGCTCTCCGGTATACGTATATAGTGCTGTATTTTCTCCTGGTTCGTTCCATTTTGATGTGGTGCACCAGTGGCAATATTTTGATGTTAATCGGTATCAGTGGGTTGATGCGGATAGAACCGAACTGCCTGTAGTGGGTGGGCGTGAAGGCGGGTATCGTACTTTTTCAGTGAAAGAGCAAATTACTCCAGGGCAGTGGCGAGTTAATATTGAAACGGTTGCGGGGCATGTGATTGGGCGGTTGAGATTTGATGTTGAGGAGGTGAGTGCGATGCCTAAAATTAAGTTTGTTGTAAAAAAATAAGAGGAGATGTAAAAGCCCGCCATACGTACTTAGTCGGCGGGTGGTTTTATTTACATGCAGCACTGGGCCAGGACTTGGATCAGTCCCGGCAGGTAGGTGCTTGCGGCTTCTTCGCTGATTGAGAAGGCGAAGTCTTCCTTCGTAAACTCCTTCCAGATCGTGAAGCTGTCGCAGTTGCGCCCACAGGATGCGCGATGGATATTGAGTCCGCTCGCGCACGGCTCGCTCTTACGCTGACTCTTCGGGATACGGCTGATAGCTTCACTGCTAAGCGCAGCGTAGCCATAGCCACCCGGGAGGCAGACCGCGTAGAGCGGTGCGTCGGCATCGATGAGATGCTTGAGATAGATGCAGGCGAGGTTCATATAACCTCCTTACTTTGAAAGGGTGGCCTTGGCGTCAGCGTGAACTGACGCCAAGGTTGTTTCTAGCGCGTGAAGTGGGCGATGATGGCCAGCACGAGGATGTGCATGACCTGGTCAACCGCGATCACGAGCCAGAAGAGGTTCTTGATCGTATCTTCGCTCGTACGCTTGATGGTCTTGATCCACCAGATGACGGGCCAACGCCGGTCGAGGAACATGTGCGAGCTGAAGATGAGCAGGAGCCAGCTGTAGTGCATTGGCGTCAGCCAGATGGCCGGGACAAAGCACAGGGTGTAGCTTAGGCAGTGCGCAGTCAGGCTTGCATTGAAGAAGCCATTCTTCGCCTTGCCGAGAGCCTGGAACTCCGTCTGGAGCATCCAGTCACCGATGAGGTGGGCTACGAGCAGATATTCGAAGATGGTCATATCGACCTCCTTTGTTAACGTTCTACCTCTACTGTAGGCTTTTAATATGCACTTCCAAGGGTGTCTGTCAGGATTTCTGACACTTTTTTGGCATTTTAAAAGTGCCTGTGGTAGGCTTACGGTATGACGAAAAAACAGCTTATTTTGTTGCTTAAGCGCGTTGGTCTGGACGACAAAGAGGCGAAGCTCTATCTCGCCCTGCTTGAACTTGGTGAGGCGACGGTGTTAGAGGTTGCGGCTAAGGCGGGAGTTAAGCGACCAACAGCGTATCTTATTTTAGATTCACTTCACGCAAAGGGGGCGGCGTTTATGATTCGAGCGGCGGGACGAACTCGTTTTATCGCGGAGAAACCCGCTAAGCTACTTACAAAGATGCAAGAGGCGACAGAGCTTTTCACTAAGCACTTGGAGGATTTTGAGGTTTTGACACACGAGTCGATGAAGCGACCGCGATTAGTTTTTTTCGATGGCTCGGAAGGATTTAAAAAGATTTGGCAGATGATTTTTGATTCGGGGATTAGTGAGTACTTAATTATCACTGATCCGCAGGAGATGCTCGGATTTGTGCGTAAGGGGTATATCACCGGTAAGATTATTAAAGAAAAGACTCGGCGTGGTATTCGCAGTCGCCAGCTCATTACGTTTTCAGAGTATGCGAAAGAGATTGTTGCGAAAGATAAGCAAGAAAATCGGGTTTCGCGTATCTTGCCTCATACGTATCGCGCTCCGTTTACCACAATAATTTTTGGTGATAGCGTCGCTTTTATCTCTCCCTCTGGTGAGAACATGATGCTGGTGTTTGAGAGCGGTGCGTTTGCTAAGACGCAGCGTTCGCTATTTGAGGCGCTGTGGAATATGTTAGGCGAGCACACTAGTTAGTTTGCGTGTTATACTAGGGATATATGAATACGCTTGTACACGCAGACGTTTTCTTTTTTATTACCGCGATCGCTGTTGTTGTTTTAAGTATTGTTGCGCTTATTGCGCTCGTGAATTTTTGGTACTTTATGCGCGATGCGCGGCGTATTATGGAGATGATTCGTAAAGGAGCGGATGTACTTAGCAAAGACTTATTAGATTTACGCAGCGAGGTTAAGCAGAGCGGGCAAACGATGAAATCATTTTTTGGTACAGTTGCTCGGATTTTTACTCCAGCGGCTAAGCCTAAAAAGCGTACTACAAAATCTTCATAGACCTTACACCGTCATATTTGGCGGATGTATACGTTGAATATATATGAACGAGGCAGATATCAATCAGACGGATGTTCGTGAGCTGATGCGGCGTGCCCAAGCAGGGGATGCTTCAGCTTTTAGTGAGATTTACGGACGTTATCTGACGCCAGTATTCCGCTACGTGTATTTTCGCGTTAAACAGCGCGAAGAAGCAGAGGATCTTACCCAAACCGTTTTTATGAAGGTGTTTAATGGGCTTGATGATATTGTGGTTGGGGCGACTGATCCGCTTGCATATTTTTATACGGTTGCTCGCAATACAGTTATTGATTATTGGCGTAAGAAAAAAGATGTTTCGTTTGGGGATAACGAGGATGCGATTAGTCAGATTCCAGATGTAAAGGATTCTCCGCTTAGTTCGGTTATCCAAGGGGACCGCGCAAATACCATTAAGGCGGCGCTTGTGCGCCTAAGTGATGATCAGCGGCAAGTGATTGAGCTCAAGTTTTTCTTTGATTTATCGGCTGACGAGATCGCTAAGCGTATCGGGAAGTCGGTTGATGCGGTTAGGCAGTTGCAATGTCGAGGACTTAAAGTATTACGTACTCATATTCATGAACGAGATTAACGAGAACATTTTAATAGACGCACTCGCACTTCTTGAGCAAGGCAAGACGCAAGAGGAGATTTTGGCTTTGTATCCAGCTGACCGATCTGCGCTCACTGATTTTTTTATGACGATGAGCGAGGTAGATAAAGCGAGTAAAAAGATTGCGCCGACTCCAGAGTTTTTACAGCGTATTATGCGTGAGCTTCCGAATCATCCGCGAACTTCATTGGCTCAACGGATTTTTGCGCTTCCGCTTTTTGTTCGCTTTGCCGTACCAGTTGCTTTAGCGATTATGATTTTTGTTGGTGTTTCGTATACGCAGACGCGACAGCCAGCAGTTTCGCTGTTGAGTGAGCCGGCGGTTGAGAATAGCGCCCTGACGTTGCCTGCTCCAGCGGCCAAGATGATGGCTCCGCTTGCTGCTACTTCTGACTCCGCGGCGCAGTCAGCGGCGGGTGTTAGTCAGTCTGCTCCGGCAGATACGTATGTTTCTGATTTTGAATCTATGTTTGCTGCCGATGCTCAATCTCAAAGTTCTCAAGATGCGATGATGATGGCGGCGCTCGACCCATCATCTGATTCGTATGATCAAGCCTTTATGCAAAGTGGTATTTAATACATATGAAGCGATTATTTTTCCTTTTACTTATTGGCGGTGTACTCGTGACGAATCTTGCTCAAGCAGCTAGTATCGATCTTTTTGGTTCTGATAAGTGTGATTTGCTGTATAACCAACTCGATCGTTTTACGCAGACGCTTACCGAGCGCAGCAAGGTTGTCGATCAATCTAAAGACAAGCAACTTCAAAAAGTGGTTGCGGCTGGGCAGGGTATGACGACGCAGTATGCCGAAACAAAGCTTCAACGCTTGGCTGCGCTTGATCAAGTAGTTTTAAGTTTGAACTCGCTTAAGCTTACCGATGCACAGAAACAGGCTGTTGATGCCTTTTCTGTCTCGATGCGCGCAGCTACGGAGCAGTATTTTAATCAATTAATTGAGGTTCAAAAGAATCAGCAGGTCAGTTTGAATAATGTAGTAGCGAAGCGTAATGCGGCTTTTGCTGCGTATCAATCTAAGCGTGATGCGCAAGTTCAGGAGTTGGTTGGTCGTATTAAAAGCGATTGCGCGAAATCGCTTAAGCTGTCAGTTTTAAAAACGCAATTCAAGGAACAGATTCGTTTGATCGAAGATCAGGAAAAAGATGCTGCGGATGCGTTTAAGGATGTGCGTAAAGAGGCTGAAGATATAATCCGGGTGCGCAAAGATGCTCAACAGCAGGCGTTTGATGCCTTTAAGCGTGCGCTTGATCAAGCTAGGGCGCTCTTGAATAAGTCCTTAGAGAATAAGTAGGGAAGTGTTGTTGTGCTATCAAGGAAAACCGCCATTTTGGCGGTTTTTTGTTATTTATTGACTAGCGCATATTACAGCCTAGAGTTATTCACACTTTACAGAGTGGGGGATTGGGCTTAGTATTTGAGGGTAAGTGGGGATTTGTGGATAACTGTGGGGATAAGTCGGGTTTCTGGGGATAAGTCGCACTCAGAACTTCATTTCCGGTCATCGCGATTCTTTCCTGGCTGGAAAGCTCGCTACCTCTCCCGCCGTCGCGGTCCGAGAGTTGCCCGAAAATGAAATTCTTCGTTTGTGAGGTTGGGCGAGAATTGTCAAAAACAGAGAAGCTTCGTTTGTGAAGTAAAAACAAATTTGAATATGTTCATCGGAGAATACAAACACTCAATAGATGATAAGGGCCGGCTCGCGATACCGGTGAAGTTTCGTTCCGCGCTTCACACTGCGGCGGTTATTACTCGTGGGCTTGATCACTGTTTGTATATCTATACCTCATCGGCCTGGCAGGAGTTTGCTGGGAAGATTCGCGCGTTACCAATGACTAAGTCTGATAACCGTGCGTTTCAGCGTTTGATGTTGGCGGCGGCGGTTGATGTTGAGCTTGATAGTCAGGGTCGTGTTTTGATCCCTGATTATTTGCGTTCATACGCTGGTATTTCAAAGCAAACAGTTGTTGCCGGACTCTATGATCGGTTAGAGGTCTGGGATGAGAAGAAGTGGGAGGAGTATAAGGCTAAGACCGAAGCTTCTTCTGATGAGATTGCGGAGAAGTTGGAAGGGTTGGGGCTTTAATCAGTTGATTGGTGAATTAGTTAATTAGCCATGTTGATTACCTAACACACCAATTAACGAACCTAATTAACTAACGATGGATCTTCGTCGTATGCATATACCAGTTCTTTTACAAGAGGTGATCGATGTACTCAAGGTTGCTCCAGGAGATTTTGTCATTGACGGAACTCTTGGTGCGGGTGGGCACGCACGGGCGCTCATAGAGCGTATTGTGCCCAACGGTATGTTCCTTGGTGTTGATCGGGATCAGCGAGCGGTGAATGAGTTTAGTAGTAATCGTGAGCAGGTTGCTCGTGCGTTGAAGTACGCGCAGGTTTTTTCAACCTCTTACGCAAATCTTTCGCAGCTCCTTGTCCGTGAGTCGCTGCCCAAGGCGGATGCTCTTTTAGTCGATCTTGGTTTTTCGTCAGAGCAAATTGATGGAGCGTTTGTAGGTAGGGGGTTTAGTTTTATGCGTGATGAGCCGCTTATCATGACGTATGACGACGCTACCACTCCGCTTCGTGATGTACTCCCAACGCTTTCTGTTGAGGAGATGACGAAGATTATCACCGAGTATGGTGATGAGCGCTATGCGTATAAGATTGCCAAGGCGATTGATGCTGCGCAAAAGCAGAAGCCAATTACGACGAGTGGTCAGCTTGCGCGAGTTATTTCAGAAGTTTTGCCGAAGGGGTATGAGCGCGGAAGGATTCATCCAGCTACTCGTACGTTTCAGGCGTTACGTATCTACGTTAACCGCGAGCTTGATCAGTTGAAAGAACTTCTTGTTTCAATCCCGCACATTGTAAAACCTGGTGGGCGCGTCGCAGTAATCACGTTTCATTCTCTTGAAGACAGAATCGTAAAGCATTATTTCAAAGATGGTGTGTTCCTTGATCAGTCTCTTCCGGCTCATATTCCTGGGGAGGAATCAGAGGGGGGTGGTCAGTCAGAGTCAAAGGTCGAACAGTTCTCTCTTATTACAAAAAAGCCGATTACGGCCAGTGAAGCAGAGCTTGTAAGCAATCCGCGTGCTCGTTCTGCAAAGCTTCGCGCTGTAATCGTGAATTAATCTATGACTATCGCACAACCAAATCGAGATCGGCAGGCTGCCTGTGTATTACGTCTTATTGTTGCTGGCATAATCGCAGTCGCACTAGTGAGTGTGTACGCGTATAACAATACGGTACTTTTGCGGCGTCATGTCGTTGAGACAACGGGGGCTTTTGAAAAATTGAAAGTGCAGAATGCCAATCTGAAGAATGAGGTGTACGGACTTCTCGATTCGAAGCAGCTTGTTTCTGTTGCTTCACGCCTTGGGCTAGTAAAGGAAACTAAGCCAAGCTACTTGTCTTTGACTGTTTCTGCTGCTTCTGCAAACGCTCAAACTGCTTTTGACTATCGTTAATTTTTCAGATGAGACTTCGCTTACCACTTCTTATTGGCGTTTTTACGCTCGCATTTCTTTTCATTGGATTTAACGTTTACAATCTGCAGATTGAAAAGGGTGCGTATTATACTCAACGGGTTAGCGCGCAAAATATTAGCGCGGGGTTTTTAGAGCCGGCGCGTGGCACTATTTATTTCACTGATAAAAATGGGAGTCAGATTCCCGTAGCTATTAATCATGAGGCTTCGGTTATTTATGCGGTTCCGAAAGAGATTGGTGATGCGCAAGAGGCGAGTGGGATTTTGAGTCCAATTGTTAATATGCCCGTTGATCAATTGACGAAGGTGTTGAGTAAGCCAAATGACCTGTATGAACGATTAGTTGCTCGTGCAACTGCTGAACAGGTGCAGATGGTTTCAGACGCCCATATTAAAGGGGTATATATTGATAGCGCTGATGATCGATTTTATCCGTTTGGCGGGTTAGCTGCTCACGTGCTTGGGTTTACTTCGCCGAGCGAGGAAGATCAGACCGTGACTGGAAAATATGGACTTGAGTCATATTATCAGGATTTATTAGTTGGGCGACGTGGCTCGTATATTGATGGGAAGCTCGTGTTGCCGGTTGATGGGCAGGATATTCATACGACTATTGACCGCAATGTGCAGGCGCATAGCGAGGAGGTTTTAGATACATTGATGAAAACGTATAAGCCGATTTCGGGTATGGTGATTGTACAGGAGCCGAGTACGGGCAAGATTTTGGCTATGGCGGCAGCTCCTGGATTTGATCCAAATGAGTACGGTAAGTCATCTATTTCTCATTTCCTTAACCCAATGGTGCAGGCGGTTTATGAGCCTGGTTCGATTTTTAAAGTGATTACGATGGCGATCGGGCTTGATGCGGGAAAGATTACCCCACAGACTTCATTTAATGATACGGGCGAGCTTAAGTTGAATGGAAAGGTTATTCGTAACTGGGATCATAAGGCGCACGGCACCATTACTATGACTGAAGTAATTGAGCAGTCGGTAAACACCGGTGCGGCGTATGCGCAAAAGTTGATTGGACGAGATACGTTTTATGATTATCTTGTGAAATTCGGTTTTAAAGAGCCGACGGGTATTGATTTGCCGGGTGAGACGATTGGCAAACTTACTCCTCTTGAGAAAAATAAGCAGGACATCAACTTTGCGACTGCTTCGTTTGGTCAGGGTGTCTCGGTGACTCCGATTCGGTTGATTTCAGCTATTTCGGCGATTGCGAATCATGGGGTAATGGTTACGCCGTATGTAAATGAGCGATCGCGTTCAGACGTTGAGCGACGGGTGATTAGCGCAGAGGCGGCAGAACAGACTGTTGGGATGATGGTTTCGGCGGTTAAAAAAGCTAAGGTGGCTGATATTCCACAGTATGATGTCGCGGGTAAGACGGGTACGGCGCAGATTCCTGATTTTGTGAAGGGTGGGTATATTGATTTTGAAGATGGACTTATTAATACGTACGTTGGATTTGCTCCTGCGTATGATCCAAAGTTCACTATTTTACTTCGTATTGATAAACCAGAGGGGGCGACGTTGGCCGGACAGACGGTCGTGCCTGCATTTCACGACCTTGCGCAGTTCTTGTTGAACTATTACAATGTGGCTCCATCACACTAATCTAGTATATGCGTGTATTTGTTCGCAAAACTCTCGAGTCGATTTTACGCGTGCTCTCAAAGGCGACACTCGCTAAATTTAAGCCGGTGGTAATTGGTGTTACGGGGAGCGTTGGGAAAACCTCGACAAAATTTGCTATCAAGGCGGTTCTTTCGAGCGCGTTTCGAGTTCGCGCATCAGCTGACAGCCACAATAGCGAGGTTGGATTTCCGTTGGCTATCTTAGGTGAGTGGCGCGGAGATGATTTGCGGATAATTAGTCGCGATGCGGCGCCAGGTGGTAAGTCGTTTGCTAAAGGATTGTTTTGGCTGAAGGTGATTATCGTGAGTGCGACGCGTTTATTGTTTGGTTCGGCGAAGAAGTATCCAGAGTTTCTTATACTTGAGTACGGCGCTGATCGGCCGGGTGATATTAAGTATTTAGCGCAGATTGCGCGTCCACAGATTGGTGTAGTTACGGCGGTTGGTGATATGCCAGTGCATGTTGAGTTTTATGATGGTCCAGATGCGGTTGCGCTCGAAAAGGGGCGACTGGTTGAGGCCTTGCTTGTAAGTGGTAGTGCAGCTTTGAATTCTGATGATGAGCGAGTTTTTGCTATGAAGGATAAGACGCGTGCGAAAACGATTACGTTTGGGTTTGGGGAGGGGGCGCAGGTGCGAATTGATAATTTTGAAACCAAAGTCGAGTCGGGTAAGGGGATTCGTTTTCCGCGTCCGATTGGTGTGACGTTTAAGCTTTCCTATAACGGGGCGTTTGCACCGGTGCGTATTAGCGGAACACTTGGCCGGGCGCAGGCGTATGCGTGTGCGGCAGCCGCAGCAGTTGGGCTTGGCTGCGGGATGAATTTAGTAAAGATTGCGGATGCGCTCGCGTATTATCAGCCACCGGCTCACCGGTTTAAATTTGTTGCGGGTGTGAATGAGTCGCTTCTTTTTGATGACGCGTATAACGCTTCGCCGCTTTCGATGATGAATGCACTTGAGGCGGTGGGTGAGCTTAAGGCGAAGCGGAAAATCGGTGTGCTTGGGGATATGCGCGAACTGGGAAAGTTCAGTCAGATGGCGCATGAGCAGCTTGGTCGGCTGGCTGCGCGTTCGTTAGACGTGTTAGTTGTAGTTGGAGATTACGCGGGAGTTGTGGCGGAGGCGGCTAAAAAGGCGAAGATGCCGGCAAGGTCGGTAATCGTGTGTAAGAGCGCGGAAGATGCGCTGGTTGCTTGCTTGAGCTTGATAAAATCGGGAGATTTAGTTTTAATTAAAGCCTCAAAGGCGGTAGGACTTAAAACCGTAGTTGAGGGGCTGACTGCGCGAGCGGAGAAGTTGGCTTAAGAGGAGAGAAGAAACTGTATCGGTTATTGTAGACTGCTGCTTTCGTCTAGTGGCTAGGACGGCGCCCTCTCACGGCGCAAACAAGGGTTCGATTCCCTTAAGCAGCGCATGTCAAAAATGGGACAATGTCCCATTTTTGATTTTGTGCTACCTAGTGGTGTCGTGTCTTTGTTTGCGCCGTGAGAGGGCTAGCCCTCTCCGGCAGGACCAGTGTCCCGACGGTAATCTCTGCGGCGACACTTTCCATAGGGCGAAATGCAAGGCGTGAGTGCGAGAATATATCGGTGATATGTTGAGTGCGAGCAACGCAGCAGTTCGCCTTATGGAATCGTGTCCGGAGGTTGCTGTCTGTCGCGCGCATTACTGCGTCGCTTGTCGTTCGCATATTTCCGATATTCTCACTTCGCGCTCCTTGTCCTGCGCGCGACAGACTTGCAACGCCGCAAGAGCTACCGTCGGGATACTGGTCGACAAGGGTTCGATTCCCTTAAGCAGCGCAGCTAGCGGGTCTTTTCATTGTGGTACTTTGTTACTGCGGGCTCGCAGTACGCTGTCGCTTATGTACAGCTTCGCCCTTGCGCCTCGTACCGCTATGAAAATCCGCCGCTATATATAAATCTTTGCTATTATAATTTAATGCACCCGGTAGCTCAGAGACTTCTTTCTCGGAAAAATAATCAAGCGACTCAGGGCCATGGACGGCGCATTATTTTGCTTTCTTATGGCGGTACTATGAGTGGCATGGTAAGCGCGGGTGCACTTATCGCACTTGAAGAGCTTGGGTTGAGAAATGCGTTTGATGCAATTTATGCTTTTTCCGCCGGAGCTCCTAATGCTGCTTATTTTTTATCTGGACAGGTGAGATTAGGTGCATCGATTTACTACGAGAATCTTATCGGGCGTCAGTTTATTAATTTTTTTAAACCTTGGCGTATCGTTAACGTTCCATACCTTATGAATATTTTTGAGTGTACCAAGCGTCTTGAGCCCGTGCGGATTATGAATGGGGAAACTTCTCTTTTTGTGAGATTGCAAAATATAGTAACGCGGGAGATTGAGTATGTGGATGCTTGTCAGTTTTCGGCGGAAGCAGATTTTTTCTCTTTACTTAGAGCAGCAGTTAGTATGCCTTTTCTCACTCCTGGAGCTACCTTAATTCAAGGCAAACGATTTAAGGAGGATCTTTTTGGGTATCATAAAGAATTTCTGAAAAGCGTTTTAGCGAAAGAGCCAGATAGTGATGTGGTTATTTTATATAGCAGGGCAAATCAACGTCCGCTTGGCTTTGTTTCTAGTGACTTAGTGCTTGAACTTATTCCTCCGACTTATTGCGCAATTAACCCACTTGAGACTCGAGGTGATGTCCTGAAGCGTGGTGCTGAACAGATGGGGCGATATGTAAAGAGTCTTTTTGAACAGGAAGGTGATATCTCGCTTAAGGATTGAATTGTGCTACTATTTTATCTATGGAAACCTGTATTTTTTGTAAGATCGTGAAGGGAGAGATTCCTGCCTATAAGGTGTTTGAAAACGAGGCGACGTTGGCGTTTCTAACTATTGGGCCAATTCGTCCAGGGCATATGCTTGTTATCCCTAAGAAGCATGAGCCGGATTTTTATAATCTTGATAGCGCTACCTATCATGCGGTGATGGAGACGGTTCATACAATGTCAAAACTTGCTAAAGAGAAGTTACATCCAAAGCGAGTAGGTCTTGTTGTTGCGGGCTGGGATGTTCCGCATACGCATGTGCATGTCGTTCCAACTGAAGATTCTCGAGATATCATCTCTCAATTTTCAATCAATGGGCCACTTCCTATCATGTCTGATGATGAGTTAAAGCAGGTATTCGGACGATTGATGAAATAAGTATGAAACTTATCGCGTACACTTTTGGGTTTGGTTTCTTGTTGCTGATCGTGGCGATGTCGTTTGCGTATGTGAAGTTTGCCGGTGTAGATGCGCTCTTAGCGATTCACTTTACTCCACGGCAGGGCGTTGATTTTTTGGGTAGCTCGATGGATGTGTTTGGGGTCTTATTTACCGGCTTTGGGGTTTTGCTGGCTAACGGGTTTGTCGCATGGTATCTTAATAAGCGCGAGCATTTTTTGTCAGTAATCGTAGCTTTCTTTAGCGTCCTGCTCGCACTCTTGCTTTTTATCGCGACCTTTGTTATTATCGTCAATAACTAATTTATATGTTTGCTGTAATTGAAACCGGCGGAAAGCAGTATCGCGTAGCTGCCGGAAACAAGTTAAAAGTTGAGAAACTCGAGGCCGAAGTTAATGGCAATGTTGTGTTTGATAAGGTGCTTCTTACCGTAGATGGCGAGAAGGTAAACCTTGGCAAACCACTTGTTGCCGGTGCGAAGGTTGAGGCGAAGGTGCTTAGCCAGGGCCGTGCTGACAAGCTGATCGTATTCAAGTATCATTCAAAGACTCGCCGTCGCAAAAAGAACGGTCATCGTCAGCCATTTACCGAGGTAGAGATTACTTCGATTAAATAAGAACTTAGCAAAACCGCCCGAAAGGGCGGTTTTGCATTAAGGGCAATTATTGACTTTGTCTTTGTATTGTGCTATAATATATATTAAGGCAATCAAGTGAAATTGGTCCTTTGGACCGGAAAGTGAGGTTCGCGTGTCGACTCGTCAAAGGTTGATCGCGGACATCTTGTTCGCGGTCCAGATGGTGCTTGGGATTTGGTTTGCGGTGACGCGAGTCAGTACTGTGCGCGAAGGGCTCGAGGGGGTGCTGATGGGCGAGTTTATTCTCGTTCTGGCGTTCGCACTCCTCGGTCTTTATCTCGCGCTCGCGTCGCGCCGGCTGCAAAAGAGTCGCATCGTGACGCAGAGCATCATTGTGTACAGTTTCTGGACGGCTGCGCTCGGCGTGCTCATCGGAGCGACGCTGACGAGTCCGGCTGGGGTGTACCAGTGGAGCACTACCGATACGATTACGGTTGGCGTTGGTGCGCTTGCGGCACTTGTCGTTGTTTCTATTGGGCGTGGGCGCGGGCTCTCGGTGCGCGACCCGATGGTGCGCGGTTGGACCGCACTGATGCTCAAGGGTTGGCCGCAGCTGATGCTCGCGGTCAAGATCGCGCTCGAGGGTCACGGGAAGCTTAGGCTTAGTACTGTTATCCTTGGGCACGCAACGATCTTGATTCGTCTTGGGCAGATCTTCTTGTCGGTCAAGGCTACTGGCTGGGATCGTCCGCGTCGTGGCCTGTGGTTGAGCGAGCTCGGCAATGAGCTCACGTGGTGCGTAACCACGATTGCATGGGTCATCTGGTGATCTCCGGCCCCCACATTCGCGCAAGCGAGTGATGGGGGCTTTTTCATAGATCGTTTTAGAATGAAATAAAAAAGTGATCGAAAGCGCATGGGCGCTACATCGATCACTAGTTTCTACTTATTGTACTTTCGTGCCCTTGAGCTGCTTGAGCAGCTCAAGTACCTGCTTTAGTCGTGGCGAGGTGACATAGGTCTTGATGGCATCCTCTACGATGCGGGTCCTTGTCATGCCCGTCTTTTGCGCAACCTCATCGAGGAGTTTGATGACATCCTCGTGGATTCGGTAGCTAGTCATCTTTACTGACCGACGAGCCTTCGGCATCACTACTTTCTCCTTAGGGGTGCTGCTTGGCTATCTTAAGCCATATATCTCTTTTTTGTCAATTTAAGAGAGAGGCTTTTTAGCTCCGGTTTTGAGTTTAATAAAAAAGTGATCGAAAGCGCATGGGCGCTACATCGATCACTTAGAGGGGATTCTACTTCACTTTCAAGTTTTCCAGTTCTGCCAGAAGGGATTTCACTTTTTTGCACCTTTGTGAGGTGGCGTAGCTTCTGATCGCGTCTACGGCGACACCAGTTCTTGTCCAGTGCATTTTCTTCGCGATTTTGTCGAGAAGTCTATAGACTTCGAGAGGAAGTCGGCAAGTAAACATCTTTTTCGGTTGATGGCCTTTCGGCATCGCAACCTCCTTCTTGGGTTATTGGCACTGCTCGAGTATTCTATGTTATATATTCGAGCGCAGTCAAGGTTGCTATAAGAAGTTTTGCTTCGTAAATTTAACTTCGGTTTTTGAGTGAGTCGATGAGTGTTTGTTCGTCGGCAAACTCGATTTCACCGCCCGTTGGGATGCCGCGGGCGAGGCGGGTAATTTTTTGAGATAAGCCTTTTAGTTCGCCGGCGAGCAATGAGGCGTTGAGGTCGCCGATGGTGGTTGGTGAGAGTGCGATAATAATCTCGTTGAGTATGCCGGTTTTTTCCGTTGTTTTTTTGAGTACGGCGATACGCGTCTTGTGTTGCATATCCAGGCTGCCGGCTTTTTTAATATCACCGACAATGAGATAGCGGCCGGTGAATGATTTAGCTTTTTCGAGCGTTAGGACGTCGGTATCTTTTTCAACTACCGCGACAATGGTTTGATCTCGTTTTGGGTCGGTACAGATTGAGCAGAGGGGGCCGGTATTGTCGTGCATTAAAAAGCACTGCTCGCACTCTTTGAGTTTTGTCAGGCTCGCGAGTGTTGTGCTGTAGTTGCTGATTTCGGATTTTGATAATCGTGCGAGGTAAAAGGCGAGACGTAGTCCTTGGCGTGGGCCAATGCCGGGAAGCTCGGCGAGGCGTTTGGCGAGTTCTTTAATCGCAGAAGGAGTCATAGGCGGGGTTATGAGTGATGGGTGTCGATATTTCTAAAGGTCGACATCTCTTGCTCGAAGCGTACGGAAATAGAGCCGGTTGGACCGTTGCGGTGTTTGGCGACGATAAGCTCGGTTGCACCCTCATCAACCGGGTCGAGTCCGGTCTTACCTTTGTTTTTACGCCAAATAAAGATAACGACGTCGGCGTCTTGTTCGATCGAGCCGGAGTCGCGGAGGTCAGAAAGGCGTGGTTCACCATCACGCTGTTCGGTTGCACGGGAGAGCTGGGAGAGGGCGACGACTGGTACGTTGAGTTCACGCGCGAGTCCTTTAAGACCACGGCTGATTTCTGTAATCTGACTGACGATGTTGTCGCTGGTGGTGCGAGGTTGAATAAGTTGGAGATAGTCGATAATCAGCAGGTCGAGGCCGTGTTCTGACTGTAGGCGGCGAGCCATCGCGCGCATTTGGAGTACGGTTGGGCTTGGGGTGTCGTCGATGTGTAGGGATGATTGTGAAAGAGTATCTAGGGCGTGAGGGATAAACTCAAGGTCGCCTTCGTTTAGTTTGCCGGTGCGTAGTTTCCAAAGGGGAACGCTCGCTTCAGCGGCGATGATACGGTCGATGACTTGTTCGTTGCTCATTTCAAGCGAGAAGATGCCGACGTGTTTGCCTTCGCGCAGTGAGGCGTGGCGGGCGATGTCTAAGGCGAGGGAGGTTTTACCGACAGATGGACGCGCACCAATAATAATCAAGTCTGATTTTTGGAATCCGGAGAGTTTTTCGTCGAGTTGAGTAAGTCCACTGCCGATACCACGGAGGCGACCTTCACCATTTTTTAGTTTTTCGATACGTTCGGCCGCTTCTTTCAGTTTGTCGCGAACAGCGTAAAACTTTTGACTGACCGAACCTTGGGAGATGGAAAAGATTCTACTTTCGATCTGGTCTAGGAGTTGCGGGAGGTCGTCGGTAGCAGTAAACGCGTCTTCGCTGATTTTCGCCGAAGTGCTGATAAGATCGCGGAGAATTTTTTTCTCTTTGACGAGTTTCGCGTAGTGCTCGACGTGGCTGGCGGTTGGTACTTTCTCGGTGAGAATCGTGAGTGCGGTAGCTCCTCCGATTTGTTCGAGGTGTCCGGCGTCCTTGAGTGCGTTGGTGACGGTTAAGATATCAATTGGTAAGCGCTTTTCAAACAGCTTTAGAAATGTAGCGTAGATGATTGAGTTAGTTGGATTATAAAAGTCTTCAGCGCGCAAAATATCTGCGACGCGAATGATCGCATCTTTATCAAGCATTAGCGCACCGAGCACTGATTCTTCAGCCTCCAGATTTTGAGGTGGTAGTTTGGTCATGATGATTAGGAGACGCCGAGTTAGTTTTTCGGTAGGACGATTGGTCCAACTGGCGTGTCTTCTACTAGGTATCCTAGCGCATCTATTTGCTTACGCAATGCGTCAGACTGGGTAAACTGTTTAGAACTTCTGTATAACTCGCGTTCGTTTGCCAGTTTCTCTATTTCTTGAGGAATAGTGATAGCTAGTGAGCTTATGCCGAGCTTTGTGAGCCAGCCAGCAATGAACGTGTGGATGTGCTTGGCTTGAGTGGCGCTTAACTGCCAGATCTGCTTATTGACCGTATTCATTATATTAAAGATAGTCGCGAGCGCTTTTGGGCTATTGAAGTCGTCGTCCATAGCGGCGATAAACTCTTTTTCATAAGCTGTTATGTCTAGCGTAATCGTTTCCTGTTTGGTTTGTACTTTAGTGAGTTTAAAGAGAAATGCTTTGATGTCGTTGAGATTTTTTTGCGCGGTACTAACTAGTTCATCGCCATAGTCCATTGGGGCGCGGTAGTGATGTGAGAGTACTATCATACGAAAGACGTCGCCCGAGTGCTTTTTAAGGAGTTCGGTGATGGTAATGAAGTTGCCGAGCGACTTACTCATTTTTTCGCCTACAAGATTTAAAAAGCCGGCGTGCATCCAGATCTGCACGAATGGTTTTTTACCGCTGGCTGATTCTTGTTGGGCGATTTCAGCTTCGTGGTGGGGGAATTTTAGGTCGATCGCACCTCCGTGAAGGTCATACTGTGGACCGAAAAAAGATTCGGTAATAGCCGTGTCTTCGATGTGCCAGCCTGGTCGGCCGGTGCCGAATTCAGCTTGCCATGACGGTTCATTTTCTTTCGAGAACTTCCAGAGACAAAAATCACCGGCGTTACGTTTTTTATCAATATTGTCGATGCGGGTTGTGCCATCGGTCGCCTGACTTGCAGTTCGCTTAGCAAGCTTGCCGTAGTCGGCAAATTTTGAGAGGTCGAAGTACCAACCTTCGCCTTCGATTTTATACGCGTAGCCTTTTTTAATCAGGGTTTGTACTTGCTTGATGATTTGCGGGATGTGGTCGGTAGCTTTGGCAAATTGAGTAATTGAAGTGATGTTTAGCTCTTTGAGATTTTGTTTGTAGATATCTTCGTAGCGCTGTTTGATAACTTCCCACGAGACGTTTTCGTCCTGGGCTTTTTTGATTATCTTATCGTCGATGTCCGTAATATTCTGGAGATAGAACAATTTAAATCCGCGAGCCCTGATGTAGCGCGCGATAATATCAAAGGCGGTAAAGGTGCGGGCGTTGCCGATGTGCGGATGGTCGTACACGGTTGGTCCGCAGACAAACATTTTGAGCGAGCGGAAGAGCGGTTTTTTGAGTATTTCTTTTTTTCCCGTAAGGGTGTCGTAGATTTGCATAACTAGAGAATCTTTTTCTTTTTAAATCGATAGGCGAGATATCCGACGAGTCCGATCATTGGTAAGAATGTACACCAAAAAGTAAACGGGGTGGCGAGTAGGATGTCGCCAATATACGGAATGCTGACTGCGAAGATGTAAAAGAGTGGGATTGAGCTTAAGAACGCTCCCGCGGTTATTTTTTTGATTATCTCATTAGTTTGAGCGCTTAGGATTTGTGCGTTAGTTGTTTCAAGCGACTCGATAATCTCATAGTAGTTGTCGAGGGTTTGGGCGAGCTTTTGGTTGTCGCCAATCAGGTCGGCTAAGTAGACTCGGCTATCTTCTCCCCAGAATCTGGCGCCATTTTCTAGTAATGAGTTGAATAGTAGATTTTGCGGACGAGTAATTAATCGAAAATCTAAGATGTCGCGTTTTACATAAGAGATCTTTCGCAACAGATCGCCGCTGCGATCGTGGAAAATTTCGTTTGAAAGGAAGCTGACGCGTTCTTCGATGTGGTGGAGCTGGCGAGCGGAGAATGAGATGAACTCCTGGAGTAAGTTATACATCAGCTCGTAGCTGTTTTTACCCAGCATTTCTTTTTTCTTTTCTTCGCTACGCAAAAGTTCCTGAAAAAGCTTTTCGATTGGCTCAAGTGTTTCGTGGTGCGCAGTAACAATAGTGTTTTTGGTAATCAAAAAATCGATTTCGGCGCGACGAGACGTTTTTTCCTGTGGGTCGTAGATAGGAATATGAAAAGCGACGAACATATACTTGCTGTACTGTTCGATGCGTCCACGAACCGAGGGGTGGGTTATCTCGTCGAGGAGTATGGGGTGAAAGACGCGTAGTTTGCGCAGCGCTTCAATGTCGCCGTCATTTGGCTTTAGGACGTCGATCCACGTTACTTTGTCTTTTATCGTGCGCATAGATTGCTGTGTATATCTTTATGTAAGTATAACGTATAATAGAGGGAAGAAGCACTAGGTCGTTTTAGTTTTATATTTTATTTATTAGTATGCAGTCAAAAAATACACTTTCAGATTTTTTTATTAAATTGGTTGCAGTGTTGGGCCTGGCTTCATTTCTCGCTCTCTTTTCGTACTTAAACACCGTATTTGGTTGGACGAATCCAAGTGCGAATCCGCCGAGTGGAAGCGGTATCTTGACTGCGTACCAGGGGAAGCTTGGTATTAATGCGGCGACTCCAAGTAGTAGCCTTACGGTCAATGGTGTTATTAGCGCGGTTGGCAACTTAATTAAAGATGTTGCGACGCCGATTAGTGATACCGATGCGGCGAATAAAGCGTATGTTGATGCGCAGGTTGGTGCGACGGGTGGTGGAGGGGGGTCGTTAGTTATGTATGGATTTGGGCTTAATCAAACTCAAGCTGGTAGGTACCAGCGCGCCGGAGGAGCGATTGGTGCTGGATGTCGTGGTATTTTTGGTGGACTTTTTACAGCGGCGTGTGTTCCGACTGTTAACGTTGCAGCTGGGACTGGTGTAGCTGCTTGTCCAAGTGGCTGGACGCAAGTATATGCAGGATATGGTCCAATGAATACCTTGTTTACTTGGTATGGTATGGCAAATAGTGATCCGAGTGGTCAGAGCGGCGAGCAAACTGAACTTGACGTTCCTGATGCTGCAGTTATAGGAACTGACTCTATTTGTTCAGCAGTTCCTTATGCGGTTGTGTATGATGCAACTTATGCGCAGAATGGTGCTAATGTGGGTGTTGGTGGTTCGAACGCAGTTTTGACCGCTTGTAATGATTACGGCTGTAATACCTGTAGAGTTTGTGTGAAATAATTTTTACATCGTGCGTACGTCTCGTAATCGTTTTCAGATTTTTGTAATCATTGGTGTCTTGATTGTTTTCTTTTATCTCTTTTTTCAGAGCAATTTTGTGCTTTGCCCAATGCGAACTCAACGCGAGGTGGTGCAGGGGAATTCTTTGCAGGGGATTATCGAAGATGGTGCTACGGTTAGAATCCAGTATGGATATTATGGTTGTCATATTCCACTGCGTGATGAGGTGGTGGCGATTCGGTATGCAGGAAATAAAAATCCGCTTATTAAAGTAATAAAGGGTGTACCGGGTGATGTCTTTGCGCTTGAGCCTATGGGTGGCGGGCAGGCGCTCTTGATTAATCATCGGCCGGCGTTTACGAGTGCGGGTGTTCCGTATGTATTTAGCGCTCAAAAGGCGAAGGTTTTCTCTCTGTATATCCGTGATTACCAGGGAGTGATACCTGATAACGCCTATTTGGTGCTCGGTAATTTGCCGGAAGGTACGATGGATAGTTCGCAGTTTGGGCTTATTGATAAAGCGAGCTTGATTGGGCGTGTACAGCTGTAGATATTACTTGACAGAGACCTTGACAAAGCCTTTTTTTAGTTTAAACTAGTTTTCACTATGGACGAGTTACAGAATGAAAAACAATCATCTGCGAATCAGTCATCCTCCTCGTCTCTTCCTCCTGATGAGCTTCAAGCTCAAGTCCAGAAGTTGACGGGCGAACGCGACGAATATCTTGATGGGTGGCGACGTTCGAAAGCAGACTTTCTTAATTATAAAAAAGAAGAGGCGAAGCGTATCGAAGAAGTTGTTTCGTTTGGTAATATAGCTCTTATTAAAGAATTAATTGCAGTACTTGATAGTTTTGATCTCGCTTTAAACGCATTCACGCATGATGAACAGGCGCGTAAGGGGGCGGAGATGATTCGTGGTCAGTTTGAGGGTGTGTTAAAAAAGCACGGAGTAGAAAAAATTGCCGTACGTGCTGGTGATGAGCCTGATCCGCGTATTCACGAGATGATGAGCGAGATCGATGTTCCACAGGGAAAGCACGAGCTCGCCGGAAAGATTGTTGATGAGTTGGCGAGCGGGTATATGCTCAATGGAAGGGTGATTCGTCCGGCAAAGGTGCGGGTAGGTAAGGTAAATTAACAAGTCATTAATTTATTACACATATGGCTAAAATAATCGGTATTGATTTAGGAACAACGAACTCGGCGGTTGCGGTTATGGAGGGTGGTGCGCCAAAGATTTTGGAAAACGCGGAGGGAAATCGCACGACTCCTTCGATTATTGCACTTACCAAGGGTGGTGAGCGTGTTGTTGGCTTATTGGCTAAGCGTCAGTCAGTCACTAATCCTAAGAACACTATTTTTTCGGTTAAGCGTTTGATTGGACGTAAGTTTTCTGATCCGGAAGTCCAGCGTGATAAGGCGTGGTTGCCATATGATATTCGTGAAAGTGCAGCTGGCGGTGTTGAGGTAAAGATGGGAGATAAGTGGCTTACGCCGGAAGAGCTTTCGGCGATGGTTTTGGCTAAGCTTAAGGCTGATGCAGAGGCGCGCTTAGGTGAGAAAGTTGAAGAGGCGGTTATTACCGTGCCTGCATATTTTGATGACAGCCAGCGTCAGGCGACTAAGAACGCCGGTGAGATTGCCGGTTTGAAGGTTCGCCGTATTATTAACGAGCCAACTGCAGCTGCGCTCGCGTACGGTTTTAATAAAAAGAAAAACGAACAGATTGTTGTCTACGACTTTGGAGGTGGAACATTTGATATCTCTGTGCTTGAAGTTGGCGATGATGTTGTTGAGGTTAAGTCTACGGGTGGCGACACACACCTTGGTGGTGATGATTTTGATAAGCGCATCCAGGAGTTTCTCGTCTCTGAATACAAAAAGCAGGAGGGTGTAGATATCAGCAAGGATCCGCTCGCGCTCCAGCGCTTAAAAGAGGCGGCCGAAAAAGCCAAGCACGAACTCTCTACTTCGCTTGAGACCGAGATTAACTTGCCATACATTAGTTCAGACGCTTCTGGTCCAAAACACTTCTTGATGAGGATGAGTCGGGCGAAGCTCGAAAGTTTAGTGCAGGATTATCTTGATCACTCGATTGATCTTACGCGCAAGACGGTTAAAGAGGCCGGCTTTGAGCTTAACGATATTGATGAGGTGATTCTGGTTGGTGGACAGACGCGTATGCCGGCGATGCAGGAGGCGGTTAAGAAGTTGTTTGGTAAAGATCCGCATATGGGTGTAAACCCAGACGAGGTAGTTGCGGCTGGTGCGGCTGTTCAGGCTGGTGTGCTCCAGGGAGACGTGAAAGATGTTCTGTTGTTAGACGTTACGCCGCTTTCCCTTGGTATTGAGACACTCGGTGGCGTATTTACGAAGTTGATTGAGAAAAATACGACTGTGCCGACGGCGAAGAGTCAGGTATTTTCTACAGCGGCTGATAATCAGACGAGTGTTGAGATTCACGTACTCCAGGGTGAGCGCGAGATGGCTGCCGACAACAAAACACTTGCGCGCTTTATTCTCGACGGTATTCCTCCGGCTGCGCGCGGCACTCCACAAGTCGAGGTTAACTTTGATATTGATGCGAACGGTATTTTGAATGTAGGTGCGAAAGATAAGGCGAGTGGCAAGAGTCAGTCGGTTCGTATTGAGGCTTCAACTTCGCTTTCTAAGGAGGAGATTGAGAAGCTTAAGGCGGAGGCGGCAAAGCACGCGGATGAAGATAAGAAGAAGCGTGATGCGGCTGAAGCTCGTAATATCGCTGAAAACTTGATTTATGTTTCTGAAAAGTCACTCAAAGATGCTGGCGAGAAGGTGACGCCAGAAATCCGAGCGAGCGTTGAGGCGAAGATTAATGATTTAAAGAAGGTTAAGGACAGTGGAGATGTAGCAATCATCAAGAAAGCGACCGATGAGCTTTCGGCAGAGATTCAGAAAATCGGCGGGGCGATGTACAATAAAGAGAACAAAGCCGATGATGCTTCCTCAACAAAACAGCCTGAATAGTATTTCCGGAGCGGATATCCGCACGACCGATGTTGATTGGTCATTGAAACACTTTTTTGTGTTGATTGTTTCGGGTGGAGTTTTTTCACTCCTTACGAGTTTTTGTTTGGCGCGGTTTAATGCGCTACCGAGTTCTTTGTGGTTGCTTTATACCGCACTTTCGATTGCAGGACTCTTTTCGGTTATTGTCTTTCAATCACTACTCATCAAGAGTTCATTTTTGAGTTCGATTGTTGCACTCACTGAAGGTGTTTGTCTGGCTGTGTTCTTATTGAGTGATATTTCGAGCTGGTCAATTTTTGGACTCGCTTTATTTATCCTTTCGGTTTTGATTGGCTTTAAGGAGGGGAAGGTTCATCTTAATGAGCGGATGCGGATTCAGTTTGGCCGGTTTGCGCGGATTGTGTTGGCGTGGACTACCACTGGCTTTGTTTTGTTTGTTTCGTTTTTCTATGCGAGTCTTTACCAGCAGGCGAATAGTATCTCGTTTGACGCGTTTCGATTTTTAACTGCGAATGGTGCGCCGGCAGTTGTACGCACCTTTGTTCCGGGATTTACTCCTGAAATGTCGACGGATGAGTTTTTCAGGACGTTTGCCGGTTTTCAGTTTCGTAGCAATCCGCAAATCGCTCAACTTTCCGAGGCTGATAAACAGCGCGTGTATGCCGAGCTTGGGAATCAGCTCCAGGCAAAGGTTTCTGAAGTGACTCAAACGCCAGTAGATTCACGTGAGACGATTTTGCAGTATTTTTACCGTATTGCGAATCGATACATTTCGCGGTTTAGTGCTGACGGCGCGGGTGTTATTCCGATGCTTGGCGTTGCTTTGTTTATCTACTTCACCCTAAAGCTTCTTTTTTTCTTCTATCGATATCCGATCGCTTGGTTCTGCCAGCTTGTCGTGTATAACTTGCTTTTGGCGACTAAGGTTGTCTATATTAGTACCGAACCAAGAAATAAGGAGATTATTCTTGTTAAATAACCTATGGCTGGAGATTACTATAAGATTTTAGGCGTTGAGAAAAATTCATCTGATGACGATATCAAAAAAGCATATCGTAAATTAGCGCAGCAGTATCACCCGGATAAAGCTTCGGGAAACGAGCAGAAGTTTAAAGAGATTAACGAAGCGTATCAGGTGCTTTCCAATAAAGAGAAGCGTGCGCAGTATGACCGCTTTGGGAAGACATTTACTGGTGGGCAGGGTGGTGGTGCCGGGTTTTCCGGTTTCCAGGGTTTTGATTTTTCCAATATCAACTTTGATATGGGTGAGATGGGCGATTTGGGTGATATTTTTGAGTCGATGTTTGGCAGTATGGGTGGCAAGCGTCGGAAGACGTACACTCGTGGCAATGACTTACAGGCGATTCAGCAGATAACGCTTGTTGAAGCATTTACGGGAGTGAAAAAGGAGTTGCGTTTTAAAACGATGATCGCGTGCGAGCCGTGTACAGGGCTTGGGTATTTTTCAAAAGAGGGTACAAAGCAGTGTGAAACGTGTAATGGGCGCGGTGAGGTAAAAGAGGTGCGTAATAGTTTCTTTGGTAACTTCCAGCAGGTGCGTGCGTGTGATAAGTGTTTTGGTACTGGTCAGATTCCGAATAAGGTTTGTAACACTTGTAAGGGTGCGGGGCGAACTCAACAAACGAAAGTATTGACCGTAGATATTTTGCCAGGCGTAAGCGACACGCAACTGATTAAGCTCGCTGGTATGGGTGAGGCGGGTGAGCGTGGAGCTCCGGCGGGAGACCTCTATGTGCAGGTAATGATCGCACCGGACAAGGTATTTCGTCGCCAGGGCGAAGATTTGTTTATTAAGCACGAGGTTCGCCTGACTGATGTGTTATTGAATAAGAAGCTTTCGTTGCCATCAATTTCTGGTAAACAACTTTCGATTGAGATTCCAGCAGGATTTAACTTAGCCGAGCAGCTTAAGATTTCCGGTGAAGGTATGCCACGTTTTGGCAGCAGTAGCCGCGGAAATCTGTATGTGAGTTTTGAGGTAAAAACACCAAAGAAGATTTCTTCTAAAGCGAAACAGCTCCTTGCTGATTTAGAGAGCGAACTTGATTAGAGTTAAGGCTGGAAAGCGCTTGGTTTATTTTGCTTTTAAATTAAATTGAAGCCCTTCTTTCGCTTTACTCTTTCAGGGCACTCAATTTTGTACTCACTTGAGTACTCGTGAACAAAATTGGTGCCTCCACATGGAATCGAACCATGATCAGCGGATTAAAAGTCCGTTGCTCTACCACTGAGCTATGGAGGCGTACAATGCTGTTTGTTATACCACATTTAGAAATAGGTTTCAAATGGGATTTGCCAATTTAGGTCGTTTTCCGTATTCTATATCGGGACTCATTTTGGAGGGTATCTCATGAAGGCGACGGTCTCGCTTTGCTCTGGCTGGAGAGAGCTTCTAGGCCCCGGTGTCGTCGAGGCGATGACACCGATCTCTGTCGATCCGATCGGACGCGAGAGCTGGGTGTGCGATCGTGCACACGCTGGTCTTTTGCAGAAGATCCATTCGAGGGGTGCTGCGATTCGGTATCACTTTGAAGTGTCTCTTGGCGGTACTGCTCTCACCGAAGGTGAGTGTCGTGACCAAAAGAGCGATTGTGCGATCATTGTGCGGCCCAATAGTCCGATCTCTCCGACCGGACAAGTGGTGTGTGTTTCCGCGAGGTCTCTTGATTGGGCGGCAGCGGCGATGTCCCACGTTCTCTCGGGTGAGCACTTCGCGACGCCCTTTGTCGCAGCTTCGCTGGCGAGGCCGAGCGGTTCGTATCAAGAAATGATTGCTCCGTTTGAGCGGTTGATGCTCGTGAGCGTTCTTTCTCGAAACAATTGGAGTCGTCAACGCTCTGCGGCAGAGCTTGGAATCTCTCGGCAGACGCTTCACAATCGAATGGTGGCGCTTGAGCTTTATCAGGACTTGGCGTATCTCTGGCGGAAGGTTTCGTCTGTCGAGCAGCTGTTCCTTACGCCGACGTTGGCTGGCTGACCTTTTAGGCGCTTTGACGTGTAACGTCGAGCGCCTTTTTATTTCAGTTTATTGCTTTTTTGGCATATTTTGACTACAATCGGTACATCTTAATTTATGAAGAAAACATCATTATTTTTTATCTTTTTAGTATTTATCGCGACGGCCTTGGGCGTCTTCTTTGTTCACCCAGATTTTTGGGGAACGACGACTCGTCCGTGGAAGCTTGGTTTGGATTTAGTCGGTGGAAGTCACTTGGTATACGAGGTTGATATGACGGATGTGCTTGATGCTGATCGTGGAAGCGTGCTTTCTGGTTTGCGTGATGTTATTGAGCGTCGTGTAAACCTTTTTGGTGTGAGTGAGCCACAGGTATTGACTGCGCAGACCGGTGGAACGTATCGCTTGATTGTTGAGCTCGCCGGTATTAAGGATGTTGCCACGGCGATTAAGCAGATTGGTGAGACTCCATTTTTGTATTTTGCTGAAGAGACCGGTGCGGGAGCGGTGAGTGGCGTACAGGCGACAACTGCTGATGGTCAGAAATTGGATGTTGCTCCGCAGCAAGAGCAGTATCGTCCAACCGAGCTTACGGGTCGCTATGTAAAGAGCGCGCAGCTGAACTTTAACCAGTACACTGGCTCGCCGGAAATCTCTTTGATTTTTAATGACGAGGGTGCGAAGTTATTTGAACAGGTGACGGCGAAAAACGTAAACAAGACGCTCGCTGTTTATCTTGATGGTGCGATTATTACCGCTCCTCGTGTAAACGAGGCGATCGCGGGTGGACGTGCGCAGATTACTGGCAACTTTACAATCGCTGATGCTCGTCAGCTTGTTGAGCGTTTTAACGCCGGTGCGCTTCCAGCTCCGATTAAGTTGATTAGCCAGCAGACGATTGGTGCTTCGCTTGGTAATGACAGTTTAGCTAAGACGCTTTGGGCTGGTTTGATTGGCGCCATTTTGGTTATGCTCTTTATGCTTATCTACTACCGCGGACTTGGCGTGTTCGCCTCGCTCGCACTCATTATCTACACCATCTTGCTGCTTTCTATCTTTAAGTTGTTTGGCGTGACGATGACCTTGGCTGGTATTGCCGGTATTATCTTGACGATTGGTATGGCGGTAGACGCGAACATTCTTATCTTTGAGCGCACCAAGGAGGAGATTAGGAAAGGGTTGCACAAGACGGGTGCTATCTCGGAAGGTTTTCGCCGTGCGTGGCCGTCGATTCGCGACAGCAACATCGCAACAATTATTACTGCGTTAGTGCTCTACAACTTAACGTCGAGTTTTATTAAAGGGTTTGCGCTTTCGCTGCTCGTTGGTGTAATCGTGAGTATGTTTACGGCGATCACGGTGACGCGTACGCTCATTACTATCTTTATTAAGGATCGTAAGCCGAGCGCTCCTAAAACGGTATAACAACTACTTCTATGAACATCATTAAACACAAGTGGGTCTTTCTGGCGTTTTCCAGTCTGTTGATTGTTGCGAGTATTTTTGGTCTTTTTGCTTTCGGCCTTGAGAAAGGTATTGATTTTACTGGTGGTACGTACTGGCAGATTGAGTTTGGTAAGCCAGTAGAGCTTCCTGCGTTACGTACGTTTGTACAAACTGATTTGAAATTGGCTGATGCGGCGGTAAACCAGCAAGAGTCAACCGGCGGATTTATTATCAAGGCGAAAGAAATTACTGAAGCTGACCACCAGACGTACAGTAAGGCGCTTATCAAAAAGTTTGGTGCGATGACCGAGCTTAGCTTTCAGGCGATTGGTGCGGCGATTGGTTCAGAATTAGTTAATCGTGCGTTTTGGGCGTTAGGTATTAACTTATTTGGTATCGCGCTGTATGTCGCGTACGCGTTTCGTAAAGTTTCGTACCCGGTTAGTAGCTGGAAGTACGCGTTTATCACTTTGATTACACTGTTTCACGATGCAATTATTCCGCTTGGTATGTACACGTTCCTCGGACACTTCCTAGGAGTAGAGATTGATACCAACTTTATTGTTGCGGTGCTGCTGGTTATCGGTTTCTCGGTACACGACACCATTGTTGTGTTTGACCGTATTCGTGAAAACCTTCGCCACACCGATACGAGTAAGGTGCACTTCGGAGAGTTGGTAAACCGCAGCATCAACGAAACGTTTGCTCGCTCACTCAATACTTCGCTTACTCTGTTTATCGTCCTCGCGGTATTACTTCTTCTTGGAGCGACAACGCTTAAGTACTTTATCTTAACTATCTTGGTTGGTACGGTTGTTGGAACATACTCTTCAATTTTCGTCGCTTCACCGCTTCTCGTTCTCTGGAATACGTCTGCGAAGGTTAAGTAAGTATTCTAAAAATACCGTTGGTCCGAAAAGGCTGGCGGTATTTTTATTTTGACAATCATATTTGTATACGTATGATGTGGTTAGGTCATTTCTTTGGAGGGCTGCCATGTCGAGGCATAAGTCTCGTGTTTTATTTTTTTGTGCCATAGGCGCAATAGTGATTCTACTCCCAACTTTTCTTATGAGCATTCGAACGAAGATCAAAGAGCAGTCCGCTACGCTTGATCGAATGGATCCTGAAGTGCAAGCAATTCTTAAGAGGCTTGAGGCTGCGCGGGAGCAGCAGAAGAAGTCTCTTAGCGAATTGAATGATATGATCGCCAATTTGCATGCCTGTAATCAGGAGGTGTTGGGGGCGGCGATTCGGCTCAATTCGGCGGTTAAGCTTAGCGATGAGGAGTTCCGGAAGCGAATGCTGGAGCTTTCGGATAAGATCAGGCAGCAGAGTGCTGAAGGGGCAGGTATGGATGGGGGATAGTGTTTTTCTGCGGGCGGCTGACGATATGTCAGTCCGCCCGCTTACCCTATTTGACTGTCCACAGGCTCTTGTGGCGTAGGGGGTTGACGCTATTACCTTATTATGATATCTTAATATCAATCGAAAAAGGCCCTATTTATATAACTAAATTAACCCTAACGGTATGGCGAATCCGTCAAAAACTACAAACGTAATCATAGAGGAGTTGTTCTCTGATCTTGATCCGCGTCAGCGCAAAGTTTTAGTTAAGCGTTATGGACTTGATACAACCGACGAGATGACGTTGGCCGAGCTCGGAAAGCAGTTCGGTGTTACTCGTGAGCGCATCCGTCAGATCGAAGCACTCGCTTTAAAAGAGGTAAGCAAAAAGGCGAAGGGAGGTCATTTGAATGACATTGTTGGCGCCTCTGTTGAGCGACTCAAGGAGTCTGCTGGTGTTCGCCATGAGGGGAACTTACTTGAAGAGATAAAGATTTTTGCTCACCCGTCAGATCTCAATAAGAGTTTTGGCAATCAGGTTCGTTTCTTGCTCGAGCTTTCTGGGGTACTTACGTATCACCGTGAAGATGAGGAGCTTTTTTCGCACTGGCATCTTTCCGCCGAGCATCAGAAGCGTGCGCTTGATTTCCTTGATACATTAATTAAACAGCTCAAGGATAAGAAGCAAGAGACTCTTCACAGCAAGAAGTTTGACGACTTCTTCCGTGAGGTAACGAAGTTGCACAAAGTTGAAGAGAAAGTTGCGCGACACTATCTTACGATTTCTAAGAAGTTTGGTAAGAACAAGTTTGGTGATTTCGGTCTCACGGAGTGGGAAGAGGTCAACCCAAAGGTTTCTCGCGACTGGATCTATTTGATTCTCAAGAAGGCGAACCGCCCAATGCACTTTAACGAGATTGCTGAAGAGATTCGCAGGATGCGTAATGAGAAAAAGACCAATACGCAGACGATTCACAACGAACTCATCAAAGACAAGCGTTTTATCTTAGTTGGCCGTGGTATCTATGGCCTACGCGAAAATGATGATTTCCCGGCAGGAACGATTCGCGAGGTACTTGTTCACATCTTAAAGAAGGCTGGGCCGATGAAGCCAAAAGACATCATGGCTGAAGTGCTTAAGCGTCGTATCTTTAAGGAGAACACGATCTTGTTTAACCTCCAGAATAAGAAGTATTTTGAGCGTACTACTGAAGGTAAGTACAAGCTGAAAAACGTATAAGAATCAATGCGAGCCCTCCGGGGCTCGTTTTGATTCTTGAGGCAATGGGCAAAGGGCGATATACTTAATACAGAACGTATGAGTTTTTTTGATTTTGCACAACAGCTTTGGGGGTATACCGCCGCTTTTCTTTTAAATATCTGGCCGGTTGTTTTGTTTTTTATTCTCTTTCCTCTTTTTCGATCAGCATATCTTTTTTGGAGGCAGCAACTTTTTATCGAAGATACAAAGTGGGTTTTTCTTGAAATGATTATTCCTCGATTGCTCGAGAAGAGTCCGCGTGGAATGGATCAGGTGCTTCAATCACTCCATCAGCTTCGAAATTCGCCAAGCACTTGGCGCGATAGATATAACGGTGGTGAGGTTACGTATTGGTTTACTCTTGAGATGGTGAGCTTTGGCGGTCAGATTCATTTTTATATTCGCTGCGAAGAGCATTTGCGTCCTTTGGTTGAGGCGGCATTTTATTCCGCGTACCCCGATGTTGAGTTGAATGAAGTGCACGATTATATGCACACATTGCCCCATACGTATGCAGATATTCGTGCGCAGGGGTATGAGATGTGGGGGACGGAGATGACGCTTAAAAAACCATCGATGTATCCGATTAAGAGCTATCTTGATTTCGAAACTCCTGATGAGCAGTTGCAGTTTGACCCGATTTCGAGTTTCTTGGAGGTGCTTGGTCAGGTTAAAGAAAAGGAGTTTTTGGGATTGCAGTTTAATATTATTCCGCACGATCATGAGTCGTGGATTAAGCACTTTGAGGCTGATATTGATAAGCTGCGCGAACCACGCAAGATTGAGTCTGATAAAGAGGGTGGTTTTCCGATGATGATTCCAAAATCGAAGCGACAGAGCGATATTTTGGATGCAGTTGAGCGTAATTTTTCCAAACCACCATTTGCGTGCGCGGTTCGGTTTGTGTATATGGGGCCAAAGGCTGATTTTTATGATTCGTTTGCTCGTCGTGGCATTATCAGTGCATTTAACCAGTATTCTGCCGGTGATCTTAACGCGTTTGGTCAGAACTTTGGTATGATGACTGGCGCGAGTCCGTATAAGTTTCCGTATTTGTTTACGGGAATTCGCAAGAAGCTGCGTAAGCAGCGCTTGTGGGGATATTACCATCACCGTGAAGCTGGTATTGAGACGTTTTTTGGTAAGCTTATTTCCTCGCATCCGCTCAACTTTAATTTTCACTCAACTGAATTTGAGCTAAACACCGAATCTTTGGCGACATTGTTTCATCCGCCAACAGGCATCGTGCTTACTGCGCCACATACAAAGCGTGTTGAGAGTAAAAAGTTTGGTGCTCCGGCTGGATTACCGATTTATGCTGATGAAAAGGTATTGGATAAATTCTTATAACTACTATGGCTGACGAACACTCATCAGGTCCGGGTTGGTTTGAGCCAGTTGTCATTGGCGTGGTTATTATTGGTATCGCGGCGTATATTTTGTCGCCGGTGTTGCGCTCGGGTTTTGATACGGCGGATCAACTCGTTAATGCTGATGTGCTTGGCGGAGCCGGTGTTGCTGCTGCTGCGTGGTGGCATCAGTGGGTGGTTCCAACGTTTGTAATTATTGATATTATTTTGCTCGCACTTATTGTGTATTGTGGCGTGAAGTCTTGGCATACCTTTCCGAAGGTTAGTATGTTTGAGACGCCGAGTGTTGCGGTGGTGAAGCGTAAACTAAAAAAAGATAAGACTATTTTGCTTCATTGGAACAACCTTGTTGCCCGATTTAGAACAGGAACTCCGGAGAATATGCGCTTAGCAGTTATTGAGGCGGACACTCTTGTTGATTATTTTCTCAAGAAGTCTGAATATCCGGGTGAGACGATGGCGGATCGTTTGAGCAATATTCAGCCAGGTGAGATGAAGAGCCTTGAGCGTGTCTGGAAGGCGCATCGTTTGCGTAACGATTTAGTGCACACTCCTGGGTTTGCCATTTCACAGAAAGACGCCGAGAGTTCATTACAGGCGTTTCGCGATTTCTTAATGGAGCTTGATGCGTTTTAATCTATTATTATGGCTGATCAGCAGCCGGCGTTATCTGCCGGGGTAAAATTACAAACTGTGAAATATGCGCCGCCACCGGCGCAGCTTCCGGTTTTAGGTAAGGTTGATACTAACGAGACTTCTTTTATCGGGAAGACGAACTATGTTGCCGCACTTGAAGAAAAGAAGTATGTATTTGGCATTAAGCGAGTCGATCGGCGCCGAAATGTATATATGATTGGTAAGAGTGGTACGGGTAAGACAAAGCTGATGGAGTTAATGATCCGTCAGGATATTAGCGCGGGGAAGGGGGTGTGCGTGTTTGATCAGCACGGCGATTTAATCGATGATATTTTGGACTTTATTCCTGAAAGTCGGGCTGAAGATGTTTTGGTGATTGACCCATCCGATATTGAGTGTCCGGTCGCTTTTAATCCGCTTTCAAATATTGAGCCGGCGTTTCGGCATCAGTTTGCCCAGGGACTTATTGAGATACTTGAGTCGCAGTTTGGCGCGAGTTGGAACGCTCACATTGAGCATGTATTTCGTTTTATTGTGCTCGCACTTTTAGATTATCCGCAGGCGACGATGCGAGGTATGATCTCGATGCTTACTGATGCTGCGTATCGCGCACAAGTTATTCCGTACATCACTGATGAGATGGTGCAGCGATTTTGGCGGGATGAGTTTGTCGCCTGGTCGACTAAGACAGAGAAGGTTGAGGCCGAGGCGGTTGCTCCGCTTGTAAATAAGCTGGCTCAATTTTTTTCTGATCCACTTTTGCGCTCAATTTTTACTAAGCAGGAAAATGCGATTGACGTGAATGAGTGGTTGCGGGGACAGAAGATCGTGTTAATTAATCTTAACAAGGGGAAGCTCGGTAAGGAGAACTCGAGTTTTTTTGGTGGACTTTTCCTAATTAAGCTTAAGCAGGCGGGTATGGCACGTTTAAGTCAGCCCGAAGCTTCGCGGAAGGATTTTAATGTGTATATTGATGAGTTTCATCATCTGATTACCGAAACGTTTGAGAGTTTGTTATTTGAAGGGAAGAAGTATCATATCTCGTTTACTATCGCTCATCAGTATCTTGGTCAAATTATCGAACATTTTCGGTCATCGATTTTTGGTAACGTGGGTACGATTATTGTATTTCGAGTTGGCGGAGAGGATGCGGAGCGCCTTGAGAGTGAACTTGCTCCGGTCTTTAAAGTTAAAGATATGATCAACCTTGGTAAGCGTGAGTTTTATATCAAGATGGTGATTGACGGTGAGCCGTGTGACCCATTTTCCGCAGAGACGCTTAAGGTTTTGCTTCCTAATACTCCTTCGGCCCGTGAGCAGATTATGAAAACATTTCGGGGCAGGTATTGCCATCCCGCAGTTAGTGAGCGTACATCCGTGCCTCCGCCAGCTCATTAGACTTTTTTAGTCTTTTGAGGCGTGGTTATTTTACGCTATACTAATAGAGGTAACTTATTATATCTATGCATCAGCCATCTCAACCTGCGCCGGATAATAGCCAGAATGTTGTGTATTTTGCTCGCACTGATTTTCGAGGTGCGTCGAAACTTTTTGGTATAAAACGTAAGGATCGTCGGCAGCATATGTACGTAATCGGTAAAACCGGTACGGGCAAGTCTGCTTTTTTGCATAATTTAATTGCGCAGGATATTGCGAATGGTGATGGGTTGTGTGTGGTTGATCCACACGGTGAGTTGATTGAGGGGGTGCTTTCGATGATTCCAAGAGAACGCATTAAAGATGTGGTGTATTTTAATCCGGCGGACATCGATTACCATATGGGGTTTAATGTGCTCGAGCTTCCAGATCCTCGGTACAAGCACTTAGTCGCTTCGGGTCTTATGGGTATTTTTACAAAAATCTGGAGCAATGTATGGAGTGCGCGTATGGAGTACATTATGAACAACGCGATTTTGGCTTTGCTTGATACTCCAAACACTACACTGCTTGGTATCCCGCGTTTGCTTGTCGATAAAAACTACCGGCAGCGTATTGTGAATAACGTAAAAGATCCGGTTGTCCGTGCATTTTGGGTTAACGAGTACGAGGAGTGGCAAGATAAGTTTCGCTCTGAAGCTATCGCTCCAATTCAGAACAAGGTCGGACAGTTTTTGTCGACTTCGATTATTCGTAATGTCGTCGGACAGACGACGAGTACGATTGATATTTTTGATATTATGAATAGTCGAAAAATCTTTTTGGTTAACGTGTCTAAAGGACGTATCGGTGAAGATAACTCGGCACTTTTAGGTGCGATGCTGATTACTAAGATTCAGCTTTCGGCGATGGAGCGCGTGCGTATTCCTGAAGACGAGCGTAAAGATTTTTATTTATATGTTGACGAGTTTCAGAACTTTGCGACGGATTCATTTGCGAGCGTGCTCTCTGAAGCACGTAAGTATCGCTTAGACCTGATTATCGCTCACCAATATGTTGGTCAGCTCGTAACTGATGTTTCAACAAAGGTACGTGATGCGGTATTTGGAAACACCGGTACGATGGTGGTGTTTCGGGTTGGTGCGGCTGATGCGGAGTTTTTAGAAAACGAGTTTGCACCTGAATTTACTGTTGAGGACATTGTTAATCTTCCAAACTATCATATTTATCTCAAGTTAATGGTTGATGGGTTTACGGCACGACCATTTTCTGCTGCGACCATAGCGCCGTTTAAGAGTAGGGGTGGTTCGGCGGGGTTGGATGAGATTATTACCGCTTCTCGGCAGCGATATGCGCGTCGACGTGAGGATATTGAGGCGGCGATTAACCGATGGGCGAGCGGTACGGGCGTAGAGGCTGAAGATGATGCGCCGCGTCGTTCAAATATTGATACAACAACTGCTTCGCCTGCTCCCGCACCAACTCATACCGGGACTGCGAAAACTCAAAGCGCGGCGCCAGCTCGTTCGGGCGAGCGATCTTCTGATGAGATGACTATTGCGGTCTGCTCTTCGTGTGGTAAAGAGGCGAAGTTGCCGTTTAAGCCAACGCCGGGACGACCAGTGTATTGTTCGGATTGTATGAATAAGATTCAGAAGGGTGAGCTTAAGCCGGTTAAGTCGATTAAGAAGCCAACTCAAGAACTTATGGATAAGGGGGTTTCTTCGCTCGCTTCGATTGGTATCGAGTTTGAGGCTCCGAAACAATCTCGGCCGGCGTCTTCTTCGCAGCCGCGCAACGATCAGCGCCTACATCAGCGAGCACGTGGCGGCGGAGGTACTCAAAAGAAAGAGGTTTCGCTTTCTGAACTCCATCCGCGTAATGATAAGCCTAAGCTTAAGGAGGTGCAGAGCTCGGATATCGAGAAGATGAAGCAGCAGCTTTCGCAAGCCTCACATCAGCCATAGTTTTTTCCCCGGTATTTGGTAAACTTAATAGCGTACGTAATGAATATTCCCTTTTTTAAAAAAATAACAGCTTCACGAGAGAGTAAGCGCGGACAAGGGCGTGTTGTTTTTCTTGGGAAATCGAAAAAATACAGTGAGTGGTCTAGTCGTATATTTGAATTTACTAAGCTGCATCCGGTTGAGCTAGGTGTTTTATTTGTCGCTGCCTTTTTAATTTACTCATTTACTGCTCGTGGTTCGGCTCTAGTTTTTCATCCAACTACGTGCGTAGGTGGTTGGCAAAATGCACAGAATGCTCAAGGAGCTCCTGAACTTACGGTAGGTGCGGAGATTGATGAGTTTACTCCGACTAACTCTGCGTTATTTGTAGGCGGCGTACAGAGCATTGATTGTAGTGCGTTTTCTGGCATTCAGGCTCCAGAGGGAACGGCGATTGAGGCGTTAAGTTTGTCGTTTTCATTAGGTGTGAAAAAAGTTTCAATTTCTGCCAATCCAGAAGGAGAAAACCCAGCTCCGATTGATGGTGGGGTCCAACTTATTCTTAATCCAGATGGATCTTCATCGGGCAGTCCAGCAGTTGAGTCTCCCGCTTCTTCGAACGAGCCGATCGTTTTGCCGGAGCAGTCGGTTACGCCCGTAGCTCCTGTTGAGGTTCCAGTTCAGACTCCGGTGCAATCAGAAGTCCCGACTCAACAGCAGGATGTGCCTGCAGAAGTTCCAGCTCAACAAAATGCGCCCGCACCTACTGAAAATGCGCCACAATCCTCGTGGTTTGTTCCGGTTGCATTAGCTCAAGAGGTGAGTGATAGTGTTCAGTCGATTGATATTGTACAGAGCTCATTGCCGCTTGGGCGCATCTCGTACTCATTCGATGGTTCGATTTGGTACGACCTTGGTACATTTGATGAAAAGAGTTTTGCTAACCTCGCGTATCAGATTCCGGTACTCCAGGGCTCAATGACTAGTGAAGCTTCGACGACTTCGCATGGTCCGGAGATTACCAGTTGGGCTGATTTAGCTCAATTACGTGTTCGCATTGATAGCGATGTACTTACGCTCGACACCCGCTATGAGGTGTATCTTGATGGTGTTTCAGTTGAGGCGTCGTATTCTGACGTTCCTAAGGTCCCTGAAGCTACTCCGCAGCCTTCGGCGAGCGAACCTGTAGTCGCAGATTCTCAAGCGAGTACTACTAAGGCTGATCTCGTTGAGCAGCCAGTTGCTTTATTGCCAGAACAACTTCCTCTGATTAATCCAACCGAGAGTCCGTTTGCTTATATTCCATCTCGTGCGCTACGCCTTTTGACCGGACGGGCTATACAGAGCGTTATCTCGTTGCCGTGGCAAGATGTGAATGAGGCAAAAAAGCGTCTAAAAGAGCTTAGCGGTAGCGCTTCGGTTACATATGACGCAGAGCGTGAGGATATCGTTCTTGATGGTACGTGTAACGAAGAGTACTATGTCGTTTTGATTTTTAGAAAAGCCGATGACTATCAGAAGAATCCGAATACTGCGGTTTATAACTCCGCATCACAGTGTAGTGGTTCTTTCTCGGTTGCCCTTGGGCCAATCATTGAAAGTATCGGCAATCTCAAGGCAGGTACGTACCACATCTTAGTTGCTAGTCAGTCCGAGGGTGGTGGGTGGATTCCAATTTCTCCAATCGCTCCATTTCAGGTAGAATAACAACTGGTGCATTTTTCGATATGAAACCGAATTTTAAATCACTTACTCAATCAAACATTATTCTTGTTGTCGACCCTCAAAAAACGGTCGCGCCCGAGAATCGTGATTTTGTTGACTTGTTTGGTCCCGCTGATTCTGCTGGCTCGCAGTTTGTAGATGATCCGGTTATTCGCTCAAAATTTATGGTTGTGCCGAAGCTTCAGCTTCGCGTTACTCTTGAAAATGTGCGCTTGCGCATCGACGATGATTCGAAGGCGCAGCCAGCTCAATCTATCTTGGTTCGTGAAGCTATGCGTGCCTATACAAAGCTCTTTAAGCAGGTTCAGCTTACTGCGATCGGCTTTAATTTTGATATTATGTATCGATTTGAAAAAATGATTCCGACGGATTATCTTTTTAAACATTTCGCTGACGAGAAGCTTCTTAAAAAAGGTACGTTTTTTGATTTTGGTATTCAATTCGCCCTCGATCGTGAAGGGGGAAGGGCTCAAGAGGTTGTGTTTTTGAAGATGCCATCGGCTCTCGAGCTTGCCGTGCATTACAACTACCATCTTAATGCGCGCGAGCTACCAAAGAGCGAAAAACTTCAGCAGATTTTTGAAAAGGCATATGAACAAGTCGATGAGATTATCGAGCATTTAAAGTTCTAATATATGTCTATCGTTGATAACAAAGTACAATTTGATCCGAAGTTGAAGCGTCGAAAGTTTGCGCTGGTGTTATTAACTGGTTTTGAGGTGGTTCTTACGTTTGCACTCTCGAGTGTTTTAGTTGTAGGGAGATGGCTCTCTCCGTCTTCTAGTGCTGCAGTTGGTGTGCCAAACAAGCTTTCGTATCAGGGGCGATTGACTGACACTTCGGGAAATGCTTTGGGTGGAAGTGGTACAAACTATTGCTTTCGATTTTCGCTGTATGACTCTGCGTTGGGTGGAAGTAAGATTTGGCCATCTGGTACGCCTGCCTCGTCGACCTTAAGTGTGGTAAACGGTGTTTTTAGTGCGACCATTGGTCAGGCGGACACGCTTGATTATAATTTTTATGCAACTGATACGGTGTATTTAAATGTTGAGGTAAATACCTCTACCTCAACGTGTCACGCGGCTAACTTTGAGTCGATGACGCCACGTCAACAGGTACTTGCGACGGGTTTTGCGATTACTTCGCAGAACGTGTACGGAAGTTTGCTAAAGACGGACATCTCGGCCTCTTCGGTGCAGATCGGAACAGGCTCGGGTAGCTCTGCTCCAAAGTTTTTAACGCTTGATGTCCAAAACACTGCTGCAACACTCGGATCTTCCTGCTCGGTCAATGGTCAGCTGTGGTACAACTCAAACGCTTCGAATACCCAGGCGCTTATTTGTGAAAATAGTGTTATTCGTCCAGTTACTGATCAGTTTGTTTTAAGCTTTTACCCAACAATCCCATTGCCAGTCGCCTCATCAACCAATAACAGCGGAACGACTGGCGCAGGAACAAACGTTACGGCTTCATTTCACGTTTCGCCGCTTGTGCTTGAACACGCTGTTTCTTTCTCGAGGGTTAATCTCTGGGTGTCGCATGTGACGATTGCGGGAACTGGGTCTGGATCTGTGGCTAAGTATGTTGGTATCTATACCCTAAATAGTGGTACCGCCTTGTCTCGTCTCTCGTCGTTTATGTTTAGACAGGAGGTGAGCCAGAACAGTGTTACAGCACAGAGCCACCGTTTTTACTGGGGAACTAATAGTACTTCGAATAGTTCTTCTTCGGGAGGTAACATTTCAGCTAACTACGCTGGTGTTCGCGCACTTCCAATTTTTACGGGTAATACTTCATTGTCTGCAGGAAAGTATTATCTTGTGCAGGCGATGGTAAACGTGAGCGCTGGTTCGAACATTGTCGCTTCGTATAATAATATGTATGTTTCTTTCTCGCAGACAACTGCTGCGCAGCTTGGTTCGGCGGTAACGACTGCTTTTAATCCTTTGCTTGGACAGTTTTCTTCGACTTCAACGTTTGGTGATTTAACTTCGCCTTTTATGCCGGCTTCGATTCATACGAGCGTTATTACGAATACCGGTGGTACGAGTCAGTGGAAGTCGAATTTTATTCAGCTTATCGGCACCCAGCTTTAACGTATGAAGCCGGCAGTTGTTTTTGAAAATCTTAACCTTGGTCTTCATAACGCTGACTTGGCAGCCTCTGCGGAGCGGTTAGCAAAAGGTAAGACATATCGTGATTTGTCGACGATTATTTTGTGTCCTACGCGCGGTATGATCCCTGATCGCGTTGTTCAGTCTTGGATGGGTCTTATTAGGCCGATGAACCAAAAAGTTATCGGACCATTATTTATTCGTGGGTATGAGGTTGGTGAGGCGTATAATATGGGGATACAAATGGTACTTTCTAATCCCGAGCTTTCGAAGTGGAAGTATATTTTGACCGTGGAAGAAGATAATATTCCACCTCCCGATGGGTTGATTCGTTTGTATGAGAGTATGGATGATTTTGATGTCGTGGGTGGCTTATATTGGACTAAGGGTGAGGGTGGTCAACCAATGATTTATGGCGATCCGGCGGTTGAGCCATTTAACTTTATTCCTCAACTGCCTAAGGCGAATACTGTCCAGCCGGCTAATGGGCTCGGTATGGGTTTTAATTTATGGAAGATTGAGATGTTTAAAGATTCTAGGCTTAAGCAGCCATGGTTTCAGACACTTAATGACTTGTATCCTGGGGAGGGTACGAAAGTATATACGCAAGATTTGTATTTTTTTGAGCACGCGAGTAAACTTGGATATAAATTTGCCTGTGATACACGCGTAAAGGTTGGGCACTATGACGCGGGCATGGATATTGTTTGGTAGCTTGTATGCTTACAAAACTTTCTTTTCGTGAAAAAGTTTTAATCGCTGTTATTTGTATCATTCTTATTGTATTTTTCTGGGGTCACGGCCCAAGGTATGCTCGGCATGAGTATCTTAGGAAAAATGATGAGTTTGGGCTTATTAATCCTTCGATCATCGCAAATATCGGGAAGCACTACATCATTAACTTCAAGCCGTTACGTGGCCAGATCGAACAGATTATCGCCCGATATCCGCAAAAAACATTTGTGTATTTTTCGTATTTAAACAATGCTGCGTGGATAGGTATTAATGAGCGTGATGAGTTTGTTGCCGCCTCGACTATTAAGGTGCCTATCGCGATGTCGCTTTTAAAGGCGGCAGAAGAGGGTAGAATTGATCTTGCTAGTCGTTATACCCTTCAGCAACTTGACCTTGATGCTGGTTTTGGGGATTTGTATAAAACTGGCGTTGATGCTGATTTTTCTGTTGAAGAGTTGATGCAGATTATGTTGCGGCAGTCTGATAATACGGCGCTTAATGCTTTAGTTTCGGTATTTGAGCGAATCGGAATCTCTGATCCGCTTGAGGGAGTATATGGTGCTCTTGGTTGGGAGTTTACGCAGGCGATTCCGGAGTTTGGTCAAGCGATTGATTACTCGAATATCAACCTCAAGACTCTTTCAAACCTATTTTTGGCTTTATATGATGCGAAGTATGTTAACTTGGAGAATTCGCAGAAGATTTTACAGCTTTTGACCGAATCTCCTTTTAACGATCGGATAGCGAGTGGAGTTCCCGAAGATGTTCCGGTTGCGCATAAAATCGGTACTGCGAGCGGTAAGGGTACTTTTTCGGATTGTGGAATTGTATATGCTCCAAGTCGGCATTATTTACTTTGCCTTGGTTCGAGCGGTGCGCGCGAGGAGGTAGCGACTAGATTTATGTCTGAAGTTTCTAAACTGGTTTATAACTATGTAATTAGTCACTAGGCGTAACGGTCGATCCTAAAGTTTAATTTTAATACCATTATGGATAATTCATATGAATAAACGATTGCAGTTTTTAGTGTTTGTGTTTTTTGCTTTGCTTGTATCAGGGAGCGTTGTCTTTGCGGCCGTTAAGCTTGTAACTAATGAACAAAAGATAAAGACGTTAAAAGCAACATTTACTTATCAGGATTTTATCGATGCTCCAGTTGAGGAGGGGGCGATGGGTTACCTGAAGATTGCCGATTTGCCTGCAAATACGCAGATACTTTCGGCTTTTGTTAAGGTAGTAGATCCATTTCTAAGTATTAATGGCGAGGGTATGACTGTTGAGCCAAAAATTAAGAGTAACGAAAAAAGTATTGCACACGGAGCTTCTTTGACAGATGATGATAGTTTAAGTGATGGAAGTCTTTTCTCTGGCTATATCTCAAACGCTGACGAGGAGATTGTTTTGCGGTTTAATCCACAAGAGGCAGATCGTATCGTTGGTGGAAAGGCGAAGCTTTTTGTGAACTATATCGAGCATTAGAATTTGTTTTAGTTGTTTTGGTTGGACTACGCCCGCATATGCGGGCGTAGTTGTTTGCTGGTGTTATTTCGGATATGATGATGTACATATGAAACTTGATATCGCGTGTGGGTCAGGTAAGTATATAGGGTTAATATTCCCATATGAGAGATGATCGTTGGCTTGCTGATAAGAAAGAGATCGAAAGGGAGTATGGGAAGTGGGTTTCATATGAAATCGCGAATCAAGGGAGTGGCTTTTTTCTGCAAAAACCAACGAATGATTTTGAAACAACTCCTTTTGTATTTATTGAACGAATTTTTCGATGTATCTCTGATATTTCAAAAAAATCAATTACGAAGATTACAGCTCTTGATCTAGGTTGTATGGAAGGAGTTGTTTCTCTTGCATTGGCTAGTTGGGGGATGCGTCGTGTCATTGGGGTTGATGCGCGAGAGTCACATATAGCTAAGGCTTTGTTTGCTAAGGATGTGCTCGGATTGAAGCGTGTTGATTTTTTTAAACGGGACGTGCGAGCATTACGTTTTGCGCCGGGAGAGTTTGATGTCGTATTAGCACTTGGTATTATTTATCATCTTGATGCGTCTGATATTTTTCGTCTTCTAAGTGATGCATTCAACTGGACGAACGAGATGCTTATCGTCGACACGCATATTAGTTTCCATCCTCGTGAGTGCGTTGAGTTTAATGGGCGTATGTATTGGGGTAGTTATTATGATGAGCCACAGGAGATGAGTCTAGATAGTAGTCAGTGCTATTATGCAGCTTCAGTGGGAAATAAGAGAAGTTTTTGGTTTACGCGCGCTTCACTACTTAATCTGTTGAGTGATATAGGATATACCGCTGTTTATGTGTGTGTGTTTCCTCGGGGTGGCATGGGGCGGGATAATGATGATCGATTGACTCTTATCGCAACTAAGGTTCCAGCGCTGCGCTCAACGATCTTTAGTCCTTCAAGTCTTGAAACAGTAGCTCGTTTTGAGGAGCGTGAGTTTGGCATGGTCGTGATTCATCCACTTAATAATCCCTCCTAGTGGGTCGTTGGTTTGAGAAATAATTTTGATATGCTACTATCATCGCTATGAAACTTGATATCGCGTGTGGGCAGAATAAACAAAAAGGGTTTAAAGGGGTAGATATTGCTCCGGGAGAGGGCGTGGATTTTGTTTGGGACCTTGAACAGTACCCATGGACGCCTTTTAAAGATAACTCGTGCGATGAGATTGTTATTAGTCATTACTTAGAGCACGTAAAGGACTTCATGAAGTTTATGGATGAGGTCTATCGTATCTGTCAAAATGGAGCGATTGTGAGGATTGTCTCGCCGTATTACACTTCGATTCGCGCATGGCAAGACCCAACGCATGTTCGGGCTATTTCTGAAGCTACTTTTTTGTATACGGATAAAAATTGGCGTACAGCTAACAAGCTTGATCACTATCCTATGAAGTGTAATTTTCAAGTTGTCAATATGGTCACTTTTATTAATGAGCCATGGAATGTTAAGAGTGAGGAGGCGAAGCAATTTGCGGCGCGGCACTATTGGAACGTGGTCAGTGATATTCTCGTAGAGCTCAAGGCGATTAAGTAATTATGAATCAGAAGGATCCGATTACTATCGCTTTACGAAAAAAGAAAATTCGCATTTTTTCGTTGCTTATTTTGCTCGGTCTAGTCTTTTGGGGTTGGGGTGCTCAATTTTATTCTCCGCGTCAGGAGATTGCTCCACTGGCGAGCGTGGGTGGTGATTTTTCGCTCTCTCCACTCTCTCCTGGGTTTGGTTTTTCCGGACCAGGAGGATATCGAAATCCGTTGCTGGACTATCCTGATCCGGCGCGCATGCGTACCTTTTCTTATCGATTGGGATTGTATACGGATAAAACCCGGCTACTTATTAAGGATATTTGCGCCGACGAATACTATGCTATTTTAATTTACCGAAAAGGAGATGACTATCGAGTTCAGCCAAATGCTGCTTTGTACAATAGTGCTCAATTGTGCGCTTCCGGTAAGCGATTTGTTGTTGAAATAGATTTGATGGGTGTTCTGCGTGATACGCCAGGTTCGTATTATTACTTTGTTGCTGATCAGGGAAAGGTAGGTGAGTGGCGTAATCCTCGATAGACTTTTTGTTATCGCGCTATTCGGTTTTCTTGGTATACTTATTCTATGAAGCGGTTTTTGCATTTTGTTTTTTCCCAATCACCCCTTGTTTTGTTTTTAGTATTATTCGCTTTCCTTTTTGCTCTCATACTTCTTGTTCGACTTACTTTTTTTACCGAACAGTGGGTTATAGTAGTCCAGAAAAATGGAAGTGGACTCGTGGGGCATCTTACCGACAAGGGTGATTTTGTCCGTCTTTCTGATGTGTATGTGCTTAAAAAGCAATCTTTACCGCCTCAAGAAAGCTGGACTTCAAGTTTTATTCTCCGGGCTGATATCGATCCTGGTTTTAGCATTGAGCGATTTGATCTTGATAGCGTACTAATTAGTCGTTCAGACATTGCATCTATTGTTCCAGTTTCTTCGGACTCACTTATCGTTAAGCGAATTGATCAAATTCTCTATTTAAGCGAGTAGCTATGAGTAATACAAAGACTTTTTTGTTCTACATATTGTTCGCTTTTGGCCTACTAGTTTCTTTTCCGTCTTCGGCAGCGGCAGCGATTTCATTAGTTCAATCCAATTCGACCTATCCCGGTGGTACCGGTCCGACCGGGCTCGCGTTTAGTTCCAATAATACTGCGGGAAATCTTATCGTGGTTGGGGTGCAGGGGGCTAATAACTCGGCTGACCCGACGATTACTGATACTCGGGGTAATACGTATGTAAAAGTTGGTTCGGTTCACGGCGGAAGCGGCACTGCGTATTCGTATTTGTATTATGCGAAGAATATTGCGGCTGGAGCGAACACAGTTACGGTTACGTTGCCGAATGGAAATGACCTTGGGTTTCATATTTCCGAGTGGAGTGGCGTAGATACTACGTCGCCATTTAATGCTTCTTCGAGCGATGTTGCTACTTCTTCAGTTACTGTTTGGTCGACTACTAACCTTACGACAACTGCGGCTGACACGGTATTGATAGCGTTTACAGGTACCGAAAATTCGGCCGAGACATTTACCGCTGGAACAAATTTTACTAAGCTAACCGAGCAGACTTCGCACTCTTCGATGGTACAGTATCGCATCGTTTCTTCGGCTGGTACGTATCGTGCGACTGCTACTGTAAGCAACGCAGATAACGCGTGGGTGATGATTATGGGTGCGTTTAAGGCTGCGAATACAATTACTCCTACTAAGGTTGTTTTTAATCCATTTTCAGCGCGGTCAAAAACGTTCTTTTTAGACCCTCCTGCCTTTAATAGTATTAGCGGATACACTTCTTCGACTTCATTTAAGGAGCTTGCGGCAGGTGGTCAGCCGGCTGATGGTTTTTCTTCATCGACGAGTTATAAGCCGTGTGCCGGCCAGTTATGTACTTTTTTCTTGACTAATGACCCTAATCCGGCCAGCATCGCTTATCTTACTGGTTATCGGTGGTACTCAAATGCAGATGCAGTTACTACCGGATCTACTCTAGCTGCTACTAATGCTACGACGACCGCTCCAGCGCAAGGCACCCCGCTTCGCTTAAGGGCTGTTTTGCATATGCCAGTTGATTACTCAATCGGACCAACATCTTCAACTCTTCCCGTCTCTGGCATTAATAACACAGTTACTGGAGCGACAGCGTGGACGAATACGAATAATGTAACGAGTAGCGATAACTCATACGCAACGGTCGTACTTCCAAATGCTACATTGCCTAGTAATTATATTGAGGCGAAGAATTTTGGTTTTAGTTTGCCGGCGAGTTCAACGATTACCGGTATTTATGTTGAGGTTGATCGCAAAGACGATGGCTCAAAATTGAAAGATGCGTTTGTTTCTATCTTTAAGACCGACGGTTCGCCAAATCTTGGTACTGCGAGTACTTCGTTCTGGACCAGTACCGAGCAAACAGCAACGTATGGTGGTCAGTACGATCTCTGGAGCACGAGTTTTACCGCGGCTGATATTAATAGTCCTGATTTTGGTTTTGGTATTGGAGTATGGGGCGATTCAGTGGCTTGTGCTGGAGGATGTACCGCTTCAGTTGATGCGATTCGTGTCACCGTTTACTATCAGCCAGAAAATTTAAAGTTGCAGTACGCGGCTAAGTCGGGAACATGCGATACAGCTTTTTCAGGAGAGACGTATGTGGATGTGGCGACAAGTAGTGGGGCAATTCGTTTTTATAACAATACAACTCCTAGCGATAATGATACGATTACTGCTTCTTCGAGTGATCCGACGCACGGCACTGATACTGTGGTTGCCCAGACGTATCAAGAATCAAATAATTTTGGCGTAACGAGTACTGTTCCTGCGGGTAATGATGGACTTTGGGATTTTTCACTAGTTGATTATAGTGCGACAGCAAATACTGACTATTGTTTTCGAGTTGTTTCGAGTAGTGGGGCCACTTCGACGCCTGACTATGTTCCTGAATTTACCACTGCCGCAGCCGGTGCGGGTATAACTATCTCGGGAACTGTGTATTCAGATGCTGGAATTACAACAACTACTTCGTCCGTATCGCTTTCGATTAACGGTGGCACAAAAACAACCGTTTCTACTAATGGTAGCGGAGTCTTTACTTTTTCGAGCGTGACTACACCCAACGCTGCTGATGTGATTACTGTTTGGATGGACAATAACGGCGGAGGAAATGGAACGGGGGCGACTGTTACTCGTTATAGTGGCAGCGGTGATCTTACTGGGTTGGATATCTATAGGAGTCGAATGATTGTTCGACATGAGGATGCTGGGCCAATTATTAACACTGATATTGATGCGTGTACAAAGACACTTGGAGCTGGTTGTGCAGATAGTGATATTCATTTCGATGTTTCGGGTGGTGCGCTGACGGTTGATAGTGATTGGGGTTTGTACGTTTGGGGAGGAGATACCTTTACTCCCGGAGGGGCGGTGACGCTTACTGCTGGTGCTGCGTCTTCGACTCCGGGCGGAGATTTGACCTGGGGTTCTTCATCTTCGACGTTAAGTATGTCGACTAACGCGCTTTCGGTGGGGGGCGATTGGCGCAATGATGTCGGTGGAACTGCTACGATAACGAGTAGTGCGGTTACGTTTACGGCTACTCAACCGGGAATGGTGATTAATAGTGGGAACAAGAACTTTGGGAGTGTGACGTTTAATGGTGTAGGTGGAACTTGGTCGGCGTCAACCAGTCAAATGGTAATTACGGGAAGTACTGGGCTTACGATGACCGCGGGGACACTTAATAATGTGATGGGTTCGGCACCAATAACTGTAAGTGGTAATGGAAACGTAGTTGGGAGCGGAACTGGAGATGGTGTTATTAGTCTTACCTCGAGTAAGTTTATTTTCCGGCCGGGAATTTTGGTGTCGAGGAATTTTGCGTCGGGGAATACGGTTAACTGGTCGTTTTACGATCTTGAATTTAACGGATCTAACGCGGGAGGAGCGTCATTTCAAAACAGCAGCGCTGCGAGCACCACCATTACTGTTTCAAACGTCTTAACGATTGGTTCTTCGACTGATTCTGGTGCGACTACGTTTGCCGCGGGCAGTTCGACTTTTGTACTTTCTGGTACGACCGGTACGCCGTTTGTAATTACATCTAGTCCAGCTGCGACGTTTACGAGCGCTTCTTCGACATTCCAATTTTCCGGAAACTATGCGAGTGGTAATACGCAGATTCCGGGCGTTGGTTATTACAAGTTGGTTACTAATAACGCTTCAGAGACGTATAACATTACCGGAAATGCGAGCACCTCGGACAGCTTAACTGTTACTGCCGGCACATTTGATATCGCAACGTCGAGTTTTGTTATTGGAGACGGACTAACAGTTTCTTCTGGGGCTACATTTACTGGTTCGAATAATGTCACGCTAACTGTAGCAACGAGCACTGCTTCATTTTTAGGGACGACTAACTTTACCGGTGGCACATTTTCGTTGTTCGCCCGAAATAGCGACAAGACGATTGATCTTGGGAGTGCGAGCGCAAGCACAACCCTTAATATTATGACGATAGACTCGGTTGGTATTAGTCCGACCGTTACGTTTAGCGGTACCGGTGGTGGTTTGCGTACGCTTGGCGGACTATCGATTGGCTCAATTGGTATTGTTACGCTGGCGGTTACTACTTCGGCGCCGTTTACGATTGAAGGTAATTTTAATAATACGGTAAATGGTACGTTTAACGCTTCTTCGAGTGTAGCGCTTACCTTTAAGGGGAACTTTCTTTCGGATGGAACACTGACTACCGCGAGTAGTACGTTTATCTTTACCGGTTCGTCGGGGACGGCGACAATTGGCGGTGCTGCTGCGTTTACATTTTATAATTTGAGCTTACTCGCTCCTACGGCAACTCGAACGTATCAGTTTACGAGCGGTAAGACGTATTATGTGAATGGTGCGCTGAATATCGCCGGAACGAGTAGCTCGGTTAAGGCGGTTATTAGTGCGTCAACTGGTAGTGTGCAGTGGCTTATTAATCACCAGGGAACTGAAAACGTACAGTTTGCCAACATTATTGACTCTGGCTGTGATGCGTTGAGTACTAATATCAGTGTGATGTCGGCTGATAACCTTGATAATGGAAATAACGGTACGTGTTGGCTATTTCAGACGTTAGCAATGACCCTAAGCACCACGACCATTTCATTGCCACTCACTAGTGGTAATACGTGGACAACTACCGCGAGTAACACGCTCACCGTCACTTCTACGGTCGAGTCTGGATATAACGTAACTGCTTTTGCTTCGGGCTTATTAACCTCTGGGTTAAATACTATCAGTGATTGGCCGAGCAGTTATTCGGCACCAACAACATGGGCGGGTACGTGTAGTGGTTCGAGCCAGTGTGGATTTGGCTATAACACCGATGATGCTGATTTAACACAATTTTCAGGAAGTAAGTACGCGGCGTTTAGTAGTAGTACTCCCGGAGATATTATTGCTACTAAATCAACTAGTGCGCGTGGTGATCAAACAACTATTACGTATCGTGTTTCGGTTCCAACAAATCAAGCCGCGGGTACGTATACTAATAGTTTGAATTTTGTTTTAACACAGCAATTTTAACTTTATGCTTAAGAATTCTCGAAAAACTATTTACTTAATGCTTGCCTTGGTTGCTTTTATTTTTCGCTTGCCAACACCAGCTCTAGCTGAAGGATTGCAATTGTCAGTAAGTAAAGGTATTTTTGCTCTTGAGGTTTTGCCGGGGATCGCCCACGAGGATATGATTGGCGTGATCAATACTTCGGCTAGTCAGCCGTTGCCAGTTGAGGTGCAGATGTCGATGTGGAATTTGAAATCTAATGCAGATGAGCTCGAATTTGTTTCGGTTGATGATGAGCTGAATGCGACGAAGTGGTTTTCGCTCGTTTCTCCAAAAGGGGGAGTTAGTAGACTTTCGGGTACGCGCTTTATTATTCCCGCTGATGGGTATCGTGATTTACGTTTTAGGATTCTACCCCCACAGTCTGCTCCGCTTGGAAGTTATCTTGTGGCGATGCGCTTAAAAGTTGCTGCTCCTGATTATTATTTTGCCGAAGGTGGAACGCGTCTGTATCCGGAAATTGACGTACTCTTTTTTATCAATGTAAAAGATCTTAATCTTTCTGGTTCGAGTCAGCGATACACGGCGCAGATTTCTTCATTTAGCGCAAAAGACGACAATACGATTGGAGCGCTTTCGCTGCTTGTTTCAAAGGCGAGCGCTGGAGTATTTGAGGATATTGTAAACCAATATATCGCAACTATTCGTAATACCGGTTTGTATTATTTTAAGATGAAGGGCAGTATCGAGGTGAAAAATATGTTTGGGAGAGTTGTAAAGACTATCGATTTGCCGAATAGGTACTTAATTCCAAATCGAACTCGTTCGCTTGAGATTGGTATCGAGGAGGACGCCAATGCTTCTCGGGGGATATTTTCTTCATTTGGGCGATTTTTTGCTGATCATTTTTATTTCGGTCCATATACCGCAACGTTGCTTTTGCAGGTTCCGGTTAACTCGATTGACGATACTCCCGATGCTAACTCGTTTGTTCGTGAGTCGGTGCGTTTTTGGGTGTTTCCTTGGAAATTGCTCTTGTTGGTTGTTGGGTTTGTTTTCGCAATCCGCTTCTTCTGGAAACGGGGAGGAGTGTTACGCATCAAGCGAGCGTTTTTGACGCTTATCGGAAAGGCAAAGTAGCAAGCTATATTTGACCATTTCAAATATTTATTGACTTATCCACAGTTTTGATTTGTTTTGTAAAGTAGGGATGTGAGCTTTCGTGTTATACTAAGTGTAAATAAATCGTGTGGATTTATTTTGTAGCTTTTATTACTAATTATTAATTAATTCTTTGACTATCATGAAACGATTTTTAAGCCATTTGATGGGGGCGACCGGAAGTGCGACTGTCGCCACGACGCTCATCATCTCACTGCTTGTTTCGGCGAGCGGTTTTTACTTATTATCTCGCTCGGCGAGTGCGACTGCGCTTACTTCGGTCAAAGATACGCTTTCGACCTCCGCTCCAGCTACAGCGGCTAACCACACGATTCAGTTTATTACCAAGAGTAACATCGCTAACGGCGATACGATTAAGATTGAGTTTGATACACTCGGTACAACTGACCAATTTACGATTAACTCACTTCTCTTTAGTGATATCGACTTAAAGCATAACAACCAGGGTAGCTGTTCGGGCACTCTTGCTAACCAGACTATTTCTTCTGCTTTTACTACAGCATCAAGTACTTTTACGGTTGCTATTTCGAGTTCAACTGATGATATTACCTTTACGGCGACTTCGACGGCAGCTACGTATATCCCGTCAGGTGCGTGCGTTATTATCACCATCGGAACAAACTCAACGTATCAATCAACTGGAGTAAACCAGATTGTAAATCCAGCTAAGACTGCGGCTGCTGGTGTTGCTGATGTCAACGACGTAAAGATTACGTTTACCGGTACTCCAGCTGCTGATAGTGGCTCGGCTCTAGTGGCGACTATCGACCAAGTTACGGTCTCGGTTACCGTTGACTCGAGTCTCTCGTTCTCTATTTCTGGTGTGACTGGTGCGAGCTGTACACAAGGTACTGGTACCCAGGTGACTACAACTTCGACTACTGTACCGTTTGGTTCTTCGTTGGTTGCTGTAAACACTTTCTATAGAGGTTGTCAGGACTTAGTGGTGAGCACAAACGCTTCGAGTGGATACGCGATCACTGCAGAAGAGAATACGAGCTTGCTTTCCGGTTCGATCACGTTAGACGACACTCGTTGCGATTTCGCCTCGGCGGAGTGTAGCGAGGTTATTGGTGCTGCATCTACTACAGCTTGGGCGACCGCAACTAACAATGGTTTTGGCTATACTTGCAGCGGCTCTTCTTGTAACTCTGCTTTTGCTACAGCAACCGAGTACAATCAGTTCTCGTGCACCGGATCTGATGCGCAATGCAATCCGGGTTCGGGAGGTGAGGCCGCACAGACACCAATTTCCACTTCGACTCCAGTAAGTGCTGATACCTCACGTATCGTCTATCGTCTCTCGGTAAGTGGTACGCAGCCAGCTGGTTCGTACAGCAACACCATTACCTATATCGCGACGCCGACCTTCTAACAGTTATGAACAAGCGCCTATCATTTAAAGCTTTCGCGATAGTATCGCTTCTCCTTTTGGGTGCCTTTATGTACGCACCAAAGGCCTCTGCTATTACGATTTCGCCACTTAACTTTGAGCTTAGTGGCAATCCGGGTGATAAGATTTCGAATGTGCTGCGTATCTACAACGATCAGGATGTTCCTATTGGTGTAAGCGTAAGCGCTCAAAACTTTACCGCTTCTGATGAAGAGGGGCGCGTCAAAATTGACCTTGATAATACCCGGGAAAATTCGTACTCATTTGCGAGCTGGATTAAGCTGTCACCTGAAGAGTTAGTAATTGAGCCAAAGTCTTTTAAGGCGATCGAGTTTACGGTTTCAGTTCCACTTAATGCAGAGCCAGGAGGACACTACGCCTCTATTTTAGCTGCTGTTGGGGCTACTTCAGAGACTGGTGCGACTGCGATTTCACAGCGTATTGGAGCGCTTCTTCTTTTGAATGTGAGTGGTGAGATTAAAGAGGAGATGTATCTAAAAGAGTTTTCGGTTCCGAATTATTCTGAATATGGTCCAGTTACGCTCGTAAGTCGTTTTGAAAATACCGGCAGCGTTCACTTAAAGCCTCGTGGGTTTATTACGATAACAAACATTTTCAATCAGGAGGTTGGTCGCTTCGACTTACCACAGAGCAACGTTCTCCCGGGAACGATTCGTCGTATCGAAACTGCTTGGGGTCAGAAGTATTTGTTTGGACGGTATCAGGCGAATTTAACGACGGTGTATGGATCGACGAATGATCCAATCACGAGCGTGGTTCAGTTTTGGGTCATCCCATGGAAAGAGACTGCAGCCGTCGGATTTGCCGGCTTGATTGTACTCATCTTCTTGATTCGCCGCCGCCGCCGTATCGGCCTTGCGCTACGCGTCTTGTTTGGCTCTGAAATGCCGAAGCAGCGTTAGCGACTTATTATTTCTTTTCATGCAGCATTTTCAAAGGATTGGTCGCGCGTCCGTATATTTTGCTCTGCTTATTCTTTGTATTCCGTTTTTTGGGTCTGCCGCAGAGACTCGGGATATTGGCGTTACGATTACCATTGGCGAAACCGCTACGACAACACCTTCTGGGGGTGGTGGCGGGGGTGGAGGAGGTACGTTTGGTACGGTAACCGCTGTTACATTAAGCGGATACGTGTATCCGGGTGCGATTATTACCTATTTGGATAATGGTGTTGTTATTGGGACTGGTGTTGCTGATAGTAGTGGGGTATTTTTGAAATCGTTTTCTGTTCCTTCAGGACTTTCGCAATTTGGTCTTTGGGCGCGCGATACGATGGATTTTATTTCACCAACTACGAATATCGGTATATATCTACAACCGTATGTTCCGGTTACTATTTCGCAGATTGTAATCGGCCCGACTATTACTGGGAAGACTAATCTTGCGGTTGGCGAGGATCAGCTTTTGTATGGAAGTGGTTACCCTGGGGCTCAAATTAATTTGTTTAATATTTTTGCCCCAAGTCAGACTCCGTATACAGCGATGGTGAATGCGGCCGGTCGTTGGCAGATTCGTATTCCTGCTGCTTCGTTGTTTGCTGGATCGTATACGTTTCAGGCGATGATGCAGGCTGGACTAGGAGGGAGTACGGGGTATTCGCAGGGATTTACTTTTATTGTCGGGAAGAGCGGAGAGTTGGTTCCTGGGCAGCCGCCGGTTAGCGGTGGAGGCAAGAGGTGTTTTGGTTCGGATTTTAATGGTGATGGGCGGGTTAATATTCAAGACTTCTCAATCTTTCTTTTTTACTGGCACAAGGATTATTCACAGCGACCTCCGGCCAATGCCTGCGTAGATCGCAATGGTGATCGCAAGGTTGATATTAAGGATTTTTCGATCGTTATGCATGACTGGACTAAGTAATATATACTCATAGTATGAAGCGCAATATTCTATTTATCTCGTTGTTCTTTGTTGGTTTGTTTGGATTTTGCGCAAACAGCGTGTATGCGGCTTCTCTGTTTCTTTATCCGCAACATATCGACTTAGTTGAGGGTGAGAGTGCGAGCGTTGAGATTCGGCTTTCAACCGACGGAAAACAGATGAATGCTGCGGAAATCCATGGTGTTCTTACTGGGCTGGCGGCGAGTATTCGTAGTATTGATGATTCGCAGACTATTATTAAGCTCTTTCTTGATCGGCCTTCGACGGCGCGCAATGAGTTTGAACTCATTGGTGGCGTTCCGAATGGATTTGCGGGTGATGGTATTTTGGGAAGACTTACCGTTCGCGGTTTAGCTAAAGGAACTGCTTCGATTAGTTTTTTGCCTTCTTCGCAGGTACTTGAGAATGACGGGAATGGGACTGCGCTTCCGTTGTCTTTATCGGGTGCGACTATCGCTGTTTCTGCGCGTCCACAGGATTATATTGTCATCACGTCGCAGTCTCATCCGGATCAAGATATGTGGTATCAGCGTCGCTCAGTTCAGCTTCATTGGGATCTTAAGCCTGGGGCGAGCTATAGCTATTTAGTGAGTAGAGATATTACTGCGGTTCCTGATAATATGGCTGATAAGCCAGAGGGTGAGTTGCTTTGGTTAGGTGATATCAAATTGAGTGATATTCAGGATGGTATTACGTATTTTTCAGTTAAGGAGGTCGGGGGGAGTGTGGTGTCGAGGTATCGCTTGATGCAAGATAGTTCACTGCCGGAGTTTTCTGACGCGACTATTCGCCCAGGAATTATTGAGACGGGTGGGAAGGAGTTTCTGACTTTTTCTGCTACTGATGCAGTCTCGGGTATCGACCGATTTGAAGTGAAGGTTGATGGTCGTGATTTTGAAAGCGTGACATCGCCATATATTTTAGGTTCTGGGTACCGCACACTTATCTTGCGGGCGTACGATCGAGCGGGTAATTATGCTGAAAAAACGTTTACTGCTGCTCGCTTTGTGGTTATCTCTTGGTTCTCGGTTGTCATTCTCTTGCTCATCTTGCTTATCTTGGCGCTGCTGTATATTTTATTCCACTGGCTTAGCGATCGTCGTGAGGAGCGGAAAAAGCATATAAAAGTGTAGAAACTAAAAACACCCGAACGGGTGTTTTTAGTTTCTTATTCCTTGGATTTTTCGAGACGTTCTACGTATGTGCCGGTAAGGGTGTTTACTTTGATGATGTCGCCGGTATTAACGAACATAGGAACTTGTACTGATGCTCCAGTTTCAAGGATCGCGGTTTTAGTGGTATTGCTGGCAGAGTTTCCTTTTTCACCTGGAGGGGTTTCTTTGATTTTAAGGTCAGCCTTGATTGGCCAGACGAGGCTAATAACTTGATCTTTCCAGCGAATTGCTGTTACCTCGGTGTTTTGCTTAGTGAACTTGCCGCCGATGCCTGCGATATCTTCTGAAATCGAGAATCGCTTGCTTGGGTCTTTGGCGTCGCAGAACCAGTAGGCGTCTTTATTAATATAAAGGAATTTTACCGTTTGTTTTTCGATCTCAACCTCCTCGAAGTTTTCGTTCATATGGAAGTTGCGCTGTAAAATCTTTCCGGTAATCAAGTTTTTAATTTCAGTCTGGGCGACTGGTTTGCGCTGTTGCATACGTAAAAAAGCGAAGCTAATAACTTCGTATGGCTGGCCCTCGTATACAAACAAGGTTCCTTCTTTAAGATCGTTATAAGAAAGCATTGGTTTGCTGCGAAACGTTACTTAGTAATGGAGATATTTTAAGCAAAGTTGGCGAAAATGTCAATTTTGGTTTAAGATAGTGGCGATGAATCTGAAGTCTCAAAAAACGGTCTTTGTGGGTATGTCAGGCGGGGTTGATAGCTCTCTGACTGCTGCATTGCTTAAAGAGCAGGGCTACCACGTTGTGGGGGTGCATTTACGTTGCTGGAATGTTGATGGGTGTGCGGAGCAGGATGCGGAGGATGCGCGGCGGGCCGCTGAAGTATTAGAGATTCCTTTCTATGTATTCGATTTCGAGAAGGAGTATAAGGAGCGCGTGGTGAAGTATATGGTTGATGGGTATAAAAAGGGTATTACACCTAATCCGGATGTGATGTGTAATCAGGAGATTAAGTTCGGATTGTTTTATCAGCGGGCGATTTCACTCGGTGCTGACTATGTGGCGACTGGACACTATGTAAAATTAGTTCGCTCGCGAAGCGGCTTGGCGTTATTCGCGGCAAAAGACTCGACGAAAGATCAGTCGTACTTTTTATGGACACTTACTTCCAAGCAGCTCGAGCATTGCTTATTTCCTTTAGGGGATCTTATAAAGCGGACGCAGGTCCGGAGGCTTGCGAAGAAGTATAAGTTGCCTAATGCGCTCAAGAAAGATTCGCAGGGAATTTGTTTTCTTGGGGCGGTGAGTCTGCCGGAGTTCTTGGCTGATTTTATTCCGGCTAAAAGTGGCGATATTTTGAATATTGATGGTGAGGTTATTGGAACGCATAAGGGGGCGCAGTTTTATACGATTGGTCAGCGTCGGGGTATTGGAGTTGGGGGAAGCGATGAACCTTTGTATGTGGCTGAAAAGGATATACAGCAGAATACACTCGTATTAGCACCTGAATCAGACGCACTCCTTTATAAGGGCAGTGTTAGATTGACGGATGTTAATATGATTTCTTCTAGCTATAAACTTTCAGTTATTGGCTCACGACTTCCTGTGTATGTGCGTGTGCGATATCGTCAGCCATTAGTGAAGGCGAATCTTATTTTGCGTGGTAAGCGCGGGTTAGAGCTTGTTTTTGATAAGCCGCAGAAGTTTATTGCGCCGGGGCAGTCGGCGGTTATGTATGTGAAGCGGCCGCAAGGATTTGAGATGATTGGCGGCGGTGTTATTGTTTCGGCGAAGTAGGGTATACTGTGAAGTAGCTATGCCTACGCATCAAAAAGCGTTTTGGGCGATGTCTTTTTTCTTAGTTGGCGTATTAGCAGCTAGCAGTATTTTTGATTGGCGCCAGTGGTTGTTTGTTCTTTCTGGTATTTGGTTGCTTATAGTTGGGATGTTGATTCTAGCGCAGCGCTTTTGGTTAGCGCTTTTGTCGATTGGATTTCTTATCGGATTTTTGTACTACGGTTGGCACAATGCACTTACTCCACGGCTTGATGTAGTTGCGCTTTCCCAGCAGCCAGTTGAGGCGCTTGTACTTCGTTCGTCGGTAACCTTTGATAAACAGACTGTTGTCGCTAAGTTGCTTGAGTGGAGGGATGCTCGGATCCAAATTACCTTGCCTGTATATCCGGAGTATCAGTATGGCGACCAGATTCGTATTACCGGTTCTTTTATTGAGCCGCCTGAAAGTGGGTATTATCGTAAGGAGGGTATTGGAGCGACGGTTCGTTTACCGAGGATTGAGTTGCTTGCGAGTGGTAAAGGAGATGGGGTGTTGAGTATACTTTTTTCGTTTCGACAGAGTGTGATTAATTCATTAAAGGCTTCGCTTGGTCCTGATCAGGCAGCTTTCCTTGGTGGGCTTATTTTAGGCAGGAGTGTGGGGTTTTCGCAGGAGCTTCGCGATGAGTTTAAAGCTACGGGGACGACTCACTTAGTCGCACTTTCTGGCTATAACGTGAGTATTATTGTGGTGGCGATGGCGAGCTTACTCGGGTTTTGGTTTTCGCGGCGGGTTATTTTTATCGTAACTACGCTGGCGATTATTGCTTTTGTGCTTATGACTGGCGCAGAAGCTTCGGTTATACGGGCGGCGATTATGGGTGTAATTTTGCTTGTTTCAGAGCGTGCCGGACGACCATTTTTGATGCGTAATGCGATTGCTTTGGCGGCGACGGTGATGGTGGTGCTTAATCCGAATGTGCTCTTGTTTGATGTTGGATTCCAGCTTTCCTTTTTCGCATTTTTGGGAATTGTCTATTTACAGCCGGCGATTATTTCATTTTTCAATTTTTCTCTTGAGCCGGGGGTGTTTGGTTGGAGGAAAAACTTAATTACCACTACTGCAGCACAGCTCATGGTATTGCCCCTGCTCTTGTACTACTTTGGTTTTTTCTCGCCAATTTCATTTATTACTAACTTGCTCATTGTTGGATTTATTCCTTATACGATGTTGTTTGGTCCACTGATTTATTTGGGGCACCTTATCTCGCCGCTACTTGGGATTTTTATTTCATTGCCTGCGCGAGTATTTCTCGGGTATGAGCTTGGCGTAATTCACTTCTTTTCAAAGCTTTCCTTCGGCGTTTCGCTCGTGGGTATTCCGGTTTTTGCTGTGTGTAGTTATTATTTGCTTCTCACTTGGTTTATGTATGCTGCTTGGCGCAGGCGTATGACAAGAAGTGTATAATGCGTATATGGATACTCTGACACGTACTGCTGAATTTTTTCTGATGGCGTTCTTGCTTTTATTTGTTTGCGTATCGATGAATGGCGTGTTGCGGGTCTTTATTTTGAGTTGGCTGATACTTTTAGGATTGTATATTTCGACGGTTATATATGGACGATTAAGGTTGATATGAAACGAATCCTGTTATATCTTTTTGCGCTTTTAGTCGGTATTGATTTTTGCGTGTGGGGTTTGGTTTTAATACATCGCTCATCCGCACAGGAGGCGTTGTATTTTTTTGATGTCGGGCAAGGTGATAGCGAGATGATTACGCTTAGTACGGGTGAGCATATTATTATTGATGGTGGGCCGACGAGTGCGATATTAAAAAATCTTGATCGTGTATTGGCGCCGACTGAACGAAGGATCGATTTGCTTATTATGACCCATCCGCAACTGGATCATTTTGCTGGGTTTGTTGATGTATTAAAAACGTATGATGTAGGTGCGTTTATTGGTAGCGGGCGCAAGGCGGATATTGGGGCGTATCAGGCGCTTCACCAGGAGCTTATCAAGCATAATGTTCCATATGTTCGGGTGGGTGAGGGAGATGAAATTCGCGTGGGTGATTCGGTACTTTCGATTCTATCTCCCAATGTGAGTGAGTCGCTTAGCGGGGAGCTCAATGATAGTTCGGTGGTGGTTTTGCTAAAAACGCCGCGGCTACGTGCTCTGTATACTGGCGATATTGGTGAAAATATTGAACAGCGTTTAGTTGCTGATTATGATTTGAAGTCGGACGTGCTTAAAGTTCCGCATCATGGTTCGCGGTTTTCATCGAGTAATGTATTTGTGAAAGAGGTTGATCCAGCGATTGCTGTTATTGAGGTGGGGGCGAAGAACACCTATGGGCACCCTACGCAGGCGGCGCTAAGTCGTTTAGCGAGCGTTGCTGATCAGATTTTGCGTACGGATCAACAAGGGATATTGAAAATTGTACCTAAAGGAGGCGCGCTTGAGATTTTGAATCAGAGGTAGAAATTATCAAACGAGCGTGATAGTATCGATATATTCATCAAATCATATCTATGGAGCGAACACTTATTAAAGATTTAGCGCAGTTAGTCGGAAAAGAGGTCTCGGTGAGCGGCCGTATTTTGAATATGCGCGTACTTAGTGGCAAGACATTTGTCGTTTTTCAGGATTATACCGGAGTGGTGCAGGCAGTTTTTGCGACTGAACCGGCTTTAAAAATCGGCGAGGCGGCGGTTTTGTCGGGTGTGGTAAAGGCGGATGCGCGCGCTAAGACTGGAGTAGAGCTTAGTGAAGTTAAGATCGTGGAGCGCTATAAGCTCTATGAGGATATTCCGTTTGATATTTCTAAGAATGAGCTTAATTTGAATGTGGATACGCTTTTTGATCAGCGTACGCTTTCGGTGCGTCATCCGAAAATTCAGGCGATTTTTAGGTTGTATGACTTATTATTGGCTGGTTATGAGCAGGCGGCTCGCGCAAACTCGTTTACCGAGATTAAGACGCCAAAGTTGCTTGAAACGGCGAGTGAGGGTGGAGCGAACTTTTTTAAAGTAAGTTATTACGACCGTACGGCTGTATTAGCGCAGAGTCCGCAGTTTTATAAGCAGATTATGGTTGGTGCGCTCGAGCGTGTGTTTGAGATTGGTTCGGTATATCGTGCGGAGCCGTCGTTTACTACCCGTCACGTGAGTGAGTACATCGGGCTTGATGCGGAGATGGGATTTATCAGTTCGTATAAAGATGTAACTGCGGCTCTAACGAAGGTGCTCAAGGGGATGTTTGGTCATATTGCCGCAAATGGTAGGGAGTTTATGTTGATGTATCCAAAGGCGGAGGTGCCAACTGTTCCAGATGAGATTCCGCATTTTAAGCTTGCGGAAATTAAAGAGATTATCAAAAAAGAGTACGGTCATAGCGTGCCAGAAGATACAGATATCGACCCAGAAGGTGAACGTTTAGCGGGGCGATATGCGAAAGAGAAGTTCGGATCAGACTTTGTCTTTATTACGCACTACCCGTGGAAGTATCGTGCGTTTTACACAATGCCAAGCAAGGAGAATCCGGAAGAGACGTATGGATTTGATTTGTTCTACAAGGGTCTTGAGATGGCGAGTGGCGGACAGCGTATCCATGACTACGACCAGTTGATCGAGAATATGAAGAAAAAAGGCGTGAGTCCGAAGGGTATGGAGTCGTATCTTAACGTGTTTAAGTTCGGTATGCCGCCGCACGGAGGATGGGGGCTTGGCAGCGAGCGTTTAATTCAGCAGTTGCTTGGACTTGAGAGTGTCAAAGAGGCGATTTTGTTCCCGCGAGATGTAAAGCGACTCAATCCGTAAGGGTTGCGGAAATCGGAAAGAAAAATTATTATCAACTACATATGAACCACCCAAAAGAAGAGCGAACGTTAGTATTATTAAAGCCAGATGCACTCCAGCGAAATTTGTTGGGAGAAATTATCCAGCGTTTTGAGCGTCGTGGACTTAAGCTTATTGGCTTAAAAATGGTCCAGCTTGATGAGGTTATTCTCAAGGATCACTACGCACACCTTAAGGACAAGCCATTTTTTAAGGGTATTCAGGACTTTATGTCTTCGTATCCAGTCGTGGCAATTGCGATTTCCGGTGTAAAGGCGATCTCGATTGTCCGTGCGATGGTTGGCCCAACAAAGGGGTATGATGCGGCGCCAGGGACGATTCGCGGAGACTTTTCGATGAGTACGCAATCAAATCTTGTACACGCGTCTGACCCAGCGGAAAATCCAGAGGCGGAGGTAAAGCGGTTTTTTGCTCCACACGAGCTTTTCTCGTATAAGAAGATGGAGTTTGATATCTTACACGCGGCTGACGAGCTTAAGTAAAAGTTATCCACCAAAAGCGCCTTGTCGGGCGCTTTTGCTTTTGTGGTATACTGTGTATGTAATCCCGCTCAAGGAATTCCTATCAAATTTCTTTATCAGGGATGGCACTATATCCTCTGACCTTGGTCTTAGGACGAGCCAACCCACCTAACAACTGTTAGGATTGTCCGGGCAGGATTACTCCAAAGATGCCGACGCGAGTCGGCTTTTTTGTTGGCGTTTTATTGAATTCGTGGTATTTTTGCTTCATACGTTTTATATGGATAACATTCGCAATTTCTTAATTACCGCACATATTGACCATGGCAAGAGTACCTTGTCGGATCGTTTGTTGGAGGTAACCAAAACTGTTGAGCGGCGCAATATGCAGGCGCAGTATTTGGATTCGATGGATCTTGAGCGCGAGCGCGGCATTACGATTAAAATGGCGCCGGTTCGTATGGAGTATACGTTTGAAGGGAAGCAGTATATTTTGAATTTAATTGATACGCCGGGTCACTCGGATTTTGCGTATGAGGTGAGTCGTGCGCTTATGGCTGTTGAGGGTGCGATTTTACTTGTAGACGCGACTCAAGGTATTCAGGCGCAGACGCTTTCAAACTTTGAGCAAGCGCGGAAGGCGGGGCTTAAGCTACTTGGTGTAGTTAACAAAGTTGATATCGCAGATCAGGAGATGGTTGAGAACGCTGTTTTGGATTTAGCCGAACTGCTCAAAGTTTCACCGGATGAGATTATCAAGGCTTCGGGAAAGACTGGGCAGGGTGTTGAAGACATTTTAGCTGCGGTTATTCGCCAAGTGCCTCCACCAAAGCAGCCGGAGTTTACGATGCAGGCGGCGCGTGGGCTGGTATTTGATAGTCAGTATGATGACCATAAAGGTGTTATCGCGTTTATTCGGGTATTTTCCGGCAGTTTTAAGCTCAATCAAAACTACGGGCTTGTGGCGACTGGCGCGGAGGTAAAGACTAAAGACACTGGATACCTCAAGCCAGGGTTTATTACGAGTCCGGAAATTCACAATGGTGAGATTGGATATATCGCAACGGGTATTAAAGATCCGGATAAGCTTAAGATTGGAGATACGATTACCGATTACTCGCTTTCTGCGCTTACTGATTCGCAGCGTAATGATTTGGCATTGCCGGGATATCGCGAGCCAAGGCCGGTGGTGTTTGTGAGTTTTTACCCGGATGAGAGTGATGATTATGATGATTTTAAAAAGGCGTTAGCGAAACTGCGACTTTCTGATTCGGCGCTTGTATTTGAACCAGACCAGAGTGAGGTGCTTGGACGTGGATTTAAAGGAGGGTTCTTGGGTCGTTTGCACTTTGAGATCGCGGCGGAGCGTATTGAGCGTGAGTTTAACATCCCAACGCTTAGCAGTTTTCCGTCAGTATCTTATAAAGTAAAGCCGTCAATTCGTGCTGGGGTGAAAAAAGATCAAGCGGTTACTAATGCGGAAAAGTGGGAGGGTGAGTATTTGATTGTACAAAATCCAAAAGATTTCCCGGATGAGTATCTCGAGGTGCTTGAGCCGATGACGCATATTGAGATTTTAACGCCACTCCAGTATATGGGCGCGATTTTGCAGTTAAAGGATTTGTACAGACTTTCAAATATTGAGACGCATCCGTTTGGTGTGCATGGTGCAGGAGCGCATAAGGATAAGATGCTTTTAAGTGCCGACTTGCCGCTTGCGGATTTGATTTCTGATTTTGACGATAAGGTGAAGTCGGTTTCGCAAGGTTATGGTTCTCTAAGTTATGAGCTGACTGATTATGTCCGCGGGGATGTTGATAAGGTTGAGATTTTAGTTGCAGATAATGTGGTTCCGGGATTAACGCGTGTTTTGCCGAAGGAAGATATTGAAAAAGAAGGGAGGAAGATGTGTGAGAAGTTGAAAGACTTATTGCCGAAACTCCAGTTTAGTCAGGCGATTCAGGCTCGTTGGCGTGGACGTATTGTTGCGCGCGAAACGATTGCTGCGGCGAAAAAAGAGTTGGGTAATTTTGGTAAAAATGGCGGAGACAGAACGCGTAAGATGAAACTCTGGAAGAAGCAGGCGAGGGGTAAGGAGCGACTTAAAGAGCGCGGTATGGAGAGTGGCGTGCGTGTACCAGCTTCAGTATTCAGAGAGTTGCTTAAGAAATAGGTATCTAACTTAGGGCTGGGAGGGGTAATTTTGCTAGGTTTTGAGGAGATTTTCTGTTCGTGTTTTATGCTCCGACGCTAGCAGGGTCAGCGCCTTAACTTAAGCGCTGGGGTTGACTTTTTCTTTATTTTGTGTATACTGATTTTGTAGTGAGTAATCAGCAGTCCTGAGGATGATATCGTTTCAGGAGTGCCTAAGCAATTTGTGGCAAAACACCGGCTCCGGCCGGTGTTTTGTTTTGCGGATTTTTGCTGTGATATACTTGAGATATCTTTGGTGTGTAGAGGGTTGTCGATTGCGATTTGCGCCCATGAGGGCTATCGTTGACGTATACTCACTAAACACAAATTGTATTGGAGTCGTATCCGATGGCCCTCAGGGGTGCCAATGCAAAGCGGTATAAGGTTTTCGATATATCGACGACCCTCTATCTACCAAAGACTGTTTTATATGATTCAAGAAAACGTTTTGCTTTCTCGCTATAGTAATTTTCAAATCGGGGGACGGGCCCGATTTTTTATTGAGGCGAAGGAGCAGGCTGATGTAGCTATGGCCTGTGCGCTGGCGGCGGAGAAAAAGTTGCCCATCTTTGTGCTTGGGGCGGCGACCAATTTGCTGATTGATGATGCTGGTTTTGATGGAGTGGTTATTCGTGCTGCGTTTAATCAGATACAGCTTGATGGCACGACGCTGCGCGTTGGCGCGGGAGTGCTGATGAAGGATTTGTTGGAGTTTGCTATCGCCCATCAACTACAAGGATTAGAGTGGGCGGGAGGGCTACCGGGTACGGTTGGTGGGGCGGTTTTTGGTAACGCGGGGTGCTTTGGTGGTGAGATGAAGGATTCGGTGGGCGAGGTGGTGAGTCTAGTCCTTACTGATGGAGTAGTGCGATTAGTTGAGCGTACTAATGCGCAGTGCGAGTTTGCTTATCGGGATAGTTTTTTTAAACGGAGTGCAGCTAGTGGGTTGAGTGAGATTATTATTGAAGTCGTATTTGAGCTGCAGCCTGGTGACGGAACGATGCTGCGAGCAGCGGTTGATGAAAAAATCGCGTATCGCCAGCAACGTCAGCCACTTGAGTATCCTAATGTGGGTAGTATTTTTAAAAATGTTGATGTACGAGTTATACCTGCTGAAACGTTGAAACAGTTTGAGGCGAAGATAAAGACCGATCCATTTCCGGTACTTCCAACTGCGGTACTTATTTCGGCGGCGGGGCTCAAAGGATTTCGTGTTGGCGGAGCGATGGTTTCAGAAAAACACGCGAATTTTATTGTAAATGTTGGTGGGGCGACGGCGAGTGATGTGAAGGCGGTGATGGCGCAGGTGAAACTTGAGCTCAAAAAGCAGTTTGGCGTCGAAGTTGAGCAGGAGGTGATTTTTGTGTAGCCCGGCACACCGGACTTGTCTCGCGAGACCTTGACTCACAGTCTCACAGCGACAAGCTCCGGTGTGCCGGGGGTGAAGGGGGAAGTTGAAGAAGAAATATGTAAGGGCGAATATTTGTAATATTAGTTGAGCGTTGTCGGCTCATTAGGTATACTAAGAGATATGAATCCCGGTAGAGGTATCGGGATACTCATATATAGCAGTGGCATTCTGTTTGCTGCTTACAAAAGTCTAATATAAACATAATTTGCATGGATGACGACTTGTTGTCGCATCCTGCTTCTAACGGGATGAATATCACTATAAAGGCTACTAATTTAGAGTTAACCCCGCCAATCAAAGAGTATATCGAAGAGAAGATCGGTTCGCTGTCTAAGTTTTTGCAGCGATATGAGAGTGGCGATGGTCTTATTGCTAGCGTTGAGATTGCACGTACTACCAATCATCATCACAAGGGTGACGTGTATCATGCCGAAGTGAACTTACAGCTTCCTAATAAGCTGCTTCGTGCTGCCGAAGAAGACGAGGATGTTCGTGTTGCGATTGGTAAGATTAAAGAGGTTCTTCAGCGTGAGATTGTGCAGTATAAGGATATGGGCGGACACCGTGGTTCGACGCTTAGTAAGATTTCCCGTGCCGGAAAGGGTGCGCTCAAGAAAGTAATTTGGTGGAGGAGTGATAAGGAGCAGGAGTAATGAGTGCGAGGCTTCATGCTAGTATTTATCGCATTTTTTTGTCATAATGCGCAGTATTAACACATTCTATGGCTTTTCTTGGTTTATTTGGTAAGTCAAAAATTAAGTCTCAATTTAAGAGTATTGTTTCGCAGGTAAATGCTCTTGAGGCGGAGATACAGGCGTTGTCGCCTGACGAGCTGCGTGCAGAAAGTAAAAAGCTGCAGTTTTTGGTTGCCGAGGATGTGGCGAGCGGAACAAGCGATCAAGATGCGCTTAATAAGATACTTCCACGGGCGTTTGCGTTGGTGCGTGAAGCAGCAAAGCGTACGCTTGGTCAGCGTCATTTTGACGTTCAGATTATGGGAGGTTTTGTGCTCCATAACAACGCGATTGCCGAGATGCGTACGGGTGAGGGTAAGACGCTTGTCGCTACGTTGCCAGTGTATCTTAATGCACTGCTTGGTAAGGGTGTGCACGTAGTGACCGTCAACGAGTATTTGGCAAAGCGTGATGCGGATTGGATGGGTCAGGTGTATCACGCACTCGGATTAACTGTTTCGTGTTTAGTGCACGGTGGTGCGCTTCAGTATGATCCGACGCATATTTCTCCAGATGCAGAAAAGCTCGTAGATAAAGAGCGTGATACGACTGGGAGCTTTTTAGTTCAAAAAGAGTATCTCAAGCCGATTGATCGTAAGGCTGCGTATGAGTGTGATATTACTCATGGTACTAATCATGAGTTTGGTTTTGATTATTTGCGCGATAACCTAGCTGCGAGCAAACAGAGTCAAGTTCAGCGCGGACACTATTTTGCGGTTATTGATGAGGTAGACTCGATTTTAATTGATGAGGCGCGTACACCGCTGATTATTGCTGCTCCGGATAGTGAGTCGAGTCAGGCGTATAAAACGTTTGCTCGGATTGTTGCTCGCCTAGAAAAGGGAGTGGACTATGTCGTGGATGAAAAAGATAAGGGCGTGCAGATTACCGATGAGGGTATTAATAAAGTAGAGCAGCTAGCGGGGGTGAAAGAGTTGTACGCTCCGGAAAATTTGCGTTTAACGCATTACTTGCAGGAGTCGTTGCGGGCGTACGGATTATTTGTGAAAGACCGAGATTATATCGTCAAAGGTGATGACGTCATTATTGTTGACCAATTTACCGGGCGCTTGATGCAGGGTCGTCGTTTTTCCGGTGGACTCCACCAGGCGATTGAGGCGAAAGAAGGAGTGTTAGTTCAGAACGAATCTAAAACATACGCACAGATTTCGATTCAAAACTATTTCCGTTTGTATAAAAAGCTGGCCGGTATGACTGGTACGGCACAGACTTCGGCTGAAGAGTTCCATAAAGTATATAAGCTTGAGGTAGAGACGATCCCAACGAATCGTCAGCTCGCACGTATTGATATGCCGGATTTGATTTATAAGACGGTTGATGCGAAATATGATGCGATTGTAAAAGATGTGAAAGAGCGTAATGCGAAGGGGCAGCCAGTACTTATTGGTACGGTTTCGATTGAGAAGAACGAGGAGCTTTCACGCCGTTTGTCTGCGGCAGGATTAAAGCACGAGATGCTGAACGCGAAGAACAATGAGCGCGAGGGTGCGATTATTGCTCAAGCCGGTAAAAAGGGTGCTATTACGGTTGCGACGAACATGGCTGGTCGTGGTGTGGACATTATCTTGGGTGGTAATCCGCCAGAGATTAAGCAGCAGCAAGAGGTGCGTGATATTGGTGGGTTGCACGTTATTGGCACCGAGCGTCACGATAGTCGGCGTATTGATAACCAGTTGCGTGGACGTGCGGGACGTCAGGGTGATCCGGGTAGCTCGCAGTTTTTCCTTTCGATGGAAGATGACTTAATGCGTATTTTTGGCGGTGACCGTATGAAAGGATTGATGACTCGTCTAAATTTGCCGGATGATATGCCAATTCAGGCGGGTATTTTGACTCGTTCGATTGGTCAGGCGCAGAGCAAGGTAGAGGGGCGCAATTTTGATGCGCGTAAGCACTTATTGGAGTATGACGATGTGCTTAATAAACAGCGTCTAGCTATTTATCGTCGTCGCCAGGAGATGATTGAGAGCGGTGTAGTTAAGCGAACTCAAAAGAGTGAGGTTGAGGGTGAGGCGGAGACAGAGATTGTTTCTAAAGTTCCACTTGGGCCAGCGCTCGCGATGCTTGATACGCTTTGGATGGGACACTTAGAGAATATGGACGCGCTTCAGGAGTCGGTTCGTTTACGCTCCGTTGGTCAGCATGACCCGCTGATTGAGTATCGCCGTGAGGGACGTATGTTGTATCAAGATATGCTTGCTGCGTTTGACCAGTGGCTGATTGAAAACGAAGATCGTTTTACTGTACAGATGGCGGATCAGTCTAAAAATCCAGCTCCAAAGTTTAACTTGCCGTCAGTTCCGGATATTGGGCAGGCGACCGTAGCTCCTGGGGATGAGGGAAGTTCTTCAATAAGCTCGGGCAGTACTGTTGGACGAAATGATCCGTGCACATGTGGTTCGGGTAAGAAGTATAAAAAGTGTCACGGGAAGTAGTATGGCGTTGATTGCGAAAAAAGTTTGGCCAGAATATTTTTCCGCAATACTTTCGGGTAAGAAAAAGTACGAGCTGCGTTTGAATGATTTTGAGGTAAACGAGGGTGATGTGCTCTTACTTGAAGAGTGGGACCCTCACACAAAGGCGTATACCGGTAGAAAAATTGAAAAGAAAGTGAGTTATGTTGGCAAGTTTAAGCTTGATCAACTTTTTTGGCCGAAAGAACAAATTGAAGAAAAAGGAATTCAGATTATCTCGCTAGAATAGGGTAAAAATAAAATGCCCACTAACAACAGTTACGTTGTAGTGGGCGGGAGTCTTAGTAGCCAAACGTGTTTCCGGGGATGATGAGCGCTTTGGCGCCGGCACTGCCAACGCTCATCAGAAATTGTCTCCAGCCTTCGAGTACGGCCTCTGCCATCGGTTGCTTGAGGTTCTCGATGAGTTTTGGCTCATGAAGTGATCGTTCTTCGCCGATCCAGCGTGCGATATCTGTGCACGCGTGCCAGGTAACCAGCGGCCCCATCGCCCGGTGATACTTATCGCTAGTTATGAAGGTATCGAGATCGGGGCGCATTCGCATTTGATTGTGCGTGCGCATCGGCCTGCTCCATAGCGTAGGACATGATAGTGCTAAGTCTTTGTTTGTTTCGAAGCAGTGAATCGCCTGATTGGTCCCGGTGCTTTTTACTGCGATGACCGCTTGGTCTTTTTCGCCCAGCATTGAGAGTAGGAAGGGTGGCGCAATGCAGCGGCTCTTTTCAGCTTCGACTACCAACCCTTGATTGTGGTAACAGCAACGTCCAATGTAGGTGAGGGCGACGCTGCGTGGCTCTCTTGGTGTTCGATTGATGTTGCCGAGGTCGATTTGATCGTCAGCTGACCAAATGACAAAACCGTCGGGGTCCTCTTTGTATCCCGATGTTTCTTGGAGCAGGGCTTTACCGTCATCTGCATTGGAAATTGGCACAAGATGTATCTGCGGGTAGACGATGAGGAGTTTGAGGTGGCAGCTCATTAGTAGTCTCCTTGTTTTATTTTTCGATGACCTACCCACACTCTATCTATCCTTATCTAGAGTGTCAATGCGATGAAACTTTCTTGTCTTAACGGGTGTATTATGTAAGAGATCGTTGTTTAGTTTAGCTATAGCCTATACGGGTAGAGGGCGGGGCGTTTATTTTTAAAATTATATTTTTCTATATGGATTTTTCTAAGTCAGTAAAGCCGGAGGTGATTGGTAGGGCGAGTGAGGCGTTAGCTGCGAATGGATTTACGGTAGTAGTGGCTGAAACTGGTGCGCAGGCGAAACAAGAGGTGCTTAATTTAATTCCGAAAAATGCCGAGGTAATGACGATGACGTCGGTTACGCTTGATACGATTGGGGTTGCGAAGGCGATTAATGATTCGGGAGATTATGACTCGGTACGCTTAAAGCTCAATACGATGAACCGCGCGACACAGGGGCGTGAGATGCAGCGTCTTGGCGCGGCTCCACTGTATACAATTGGGAGTGTGCACGCGATCACTCAAGATGGTACGGTAGTTATCGCTTCAAATACTGGTAGTCAGTTGCCGGCGTACGCGTATGGAGCGGGTAAGGTGATTTGGGTTGTCGGCGCACAAAAGATTGTGAAAAATCTTGATGAAGCGATGAAACGTATTTATGATTATGTGCTTCCATTGGAAAGTGAGCGGGCGAAAAAGGCGTACGGCGTACCTGGAAGTTTTGTGAGTAAGTTGCTCATTGTAAATAAAGAAGTCGCCAAAGATCGAATTACCATTGTGATTGTGAAAGAACCGCTTGGTTTTTAGTCTCGCCATATTGTGCTAGAATATCTTTCTATGAGTTCAATTATTGAAGTTTCTAACTTAAAAAAGCAGTACGGGCAACTAACTGCGGTTAACGATATCTCGTTTACTATCGCTCCAGGCGAGATTTTTGCGTTTCTTGGTCCAAATGGTGCGGGTAAGACGACGACGATTAAGATGTTGACTACGCTCCTGCATCCGACGAGTGGGCAGATTAAGATTGGTGGGTTTGACCCCGTGCATCAGCAAGCCGAGGTGCGCCGGATGTTTGGTATCGTGTTTCAGGACCAGAGCTTAGACGATGAGCTAACTGCGTATGAAAACTTAGATTTTCACGGAGTGCTGTATGGCGTTTCGAAAGAAGACCGGAAGGTTCGAATTGAGAAGATGCTTAAGTTTGTTGATCTTTGGGATCGTAAGGATGACCAGGTAAAAAATTTCTCGGGTGGTATGCGCCGACGTATTGAGATTGCGCGTGGACTGATCCATGAGCCGAAGATTTTATATCTTGATGAGCCGACGATTGGTCTTGACCCACAGACTCGTAATCATATTTGGAGTTATATTAAGACGCTTAACAAAGAAAAGGGTATGACGATTTTCTTTACCACGCACCATATGGAAGAGGTAGACCGAGCGGCGACACGCGTCGCGATTATCGACTATGGCAACATTATCGCAACCGGCACACCGACGCAGCTCAAAGAGCAGACTAAGACAAATACGCTCGAAGATGCGTTTTTGGCGATTACTGGCCACGTTATTCGTGAAGAAGCGGCTGGGTCGGCTGATTTAATGAGACAAGGTCGCAAAATGTGGGGAGGAAGAAAATAATATGGGAACAATATATATTCTTTGGCTTAGGCAGTTGAAGCGTTATGTGCGCAGTAAGGCGCGTATGATTGGGAGTCTTGGTCAGCCGATTTTGTTTTTGTTTGCGCTTGGTTTTGGTTTGGGCCCGATTTATGCAAAGGCGGGTGGCGGAGACTATATCCAATTTCTCGCCCCGGGCGTGATCGCGATGGCGATTATTTTTACCGCGATGTTTGGTGGTATTGAGATTATTTGGGATAAGCAGTTTGGATTTTTGAAAGAGACCTTAGTTGCTCCAGTTTCCCGTTTTCAGATTATGCTTGGCCGAACTCTTGGCGGAGCAACCGTAGCGATGATTCAGGGCGTGGTTGTATTTATTATCGCTCTATTGGCTGGGTTTCATCCGGTGAACTGGGCGCTCCTTCCGGCGGGTATTGGGTTTATGTTTTTGATCGCATTGTTTTTTACCGCGCTTGGAACGGCGATCGCATCGAAGCTTCCAGATATGCAGGCGTTTCCGCTGATTATGAACTTTTTGATGATGCCGCTGTTTTTCCTTTCAGGAGCACTCTTTCCACTTGCCGGACTTTCCGGTGTCTTACTTTGGATTACTCGTTTTAATCCACTAAGTTATGGCGTTGATGGTGTCCGTGGTGCGTTTACCGGGTTGGCTCATTTTGGTCTTAGTCTCGACTTTATTGTATTGGGCGGGATTACTTTACTCGCACTTTGGTTTGGTAGTTGGTTATTTAGTAGAATTGAGGCGTAATCTAATTTATTAACTATTATGGATAACAAGACGTTGCTTCGGTCGGCACTCATTGTCGGCATCTCGTTGGTTGTTGGGTTGGTTGGTTTGGGGTATATGAACGCGAGTCGGGCGACTGGTAATTTAATTACGGTTACTGGTTCGGCTAAGCGAAGCGTGGATGCTGATTTAGCTAAATGGAGTGCGAACTTTAGCCGTCGTTCAGGACTTTTTAATTTGAAAGAAACGATCGCGTTAGCTGCGGCGGATGCGGAAAAAGTTCGTCAGTACGCCGTAGCGAATGGTCTTAAGGCGGATGATGTGAAATTTACGCCGGTGCAAACTGATTCAGTTTATGAGTACACGCAGTATGGTTCGAACAATACGGTAATTGGATACACGGTTCGTCAGCAGGCGAGTATTGAGAGTACGGACCTAGTGGCGATTGAGAAGCTTGGTAAAAGTATTAGTAAGTTGATTGAGCAGGGGGTAGTTGCGGAGTACCAGCGGACGGAGTATTTCTACACTAAGTTAGCTGATTTACGACCAGAGCTTTTTGCAGAGGCGACGAAAGATGCGCAGAAACGTGCTGAGGCGATCGCTTCCGGCACGGGGGCGAAAGTGGGAACGCTACGAAGCGCGCGTACGGGCGTGATCCAGATTTTGCAGCCGAACTCGCTTGAGGTTGCTGATTACGGCGCGTATGACACTTCGACGAAAGAAAAAGAGGTGACGGCGACCGTCAACGTATCATTTGAACTTAAATAAGACTTCAAAAGCCCGCCGAAGTGCGGGTTTTTGATTGGGAAAGTGGGGTATTGACATTACTAATAAACTATGGTATATTGAATTTATGAGGCTGACATTCGGCCTCTCGCAGGAGTCCTCGTTAGGGAGGGTCGGTGGCATGAAGTAACCCAGTACCCAGGAGGCATCGGACGCCTTCTCCTGAGGTAGCTCGAAGCTTTGGCGTGCCCCGAAGGTACGAAAAATCCTTCGGCTGAAGTACTTACCCGTGAAATCCGGGATTTGACGGGACGGAGCCCACCAAGGAATTTTTCGAGTAAGGGAACTTTGGGAAAACATTCGTTGTGACGCAATCGTGGCCAAGGTTGCGGATGTGGCGAATATGGATTTTCCTGCTGATTCTCAGAAAGAAACGTGTCCTGGGCAAATTGTCCCAATCGAGCGCTTGGAAGAGATTCCGGCGCTCCTTTTTATTTTTAGGAAGATTCGGTTATGATTCATTTTATGCCACGAACTATTTATTTTGTACGCCATGGTGAGAGCGAGCATAATCGCGGGCAGATTGTTCAGGATGGTGAAAACAGTCTTTCTGACCTTGGGGTTGTTCAAGCTCAAAAGTTAGCTCAACGGTTTGAGCGTATTAAGATTGACCAGATTTTTTGTAGTACGTATCAGCGGGCGCTCGAGACTGCGCAAATTATTAATAAGCAAGTCGGCGTTCCACTACAGGTATTTGAACAGCTGCGTGAGACGCAGATCTTTCCTTCGCGATTTATCGGACAGTCTCGTCAGCATCCGGATGTTGAGGCGGCAACAGCGTATTTAATGCAGAATCGGCATACGCCGGGTTGGCGATACGAGGATGCGGAAAATTTTAGTGATCGTATTGCTCGTGCTTCGTCGGCGCTTGAGCTCATTGCTTCTTCGGATTTTGAAGCGTTGCTGGTTGTGAGTCATGGCGGGCTTATCAAAACGATGATGGCGTGTATTCTTTTTGGAAAACAACTTGATTCGCATGGGTACTATCATTTTATGACCCAAGTTAAGATGCATAATGCCGGCATCACGGTGTGTGAGTACTCGCGCGATTTAGGTTGGCAGCTGATTATCTGGAATGATCAGGCGCACCTAGGTGAGTAAGTTTTTGATTTAGAGTATTATATACATACATATGGACAAGGTATATCAAGACTCGCTCGATTTGCATAAAAAGTATCGAGGTAAGCTCGCGGTTGCGAGTAAGGTTCCTTTAGTTGATCGCAAAGATTTATCACTCGCGTATACACCAGGCGTTGGTCAGGTTTCGATTGAGATAGGCAAGGATAAAGAGTTGGCAAAAGTCTATACGCTTAAAGCTAATACCGTAGCGGTTGTTTCTGATGGTTCGGCGATTTTAGGGTTGGGCAATCTTGGTGCCGAAGCGGCGATTCCGGTTATGGAGGGCAAGGCGGTTTTATTTAAAGAGTTCGCCGATGTAGATGCGTTTCCGATTTGTTTAGCAACACAAGATACTGAACAAATCATAAACATCGTAAAACAAATCGCTCCGGTGTTCGGGGGAGTTAACTTAGAGGATATTGCAGCGCCGCGTTGTTTTGAGATCGAAGAACGCTTGCGAAATGAGCTTTCTATACCGGTAATGCATGATGATCAACACGGAACAGCTGTCGTGGTGCTTGCGGCGATGATAAACGCTGTGAAACTTCGTGGGCTTGAAGTCGCAAAAACTAAGATTGTGTTTAGCGGTGCTGGTGCAGCGGGGACGGCGGTGATGAAGTTGCTCCTTCGGTATGGTTTTAAGGATATTGTCGTGTGTGATACGCAAGGTGCGATTTATAAGGGTCGTGCTGGATTGACCCAAGAAAAGATGGATATCGCTCAATGTACAAATCCGCGCGATGTTTCGGGAAGTTTAGCGGATGTTATTGTTGGAGCGGATGTGTTTGTCGGGGTGAGCAAGGCGGGTCTTCTTACGGCTGATATGGTGAAGACGATGGCAGAACGGCCGATTATTTTTGCACTCGCAAATCCTGTGCCGGAAATTATGCCTGATGTTGCTAAGGCAGCTGGGGCGTTTATTGTTGCAACCGGTAGATCTGATTTCCCAAATCAGATTAACAACGTGCTCGCGTTTCCGGGTATTTTTCGTGGTGCGCTTGATAACGGGATTAAGCAGTTTACTGATGATATGTTTTTAGCGGCAGCAAAGGCGCTGGCGGCGTATGTAAAAAATCCAACGGTGGATATGATTTTGCCAAGCCCTTTTGATAAGGAGGTGGTTAAGGTTGTTGCCCAGGTAATTCGTTTATAATTCTGTATGCAAAAAACTGACTGGGAGTTGTATACAAGCTCGGAAGAGGCGTGGGAGGCTATGCTTTCGGCGGTACGTGGCGCCCAGCGTTCGATTGATATTGAGCAGTATATTTTTACTACTGATGTAATCGGACAACGATTTATTCGGGAGCTCATTTTGGCGCGTGCGCGCGGCGTGCAGGTGCGTATTTTGTGCGACAGTGTCGGGAGTGAAGGAGTAGTATTTGATGCATTTGATGAGCAGCCACTACTTGATGCTGGTATTCAGGTGCGGTTTTTCAATCCGATTCGGTATTGGAAGTTTTGGAAGCTGTTGTATTTTTGGTCTTGGTATCTGCGTGATCACAGTAAGATTTTGATTATCGATGGGCGGATTGGGTATACGGGAGGTGTTGGTATTCGTGCAGATATGCGTGCGTGGCGTGATAGTCACGTGCGCGTTGAAGGCCCAGTCGTAGAGGCGATGAACGACGCTTTTGCTCGTATGTGGAGTCAGGTCGGTATGGGGAAGCGTCTGATTGGTAATAAGGTTCGTTTTGTTTCTGATTCAACGTTTCAGTTTTTTATGAACTATCCTCGGCCGAGGCAGCGTTATATTTACTATGAGTTTTTAAAAGTGATTAAGAGCGCAAGAAAATATATTTATTTGAGCACGCCATATTTTATTCCCAGTATGCGATTTTTGCGGGCGTTAAAGCGGGCGGCTAAACGGGGGGTTGATGTGCGGCTTGTTGTGCCGGCGCAGAGTGATGTATTTGCTGTTGATTTAGCTACTCAATCCTATTTTACTCAAGCGCTTAGGTCGGGTGTCCAGATTTTCCAGTATGTACCAACGATGATTCATAATAAGATTGCGGTTATTGATGACACTTGGGCTTCGGTGGGTAGTTCAAATCTCGATAACCTAAGTTTTTTGCTTAATTACGAGGGAAATCTTTTTAGTACGGACGTTGATTTTATTAGCGCGGTTTATGAACAGTTTGGCACCCTTTTTGCTCAATCGAGGAAGCTTGCACTCGCTGTTTGGCGACTAAGACCTTGGTATCGAAAATTGCTCGAGGTTTTGACCTGGCCATTTCATCCTATTTTGTAAGCGTGGGCTTGTTCACAGCTGGTTATTGAGATTTTAGTTGATTTTTGCTATTATATGGGCGTTGCCGGGCCTCTGCGTCCGACAATTTCATTTTTTTATGATTGAAATCGTATTACACGGAGAGCAGGTTGGGACATTTCTTGGCTTTCCTATCACGAATACTATGTTGATGTCTTGGCTGGTGACGCTCTTTTTGATCGCGTCAGGCCTTGTTCTACGCAAAAAGATTGCGATGATCCCTGGTAGGCTTATTGGTGCGGTAGAGGTAGTGGTGGGCGGAGTACGCTCGTTTATGGAGGAAACGCTGCATTCACGCGAAAAAGCAAATACATATCTCGCATTTGTACTTACCGCGTTCATTTTTATTACGTTTAATAACTGGTTTGGTATTTTGCCGATTCTCGGTACGCTTGGCATCCATGAACAGACCGAGCATGGAACGATTTTAGTTCCTTTGTTCCGTTCGGCGATGAGTGATCTCAACTTTACCCTGGTTATGGCTATCGTGGGAGTTTTTATGACACAGATTTTTGGTATTACGGCGATTGGTTTTTTCAAGTACGCCGGTAAATTCTTCGTCAATCCATTTAAAGATCCAATTGGTTCATTTATCGGTTTTCTTGAACTTTTTTCTGAAATTGCAAAAATGATCTCGTTCTCGTTCCGTTTGTTCGGAAATATTTTTGCTGGCGAGGTGCTTTTGACGATTGTGAGCTTTTTGGCCCCGTATGGTGCGCCACTTCCATTTTTGTTCCTGGAGATCTTCGTTGGCCTTGTGCAGGCCCTGGTATTTGCTATGCTGACCCTGGTGTTCATCCAGATTGCAACGGTCGATCATCATTAATATTAATTATCTCAATACATACATAAGCAGGAGGTAGACATTGGAAATGCTAGATTTCCTAGCTCATCTCGTCTTACTCCTTAGACCTTATTACGTAGAAAAAAATCTATGGAACTAGAAGCAATTAAGCTTATGATGGTCGCAGGTATTATGGCTATTGGTGCCATCGTACCACCGATCGCGATTGGTTGGATTGCGTCAAACGCTATGAAAGCGATTGGTCGCAACCCGGAGGCTGCTGGTAAGATCCAGACCCCGATGATTCTTGCCGTCGCGTTTACGGAGGCTATCGCTATTTACACGCTCGTTATCGCTTTGATCATTAAATTCGTATAGTTCGCTGCGCGAGTTCTGTGTGATTGCGTCGTTGCTTTGGTCTCGTCATACGCTTCGCTTAGAGTATGACTTCGACCTTGCGCCTAGCACTCACGCAGAACTCGTTGCATCGGCTTAGTCCGGAGAAGGTTTTTCGCTGATTGATTCTTGAAGAAGTTATAAACGTCTTCAAGAAGATATTTACGAAATAATACTATGGAAAAATTTATTCATGAGTTTGGCATTAACTGGAAGTTGCTTGTTGCGCAGATTATTAACTTTGCGGTTGTTGTTTTTGTCTTAGCAAAGTTTGTATACAAGCCAATGGTGAAAATGCTCGATCAGCGTACAAAAAAGATCGAGGACGGTATTTCGTTTGCCGATAAGGCTAAAAAGGAGCTTGATCGTGTTGAGGTGCTTAAGCATGAAGAGCTGAAAAAAGCTGAAGCTCAAGGTCAGCAGATTGTTAATGCTGCAGAAAAAGACGCGAAGAAGGTTGCTGACGACATTACTAAAGGTGCCGAGCGCGAGAAGGAGCGTATTGTTGCGACTGGAATTACGATTTTAAAGGAACAGAAGGCGCAGATGGAGAGTAGTTTTTACCAGCAGGCGGCTGGTGTGGTCAAAGAGGCGTTAGGTAAGGTTTTGGCAAAGGGTGATTTTGATAAAGCCGAGGCGACGCTTATTAACGAGGCACTTAATGAGGTTAAGGTTAAGTAAGATTACGAAGCGTATGAGATACACTCCTAAAAAATATGCGCAAGCACTTTTTGAAGCCACGAATGGCGTTTCGAAAAGTGAGCAGGAAAAGCTTTTTGGAGCGTTTGCTCAACTTTTAAAACGAAACAATGATAGTTCGCTCCTCCCCCGAATCCTAGTCGCGTATGAGCAGCGAGCGAGAGCGGTCCGCGGAGAGCACAAGGTTGTGATTACTACTGCGAAGAAGGCTAAGAAGGAGTTGCTTGAAAAGGTGCAGAAACGATTTAATGGAAAGGCTGATATCGTCGAAGAGGTTGATGAGCAAGTACTGGGAGGCATGAAGGTGTTGATAGATGATCAGTACGTAATCGATGCAACGTTTCAAGGTAGAGTCGAGCAGTTATATAGCCATTTAATGGAAGGAGCGAAGAAGTAATCAGATAATACAACAATATGAATGATTTCATTGTAGAAAAACTTAAAAAAGAAATTGCCGGTAGTTCGATGAAGGTTGGGCAGGAGACTGTTGGTCGCGTTATTGAGGTTGGCGATGGAATTGCTAAAGTCTCTGGTCTTTCCTCGGTTCGCAGCCAAGAAATGATTACATTTGAGACGAGCAAGGGTCCGGTCTCGGGTATCGCGTTTAACCTTGAAGAGGATGCGATTGGTACTATCGTCCTTGGTAATGCTGATGAGATTAAGGAGGGTGATTTAGTTAAGGCGACTGGACAGATTCTTTCTATTCGCGTTAACAAGTCGATGGTTGGTCGCGTTGTAAACCCACTTGGTGAGCCAGTTGATGGCAAGGGGCCTATTTTTACGGGTAAGGCACCAGCTGATGAGATTATGCCGATTGAGACTACCTCACCAGGTGTCCTTGATCGTGAAGGTGTTAATACACCAATTCATACTGGCATCAAGGCTATTGATGGCATGATCCCAATCGGACGTGGACAGCGTCAGCTTATTATTGGTGATCGTCAGACGGGTAAGACGGCTATTGCGATTGATACGATTATTAACCAGAAACAAGACAAGATTAACCAGCAGCCAATTTGTATCTACGTGGCCATTGGTCAGCGTGAGAGTAAGGTAGCGCGTATCGTAGAGCAGCTTCGTCAGCAAGGTGCTTTGGAGTATACGATTGTGGTTTCGGCTCCAACTTCTTCGCCAGCTTCGTTCTGGTATCTTGCTCCGATGGCGGGTGCGGCGATTGGTGAGTATTTTATGCGCCAAGGTAAAGACGCGTTGGTGGTGTTTGACGACCTAACTAAACACGCGACGGCGTATCGTCAGATCTCGCTTTTGCTCCGTCGTCCACCAGGACGTGAGGCGTATCCAGGTGATATTTTCTACCTTCACTCCCGCTTGCTTGAGCGCTCTGCGAAAATGAGCAAAGAAAAGGGTGGTGGTTCGTTGACAGCTCTGCCAATTATCGAGACGCAGCTCAACGACGTTTCTGCATATATTCCAACTAACGTTATTTCGATTACCGATGGTCAGATTTATCTCCAGTCCGACTTGTTCAACCAGGGTATCCGTCCGGCTATTAACGTCGGTATCTCGGTTTCTCGCGTAGGAGGTGCGGCTCAAACTAAGGCGATGAAGAAAGTTGCTGGTACACTTCGTTTGGAGATGGCGCAGTTTAAAGAGCTCCAAGCGTTCGTGCAGTTTGCTTCTGATCTTGATGAGGGAACGCGTAAGCGTATTAACCGTGGTCTTGTACTTACCGAGGTCTTGAAGCAGGGCGAGCTCGTCCCACTTTCATTTGAGAAAGAGGTGCTCTCGATTTATCTTGGCGTCAAAGGACACTTAGACGCGGTTGGCGCGGCTAATACGCAACGTTTTATTAAAGAGTATCTGGAGTACGTAAGTAAGAGTCATGAAAAGGATGTGCTTGAGGCGCTTCGTACGAAGAAAGCACTTGAAGACGATATCGTAAAGGCTATCGAGAGTTCGATTGAGAAGTTTAAGATGAATTGGAAGTAATAACGTTCTTTTTGCATGGAATCCCTTAACGACATAAAAAAACGCATCCGGTCAGTAAAAAACACTCGCCAGATTACTAAGGCGATGGAGGTTGTTAGTGCTACCAAGATGCGTAAATCGCAAGAGCGGGCACTTAAAGCTCGTGGCTACGCGTTTTCAGCTTTTGAGCTGTTGGCTAGTCTTGATAAGTACGACGGCAAGGTTGCTAAGCCAGAACTTTTTATTCGTCCAAAAGGTGCACAAAAGACGCTTTTAGTTGTTATTACTTCGGATAAGGGATTGGCGGGTTCGCTTAATAGCAACGTGCTTAAAAAAGGTTTTGCCCAGTATAAAAAAGAGGCGGATACAACTGATTTGGTAGTTGCGGGTAAAAAGGCTCGAGACTTCTTTAAATTCCGCGGCATTGAATCGAAGCAGACATTTTTAGGTCACAGTGACTTTGGTGATATTTCGCAAATTAAAGAACTTTCTGATTATCTGTGTACTCAATTTTTGTCGGGAGAGTATGCTCGCGTAGTTGCGGTGTATACCAACTTCCGCAGCACGCTTAAGCAAGAAGCCGTTGTGCGAGAAGTTTTGCCTCTAGGTGAAGCTTCGCTTATGGAGCTCATACGTGGACTTGCTCCAGAGACAGGAAAGTTTTCAGGAATGAAAGAGCTTCGCGCTCACGCACAGGATTACTTGTTTGAACCGAGTCCGAAAGAAGTCTTTGATGCGCTTGCCAGTAGATTGTTTCAGATGTTGGTCTATCACATCATCTTAGAAGCAAATGCTTCAGAGCACAGCGCTCGAATGGTGGCGATGAAGACGGCGAGTGAGAATGCAGCAGAGATTGTAGATGATCTGACGCTTGAGTATAACAAGGGAAGGCAAGCGAAGATTACGCAAGAGCTCGTCGAAATTACTTCAGGGTCGGATGCGGTAAACTAACAAACAACTAACGTATATAACATTATGAAAGGCAAAGTATCACAAATTATTGGTCCAGTCGTCGATGTTGAGTTTAGTGGCGACAAAGTTCCGGCGCTTTTAAATGCGCTTGTTATAGATATGCAGGTCGGAGGAAGTTCTCGTCGATTAACGCTTGAAGTTGCAAAACACTTAGGCACCGGTCGCGTACGTGCAGTTGCGCTTGGTTCTACCGATGGACTTTCTCGTGGTGATGAGGTTTCTGACACTGGTGCGCCAATTTCAGTGCCAGTTGGTAAGGAGGTGCTTGGTCGCTTGTTTAACGTACTTGGTGAGCCGATTGATACTGGTTCGAAAGAATTTTCTAAGCACTCGCCAATTCATCGCAAGGCTCCAGCGTTTGTTGATCTCTCACCAAAAGTTGAGGTGTTTGAGACCGGTATTAAGGTTATCGACTTAATCGCGCCGTTTGTAAAAGGAGGTAAGGTAGGACTTTTTGGTGGTGCGGGTGTAGGTAAGACTGTTTTGCTCCAAGAGTTTATTCGCAACGTCGCCGAAAAGGCTAAGGGTATGTCGGTATTTGCCGGAGTTGGAGAGCGTACCCGTGAAGGAAATGACTTGTATGGCGAGATGCGCGACTCTGGCGTGTTAAAGAGTACCGCACTTGTATTTGGTCAGATGAACGAGGTGCCGGGTGCGCGTCTTCGTGTACCACTTACCGCTTTGACGATGGCCGAGTACTTCCGTGATCAAGAGAAGCGTGATGTGCTTGTATTTATCGACAACATCTTCCGTTTCTCACAGGCCGGTTCCGAGGTATCTGCTTTGTTAGGTCGTATGCCGTCTGCTGTAGGTTATCAGCCGACTTTGGCCTCTGAAATGGGTGAGCTCCAGGAGCGCATCACTTCGACCAAGGATGGCTCGATTACCGCCGTAGAAGCTATTTACGTGCCGGCTGACGATATCACCGACCCAGCTCCAGCTACGACGTTTACCCACCTTGATGGAACGATCGTGCTTAGCCGTGCGCTTACCGAGCTTGGTATTTATCCAGCCGTAGATCCGCTCGCTTCGAGCTCGACCGCGTTAAACGCAAACATCATTGGTGAGGAGCACTATCGTACTGCGCAGCGCGTCAAAGAAACTCTTCAGCGTTACTCCGAGCTCCAAGATATTATTGCGATTCTTGGTATGGAAGAGCTCTCTGAAGAAGACAAACAGGTGGTTAACCGTGCGCGTAAGATTCAGCGTTTCCTCTCGCAGCCATTCTTCGTTGCGGAAGGTTTTACGGGTACGCCTGGTCAGTACGTTCCACTTAAAGAGACGATTCGTGGCTTTACGGAAATTCTTGATGGTAAGCACGATGATAAGCCAGAGTCTGCATTTTACATGAAGGGTAGTATTGACGATGTAAAATAAAGCATCATGAAGCTTTCGATTTATACCATAAAACATACGGTTTATAGTGGCGAGACGTCGCGCGTTAGTTTGCCGACGGTAAGTGGCGAGGTGACTATTCTTGATCATCACGTCCCTTACGTTACGCTCCTTTCTGCCGGTAAGGTTCGGTATAGCAAGGTTGTTCCGGCTGGGGCGGGAACGAAAGAAGAAGAGGAGACGATTGCGATTACCGGAGGATTTTTGGAGGTGCGAGATAACAATGAGGTCCGTGTGTTAGCAGACGAGTAGGGACAGTTCCATGTCTGCGTGTTTGCAAAATACCGCTTGAGGCGGTATTTTGATTTTGAAGGAGGACCTGCGTATGTCGCGAATCCTAAAGCTTCCCCCTGTTCCGCTCTCGCTTTACGGCGAGTCGTTGCGTCGGCCTTTTGCAGGAGTGACTCTTGTCTCTGATGGTTTAGATGTGCGATTTGGTGCGACTCCACTACAGTTTTCGCCGGTAATCGGTCCTAGTGAAAATGGGATCGATGGCAACGAACTTGTGCATCGTCTGCATACAGTTCCTGCGTATACTGGCCTAAACTGGGGTCAGCGAGCGCTCGAGTTAGCGTGGATGTATCGCGAGGACATCGCACGGGCGAATGTTTGGCCTGTTGGGCGCGTCGTGTATTTCCTTAAGACGATTTGGGCGACTAGGAGGGGTGAGCGGTTTGGTTTTTGGATGATGCGCTATAAGGACGGGTATGGTTGGGCGCGTGGAGAGTTTTGGCTCGACTATTCAGTCGGGAGCATGGATCTTTTCCCGCGACCCACACCTGCCAGTTGATTCTTCGCCCGCAGAGAGCAATCTCGCGGGCGATTTTTAATTACTGCGTTTGAGTGGGGCGACAGATGTTTGTATGTGTTGGCTCGCGTTTTGAGCGGGGTTTTCAGTATTAAACTCAACCGTCAGATCGATATTAACGAGTTCGTTTGCTCCGCTGTAGCTTTTACTAAAATCGAGATTTGAGACTATTACTCTGCCGGTGTTGAGTGTTGTCGAGGCTGCGGTGGCTTGTTTTATGTAGGCGGAGTTATCGGCAAACGTAATAACCATTGGGTCGGTAGTGCTTGAGCTTGTCCCGATTTCGAGTCTGTTCGCTGAGACCGTCAAGCTTTGTGCGTCGCGAATAGCTTGCTTCATTACGTTGATAATAAAGTTTGCTTCATTGGCGACTTGTCGGCTTGAGTTTTGCTGACTTTGAATACGAGTGATGGTAATCAGTACGCTTGTAAATAGTGTTATAACGACAAGCGAGAGGCCGACGTAGATAAGGAGTTCGATGAGTGTGAAACCGCTTTTACCTTTGAGTTGAAGCGTTTTTAATTTTCGAAGAGACATATGTACAAGTATAACACTTCGGAGCGCTTCATTTTTATGCCGCAGTTGGGTCGAAAAACATAATCCAAATAGTTTTGATTAGGATTTTAAGGTCGAGCCAGAGCGTTTGTTTTTCCAAGTATTCTTTATCCAGAGTTATCTCCTTGAGGAATGGCAAGCTTGAGGCGCCGCTTACTTGGCTTAAACCCGTAATGCCCGCCTTGGCTTTGATGAGTATTGTGAACTCTTTTGGGTAATTGGAAAGCTCGCCTTGTTCGTGGGGGCGTGGGCCGACAAGGGAGAGCTCGTTTTTGAGTACGTTAATAAATTGCGGGAGCTCGTCGATGCGGAACTTTCTGATAATTCGACCAACTTTAGTAAGGCGTGGGTCGTTTTTGATTTTGAAAAATGGACCGTCATTGCGCTCATTCATATGAAGAAGTCCTTTTTTAAGTCTGGCGGCATCAACCATCATCGAGCGGAACTTGTATAGCTGAATCACTTTTCCCTTGCTGACACGAGCAAGCTTGATAAGGATAGGGCCACGATCTTCGAGCCTAATAGCTATGCCGACGGGTATATAGGCGATACCAAAGACGATAAGACCAATGAGTGAGCCGACGATGTCTATGAGGCGTTTTGTGAAGAAGTAGATGGCCGAGTGCGCTTTCATAATTAGGCTAATGCTATCATAATCTTGAGATAAAGTGCCAAACTACTTCTTATGCGCGTTGCTTTAGTTCATGACTATTTAAATCAATTTGGTGGAGCGGAGCGGGTTTTGCTTGCGCTGATGGAGCTGTTTCCAAATGCGCCAATTTATACGCTTTTGTATGACAAAGAAAAGACGCATGGACTGTTTGAGGGGCGAAGGGTGATTACGAGTTTTTTAGATAATCCGATTACACGGAAGCATCACCGGCTGTTTATCCCGTTTATGCCTTTAGCTATTAATCGTATGAATCTTGGTAGTGAGTTTGATTTGATTATTTCTGATACCGCGGGCTTTGCAAAAGGTATCTCATGCGATCAGACGAAAACAAAACATATCAGCTATATTCATACGCCACTGAGATACGCGTGGGAGACGGATGAGTATTTTTCGCACAGTCTCAAAACAAAAATATTTAACGCGATTTTTAAACCGGCGTTTGCGTACGTGCGGAGGTTTGATTATCAAGTGGCGCAAAAGCCCGACATACTTCTTTCGAATTCGCAGTTTATCGCCGAAAAAGTGAGGCGGTACTATGGTCGCAATTCAGATGTTTTGTATCCGCCCGTAGATACGAGCGTTTTTTCTCCAGATGAGCAGATTAAGCGAGGTGAGTATTACTTGGCGGTTGGCCGAATGTTGCATTATAAGCGTTTTGATTTGATTATTGAGGCGTTTAAAATACTTGGATTGCCGTTAGTTGTTGCCGGTGCTGGGCCAAAAGAAGAAGAGCTTAGGGAGCTCGCCCAAGGTGCTGGCAATATTACATTTTTGCCATTTCAGAAAACAAATGAGGAGATGCGAAAGTTATATTGTGGGGCGAAGGCGGTGATTTTTTCACATACTGAAGATTTTGGGTTGGTGCTAGCGGAGGCGCAAGCGTGTGGAGCGCCGATTATCGCGTATAACGTGGGAGGTGCGCGAGAGATTGTGTGTGATGAGCGTGCTGGCGTGTTGTTTGATAAACAGAGTGTTGCTGGGCTTGTCGAAGCTGTAACTATATTTGAGCAAAAGAAATTTGATCGAGGTTATATCGCGCAGTTGGCGCAGCGGTTTAGTAAGGAGCGATTTGTGGCGGGGATACAACGTATCGTTAAAGAATTATGTAAATAAAAGACCCGCGCTGCATCCGTGTGGATGACTTACGCGCGGGTTGCGGCCACTAAGTAGTGGTACTACTTGGTGGCGGGGACTGCGAACCAGGTGGTTTGCGGTATGGAGTTTTTCCCGTAGCTGGTGACCTTCAGCTCCTGGACCTTCGTTCCGACGGGGAGTTCGGTGGTGGCGAGCAGGGTGTCCTGCTTCTCGCTGCCACTCCTCCGGACCTGTACCTTGTAGAGGTCGTGTCCGAGCGGCTCGGACTTGACGACCTCCCCCGTCCAGTCGGACGGGGAGACCTTCGTTCCGTCGTAGATCGTCCTCTCCATCGTCTGGTCGGTCACGGCGGTTTCGCCGTTGCCGCACCCGGCGAGGGTGGCCACCACCAGGACGAGGAGGAGGATGGAGGGAATGCTGAAACGGTTCATCTGACCCCTTATCTCTCCGGGTTGACCGGAGCAAATGTTGACTTAGTCATTATAGCATATAAGAGTATATTTGTCAATATTTAGAGTAAGGGACTGGTGATTGAGTTTTTGAATAAGCCGGAATAATAGGCATTGACAGGATTGGTATAGTGTGCTATAATGTATTTACCCTGGAGGATCCGTCATGAACGGTCCGTAAGGCAAGCTCCTGGCTGTGGGGAACGGTGCGCCTTTTGCGTTGATTACGAGCTCGTTGGGGCTCGCGCGAAGTCCAAAAGACTCGCCCTCGCAAATACCTGCAGCCGGGAGCAACCCCCTCTTCCAACCCCACCTTGTGCTATATGCGCTCGGTGGGGTCTTCTTTTTTTGTGCGGGCTTGCTAAATCTCTAAAATCAGGTATCATAGCTGTATTCCAGAAGACCCCATCTTCGGAATATCTTGTTCCGCGTTGCAGGTCGTTTGCGGCCACTGCTAGGCGTAGGGTGTGAGGCAGAAGCTCGTGCTTCGACTCGCAGCCTGCAACAACGCAGGGGGTGCAAACAGTCGCAACCCATCGGGATCGGAATAATTCTCATAATCTCCTTGTCGGAACGTCCTCGAAGTACATAGAGTACTCCTTGCGGCGTTCCTCCGCGAGCTTAGAAGAATTATTCCTGATCGCGGTTAAAGCTATTCCGAAGATGAGGTCAAGCCTAAGCGCCACGAGGGCCCTGGAGCGTTAGTCAGCACCTTTGGTGCATATCGGGCGTAAATCAATAGCTTTTTGGCTTTTATTTACGCTCCGAAAGGAGTTTTTTATTTATTAATAAATCATTAATTATAATTGTATGGACGAAGTTAAAAACGATAAGTCAGGCATGCCAGTTGAGCCAGTCGCCCCAGAGCGTACGGCTGATACGGCTGTATTAGAAGAGATGACGAAGGCCGGTATTTTGTTCGGTCGTCGCCGTATGTGGGGTAACCCAAAGATGAAAAAGTACGTGTACACGACGCGTAATGGTTTTTCGATCTTTGACCTTACTCAAACGCTTGATGCGATTGAGAAGGCTTGTGAGTTTCTAAAGACAATTGGTAAAAACGGTCAGCAGGTTCTTTTTGTCGGCACGACGCCAGCCAGTCAGGTGCTCGCCCAGGAGCTTGGCACGAAATTTGGTTTTCCATTTGTTACCGAGCGTTGGCTTGGTGGTACGCTTACTAACTACGACACGATTTCTGCCCGCTTACAGTTTTATCTCCGCTTAAAGGCGGACCATGCGGCTGGTCGTCTTGATAAGTACACGAAAAAGGAGCGTACAGAGATGATGAAGCAACTCGAACGCTTGACCCGTTTCTTTGGTGGTCTTGAGCGTATGATTACGCTGCCTGCGGCAGTTGTTGTTCTCGGTGCTGATGCGCACAAGATCGCGATTGCTGAAGCGAGCCGTGCGAAGATTCCTGTCGTTGCGATTGCTAACACTAACGCCGACCCAACAACGATTAAGTATGTAATTCCGGCTAATGACAACAACCAGTTGAGTTTGCGCTGGATTAGCGAGAAACTTTCAGCAGCTTTAGTCTCGGGTATCAACGAGCGAGGTGCGGTTGCTCCAATTAAGAAGTAGAATAACGTAAGGTAGCGGTGTCGAAATTATAAACGTACATTTACACTAAAACATATGTCAGCAAATGATGTAGCTCGTCTTCGTGAAGAAACTGGTGCCGGTATGATGGATTGTAAGCGCGCCCTAGACGCAGTCGGTGGTGATTATCAGAAAGCCATTGAGTATTTAAGCGCGCAGGGTATTGCGAAGGCCGGAAAGAAGGGTGATCGTGCTACTGGCGCGGCTCACTTAGAAACGTATATTCATGGTGGACGTGTTGGTGTGCTTTTAGAGATTCGTGCCGAGACTGATTTCGTTACCCGTTCGGAAGATTTCCGTGAGCTCGCGAAAAATGTAGCACTCCATATTGCTGCAGCAGCTCCAGAGACCGTTGATGACTTGCTCAAGCAGAACTATGTCAAAGATGAGTCGCTCACGATTGAGAACTACGTAAAGAGCGTGATTGCTAAGGTTGGTGAGAATATCAAGATTGAGCGCTTCGCTCGTTTTCAGGTCTAGTTTTTGTCGGCCCGGAGGACTAGAGAAAAACTAGATCCTGAGAGGCTGTGTTTTCTTTTTTGCCTCGAAGGATTCTTTCTTGTGCTAGAATTAGATTAACTACTTCGTATGTACGATTACATTGTTCAAATAGCTTTATTTGGCAGTTTGGCGGTTATCGTCTATTTATTTGCGCGGGCGTTGCCGCGTATTGACCGTCCGGACCATGTGCGCACAGCAAATGCGTTTGATCGAGCGCTGGCGAGGTTGCCGATTGGCAAGATGGATTCTGCGGTCAATACTTTTTTTGAGCGCGTTCTGCGTAAGATTCGGATGGTGATTATGAAAATTGATGCGTTTGTGACCGGATATCTTGATCGCCTTAAAGAGCATCAGATTGCGAAAGAGAAGCAGGTGGACTTGCGTGAGAAAATGGAGGCGATTAAAGCTGATTTGCCGTCCAAAGAAGAAAAGTAATATATAAAAAAATCCCGTCAAATGACGGGAGTTTTTGGTTAATGTGGGCGCTATGGCCTGCCTGCGCAGGCAGGGATGAAATGGGAACTATTTTAAGACATCATACTGCAAATGCAGATATGAATTTTTAAGCTTCTCTACACTCTTTAATTTCAAGGCTTTGAGCTTAGATAGCTCTTTTAGAGATTTTAATGACTTTCCCCCAATTATTGATTGCGTTTCTGTACCCCCAACGAGGACCGGGGCAATGACGAGCGAGATACGGTCAATGAGTCCCTGTCGCAAAAATTCAGCATTCAGGGTTCCTCCTGTCTGAACAGTAACTCTCGCAGCGCCAAATTCTCTACGAAGCCGATACATCATATGTATCCAATTAATTGTCTTGGGGTAGGAAATAGTATGAACATTTTTTCGCTTACTCTTAAATGATGGATGTTTCTTATTGGTGGTTACAACAATAAGCGCCTTCGCTTTGTCTGACAGATAATTTAATCCGCTGCGCGAAAGGTGTGGCTTATTATCAATAACAACAAAAGTAACGGGGAGCGCCGGACCCTTCCATTTTTTTGTATTTGCACCAACCTTCGCGAGTACTCGACCAGAATTTAGTGAAAAAAGGTCAGTCCATTTTTCTAATTCATAATATTGATAGAGACCCTCTCGTACGCCTTTGATCTTTGGAAAATCCTGATCAATATCAAGTACATTGGTTGATCCGGTTGAAATTTTCCCATCGACAGAAGCCAATAGAAAAAGGGTTGTGATTGGTCGCAAGCTTTTCATGTGTGGGCAGAGAGGGATTCGAACCCCCGTAGGCCAAAGGCCGTCACGTCTACAGCGTGATGTAATTGACCGCTCTACCATCTGCCCGCTGTTGATACTTGCTGATTTTACTTCAGAGTTGGATTTTCTTCAAGTAAAGAAAGCCCCGAACCTTTTTTGGGTTCGGGGGCTAGGGCTGACAGGGCTTGTCGATGCCCATCGCGCTTTCAAAGTGGCGTTCCACTACCATGATCGCGTGGTTGGCGCTTTCGATGTCGATTACGCCATACGGCTCGAGCTCGGGAGGCACTTCGATCGCCACCACTTCTTCTTTTTCGGCCGAGCGCGGCTTTCTGATTTCCTCGACGCCGATCGTGATTTGTTTGCCCTTGGCAAACATCAGATAGTAGGCTCGGCCCTCTTTTTGTGGCTCTTGATGCGACTGGAGTCGGCCTTGAAGCCAGGGGAGGACGCGTGCGGGATCGATCTTTGTGATCACCCGCGGGAGTTCTTGCTTGCTCATCGCGGGTACTCCTATTGAGGATGCTGCCAGGGTTTGGCTTGTTCTGCCTCCAGTATCGCAAAGTTTTATTGGTTGTCAATCAGGACAAAATATATTACATTTGGGGGACATCGCCACCTTAGCTCAGTTGGTAGAGCAACACTTTTGTAAAGTGAAGGTCCCCGGTTCAAGTCCGGGAGGTGGCTCATGATCGAAGTTGAACGAAAGTATGTACTTGATGATGCGCATCGTAAGCTCCTCCTTGAAGGGGCGGTATTTGATACGAAGAAGGTGATGCGTGACGTATATTATGATACGAAAGAGTATCGACTAACTACAAAAGATATTTGGTTGAGAAAGAGGGGTTCTCGATGGGAGCTCAAGGTTTCTTTGAATAATAGTAGTGCGCAGCGAACAGATTTTTATAACGAGATTGAGGTTGAGTCAGAGATTTTAAAAGAGTTGGGATTGTCGGGCGATGGAAATATTGAAGAGGTTCTTGCGCAAGCTGGTTATACTCCATTTATTGATCTCGAGACTACTCGTGAAACGTATAAACGAGGTCAGTTTAGTATCGATCTTGATACGGTACGATACCAAGACGGCAGCGTGTATCTTATCGCTGAAATAGAGATTGTGGTTGCGAGCATGAGCGAGGTACCACAAGCAGAGAAGCTTATTGATACCTTTGTTGCAGAAATTGGTCTTTCGCCCGAGCGACCAAAGGGTAAGGTTATTGAGTATTTGTATAAGTCAGCACCAGAGCATTATAACGCCTTGCTCAAGGCTAATGCGATTCGCACCTAGACTTTTATTGGAAAATCGATAGAATAAGACGTATCGCCAATGTAGCTCAGAGGTAGAGCAACTCCATGGTAAGGAGTAGGTCGCGAGTTCAATTCTCGCCATTGGCTCAAGTGCTCTTGCCTTTTCGGAGGGTTTGCGCTACTATATACACCATTGTTATGCCAGAATCTAAACGAACGAAAAACTTAATCAGGTTGCGCTGCGCCACTTGTAAGGCGACCAACTATTACACGCGTAAGAATAAAAAGCTTGTTGAGCGTAAATTAGAGTACTCAAAGTTCTGCCCGAAGTGTCTCAAGCACACGACTCACAAAGAAGCGAAAAAATAATCAATTACCGCCCGTTGGGCGGTTTTGATTTTTTGGGATAAGTCCGCTAGTATTCTTTCGTACGGGCGCGTCGTCCAACGGCTAGGACTTCGGTCTCCAAAACCGACTATCAGGGTTCGAATCCTTGCGCGCCCGCACTATGAGTTTTGCTGAAGCGGTTGAAAAAATCTCGCAAGCAAGTACAAAGTCTGACGCTTTGCGTGTTGCGTACGATATTTTAAGCACAAAGTATCATGGTGGGCGTGTAAAAACCTACGCGTTATTTTGGCGGTTGTTTGAAGATACGTTTGAAAAACTTTGGAGCCGAAGTGGCTTTTTGCACTGTACTAAGATTAACCGGGTGTTGCGTGAGCTTTTGTTGGCGAGTGGTAAGTTTGCTCCTAGCGATATTCGCACTCGTTGGACGTTGGTTTGGTATGTTTCGCCTCATCAGTATATGCAGGTTCGTGTTGAAAATGAGCAGTGGGTGAGTGTTGATATTTGGGCAAAAGCGTACGGGATTCAATTTGGAGATTACGCGCGCGGGTTTAAATAAAAAAACACCCTGCGTGACAGTCGTCGCACAGGGTGGTGGTATCTAGGTTATTCGCCTTGGGCTACTTTTTCTTCCGCAAGGACTGCGTAGATGCTTGGGTCGCGTTCGATCTCCTTAACTGCATCGAGAATCTCTTCCTCTTCGCTTGTTTTTGGCAGCGCAAGGAGTGCTTGGACGATTTCAGGAAACACTTTCTTGACTCTTGCGAAGTCAAAGCCAAATAGAAGTTCGATGGCCCGTTTTCGGTCTTGCTTAAATGCGAGAGGGAAGGCTCGGGTACGGAAGCGGAAATCCCAAGTACTCTTCTCTCCAAGTTCCCTGTCGGGCCATAGTCCGCTTACATACAGCCATTCTTCAACCAGTGTTTCGAACTCGATCCCGTCAATCGGGTCGTTTTCCTCTGGCCTGCTCTTTTGTTCTGCCGCTCTTCTTTCTTTTTCGTTTGGCTTGAAGACGATGGTTTTCTTCTCTTTGTTTTTCTGCTTTCGTTCCTGATTGAGCGCGAGGCTCAAGAGATAGAGCGTCGCAAATCCTATAAAGCAGGCCTCGGCGCTTATGTGTAGCGGCTCGATCATTCTAGCGATCGCATCTATCGCTTTCATGAAGAGAAATGTGGCGAGTATTGATGCTACGCATATCAGTATCAGTAGAATCGCCCCAACTGCTATCTTGCCCATCTTCGACAGGATTGCGATAACCCTTGCTTTCATCTTTTCCTCTTTTCAAGGATCAAAAAGTAGGCCTAGGCTACTTGGGTTCAGCTTTGATTGGACTGAACTGTGCCCTCGAACTGAATCCTTCGGGGGGGTACTCAGGGCGAGGGTGGCTTTGCTATGTTCGCTTAGCCCCGCTACGCTTGCAGTGAGCTTGCCGAACTGTGCCCTCGAACTGAATCGAACAGTTATCTTCTCCTTAGGACGGAGTAGCTCTATCCATTGAGCTACGAGGGCTATTGCACCTCTAAAGTTATATAACTTTTTGTTATATTAAGCAACTTTACTGAAGGGGGTTTTCTATGGTATAGTTGGTCCAGTTACCGGGAATTCCCGCCTAGACTGATTTAGGCGCTGATTGTCGGATCAGCGGTATTCTTTACAAATTTATTAACTATTTTAACTAACTATGGAGCTTAAAGCACTCTGTATGAAGTGTCGGGATGCCAATAACAAGCCAACGATGCAGGTGATGAAAAACCCTGTTGTCGAGAGCAAGGAGGGTAAGGGTGGCTCGTTGAAGTATTCAGCCAAGGGTCAGTGCTCAAAGTGCAGTGGTAATCAGTTCAAGTTTTTGAGTGCTGCAGACGCGCAAGCGTTGAAGTAGTAGTATTTGCTAAAAGCTGCCTTCGGGCAGTTTTTAGTTTATGGATATTTTCTTGGGTGTATACTAGAAATATATGCGAATTCTTTCTCTATTAGGTCTGCTTGTGGTATTTCCTCGTCTTGCGTCTGCGCATGTGAAGTGGCTATTACCCGCTGATGCGTCAATTCCCGCGGTTGCCCGATATCGACTAATGGATGCGCCGGTTCTTATCTGGATTGGTATTATTGTTTTTGCGCTTATAATTGGCTACCTGCTCGATCGACGCGTTCGTACGCCGAATTGGCTAACGGGATTTAGCGTAAGACATCAATCACTTTTTGGTTCGCTGTTTCAGGTCATCTCCGGTTTATACTTTTTATTCATTTCTTTTTTATGGCACGTAGTTCTTTCTCCAGAGCTTGCTATTACTAACTCGTATTCTACGTTTAGCTGGTGGGTCCAGATTTTTCTTGGAGTCATTCTTCTTACGACAAAAGCACCGCGTTTAGCTGCTTTTGTCTTGGCGGGGCTTTTAGCTGCGTTTACGCCACTATTGGGTGTCGAAGGGGTTTTTGAGCAAGCGATTTTGATTGGAATTATCTTCGTGCTGTGGATGCTCCCTCGCTGGAATCAGGAGGTGCGTTCAGCTTGGGCGATTGCTGTACTTCGCGTTACTGCCGGAGTTTCGCTGGTTACGCTTGGTTTTACGGAGAAGTTACTCGAGCCAGAGCTTTCAGTCGCCTTTCTTTCCTTGCATCATTGGAATTTTATGAGTGTTTTTGGATTTTCTGATTCGCTCTTTGTACTCTCGACTGGATTTGCTGAAGTGCTTTTTGGATTACTCCTTATTGCCGGTTTTGTTACGCGTATCACAACGATCACTCTTGCTTTATTCTTTATGCTTTCGGTAACTTCGATGGCGATTGGTTCGGGTATATGGGAGGCGGAAGATTTAATTGTCTATGCAGCAGCATTAGTGCTTGTTCTGTATGGCCGTGGCGCAACTTGGCGGCAACTCTTGAGCGGTGGCGCTCGGTCGTAGTTTTTTGATTTTTTGATAGCAAATCGGTATTCTAATGAAGATCGACTTAGCGGTCTTTTGTTTTGGAGACGTGGCAGAGTGGTCGAATGCGTCGCACTCGAAATGCGATAGATCCGAAAGGGTCTCGGAGGTTCGAATCCTCCCGTCTCCGCAGTGGTTAATAGTATTGCGTATTTTAGTGCGATTAAAGGGGGACAACTCGTCAGGAGATGTCTTCTTTTTGTGATATACTTTTACTATATACGTCGCCTAAATTATCAACTTTATATTTAACTCATGCGGAATTTTTTAAAGTTCGCCCTGCCATTAGCGGTCGTGTTTTCGTTTGTCGGTTCATTACCATTATTACCGGTTGATTTTGCTTCGTCGCAAACCGCTCAAATTTTAGACAGTGCGAGCGGCGGTTCTGTAGTTCCTCTCGGCGGACAGGCTGGCGAGAGAATTGATGAGCGTCGAGATAGCTTGTTGAGTGGTGGCGGCGTACTTCCGGGTGGCAATACCGTGACGGGTGGCCAGGTTTTTTATCCGATTATTCCCCAACAGCCTACTACTGGATCAAGCGGTTCTTCGGCGACGACTGGCTCGTCAATTTCTACTGGTGGCAGTACTGCAACCTCTGGTTCTGGGTCGGGTGCTTCTTCTGGTGGTTCTTCGGCGACGACTGGCTCGTCTGCTACTTCTGGCGGAACTTCTTTGTTTAGTCTTTTTCCAAACAATCCGATTCCAATTGAGCAAGTGGCTCCATCTTCACTTCCTACTTCGCAAACTGCGCCCATTTCTTCTTCGGTGGTCAGCAAGTGTACGCAGGCGCAAGCAGCTGGTACGCAAAACTGTAATACGGTTTGTGCGACTTCGGGTACGGCCGCTTGTCAGCAGTGTCGAACCGCTGTTTCGACTGACTATAGTGAGTGCGTGAGTTCGGTTAGTGGCGGAGCTTCGACTGTGACTAATTCAAATACGGGTAATGTCAGTGGTTCTGCGGTTGATCCAAATGGATTTTGTAAAACTCAACGCGAGGTTGAGCGCCAGATTGCTTTGGGGAAGTGTGGCGATGACGCCGGTTGTATTAAGTCGGCAAATGCGGCTTGTTCTTCGGCAATGCAAGAGCGATGTAATCAAACCAAGGAGCAAGCAGATAGTCTTTGTGGTGTCACTAGTGCAGGGAGTGTGAGCTCGGGTTCACCTGCTGGTGGTTCTGCGAGCGTGAGCGGTGCGCCGACTTCTCAATATGAAACAGTATACGTACCAGCTGATTCGAAGGTATACAACTTTACTACTCCTTCAAAAAATACTTTTCCTTCGGCAGTTTCGAGTGGCGGAATAAAGCCGTCTAGCACGCAACTTCCTACTTCGTATTTCCTATCCGCAAATACGCCAGTTTTGCGAACTAAGCCGACAGGAGCTAATGCGCAAAACTATATTCCAGTTCAAGTGGTGGTAAATCAGCCAGTATCTGTTTCAGCCTCTGCGCTTATTGATCAGATTAAGCGACCGGATGCTGAAGTTCAGCGTTTAGCGGCTGTTGTTGCTGAAGGTCCAAAAACCAGCCTAGAAACGAGTATTGGTACTATCGAACTCCCTCGTTCCGGTATTTTAGACGTGCTCCTTTCCGGTGTTAAAAATCTATTTGGTAAAGACTCATCAAATCAATCAAATAATGCGGTTATAGTTGGATTGAGCTGTCCAGCAAATGGCCAGAGCAGCGAGAAATCATTTGAGGCAAAAGGTGAGGCTTCTGATGAAGTTACCATAACTCGTGATAAGGGTGACGGGGCGTGTGTTAATGCGAAAACGACCTGTACTGACACTTCTGTTGGCGCAACTTCGGGTCCATACTCGTACACGGTTTCCTCGTGTCAGACCGTTTGTGAAAATGATCAGCGATCTCCAGAATCAAAATCTGCGTTTCAGGATCGTGCATACGGTGTTTTGCAAGCACTTGAAGGCAGTGTAGGTGATGCGGCTTGCGAGAATGCTAAACAGGCTGCGATTACTGCGGCGAGCAATGAAAAGCTTGAGTGTTCTATCTCGTGTCCAAATGATGGTGTTTCGACTAACTGCAAGCCGTGTGGCATCAAGGGTTCGATTACCGTCGGAGAGTGTGCCGGATTGACCAGTGGTGATACTAATGGTGTTTCGTTTAGTGCGAATGTGAAATCTGCGAAGATTAAGGTTTCGATGAGTACTACTGCGGAGGCGAAATTGAATTGGGAGCAAAAGTGTGGACTAAGCGGTGGTATTACTGTTGCGCAACCTGCTGGCGGCAGCGGAGGTCCTGCTGGTGGTGATAGTGGAAATGGCGGAGGTAGTTCTTCGGGTGGTGGAGGTGCTTCTCCGGTAGTGCCAACATTTTGGGAGAAGGTTTCCGCAACGTTATTTCCGGGAGGCTTTAATTTTGCAGCAACGCAAACTCCAACTCCGTCTGGCGACACGACAATTACCGTTGATCCAAATGCGAGCTGTGGCGAACCTACTCCACGACCAAGTGCTCGCTGGAAATATGTTTGGGACTTAATGAAAGAAGCTCGTGAATCGTTAGTTAATCAACAGACGAAAGATGGGTATAGCCCATATGGATCTGATGCGTCCAAGAAAGAGCACACCGATGCGTTTAATAAGATAAAGGCTGATTACGAAGGTTGGTTAGTTTGTGGTGGTTCGGGAGATTCTTGTAAGGCGAATGGCGGAAAGTGTACGCCAGTAATTACTCTGGGATCGAGTGGTTTCGCAGAAGGTGCTTCAGCAAAATGTGTTTGTGGTGGTGCGAAGTCTACGTCTGGCTCTTCTAGTGGCGCCCCATCGACTTCTGGCGGTTCGACGGGTGGGAGTACTCCAGCGAAGCCAGTGACTCCAAGTCCAACAACAGAGCCAAAAGCTCCTGCGTGTGGGCCAGCGAAGATAAAATCTGGCGATACGACTGTTTTCAGCGTTGCTGACCTAGAGAAGCAAGTGACTGAACAGGTTCAGCTCGCAGCACAAGATCAACTTGATGATGAGACTCCAGCTTCGATCATTGCTTTATATCGTGAAAAACTTACTTGCGGTGAGGTCGCGAACGCGTGTAGTGCGGGTAAGTGTTCTCCAAGAATAAATATCGTTGACGGGAAGGCGGTAGCAAGTTGTGCGTGTGGTACGCCAACTCCGGCTCCAGCCGGCACTGATGCGACTCCACCAGCGCCAGCTCCTGCTACTCCAGCTCTTCCACTTCCGACCCCTCCAGCACCGAGCTCTTCTCCAGCTACTCCTCCGGCCGCATCTGCTCCTACCGTAGAAATTCCAACTTCGTGTAAACCACGAGCAGGAGAGTCTCTTGCTGGTTGGTTGTTGCGTCTTCTTCGTGGGTGTAAGGATCTGCCGACTACAAGCAGTCCAGCTTCTCCAGTTGTTCCAGCTCCAACAACTCCTGCGGTTGTATCATGTGATGCTTCTGAAGCTCCGAAGTGTGGTGGTACGTGTACTAGCGGCGGGGTTTGTGGTCCAAAGACATATCCAACATGTAATCCAATTACAGGTGAGCACAATGATATAGTTAATCCAAAGAGTGGATATACTCAAGCAGAGTGGAATCAAATTCTTTCGCTTAATTCAGGTGTTTGTAAGGCCATTCCTGGTAAGGGAGTTGGAAACTGTCAGTGTGGATCAGCTCCAAAGCCGACAACTCCTCCTACGACCTCATCTACGGGTGGTAGTACTCCTCCGCCACCACCGCCAGTTGCTACCACAACTCCACCGATTACTTCTTCTCCGGCAGTTTGTAGGTATTCGTATTCTTTCGAAATTCACTATATTACCGCCGCTAATTGTGTTAACTGTGGTACTTGGAAGCCCGGCGTAGACGATGATGCTCTCGCGGCTAACGCTTCTGTCGGTGCAAAAATTGGGGGAGCTACTGTTACTGTGAAGCATGATCATTATGCTGATTTTAGTGATGTTGCCGGGGGTACGCCGCAGTACTATATCATCATGACTAAGAAGCCTGACCCGGCTAATGACTCAAGGTGTTCCCCTGGATTTAAGCGCCGCAGTAAGTTGCATTATCCACCAGGAATTGTTGATCCGGTTAAGGAGTCGGATACAATGAATACGATGTATCAGTATAAGGATGAGGATTTTGCGACAGATGAAGTTGTGAGATAGTAAGTTAGTCTGAAAATAAAATGACCTCGCTACCTTTGCTGGTGGCGGGGTCATTTGTATTTTGCTCTACTGTTGCTGAAAGTCGTGCCAACCAAATCCTCTACTTGGGAGGAGTCCATCTCCTCCGTCGTAGTTGATGTGGAGGCGGGCGACCTCGCTTCCTTTATCTATGGCCACGATGCTTAGCGTGAAGGGGGCTGATGGCAGCATCAGCGCCTTTTCTTCTTTCGGCTTAAGCTCGGCAACGAGCTTGTTGTTGCAGTAGATCGCGAGTTGTGCGCCTTCTGGCCAGTGGGTGCACGCGGTGCTGTTGCCGATTTGCATCGTTCGCATTTCGGGATGAGCGTAACTTGCGATTTGTGCTTGTGTGTAGCTCGAGCGCACGCCATGGGCGCACGCGGTAACGGTAGCAACAAGGCTGAAGAGCAGGGCGATACGAAGGACGTTTCTCACGTGAATCTCCTTGCGCTTTGCGCAGGTGAGTTCTTTTGTTCTAATTTAGTTATCGTATATTATTATATTTTTGTCAATTCACAGAAAGGGGGTAATAAAAAAGAGGCTCCTCGGTGAGTTGTGAGGTAGCCTCTGTACTACTTGTCTTACGAGCCCTTGCCGATTGCGAATTGGACATCAACGAAGGCGAAGTTTGGGTCGGGGTGGCGAACATTGCCTTGTTCGACGACTTCGGCCTTTATGACGTAGATCTGTGTATCCTTCGAGCCAAAGAACTCTTCGCAATGGTCGTTGAGGTGTTTTTCTACCGCCAAGCGCAACTGTTCTTCGTCGATGTTTTGTCCGCCAAGTGAGTCGGGAATCTTAGCGAAAACCCAGTTTGGTTTTATGACCGTCTGACTTTCACTTCTCCCTTTTGCGACAACTACCAGCTTGTCGCATTCGAGCGTGCGCAACTCGGGCTTGCTCGGCGTCTCTGAATGATAGACGATGACTTCTTTGCTAGGGGCAAGAAGCATGCCGGCAAAAAAGGTGGTGATTGCGATCATCGGCGTTATGACGATGTTCTTGCTGTAGCGCATTAGGGTGCTCCAATTTGAACCCAAAACAACCACATTAGTTATTATGTATTTACTAGTTATTGTCAATTAGAGTTGTAAAATGCTATTAAATTGGCTAGAATATTTCTACGTCAATGCGTGATTGAGGCAGGGCCTATAAGCCCGTCGCCGAGTACGGCGAATCTGGGCGGGCTTGCGGCAATAGGTTCCGGCTCCGCCGCGTTTATAACCGGCGACCCTTGTCGCCTAGCCGTAGTAAAATGGATTATAATTGCCCAGTATCGCTTCGCTCAACTGGGCCTATAGTAAAATGGTATTACGCTTCCATGGCATGGAAGAGGTAGGAGTTCGATTCTCCTTAGGTCCACAGATTGCACTTAACCTTTTTTCTGTATTTAAAATGAATACTGATGCGCTAGGGCGAATACTTTATGAGAGTCTTGCTCGGAATGAAAAATACATGGATTCATTAAAGATTGTTCGGCAAAATAGCGCGGGAGCAATTTGGCTTATTGGGAGTGGTGTTTATAAAATTCTTTTAAGCGCTCTTTATGGGCGAACTTTTCGTGTAAAAGATTGGGATTTTATTGTTGAAAAAGTTAGCGCTCCACTGAAGCTTGAAAATGACTGGGAGCTAGCCGAAACAAAACATGGCAACCCAAAGCTTAAAAGGAGTGATTTTGTGATAGATCTAATTTCCTTGGACAATATCCATAGCATTAAGGAGAGGAGTATTGAGCCAAGCATTGAAAATTATCTTAGCGGTGTTCCGCTTACTATTCAGTCTATAGCCTTTGATATTAGCGCGAATAAGCTTTTAGGAGATGTTGGCGTACAGAGTATTTTACAAAGGACTGTCGGGGTTAATAATGAGGCAGAGTATAACTATGCAGCTGGTATCTACGGTGACCGATATTCGGTAAAGCACTACGCGGACGCGTTAGGACTTCGAGTGGTATAGCTTATTGGCAGAATACAACAAATGTTGTACTATACAGATAGTACGTTTTCAGGGCGCACTTTGTGCGCGATTCTGGAGGTGGTTCATGCGAAGGCTCATTTCGGTCATCGCTTTGGCCGCGGTGCTTTCGCCCGCGGTCATCGTGTCGGCAGCTCCGACGCCGCAGGTCAAGTTTAGCGCCAAGACGGTTGGCCTAGACGTTTCTTGCGAAATCGTTTTCTCGGTGTTTGATCAGCTCGAGGAGTTCAAGACGTTCGAGCTTTGTGCCAAGCCCGGGTATGTGTTTCCGGCGGTGGCGAGCACGACGATGCAGATGCGTGGCAAAGATGAGAAGGATGTCCGGACGTGGGAGGTCGCTCGATCGGATGACGGTGACCGTATCGTTTTTCGGATTGACGAGCGCAAGCCCGTTACTAACGGGAAGTACACGTTCATGTTCCAGTTCGCTGATTCGGTTGGGTCGGGCTTGGTGTCTGCGAGCCTGTGCGCTTCGGTGGCGTTGGCCCCCGGCAAGAGCCTGGTGATGTGGAGTAAGGTTGTGGACGACAATGCGGGTCAGATTCCGCAGATTCGTCTCGATCTGTTTGCTGCGGGCTTCAATCGCGGAGGGTCGCTACTTGAGCAGGGTTCGGTTACCAAGCTCTTGATCGATGTCGACCCGGCGTTTGTCGGCTTGGAGTATGAGCTGCAGATTTCGAACTCTCGGTTCGGACTCGGGCTCGCCAGCCAGGCGGCGCTGGCGATGACGCCGGTCGCAGCAAACGATGAGCAGTTGAAGCTGCTCATGAGCTGCTTCAGCTATCCGAGTGGTAAGATTAACCGCGAAGGTCGCAGCGACCTTTTGCCGGTACTCGATACCACTCCGCTCAAGGTGGCGAAGGTGTCGACCGGACTCGACTTTGAGGTTCGGTTGATGCTCAGGCGCAACGGCGAGCTGTGGCTGGCGAGTAAGCCTCTGCGTATCAGCGTTGTGCCGAAAGGCGCGAAGCTGGCGCGCAATTAGGCGGTGAAGATGGTCCCGCTCCGATGCAAATCGGAGCGGGTTTTATCTTTTAGAAGTCTGGAGGAAGTGGGCGAGGGGTTGTCGGTTCTGGCTTTTTCTCAAGCGCGGCAAATTTTGCCATTATTTCGAGCTCTACTTCTTTTTTGTCCCGACCATAGGTTTGGCGTGAGAGTTCTTTCGCTTTAGTAGCCATTTCGGCGCTCCCATTTTTCACCAGTAAGGTTTTCATACTAAAGGCTGGAGCGGTTTGTCCGCCGATGAGGAGCTTGAGATAGCAGTTATAGTTATCGATGTTAATTAGGTCCGCAGCGGAAACGTTTGGAGCGAACTGTTTCTCGAGAAACTCTCCATCTTCAGCGCCAATACGGAAGACCGCCATTGAGCCGACGTTACCAAACACGGCTTTTTTAATTTCATCAGAGAGTTGTCCGATGAATTGGTGGGCGATAGTGAGGTCGAGTTTGTATTTACGGGCTTCAGAAAGAATCGTCTCAATTGAGTTGGTAGTTACGTTTTGGAACTCATCAACGTAGAGGTAAAACGGTTTGCGGTCTTTTTCGGGAATGTCGACGCGACTAAAGGCGGCCATTAAAATCTTACCGATCATAATAAGTCCGATCAGCGAGGAGTTGAGTTCACCAAGACGTCCCTTAGAGAGGTTGATGAGTAGGATTTTTTGACTATCCATTACTTCACGGAAGCGAAAAGCTGATTTTTCCTGCGTAACAATCGGACGCATAATGTCGTTGCTCAAAAATGAGTCAAATTTTGAAGAGATGTACGGAACGACATTTTGCAGGCTCGCTTCACCACCGGCCTTTTCAGCCATATCGCGCCAAAATGTTTTAACGAGCGGGTTGGTGGTTTTGGTGAGTTTGTAGTCGCGGAACTTTTTGTCCGTTAAGACGCGGTTGATTTCAAGTAGGGTGTTGCCACTGGCTGGGTCGTCCATTACTAGGGCGGTAGCGTTTCTGAAGTATTGCTCAAAGATCGGGCCTCCGGCTGCTTTCATATCGTAGAGCTTATTAAATATCTCAAGCAGTTCGTTGATGATAAAGGTTTTTTGCTCCGGGAAGTTTGGATCGTATTCGAGCATATTCAGTCCCATTGGGCGACTCACATCTCCCGGGTTGAAGTAGATGACGTCTTTTAGGCGGTGTTCAGGGACGTACTCAAGGAGTTGTTCGGCCATATCGCCGTGTGGGTCGATAAAGCAGACGCCGTGACCGGCTTCGATATCCTGCACGATCATATTTTTCATAAAGTACGTCTTACCAGTACCAGTCTGTCCGATAACGTAGAAGTGGCGAGCGCGATCTTCTTCGCTCATATGGATTTCGGTTTCAACGCCTCGGAAGGTGTTTTTTCCAAGAAGTAATCCAGTCTTTGGTGTATTAAATGGTGCCTGGACGATTTTTGCCTTAGTGCTGGCGACGTTGACCGAGCCAATGACGGTGTTTGGAAGGTGGATGATGCTCGAAAGCTCTTCTGTGGATAAAATACTGCTTGAGGCAGGATCTGGGGTGCGGAAGGAGAATTGGTAGATGAGTTTTTGTAGATTGCGACCACTCAACTGATTGATGCTGATATCGTTCATACCTTCGGCAACCAATTGATTGAGTGGGATGACGAGTTCCTGGAATAATCCGCCGGCCCGTGGAGCATTTCTCGCAGAGGCGATAACGCGAATGTTTGTTGCGAAGAGCGGTTTTTGTGATTTACGTAGAACTGCTTCGGCGAGCGGTTCGTTTACTGGACCATTTGAGTCTTCGTTGGTTTGTTTTTCTGGTGAAAATGCTTTTTTAACTTCACTTTCTTTCGCAGCGCTTAACGCCTTACCGAGCGTCGCTCCCTTTTTCAGGTGGCGAGCGATCTTTGAAAGATACTCGTTAAAGTGCGACGGTGCTTTTTGGGCGACGATTTGTAGAGCGAGTCCTTCGCCCTCGCTCGCGACTTTCGAAAATGCGTTTAAAATACTCGCGAGCGGGTCGGATTCGAGGTTTTGATAGCTTCGCAGTGGAAGCGATTTGTTTTTTGAGCGAACAAACGCGCCGGCAACTGCGCTGTCTGGATGGAATATCGTATAGTCTTTAGCTGGTTCGATTGCGGCCTCGGGATAGACGCCCTCGATCATTTTTTCAACTGCACTTGCGTATTTGCGTGGAACAGCGAGATAAAATAATGCTTCTTGGCCTATATGCGGCACGACAATTTCGATGCTAAAAAATGGCTTACCGTAGAGCCAGGCGTGAAAGCCTTTTTCTTTAATGGTCCCAAGTTGCGAATAGACCTGCTCCATTAGTGCGATTTTTTCGCGTAGTTCGGCGACGCCCACTTTGTCATTTTCATTTTTAAGTGCTCGAGGAAGTTTGATTTGGAGGAGTTGGAGCGAGAAGGCGTGTGCTATCTCTCCTTTGGCGCGCAGGCGAGCCCGAATAATTACCGTAGTAATGGTAAAAGCTAAAAGAATGGCTATGGCAAAGATTGCAGAGAAGACGAGGGCGCCGATTTGCATAGGCGTTAGGCGTTAGTGATTTTGCGTGCGTCTAAGAGCTTTTGGTAGTACTCATCGATAAGCCGATCGTGAAGGGCATCGATCAAAAATGGGTCGTTTTTTGCTTGTTTGATTGCTGATGCGATACCTTGGTCAAATGCGATTTGAATGAGTGTAGCGATGGCTTGTTCTTGGATAGGGGTGAGATTTGTGGCTTGCGCTGAAGCTGTTTGTGGTTTTGTGCTTGATGTAGCTGCTGGCGCTTGAGTTGTCAGAGTTATTCGTGCGTGCTCGCTAAATACATTTTTAAAAACTTCTTTTTCTGGCAGCGCTGGGGCACCTGATTCAATCAGTTGCTGTTTCTTGGCTTGGAGGCGCGCTTCGAGTTCAAGAATTTCTTTATTCAGAGGAGAGATTATTTCTGCCATATAGTACTTAGTATATCATATGAGCTAATCTGTTTTAGCTTTCGTGCTTTTAGTGGAGCTAAATTTCCTACTTTTCCTACTTGTATGATTAAGATTTTTCTGATATGCTCTGGGTATGTCGAAAACCTTGAAGTGCCAGAAAGAATTTTTTGGAACTGCTACAATTAATAGTAAGGGGCAGGTTGTTATTCCAGCGCAGGCTCGTGAGGCGCTTCATCTTGGCTCTGGAGAGAAGTTGCTTGTATTTGGTATGGGGGAAGAAGTAGTCGCCCTCATTAAACCAGATATGGTTCAGCAGCTTGCAGCACATTTGTCAAAAAATTTGGCAGCAGTAGAAGCTGCTATTAAGAAAAATAAGTAATTATTATGAAAAAGTTTTTTAAACGGAAATTGATTCGCTGGATTCTGATTGGAGCTGCAGTTGTTGTTCTTGGTTCGATTGCTTTTGGTAAGTCCCAGCCGGCTCCGCGTGAGACGTTTACGGTTAAGCGTGCGGATATCCAGGAGTTTGTTAAAGAGACGGGTCAGGTGAAGCAAAAAAACTTTGCTTCGCTTCGTTTTCGTACGACGGGTACGATTTCATCGCTCTTAGTTGATGTTGGCGCTAAGGTAAAGACGGGCCAATTGTTGGCGCGTCTTGATGACTCGGATTTACAGAAGAAGCTCGTCCAGGCGCAGGCTGATTTGAACTCGGCGGAGGTTACGTTGCTTAATAGCAAGCAAGGTTTGAGTGATTCGGATTTAAAGAGTGAGCAGGCCTTAAATATTTTGTATGTTGCTGCTCCATCGACGTTTAATGATATTTTGAATGATTCGCTCAAGGCGTATACCTCATTTATCACGTTTTATGATTCGGTTGGCCGTTTGAACTCGACCATCTCAAACGTGCTTTCGAGTGCCCAGCTGATTAATAATGCTGAAAATGCTAAACCGCTCGCAGACGGCGCGATGAAGATTGTTGCTACCCAGCTTCAGAATTTCCCACTTTCACCAAGTCGCGATCAGGTTGATGGAGCGCTTTTGGCGATTGCGAAGCCACTCCAAACTCTTCAGTCCTCCCTTAATACGCTTATAGAGACGATTAACGCTATTCCGACAGGAACTGTTTCGGCGACCAATCTTGAGACGTACAAGTCTGCGTTAACTACGGCTAAGGATAATATGAACGCGGCTCTATCGAGTCAGATTACGCTTGCTAAGAATATTAAAGATGCTCAAGTTACGAATTCTTTGAATGGCAATGATGCGCAGTCAACATATCGCTTGAATCAGGCTAAGCTCGCTTCAGCAAAAGCTGCAGTAGAGATCGCTCGCCGGAATTTAAATGATGCGTATTTATATGCTCCAATCAGTGGAGTCATTGCGGTGAAGAGTAAGCAGGTTGGTGAGTCGGTTTCGACTACTGATCAGATTTATTATCTCCTTGGGGAGGGTGGGTTGGAGGTTACTGCAAATGTTTCTGAAATTGATATCGCGAAAGTTGCGGTTGGTAATTCGACTTCGATTACACTTGACGCGTATGGGCAAGAGGTTGTCTTTGGTGCTCGCGTAGTGACGATTGATCCAGCCGAAACTATTATCAACGGTGTTTCAACTTACAAGGTAACTTTCGCATTCGATGCGGCTGATGAGCGTTTGCGTTCTGGTATGACGGCTAATATTAAGATCGCAACTCAAAATCGTACTAATGTTTTAGTTGTTCCGCTCCGTGCAATTTCGACAAAAGATGGTGTAAAGACAGTTTCTGTACAGGTTGGCGAGCAGGAGCAATCCGTAGCTCTTCGTCTTGGACTTAAGGGAGATAATGGTATGGTCGAAGTTTTGGACGGCCTCAAGGAAGGTGACGTAGTTTTGGTTGATTAGTACTCATGAGACGCGCGTATAGCTCATTTCGTTCGCTTCTTACTTCGATACGAGTCGGTTGGTTTTTAGCTATTCGTAGTATTCGTCATTCGAGTAAGTGGACGACGGGACTGATCACCTTTATTATGGTGCTCACGTTTTTGAACCTTGTAGTAGTCTCGGGATTACTCTCGGGACTTATTGCCGGTTCATTTAAACAGTTTCGTGAGAGCTACTCGGGGGATGTGATTATTACCGCTGCGCCGCAGCAGGATTACATCAAAACTTCCGCAAACCTTATCTCGTTTCTCGAGCATCATCCAAAAGTAAAGGCCATTTCTCCGCGGTATGCGGTTGGTGCGCAGGTGCTTGGGACGCTTAATGATCTTCCGGGTAAGGGTGAGCGCGCAAATCAAATCGGTATTCGAGCGGTTGGTCTTGATCTTGAAAAAGAGGAGGTGGTGACTCATTTTTCTCGGTTCTTGGAGTATGGTGAGATGCTTGATCCGCATGAAGAAGGATATATTTTGATTGGGGCGAATATGCTTAAAAAGTTTTCGTCTTTTGCTGATGCTGACATTCCGGGACTTGATCTGCTTACTGGTGTGGATGTCGGTAGTCGTGTTCGTTTAACGGTGAGCAACTCTGATGGAACGGTGATGCAGAAGGATTTTACGATTAAAGGTATTGTAAAGAGTAAGGTTGATCAGATTTCAACGCGCTTGTTTATGCCGGATAACGAGTTGCGTCGTATGATTTCAGTTAATAAAGAAGAGGTGCAAGAGATCGCTATCTCGGTTGATCCACTTTATGCGCCAATATTGGTTAAGCATGTGACCGAGTTTTTGTCTGATCCGACTGCGGCGCGCGTTCAGACCTCTGAAGATGCAATCCCTTCATTTTTGCGCGATATTGAAACTACCTTCTCGGTTTTAGGAAATGCACTTTCTTCAATCGCACTTATCGTGGCTTCGATTACGATTTTCATCGTTATTTTTATTAACGCGATTACGAAGCGCAAGTCGATTGGTATTATGAAGGGTATTGGTATCCCGCCGCGCGTTATTGAGTTTTCGTATCTTTTCCAGGCGACTTTTTACGGCATTATTGGTTCGATTATTGGATTAGTTCTTACCTTTGGCTTTTTAAAGCCGTATTTTGATGTTAATCCAATTGATTTTCCGTTTTCAGACGGTATCTTGGTGGCAACGCCGACGGGCGCGGTTATTCGTGTGGCTATCTTGCTCGTAGTTACCTTAATTGCGGGTTATATTCCCGCAAAACTCATTGTGCGTAAGAATACGCTTGATTCAATCTTAGGACGTTAATTATATGATTCGAACTAATAAGCTTGTTAAAACATACGGAACCGGGGATTTGGCACTCACTGTTCTTAAATCTATTGATTTAGAGATTAAAGACGGCGAGTTTGTGGCGATTATCGGTCCATCGGGAGCTGGTAAGTCCACCTTGCTCTATCAGCTTTCACTTCTTGATGTGCCGACTAGTGGTGATATTTTTATCGATGAGGCGGCTGCTTCAAAATTGAGCGAAGACGGGAAGACTGCGCTACGCTTGAACAAGCTTGGATATGTGTTTCAAGACTATGCGCTTTTGCCGGAGTTAACTGCTTTAGAAAATGTATTATTGCCAATGATGGTTCAGCGTATGGATCCGGCTTTGGCACGTAAAAAAGCCGAAGTGGCACTTGCTAAGGTTAATCTGTCTGACAAGCTTCACAGTAAGCCGAGTACACTTTCGGGTGGTCAGCAGCAGCGCGTGGCGATTGCGCGTGCGATTTCGCACGAGCCGCATATTTTGTTTGCTGATGAGCCGACTGCAAACCTTGATTCGGGGAGCGCCGGTCCGGTCATCGACTCGTTTTTGGAGATTAATAAACTTGGACAAACCATTATCATGGTTACGCACGAAGAAGAGTATGCTCATAAGGCTTCTCGTATCATTACGCTGCGTGATGGACGGATTGTATCGGATGTAAAACGGTAGGCGTTTTTCATAGTGGTATACTTATAGTATGAGTCTTTTGAAAAAGGCGCTTGCGTTTCTTGGAGCAGAGCTACATAAAGAAACGCAACGTTTACTTTTTAATATCTTGATCGCTTTTGTGGCGACCTTTACGATCGCCCACCTCTATTCGCTATTTGTTCCGTTGTACGTCTTTTTATACGGATATCACATTCACCATTTCTACTATGGGATGTTTTTGCTCGCCGTTGCTTCGATTGTCGGGATTCTTACTAATCGCGACAAGATGCGCCATATCTTAAGTTATGTCATTGGTGTTGGCATTGGTTTGATCGTTGATGAGCTTGGGCTTTTGCTTAATTGTACGGGCGAGAAGGTGGGGCTCGCGTGTCAGTATTTGTTTCCTAATACGTTTGATATAGTGACGATTGTTTCGGTGATTTTGCTTGTGCTTATTTTCTTTGGTGATAAGCCTGTGCATTGGTTTTTGCCAAAGTCATGGCAAAACAATCGGACGCTTAATACCAATCTGACTAAGCATCTCGATCGGTTGTTTCAGTAGTCTTTTTGGCGTATAATAGGCTTTATAGCTTGGTTTACGGGGTTTTGTCGTCCCGTGTGCTAGGCGTGGTTATAAGATAATTAACTGAATATTATGGAACAGGTTCAATCAAAAACCTCGATTCGTGATTTTTTCTTGTATTTGTTTGCGACGGGCGCTCTCTATTTCAGCGCTATTAGCGTTATCTCACTGTTGTGGCAGTATGTTAATCATTTTTTCCCGGACGCGCTAACGTACTATCCGGATGGACTTAGCTCTTCGATGCGTTGGGCGGTCGCCTCGCTGATTGTTATTTTCCCAGTATATGTATTTGTGATGCGTTTCTTGAGTAAAGATTTGGATGCGTTTCCGGAAAAGAGAGATTTGAGTATCCGTAAAGCGATGATCTATCTGACGCTTTTTATCGCGGCGATTACGATTGTTGTTGACTTGGTTATGTTAGTAAATAACTTTTTAGGAGGTGAGTTCACCGTTCGCTTCTTATTGAAGGCACTTTCGGTTTTGTTTGTCACCGGTGCTGTATTTGGTTATTACTTGTTTAACTTGAAGCGTGCTCCGGGTACCCAGGCAAAAGCTCGTTCGATGATTGTGTGGGGTTCGCTCGCGTTTGTTCTCATTGTTATTGCTGGTGCGTTTTCAATTGTTGGTTCGCCAACTACGAATCGTTTGCGTAATTTGGACAACCAGCGCGTTTCTGATCTTCAGACGATTCAGTGGCAGGTGGTTAACTACTGGCAGCAGAAGCAAAAGCTTCCTATGGATTTAGCTGCTCTGAATGACACTATTTCCGGATTTAAGGCTCCAGTTGATCCAGAAACCGGTACTGCGTATACGCTTAAGGCGGTTGGTTCCTTCGGCTTCCAGCTCTGTGCTAATTTCGCCCTTGAAAATATCCTTCCAAACACGACTCCGTCTTCGGTGAAGCCATACTCTGAACCATATGGGTATGTTTCTGAAAATTGGCAGCACAGGGCCGGCAATGTCTGTTTCGAGCGAACCATTGACCCGGATTTGTATCCACCAGTTAAGCGCTAGTTAGAAATCAAAATACCGCCCCAAGGGGCGGTATTTTTGTTGCGGAAGGGGTGACCCGCCAAGGGCGGGCGGGGATTCTCATGAACTCACGGTCAGAGCGGAAGCGGAAGGATTCGAACCTTCGAGGCCTTGCGGCCTGCCGCATTTCAAGTGCGGTGCGTTCGACCACTCTGCCACGCTTCCGCTCTGACAACCAGTTTTCCCATCATAGTGGGATTGCAATTTTTACCTACACCTCTCCGTTACCCTAAACGGCAGCCATTCGTTAGTGGTTGTTGTCGATGATAGCAGAAAGGTATTTTTTTGTCATCATTATTCTGGGGCTCGCATAGTGATTGTGATATACTTATTTGTATATGACGCCTGAATCTGATTTGGCAAATCTTGCTAAGCCTGATTTACCAAAAACTAAAGAAAACCTTGCATCTTTGCCTGCTGATACGCAGGAGCGTCTTAGTCGGCTTGTTGGAGAGTACCAGAAAGATATTATTGCTGCGCACAGCGAAGGATTGAGTCCGGCTGATTTGCGTATTCGTGATCACGAGATTTTTAAAAAACATATTGGTTCGATTACCGGTTTATTGCGCGAGGTGTATTCGGGAGTGAGTGAAGACTCGCCAGTTGTTGTGTCTCTTATGGGTACGCACCCTGGTACTATATCTTCTAGTGCTCCCGAAAAGAAGGCGGTTGAAGCGGGACAAAACGCGGAGTTGGCAGAGAAAAAGGTTCGTTACCCTTCATTTAAGGCTGATCCAGCGATCACTTTTGATGATCTGCAAAATGATCTTACGAGGCACCCTGCGTTAGTGGATTATGATATCGAGCACGCACTTAGCGCACTTCATGAGGGTAATGCGACCCCGCTACAGAATCTTGCGCGAAGTGCGGAGATTTTTACTTCAGGGTTGTCTAAAAACATCGATCGTATTGCGGCTGAAAAACGCGCAGGAGCAATTTCTCCTAAAAAACCGATTGTAGTTGAACGGCCAGCCCCTATTGTTCGTGAGTCTGTTCGTTCGATTGATGAAGTGTATGCCGAATTGGCAATCGCTCCAGGGGTGAGTAAGAAGGTTGATGGGTATATTCGCGATTGCCAGCAGGAGCACGCTCGTATTGATTATGATATTGCTACTCGGCGACGCGCCGGTGAGTCTGTTTCAAATGATGACCAGCTTGAATTACATCGTCGTGCTGTTGAGCGCTATAATGAGCGAATTTTAGGCGTGCTTCGTTCGAGTAATCGACGTATTCTTGCAGTCCCCGATGAGATTGAAAATCTTTTATTCGTTACTGGTAAGCTCGAAGCCACACCTCAACCTGTTCTTGCGCGTTCATTGTCGGGCGAGGCTCCACCTGAATCAGTTTCTCTAGGAAAGAAGAGAGCTGCTATGAGTAGGGGTGGTGAAGAAAAGGGTTCTAGTCGGGAAAAAAACAACAAACCAATGCGCGATAAAATAAAAGTTTCAGAAGGTTCTTCAAAAGCCAGTTCAGCTCCGGTTGAGCAAACTGTGGCTTCTTCAGACGAAAAAGTATTTGAGCGCCCACGTGTTGATGACTTGAAGCTTGATGCGCGCTCCCAAGCTGAAATTGACGAAATTCGTTCGCAGGCACGCGAGGAGATTGATCGAGTCGGTGCAAATGCAGCACGATTTACTTCTCGAAGAGGTGGACCTTCGCTTAAGGATGTTCTTGATCATATTCGTGAAAAAAATGCTCGGAAGATTTTACATATTCTTAGTCGTGAGGGGAATACGGCGGAGCTGTTGCCAGAGGCGTGGTATCAAGAACTTATTGCTCCGCCTAACGAAAATGCAATTGTCGCTCCTGAACGTCCAAAGCTTTCTGATTTGCGACTCTCAAAAGCACAAAACAATTCTATTGAGGAGCTTTTAAAGGAGGCGCGTGAAAATGCATATATGATCGATCGAAAGCCGGATGCTTCACCTGAAGCGAAGGCGGATGAGTTGCAGCGAATGCGTGATTATTTTGCGGGTCAGGTTATGCGTGTTATTCGGGGTCATAATCCGCAAGTAAATCGCTTGCCGAGTGAGTGGTATAACGCGTTAATGGGTGAGCAGGAGCCGCCGCGTGCCAAAAAGAAATTTAAAACCGGACCAAGTGGCAAAGTGCTTATTACTCCGAATCCGACTATGACAACGAGTCTTGGTTATCCAGCTAATACAGTTGAGATTGTTGATAAGCCGAAGACGGTTGCGGCCGAAAAGGCCAAAGAGCCGGTTATTATAGAGGTAAAGCCGGTTGAGGCTTCGGGTGAGAAGCGTCCAGAGATTTCAAGTCTTACTCTTTCTAAGAAGCAGCGCGCCGACATTGAGGCGTTGATTAAACAGTCGCGCGAAAATTTGTATTTTATTCGTCGAAGCGCCGACATTCCTGCGGAGCAGAAAGAGGCTGATATTCGACATTCGCAGGATTATGCAGCGACAGAGATTAAGCGTATTTTACGTGTTCATAACGAAAATGTAGATTTGCTTCCGCAGGAGTGGTATGACGCGTTGATGGGTGAGCAGGCGCCAGAGGGTGCTGTTTCGACTGCTGCACCAGCTACGCCTGAAGTCGTTAAGCCAGCTGCTCCGGAGGCTACGAAAAAGCCAGAGGTAGCTCCTAAGATTGAATTGACGATTGAGCAACAGATCGCAAAACTTGAAGCAGAAAAGGTTCGCGTATTGGCACGCATGGAGGAGGTTGGTCACCAGCAACACGCTGATGAGGGTGATTTGCGTAGTTCGCTCAAATTAAAAGCCCGAGAGTTTGATGAGCGACTTGCTGCTTTACGTAAGCAGCTGCCAGTTGTTGAGGCGACTCCAATTTCGAAGCCTATTGAGGGTGGTGATAATGAGCTTTCGTCTGCAGAGCGCGTAGGTATGCGTATGCCGGAGTCTCGCGCTGCTATTCGCGCGAGCCAACAAATTGAGAGTTCGATTACGAGCGTTAGCGAGCAACAGATTGACGCGATGCTTAACAATGTTGGCTTTATGGATTTCTTAAATAGCAGAGCAACCCGTAGGGATGCTGCTGGTGCTTTAGTGTATCCAGAAATCAGCGCGATTATTGGTAATCCGCAGCAGGCTGACTGGGTTCGCGCGGCACAGATTTTTGATGGATATACCGCGATGTTTGAAGCCGGTCCAGCGATTAAGCTTGCGTACCAGGAGAAGTTTAAGAAAGACACTGGTCTTGAGATGAGCGATGAGGACTTTGAGTCGGTTGATGCGTATCTGGCTTCAGAAGCGATTAAAAATCCAGGACGTGTACGATATTTTGCCGAGGAGACTAAGCTATTTGTTGGTTTGCCGAAGGTGATCGCGACGCGCGAGGCTGATTTAGCTAAGCTTGGTAATTTTGATGAGCTTAGCCGTCGCTTACAGCTGCTTGAGATGGCGAAGCGTACCCATTCACTTATGGAGCGTTTGGCCGGCGTAATTGGCAGTGGTATTGATGTGTATGCGTATGCCGAGCACGAACTTAGAGAGAAGCACAAGGTTGATGTTCGCTCTGAATACTCTAACAAGTTTTTGAGATTTATTTTGCCACGATTTTCGAAGTGGAAGTATAACGCTGAATTTAGAAAAGCTAGCGAAACTCTTTCGAAGGTAAGCAGTGCGCAAGAGCAGCTTGCGAAATTAAAAGAGAGTCGCGATAAAGTCGTCACAATGGTCTTTAGTGATGGATTTTTCCCAATGCAGGCTGTTCAGCAAAAGATGCGCGAGCGTGTTGCGGCTGAACTCAAGCGTCTTTCTGGGTATGATCAGGCGACTGGTGCTGATAAAGCTTTTGATTTTTCTCTTGATGCGACTAACGTTCCTCAACAAGACTTGGCAGCGCTTGAAAACGCGCAAGCATACTTTGACCGTGTGCGCGAGGCGAGTGCACAGCCAGGTTTTGCGTATGATGCGACGATTGAGGCTGATTATCAGCAGCGTCTTGATCGTGCCTTTGATCGCCGGGCGCACTTTGAAATTGGCGAGCTCATTAAGGGTGTTTCGCTTGGAGCTACTCCGCTAGCTGATCTTGAAAAAGCCCTTGAGCCATTCTTGAAAACACCTCGCTTCTTTGGAACCCGTCGTAATGAGGCGGCTCGTGCCTTTATCAAAGAGAGCTTAAAGGCTCGACTAGCTGATAGTAAGCTTGATGTACGCAAGAAGATGCTTTTGTCGCGCATCTATGAGCGATTTAATACCGCTAACGCCTAACTTCTATGACAAATAATCTTGAAATGAAAAAGCTCGAGCAGTTAATTAAGGAGCAACGCTTTGAAGAGGCGAAAGCGATTTTAGATGCATTTTTTGCCAAGGAGTGGACGAAGGAAGAAAAGGGTGAGATGTATGTTCAGCTTATGATGATGTATATGCAAATTACTAATCGGTTAAACGAGGAGTATTTACAGACGCTGGATGAGACGATTGCCACGATTAAAGAAATTAACACTTCGTATGACGCGGCGGTTGCGAAAGTTAAGACTAAGAGCGCTCGCTAGTTTGTTTTTGTTAACACAATCGAAATCGATTCTGTTGTGCTTGCGTTTAGGCGAACTTCTCGCGGGACATCGCTGCTCGTCGCATTTTCTAATTTTGCATCGAGGACGTATGTTGCTGGTGGGAGTGTAAGTGCGTAATGCCCAGTAGTATCTGGAGCTGTTTTTGCGACAATTACTTTTCCACCAAAACGATAGGCAACTATTTCGACGTTGTTTATATTACAAATACTGACAGGGCAGTTTGATTTAAATTTGACTATTCCCTCGATTACTCCCGGAGCTTTTGGTGTTGGCTTAAGAAAGGCGATAAGACAGATAAGAATTACAATCACCGAAGGCATTATCCATTTTACAAGAGTCAAAAGGAAGCGGTTTTCGTTCATAGGAAGCTATTCTATCAGAGTCTTAAGTAAATTCAACGATTACTGCGGTCATATCGTCATCTTTGGCGCGAATGTTTTTAGACGGGTCTTCTTGGCTGCGTTCATTAGCTGCACGGACAAGCCAGCTACTTAACTCCTGCGGATTTTTTTGCATCTTAAGGACATCGGCTATTTCGTTGATAGTCAGATTGTCGTGGATACCATCGCTACAGATAAGTATCTTGTCTCCGGCTTTTAGTTCAACTATTCCCATTTTTCGCTGGTCATTTGTGTCGAGTCCGTCTTCGAGGCTGCTAGTGATAATGTTTCGTCGATTGAAAGCTATTTGAGTTAGTGAGTCGAGCGCTTCGTACTCCTCCTTTGTTGTGATCGTGTCGAGTTTTTTGTTTATCTCTTCCCGCTCCGTGTTTTCTGTTGATAGGGTGTCGACGATATTATCATCGTAGGTTATCTGCATTAATCGTCCGCCACGAATAATGTAGGCCCGGCTATCTCCGAGATTGGCGACAAGGGCTTTGGTTTTTCCCTCTGGTGTTTTCCAGGTTTTGATAATCGTGGCTGTAGTGGCGCCCTCGGGTAATCCAGCAGCACCAATTTGCGACCATACCTTGATGCGTGCAGCGGTTACGGCTTCTACCATTCGTTCGCGCAGTGCGTGTTCGTCTCGGACATCCGAACCTTTATTACTATGGCCAGTTGCGGCGTAATATGAGGCGATTTCTTGAGCTGCGCTGCTCGAGGCTATTGCACCACCTTCTTCGCCTCCTACGCCGTCGAATACGCCAAATAGGCCCATTTCTGGACGGTTTATATTCGAATCTTCGTTCTCACCATTGTGTGATCTTGCGCTTCGGGTGGTAACGCCTGACTCCCATTTAAGATATTCATGCCGTTCGGGCGAGCCACTATCAAGTGCTGACTTTTCGTTCATGCATTTAGTATATCACTTTTGACATACCTTATTCACAGTAAGCCGCAGTTATCTTGTTTTAAAATGTGCTCGGGGAGAGAGTCGAACTCTCATGCCTTGCGGCGCTCCCTCTTGAGGGGAGTGTGTCTGCCAGTTCCACCACCCGAGCTACGGGTGATGCGTCTAATTTTGTTTATTGCTTTGTTGCCTTCGCTCGCAGGACAGAGTAGTCCAGCTCGCTCTTGCGCCTCGCACTAAACGAAATTATATCGCATCCATGCCTTTCTTTTGCTATGCGTTAAAGAATCCTGCAACGCATCTCTCGTTTATCGATTTTTTTACCGCCTTCGCTCGCAGGACAGAGTAGTCCAGCTCGCTCTTGCGCCTCGCACTAAACGAAATTATATCGTATCCTTCCTGCCCATACATCACTAACTGCCTACTGATTACTACATTAAAGCGGAAAGTTGTGATAAAATCAATTCATACTTTTATGGATCTCACACGAAGCTCTGCCGAGCCTCAAATCCAAGAGCCGGTTTTCTTGATTGAGGTTGAGAAGATTAGCCCGAACCCGTATCAGCCACGTCGCGTTTTTGATGACGAGCAACTCCAAGAGTTGGCTGGTTCGATTCGCGATTATGGTATTTTGCAGCCACTTGTTGTAACGAAAATTGAAGAACCAACCGAGTTTGGTACCAGTGTTCGCTATGAGCTTATTGCAGGTGAGCGCCGTTTTCGCGCGGCGAAGATTGCCGGGCTTGAGCGCGTGCCAGCAGTGGTAAAAAATGTAGGTCTTGATCGAGAGCGTTTAGAGCTGGCAATTATTGAAAACGTTCAGCGTGCGAATTTAAACCCTATCGAGTCTGCGCGTGCGTATAACCGCTTACAGGATGAGTTTAAGCTAACTCAACGGGAGATTGCTCAAAAGATTGGAAAGAGTCGCGAGGTAATTGCTAATACGATGCGTTTGTTGAATCTCCCTGCGAATATGCAGGAGGCTGTTTCTAATGGTCAGTTGAGCGAAAGTCAGGCGCGTCTATTGCTTTCGATTGATGACGTTGGCCAGCAGCAGGTCTTTTTTGAAGAAATCACACGTAATAACTTAAGTGTTCGTGATCTGAAGAATAAAATTGATTACTTTAAAACGACCCGAGCCGCGAAAGAGCGTCCACCGCTTCCGTTGACTGCAGATCCTGAAGGTGCCGCACTTCAGCGTGCGCTGGAAGAGTTTTTGGGTGCGCAAGTTAAGCTTGAGCGTTCGGGAGCGACTGGAAAGATTACGATTGAGTTTTACTCTCCTGAAGAGCTTCAAGCGATTATTGGGAAGATGACCAAGAAAGATGCTGGACCGGCTACCTTACAAGCGCCAAGCGACGAGTTGCCTCCAGGGTTTTCGATTTAACGTGCTGTACATAAAACCGCTCGCCAACTGGCGAGCGGTTTTTGTTTCTATTCTGTCTCGTTTTCGGTGGTTTCCGGATTTTCGTCTTTTTCCTTCGGTTTACCGAGCGGATTGGTCCAGCTGGCCCAATCACACTCTGGATAGCGATTGCAGCCCCAAAACGTGCGTTTACGGCCTTTATTCGTGTGTTTTTCGATAACATCACCTGTCGTACACTTTGGACACTTGAGTCCAATGAGGAGCTCTGGCTTGGCGATATTTTTAGTGTTTTTGCAGTCAGGAAAACCAGAGCAGGCGAGGAACTTTCCAAAACGACCATATTTGATGATCATCGGCTTGCCGCAGGCTCCTTCGTGTACGCATTCAGATTTTTCGCTACTTCCTTTGCCTGCGCAATCGCACACTTCGTTTGTTTTTTCGTCTTCGAACTCTTTGTCGACTTCGATGTATTTTTTCTCTAAGTTAGCTTCAAATGGTTTATAGAAGTCGTTTAATAATTGCTGCCATTTTTCTTTACCTTCGGCTACTTCATCAAACTTTTCTTCCATGTGAGCCGTAAAGTTGATATCAACGATTTCAGGGAAGTGTTTACTTAAAATTTTGTTCACTAATTCACCGATATCGGTTGGGATGAATCGTCCGGCTTCTTTTTTGACGTAGTTGCGAACTTGGATGACTGAAATAATTGGTACGTAGGTTGAAGGACGGCCGATGCCGTACTCTTCAAGTGTTTTGATGAGCTTAGCCTCACTGTAGCGCGGTGGCGGCTCGGTGAAGTGTTGATTTGGTTTGATGTCTGCCTTACCGGTAAGGTCTTGTCCGTCGGTGAGGGCTGGAATTTCTTTTTCTTCAAAGGTTTGAGGATAGATTTTCAAAAATCCTTCAAATTTCATCATACTTCCGCTCGCGCGTAGGGTGTATGTATCTTTTGCGCCCTTTGCTTCCATTTCAATTTGAGTTGAGTCAAAAATTGCCTGTGGCATCTGACTGGCGACAAAGCGCTGCCAGATTAAGCGATATACTTTGCGCTCCGCTTCTTCCTCGACAGGCATCTCCTCCGGGCGCATCATTTTGGTTGGACGAATAGCCTCGTGTGCTTCTTGGGCACCTTTTGACTTACCGGTGAAAACGCGCGGATTTTCGAGTGCATATTCGCTACCGAGTTCTTTGGTTAACCAGTTTTTCGCCATTGCCACCGAGTCAGCCGAAAGGTTGACTGCGTCGGTACGCATATAGGTGATGAATCCGTTTTCATAGAGACGCTGCGCCATCATCATGGTTTTCTTTGCCGAGTATCCGAGTCGGCTGCTGGCGGTTTGCTGAAGGGTGCTCGTGGTAAACGGTGCGAGCGGATTTTTCTTTACCTCAGTTTTTTTAATTTGTACAACCTTAATGTTTCCACTCGCCAAGTCTTTTGCGATGGTTTCTGCTTGTTGTTTTGTACGGATTTCAAATTTTTCAACTGCTTTACCGTTTATTTTTGCGAGTCCGGCTTCAAATGTCTTTTTTGATTTCGGTTCGGTAATAAGCGCCTCAATTGTCCAGTATTCTTCTGGCTTGAACGCTTTGATTTCATTTTCACGGTCCACGATGAGTTTTAAGGCTACTGATTGTACACGGCCAGCAGAAAGTCCTTTAAATATTTTTTTCCAAAGGAAAGGTGAGAGTTTGTAGCCGACGACGCGATCTAAAATACGTCGGGCTTGTTGAGCGTCGACGAGGTTAAGGTCGATGGTGCGCGGGTGGGCGAGGGCGTTATGAATAGCTGTTTCAGTGATTTCGTGAAATACAATACGGCTAACTGGTTTTCCGGCGATTGGGTTTTTATCTGGCGTCTTTTTATCTGGTGTTTCGAGTACGGATTTAATATGCCAAGCGATCGCTTCTCCTTCGCGGTCTTCATCAGATGCGAGTACGATTTCGCTCGCTTTTTGAGCGAGCTTCTTGAGTTCGGTTACGCGTTTTCGTGCTTTAACTGGCACGATGTATTCGGGCACAAATGTTTCTAAATTAATACCAAAACGACTCCGCGGTAAGTCGCGGATGTGTCCGTAAGATGATTCGACTCGATACTCTTTGCCGAGAAACTTACCAATAGTAACTGCTTTAGTTGGTGACTCGACGATGACTAATTTCATCCCGTTAGGAGCAAATCATGTTTTTAATTTTCGACTGGTATAGTTTCATAGAAATTGTTTTGAATGGTTGGTGGCGTTTGGGTGTATGCGGGCATCGTTGATGCCATGCTTCTAACGGGATTACATTATCTGATAGGTATCTGCGATTTCACTCACTCTGCCTTCTATAGATAGTTGGGCGAGTGCCTCATGTACTATATGATGCTCTAGGTTTGTCTTTTCCACAATCATGTCTATGTGGAGAGGTGATGCTGCTTGAGCGAGAGCATTTAAAACTATTTGCTGATTTTTATCAAGTTTTACGATAGCAGCTTCGTTTGATTTCTTAGTGCTTACGCCGAGCGCTTCGAGTACGTCCTCGGGTCGAGTTACGAGCATCGCTCCATGTTGTATTAACTTGTTTGAGCCTTTGTAGTTGTCGTGATTAATGAGTCCGGGGATCACGAAGACTTCTCGATTTTGCTCGGTTGCGAAGCGTGCAGTTGCGAGCGTTCCGGAACGTTCAGGCGCTTCAATGATCAGCGTGCCTTTGCTTAGCCCGCTGACTATACGATTGCGCTCAAGGAAGAAACGGGGTAGTGAGGGCGTTTTGGGTGGGTATTCAGAAATCAGTCCGCCGCCCGATTTGAGTATCGCATCTGCTAGGCGTTTATTTTGTTTTGGGTAGACATCATCAAGTCCGTTGGCGAGAACCGCAAATGTTTTGCCTCGATTTTCTAGCGCTGCTTGATGTGCTGCCGTGTCTATGCCGAGCGCGAGTCCACTTATTATTTGCAGGTTGGATTCAGTGAGGGTTTTAGTAAATTGCGCTGCATATTGTAACCCTTGTGCGGTTGCTTTGCGCGTTCCAACGATCGCGATTGATAGTTCGGTTGTGTCCGGAAGATTTCCTTTGAAATAGAGCGCGTGTGGTTTCCAGGGGATTTCAGTTAGGAGTTTTGGGAACTCCTTTTCGGTATTCAGGAGAAGTTGGATGTGCTGTATTTTTAGTTGCTCAAATTCTGCTTCACTATCGATCGCTGGATGAAGCTCTTGATAGGCTTTTGTCCAACTTTGATATTGTGTGAGTGCTTTTTTGAGCTTGCCGTAATCGCCTCGGAAATAGATTGCGAGTGCGTGGTACGCTTTTGTTTCAGTAAGCCTCTCCATATTGCTTGTCTATGCTATACTTTTATTATATAAGATGTCGTTGGATACGTTTAAAAAAAGCTTTTTCATTTCCTTAGGCATTTTCCTTTTGGTTGTCGCCGTTTTGGTTGGTTTTTTGATCTATCTCAACATAGATATCAATAAACGCGTTGAGGCGATTAAGCGGTATCAGACCGATATCGCTATTCGTAATCAGGCGGTGTTGCTCCTTGGAACGCTTAAGCTTGAGGCGGAGCGTGGCGCACAGCTTGCCGGACAGCTTCAAGAGATTCTTCCGACGCGCGATCAACTCATTACACTTCCTCGCGAGCTTGAAAAGGTCGCAAAGGACCATCGTGTGGGTTTTGGGTTTGCGTTTGGCAACGAAAATCCGTCGAATGGTACCGATCCGGGGAGTGTTCGCTTTACAATTTCGCTTACTGGGCAGATTGCCGATCTTGTTTCTTTTTTACGAGACTTAGAATTTGGTAAACGTATTTTGAATGTTCAGTCATTTGATCTTACGCAGCGAAGAGATGCTAAAGACTTTTCTCTTGTTTTGAGTGGCGAGGTATATATTCACTAACTATATGCGAAAATTTGTAAATAATCGGCGGAAGGATATGTTTTTTATTTTTAGTAGCTTATTGATGGTTGCGCTTGTTTTTACCTTTCTTGTTATTAGTTTGCACTCACTCACTGGTCGTACAGCGAATGTTTTTAAAATCGATTTAACTACGGACGCCGGTGTTGTACACTTTAATTTTGATGGATATGCAAAATTAATCGAGAGCTTGTCAAAGAAGCCTTAAATTAGCTATACTAGTTTTCACTTGCGTGTGTAGCTCAGTGGTAGAGCATTTCACTGATAATGAAAAGGTCGGAGGTTCGATCCCTCCCACACGCACCAATGATTCTATCCCGCATTCGGGCGGTTTGTGATATATTGGGTTTATATGGCTACTAAAATCCTTGGGTTAATTAAGAAAGAGATTCAGCGGCAGAATGAGACGATTGATTTGATTCCTTCTGAAAATATTGTCGATGATACGACGCTGCAGATTTTAGGTTCGCCATTGGTAAATAAGTATTCAGAGGGGTATCCGGGTCGTCGATATTATCCGGGCAATACATTTTATGATGCAATTGAGGTGTATGCGTGGGAGCAGGGGAAGAAAGCGTTTAAGCTCTCTGATAACTGGTTTGTAAATGTGCAGCCATATTCTGGTTCGCCGGCTAACCTGGCAGTTTATTTTGCGCTGACTAAGCCGGGAGATACGGTTATGGGTATGTCGCTTGGACACGGCGGACACTTAACCCACGGGCATCCAGTTAACTTTTCTGGTGTTTTTTATAAGTCAGTGCAGTATGGGGTTAATCTTGCGACGGGGTTGATTGATTACGATCAGGTTGAGCAGATGGCTATGGCGCATAAGCCACAGCTCATTATCTCCGGTGCGACGGCGTATGCTCGAGTAATTGATTTTAAGCGAATCGGTGAGATTGCGAAAAAAGTTGGTGCGTTTCACTTAGCTGATATTTCACATATCGCTGGACTAGTGAGTGCGGGAGTCCATCCGGCTCCATTTGAGTATGCGGATGTGGTGATGGCGACTACGCACAAGACTATGCGCGGACCACGTGGTGCGGTCATTTTTAGTAAAGATAAAGAGATTGCGAATAAGATCGATAAGGCGATTATGCCAGGCCTCCAGGGTGGTCCGCATAACAATCAGACCGCCGCGATCGCGTATATGTTTGAGCAGATGCAGACGACGAAGTTTAAGAAGTATGGTGCGCAGATAGTACAAAATGCCAAGGTGTTGGCCGGTGAGCTTTTGAAATATGGCTTCCAGCTTGTTTCTGGTGGTACAGACAATCACTTGTTGTTGATTGATGTGCGTAATAAGGGGCTAGATGGTTCGCAAGCGGAGCAACTCCTTGAGTCAGCTGGTATTATTGCGAACCGCAACTCGGTACCTGGAGATGATAAGCCATTTCGTCCATCGGGCGTGCGTATGGGTACGCCATCAATAACTACCCGCGGAATGAAGGAAAAAGAGATAAAGCAGATTGCGATGTTTATTCATCATTTGATCGATTTAAAAGAACCGGCGAGTGCGGTTCGTAAAGAGGTGCTCAAACTTTGTAAAAAGTTCCCGTTGCCGTATTAAAATATAATAGCTTGCGTTGCTAGTTGGGTGAGTTTGCCTGTATGATGCTGATATGGCGGAATTAATTGATGGCAAGCAAATTGCGGCAAAAATCATCGGCGAGCTCAAACAGCGACCAGTTCCGGTTAAGCGGTTGGTTGGTATTTTGGTTGGCGACGATAAAGCGTCGCTTAGTTTTTTGAAGCAAAAAGAGAAAACAGCCGAGCAGCTCGGCGTGAGATTTGAGCTTAAGAAGTTTTCAGATCGGCTCTCGCAAAATGAGCTCGAGGGTGAGGTGCGAAATATTTCAGCTGACGATGAGGTCGGGGGGATCATTGTTCAGTTGCCACTGCCTCGTAAGTATGAGCGGATGCCGGTTTTAAATATCATCGGCCTTGAGAAGGACGTTGATGTGTTAAATGGCGAGAGTATCGCCGTTCTGGCTCCGGCAGCTGGTGCGGTGAAGCGGATTTTAGAGGAGATTCATTTTGATTTGGCTGGAAAGCGTGTAGTTGTTGTCGGGCCGGGACTTTTGATTGGCCGACCAGTAGCGACATGGCTTATGGACAAGGTAATTAAGTTGACGGTACTTGGTAAGTCGAAACTTGATGTGGCGGCGCTTCAGGAGGCGGATTTGGTTATTTCGGGTACCGGTCAGGCGAAGTTGATTCGAGGCCAGCATATTAAGCCTGGTGCGGTAGTAATTGATTTTGGATATGGTTCAATCGCCGGTGAGCTGACGGGAGATATTGATATGAAAACTGTTTCCGAAGTTGCGGAGTATGTGACGCCAACGCCCGGTGGAACTGGTCCGATCGTGGTGGCTCAATTGTTCGAGAATTTTTTCAAAATGAATATGTAGCTAAAAACCGCTGAAGTCTAAGAGACGACAGCGGTTGCTGATTAGTGTTTGAGCTTGAGCTGAAACACGCCTGCGTAGCGTTCGGTAAAGCCCAGTTTCTTGTAGAGGGCGTGCGCGGCAGTACGCATTGGATTGCTAGTGAGTTCTACAACATCACAGTTTTTTGTGCGGGCGATTGAGATCGCATACAGCATCATTGCTTCGGCTACTTTGTGTCCTCGGTGTTCCTGATCGACTACGACGTCGTCGATAAGTGCTTTATATGCGTAGCTTAGCGTGGGAATTACGTTTAGACAGGTGAGTCCGATAACTTTCCCATCTTTGTATGCGACGATGAGATGGGCGTTGATCGCCGTTCGGTTTACTTCAGCCGCCGAAATGCGATGTTTCTTACTTGGCGAAAGCTGGTCGAGTAGTTCATTGACTCGCGTAACATCATTGCCGCCAAGGTGGTGAACGTCGCGGATGTCTGCGTAGGGCATTGCGTTTTCCTTTTTTGTCTTGAGAGGTACTGTCTTTTGTATATCGCGAAAATGTATTTTGTTGCAAGTTTTGTTATACTGGGGGCGTTAGCATTAATTACATTTATTATGATTAAAATTGGCGAAAAAGCTCCGGAGTTTAACGCGGTGCTCGCGTATCACGCCGGTGAGGTGCATGAAGTTAGTTTGAAAGATTATAAGGGGAAGTGGGTAGTACTATTTTTCTACCCGCGAGATTTTACGTTTATCTGCCCAACGGAGATTAAAGAGTTTGCGCATCTTGAGGAGCAGTTTAAAAAGCATAAGGCGATGATTATTGGTGCATCAACTGACAGCGAACACTCGCACCGTGCTTGGTTTGAGCGTGATTTGCCAATGGTGAAGTATCCGGTTTTGGCTGATACGACTCAAAAGATTTCTGCTGAATATAATATTTTGGCTCCAGATGGAGCGAGCCAACGCGGAACCTTCATTATCGATCCAGATGGAGTACTTCGTTGGATGATGGTTTCAGATAACTCGGTTGGTCGATCGGTGAAAGAGGTGTTGCGTGCGGTCCAAGCACTTCAGACGGGTGAGCTTTGTCCAGTTGAGTGGGAGCCGGGAACCAAGACCTTAGGAAAAAAGTAGTGCGGTAAATCAAAAACAGCCTTATCGGCTGTTTTTGATTTATGACTTGCGTTGATAGTAATTGGCGACTTGGAAAGCGCCAATGGTTAAAATAATTAAGACAATAACCGGGAAGAGGATGCTGATAACGATTCCAGCGGCGGCGATAAGTGCTAAAACGGCGAAGATGATGCCGGCGGTGTTGAGTATTTTTGCAATGGTTTGGTTTTTCATGGTGCGCCTTGCTGGGACCCTTCGGTGCTCTCAGGGCGAGAGTTGCCGGTAAGTCGTTTTGCTAGTTTATATTACTCGCAGTGAGCCCGCCGAACTGTGCGCCTTGCTGGGATCGAACCAGCGGCCTTTTCAATGTCAATGAAACGCTCTACCACTGAGCTAAAGGCGCAAGTGATATTTATAGTATCGTTTTATATGTAAATTCGCAACTGCTTCTTTGCGTATGCGCCTCTTCTCTTTTTGATGCATATTACGTATTGTTGATACATATGAATCTTGAGCCAGTCATTCTTTATGAAGATGAAAATGTAATCGCCCTGAATAAACCAGCGGGGCTTTTAGTGCACGGTATTTTTCATAAAGGTTTTGCAAAGCATAATGAGCAAACATTGGTTGATTGGGCGCTCAAACACTATCCGCCGATTGCGAACGTGGGAGATGAGCCAGAGACGCGTCCGGGTGTTGTGCATCGGTTAGACCGCGAAACTTCAGGGGTGATGGTGATGGCAAAAAATCAGGCTGCTTTTACTTTCTTGAAGAGTTTGTTCAAAGAGAAAGAGGCGAGTAAGACGTATCTTGCGCTTGTTTGGGGGAGAGTGCGTGAGCGTGAGGGTGTTATTGATAAGCCGATTAGTATTGTTGACGGCTCGGTTAAGCGAACTGTGTTTAAGGGTAAGATGTCGCGCGAAGCGATTACCGAGTATAGCGTGCGGGGATATTATAAGACGCAAGGTGAGGAGTTTACTTTGGTTCAGCTGCATCCAAAAACGGGGCGCACACATCAGTTGCGTGTTCATATGGCATCGCTTGGCAATCCGTTGGTGGGAGATAAACTCTATGGCGAAAAGAAAGAGGCTTTGCGTAAAAAACTTACTGGGCCGATTCATACCCTTGCGCGACAGTTTTTACATGCTGATTCGCTAGAAATTCCCTTGTCTGATCAAAAGCGAATAACCGTCAGCGCTGATCTGCCGAACGATTTAGTTGAGGTGCTTGCGAGCCTAACTCCTATAGTGGAATAGGGATGATGGTGAGGGGGACGATGAGTCGTGCCGGCGGATTTTCGTTTTCGTACGTATATGTTGTCGCGTTTGTTTCTTCAAAGATATATCCTGGCGGTGCGGTGATGGTGAGTGTGAGGCTCGCATCTACTCCTGATTGTTTTTCGTAAACAAACGCGTATGGTTGTGGGCGATCGAGATTAAGAAGTACAGGGTTTTGATAATCGAGCGTGAATGTACTTGTTGTTCCTGCTGGAGTGTTGAGCCAGAGAGCGGCTACGGTTTTTCCATATGCGTTTGAGATATCGAGTCCGAGAGATTTATCGAACGTAGTTGCTGATTCAATCGCTTGTATGTCCGTATCTTTTTTAAATCCTTGGTAGTCCCATTTCGGAATTGGTGGCCATTTGTCGCGCCCGGTCGTTTTAGTAATTTGAGTGTCTTTAGGTAAGAAGATTTGGAGATAGTTTTTATTGGTTGCGCGGTACCACGCCTCTTTTTGTGTTTTACCGGCATGCGTGCGGGTGATTACGAGGTGGTTTGTAATTTGTCCGGTTATATCAATTTGGCTCTCGAGCGAGGTGTGTTGTTTGATAAATGCATCGCTTTTGCCGCCAGCGATATTTGCGTTGGCGGTGGCGAGGTATTCATTAAGCGTTTCAGTAGTTAGTTGATATACCTCACCATTTACTCCGAGTTGCCGGAGGTATGTTTCGATTGCGAGATCTTTTACGCTTATCATAATATCTTTAGACGCGATTCGTCCCTTGAGTGCGCTTATAAGCGCTGATTTTTCAGTTGCGCTTAATTGTGCGACCCGATCGAGCAAGAGTGGGGTTGCGATTTTAATAATTCGCTTTGGTTCGCCCTTTGCTTTGTCTTTTCCCGCCTCAACCTCACTTTGTATCTCGGTGAGTACGTTGTCTGCGGTGAGTGTAAAGTTATATTCAGCTGGAAGGGTGATTGGTCCGGTTATCGACAAGATGTCTTTGATCACATTTACATTGATTGCGATCGCTCCGACGAATTCAGTTTCGCGTTCTTGGTATATTTTTGATTGATTGAGTAGTTCGGTTATCTTTCGTGCCGAGGTCGGGAAGTCAAAAAACCAGTTCGCGTCACGCGCACCCCAGCGCTTAGTGATGAGTTGGAGTTGTTCCGGGGGGACAATTTTTACATCTAGCTGTCCGTCTGGATCGTAAATGTCTCGTACGTCGATTGTATTTACGTTAGCTTTTTGAATGCCTATGTCGATATAGCTCCCCGTAAATCCGCCGCCGGGACGGATTTCTGAAGGATTCTGAAGCAAGATCGCGAGGTGTTGCTCTTTTGGATTACTAAGCCAGGCGATGAGGCTTGAGAGGAGTTGTTCGGTTTGATAGAGCTTTACTTGTGCTGAAACGGGGTCGGCGCCTAGGGATTCCTTTGCTGTTTCATTTTCGCTCGTGAGAGCTGTTATCGCTTCCGGGAGTGTGTTGATGTTGTTCCTGATTGAGGTAAGGGCTCGAATAATCTCCTCTCCTTTGTTATTCATAGCGAGAGAAAACGCGTTGTCTTGGAGATAGGCGATCTCTCGGGCTATGCCGATACTGGCGACTGAAACATTTTTAATACTGCTTAGGGTTTGCGGAATTTTTTTAAACTCATCAGCGACAAAGCCCCAAACTTTTGCGATGCTTAATAATCCGAAGCGATTAGCTTCGTGTTCGATGTTGTTTATTTTTGAGTTCGCTGCTTCGAATGAAGCTTGTGCTTGATGCGGGTTGAGTTCGGTTAGTGCTTGTTTACCGCTTAAAAAGTCAGTTGTAACATCGGTCGCTGTTTGCTTGGCGAGTTCGCGTACGCCGATAGCGCGAATTCCATAAAAGACGATTAGGAGCAGGAGTGCGAGTGCGAGATATCGTTTAAGCGAGCGTTTTGTTTTTTTAGGTCCCTGGCGCTCTTTTGGTGACTCAAATTTAGGCAGCTGCGCCGGGCGCTTTGCTGTTATGTCGGACATTGTCTTTGGTTTTCGGGTAATTGGCATGCGTATCGGTAATGATAGTGCGTATTTGATTTGCTGCAGTTGTCCAATTAAATCGTTTGCTATTGATCAGTCCTTTCTCGATATACGTATTTCGTACTGTGTTATTTGTGTCGAGCGATATGATCGTTTGAGCGAGCTTTGAAACGTTCCATGGGTCAGCAGGAATTCCACTTTCGCCAATTATTTCGGGAAGTGCGGCGCGGTCGCCGTAGATAACAGGAACGCCACACGCTTGTGCTTCGATTGGTGGAAATCCGAATCCTTCAAAAAATGACGGGTAGATAAAGACCCTTGCTCCATTATAGACGAAAATGCGCTCCTGGTCAGTTATATTGGTCAGGAAGACGATGTCGGTTTTACTGTTAGTTGCCTGCGCTTGTTTAACGAGTTGATTTGCTTGCCAGCCGGGCTTGCCTACTAGGACGAGTTTGTAGTCTTTAAAATCCCGCTCTTTTTTAATTAGCGTAAACGCTTTAATGAGTGCTTCGATGTTTTTGCGCGGTTCAAATGCTCCTAGGTAGAGCAGGTATGGCGAGGTGAGTTCGTATTTTTTTCTAAACGTCAGTAATTCCTGATTATCGTCGGCCAGCTTGTGCAGGCTCGCATCGATTCCGGAGTATACGACTGATATTTTTTCTGGAGCTACGCCGAGTGTTTGTATGAGATCGTTTTTGGTGAATCGCGAAACGGTAATAATGTGTTTGGCGCGATTAATTTGTTCTCGATAGTTTTGGAGCCAATGCCAAATCATTTGGCGATTTGAGAAAAAGTCTGGACGGTGAATAAACGAGATGTCGTGAATCGTCAGTATGCGCGGTGTGTGTTCGGTGGTGAGAATATTAAAGTGTGGGCTGAAGATGATGTCCGCGGGAGTTTTACGCTCAATCATCGGTAAACCGATGGTGCGCATTGAGAGATCGAGGAGTTTATTGGGTACGTTTATTTGGCGAACGGCAACATTTGGATAGGCGAGCCAGTGGCTTGGAAGTTCGCGTTTGCGGAGTCCGCTGTAGTATAATACGAACTCATTTTGAGGTGAGTGCTTCAGGAGTTGTTCGTACAGATTGTAGGTATAGCCGGAGATGCCCGAGGTGGTTCCGTGGCCCAGTACGCGTGCGTCTAAGATGATTTTCATCGGTAAAACCATCCTAGCATCGCCCTATGAGAACGGCTACTTGCCAATTAAGAATAAAGCGTGTATACTTTGTTTCATTGTTTTACGTATATGATAAATTCATCAATTGTTTCAAAGATTAAAGCAGGAGCGACCGTTCGTGTATTTGAGCGCGTCAAGGAAGGTGATAAGGAGCGCTTGAGCCGTTTCGAGGGTCTTGTTCTTGCTCGTAAGCATGGTAACGAGGTTGGTGCGAGCTTTACTGTTCGTGCGACTATCGCTGGCGTGCCTGTTGAGAAGCTTTTCCCGATTCACTCGCCAATTATCGATAAAGTTGAGATCTTGAGCTCACCAAAGAAAGTTGGTCGCTCAAAGATTTACTATGTTCGTGATATCTCCCGTCGTGCGATTCGTCAGAAGACGATGATCACCAACGATATCGCTAAGGACGAGGTAAAGTCTGTCGAAAAGAAAGCTGAAGAAAAGAAGTAATCAACTAGCCCCGCCTTCGGCGGGGTTTTTAGTTGAATAAAAAACAATAAATAAAAATGGGGCGCTACACGAACTTCGTGTGCGCCCCGGAACTTCACGGGCTGCGGACGGTCGCTCCCTTGAACGGCCAGCCAGCGTAGACGTAGACCTCGACCCGCTTGCCGGCGGGGTTGGTCGCGTGCGCGGTGAACCGCGCGACGTCGTCCTTGCTGCCACCGCGCCAGCCGATCGCGAGCCAGTCGTGGCTCTCGATCGTGATGTTGCTGAAGCCCTGCGTCTCCAGCGCCTTGATCGCCGTGTCTTCGCTGACGAAGAGGCCTCGTCCGAACTGGTACGTTGCGACGAGAAGTACGAAGATCACGACACCGACAATCACGAGGAGGTTGCCGGCGAATCTGCTCAGGCGACCGCCTGCATTTCCTCGACGTTTCTGTAGGATGATGCGATCATCGCGAAATTCCTTCCAGCTGTCACCCATGGCAGTATCCTTTCGAAAATGGAATTGTTGCCTATCTGGCATTATAGCACATAATTCTATATGTGTCAATAGATGCGTTTAGGTTTTCGCATAGATAAATTAGAGAGTCTATACAAATTGTAAAAAGTGAATATAATCTTACAGTAAGCCCAGGTGGCGAAATTGGCAGACGCACTACCTTGAGGTGGTAGCGCCGAAAGGCATGCAGGTTCAAGTCCTGTCCTGGGCACAGATTGACTCATCTTTCTACTCGCACGCTTTGTCGCTGCGACCTTGTAGTACGCTCTCGCTAAAGTACAACTTCGGTCTTGCTTCGCGCGTGCGAGCAGAAACCTAGAGTCACTTAGTGTCTTTATTTTTTGTGTTCCACTAACGATAGTTTACTACTGGTTAATTTGTATATTTTATTGACAAGCTTTACTTTTTGGTTTATTTTGATTTTGTCCAAATTCGGGAGGTTTCCAATGCGTAATGGTAAGGCGGTTGTGTTGCTGCTCGAGGATGGGGAGTTTGAAGGGGGGTTGGTCCAGGATTGCCTGGCGCAATTTCCTATCGAGCTTCTTTGGGCGAAGACGATTTATGAGGGCGGTAAGCTCTTTGACACGAATCGGGACGTCATCGACCTTGTCGCGCTTGATGGTGTCATCCATGAAGCGGGGTTTGATCGTCCGCGAAATGGCATCGCCCTTGCGCTGCACATCTTTCAGGTACAGCGCTGGAGTGGTCTTGGCATCGCTACCTCGTGCGTGGCTGATAAGCGCAGCGAGATGATGGAGTATGGGTGTCAGCATGCGTGTGCAGACAAGCGCGATCTTGGAGGGATGATCGTTCAGCTGCTACATGATGCGGGAAAGTTGTCTGCTTGAGTTTCGGGTTTGTGCCGCCATTTTCACTTGCGTGAGGTGGCGGTCTTTTATTTATGATTTGCTATGATTGGGATATGCAGGAACATTTTGTGCACGCACTTGTACTTTCAAAAAAGCCGTATGGCGAGTTTAACGCTCGCGTTGTTTTATACACGAAGGAGCTTGGTAAGATTTCGGCGCGTGTACAGAGTGTCTACAAATTGACGTCAAAGTTGGCCGCACATAGCGAGCCAGGAATGGTTATTGAGGCGCGGCTGGTTGAGACGAAAGGATTTCAGCTCGTTGATGCGCTGATGACGCGTCCTCTTATACTTCCTAGTATGTCTACTCTTGAAGCGAAGCGTCAGCTGGAGATATTACATTTGATCGAAGCTGTTTCATTTGAGGGGCACCCCGATACACATCTTTGGGATTTAGTTGAGGCTCCGGGCTTAACCGGGCTCCAGGTTTTAAAGACGCTCGGGTTTGATCCTGAACACGCGAAGTGTTTTTACTGTGGAGCTGATAAGCCGGTTCATTTTATTCTGGCGGAGTCCCATTATGCGTGTGAAAACTGTTATCGTCGCATTGCTCGTTCAAGTAAGCGTTTTCAGCTTGTCGGGAGTACGGGCTAATTGCCCGTTGGCATATAAGGAGATAAAATAGAGAGAGCTGTATGACGAAAAAAATTATTTGGCTGTTTGTTATTTTGTTTGTTCTCGCCGGAGCCTTTATTGGCTATTTATATTTTCAAACACGTACGGCGCAAGGGTTGGTATTTTCACTTGATGCTCCTGTTGAGAGCGTTCAGATTGGAGTGCCGTTTACCGTAACTGCGCATATCAGTAATACTTCGCGCAGTGTCTTACAGCAGGCTCGTTTTACGATGACGCTTCCTGAAGATGTTGTTGCGATCGGTGGTACGAATAAAAACTTTATCTCGAAAGAGATTGGCAGTCTTGGTGCTGGCGGGGTGACTGACGAGACGTTTGATTTAGTCGCGCTTGGTAGTGAAAATTCTGTACAGCAAATCCGGGCAAGTGTTTCGTATTTGCCGTCTTCAATTGGTTCACGTTTTGAGCAGGCACAAACCAAGTCGATTACGATTGGTGAGAGTGGTCTTTTGGTAGATGTGTTAGCACCCGCAAAGATTTTTAGTGGTTCAGAATTTGAAGCAAAGATAACATTTAAAAATGTTTCGCAGATTGATTTTAATAATTTGCGCTTACGGCTCGAGTATCCCGCAACGTTTGTATATAAATCGGCTTCGCGTGAGCCGGATGCGGATAATAACAAGTGGGAGCTAGGTGATTTGCGTCCGGGGTCTGAAGGGAGTTTTACCATTCGCGGCGTGTTAAGCGGACCAGATAGTGCGTTTTTTGACTTTAAGAGTTCGCTAACTGCCGATTTTTTTGGCACGCCATATACGGTGAGCGAGCGTACTGCGACCGTCTCAATATCTCCGTCTCCGCTTAGTGTTATCATCAATGTAAATAATTCACAGGAGTATATTGCCGGACTTAATGACTCACTAACGTACACAATTTTGTATAAAAATAATACGAGTGTTGCGCTCAAAGATGCGATTGTGACGGCGAAGCTTAGCGGTGCGATGTTTGATTTGAGTTCGCTTGAGGCTGCCGGTTCGCTGCGTGCTGGCGATAATGTAATTGTATTTAATGCTTCGCAGGTTCCTGGGCTTAGCAGTATTCCGGTTGGTGGTTCTGGGGCGATTAACTTTACGATTCGTACGCTTAGTGCGTATCCAGTTAAACGCTTGGGTGATAAAAACTATACGCTTGGGATGAAAGCGCAGATTGAGTCTCCGACAGTACCATATGCTGTTTCTTCTGATCGGGCGGTTGGAGAAGGTTCGATTGAAACTAAAGTTGCTGGTCAGTTGATCGCACAGACCGCTGGATATTTCCGTGATCCGGCTTCGGGTATTTTGAATAAAGGAACGTTTCCGCCAAGTGTCGGCAAGCCGATTAACTTTACGATTCACTGGGTGTTAAAGAGTGTAAGCACGGATATGAACAATGTTGTGCTTAAGGCGTTTCTTGGGCCAAATGTGCGGTTTACCGGTGTAGCTAAGAGTACGACGGGGATTGTCCCGACCTATAATGAGCGTACGCAGGAGATGAGTTGGATGGTTGATCAGATCCCAGCTGGTAAGGGTGTACTAAGTACTCCAGTTGAGGCGATTTTCCAGATTGAACTTACGCCTGGTGCTGATCAAGTCGGTAAGACTCCGGATTTAATCGGCGAGACTACGATTACGGCGAAAGATGCATTTACTGGAAAGAGTGTTTCGCTTACTGCTGGCAAGCTGACGACGCAGCTCTTTGACGATTCGACGCTGACAGGGCAGAATGGAGCGGTACGTTAATACTACTGAAAAGCTTACGGTATATATGAAAAAAAACGAAAAGGAGTCAAAAAACGATTTAATGGAGAAGTTAATCTCACTTTGTAAGCGCCGGGGCTTTGTATTTCCGGGTAGTGAGATTTATGGCGGGCTGCAGAATAGCTGGGATTATGGTCCGCTTGGTGCGGAGCTAAAGAAAAATATTAAGGATGAGTGGTGGAGCCGTTTTGTACGCCAGCGAGCCGATATGGTGGGTATTGATGCGGCTTTGATTATGAATCCGAAAGTGTACGAAGCTTCCGGGCATTTGAAAAACTTCACCGACCCACTCGTTGAGTGTAAGAAGTGTCATGCGCGATATCGGGCTGATCAAATTGATGTCAAAGCTCCTTGTGCAAGCTGTAAGGCGAAAGATAGTTTTACCGAGGCGCGTCAGTTTAATATGATGCTCAAGACATTTCTTGGCCCGGCAGAAGATGGAGCGAGTACGGTGTATTTCCGTCCGGAAACTGCGCAAGCGATGTTTGTTGATTTTAAAAATGTGTTAGACACGTCCCGTAAACGTTTACCATTTGGTATCGCGCAGCAGGGTAAGGCGTTTCGTAATGAGATTACGCCGGGCAACTTTATTTTCCGTACGCGTGAGTTTGAACAGATGGAGATTGAGTATTTTGTAAATCCAAAAGAGTGGAAGGAACACTTTGAGTATTGGCTTACCCAGATGAAGGCGTGGATTAAGGATCTGGGTGTGCGTGATGAGCACGTGCACTATGTTGAGATTCCCGATGGAGACCGCGCGCACTATTCGCAACGTACCGTTGATGTTGAGTACGATTATCCGTTTGGTCAGAAGGAGCTATATGGTATCGCGTATCGTGGAGATTATGATTTGAGTAATCATATGAAGTTGTCGGGCGAAGATTTGCAGTACACTGACCCAGTTTCTAACGAGAAGTTTTTGCCGCATGTTATCGAGCCGACGTGGGGAGTAGATCGTAGTGTACTTGTGGCGATGCTTGAGGCGTATACGGAAGATACTGCGAATGAGCGCGTGTATATGAAGTTTCCAAAGTGGATGGCGCCGTATAAGGTTGCGGTATTCCCGTTATTAGCGAACAAGCCGCAGCTCGTTGAAAAAGCGAAGCAGGTATTTGATATGCTTGCGCCAAACTTTACGACCGCGTGGGATGATCGAGGAAATGTTGGTAAGCGTTATTACGCACAAGATGAGATTGGTACGCCGTACTGCGTGACTGTTGATTTTGACACATTAGGAGAGAAGGGGCCGGAGCTCGCTGACACCGTTACGATTCGTGACCGAGATACGATGCAGCAAACACGTCTTAAAATAAACGAGCTAGTTGCTTATTTGCAGAAAAATTTGAAGGCGTAGTAGTCAAAAAAAACCGCGTTATGCGGTTTTTTGTTTGACATAGTTCGTATCCATTTGGTTTACTGCTGATAGTTCTTGGAGGTGAGTCATGAGTGATCTCAACGAGAGGCGGCGGTTACGCGAAGGTCGGCAACTTGCTTTGAGTGCGGAGTTGCTTGCTGGGCGAGCAGAGATTGACGCGCTGCTTGTGCAGAGGGCGTCACTTCCTATGGGTGAAATTGATCGACTCATTCGGCTTGTGCGAACGCAGATTGACCAAATGAGCGCTTGCTACGGCGTGCGACTAACCCCTGCACGAGCGGCGGAGTCCAACGAGAGCGAGCTTGATTTCCTCATGAGCGAGCTGGGTGCTCTCGAGGAGATGATTCTGTCTCTTCCGTCTTGAGTCTTTCCCGCACTGGCGATAGCTGGTGCGGGGATTTTTTATGTATGCGTGATTTGAAATCTAGCGCTTACTTCCTTATCATTAGTTTAGTTCCTTAGGAGAAGAGTCATGGATGAGTCAATTCGCAGTCAGTTTGCTCGACGAGGCGAGCTGTCTCCTGTCGAGCTCGCAGATCTCGAGGCTCGGATCAGGGAAGCGCTTCGTGCAAGGCGAGGGCGTTTTGGTGGGATTTCGGGAAATGGCGGAGGTGCCATCACAGTTCTTGAGCGCCTCTATTACGATCTCCTTTCTACTGAGACGGTTAAGAGGAATGCTGGGCGATTTTTTTAGTGCACGCGCTTTTCTCAATAATCATCTTCTGGAGGTAAGCGATGCGGCCGAAAATTCCGGTGGTTGATGGATTGAGCTGTGCGATTTCGAGGCTCGTTTATCTCGTCGCAGGCCTTCTTGAAGAACATTTCAAGAAGCTCAAGCTGGTTTCTCCTTATGACTATGCCGGGTTCGACTTGGAGGTGGTTGATCGCGAGGAGGCGTATGTAGCTCTGAAGATACGCCCGCGAGGATGGGGAGAGGTTGCTGAAATCTATGCGACCTTTCATCGTCAGAATCGGCATGGGAAATACTGGAGCTGGTCTTTCGGTGGGGGGAGGGTTCTCGCTCCCGGAGCTTGTGGATGGCTCTCCTTTGAGCCGATGCGAGATGCTGCTACCGGAAAGATAATTCTCGGGAAGGTTGTTTCGCCGGCGCAGAAGGTTCCGCTTACAACTGCGGATATCCCGGTTTAGCGTGTGTCTTGAAAATTGATTGTTTTGCCCCGAGGGTCTGACTCTCGGGGCGCTATCTTTTTAAAAATGCAATTTACGTTTATACTCACATCTATATGAAACCATTTTCGAAAATGACACTGCCGAACGGCCTGAAGATTATTACGGTTCCGCAGGCTGGTGCGGTAGCGATGACTGTGCTGACACTAGTTGAGTGTGGGAGTAAGTATGAGGAGAAGCGGATTAATGGTATCTCGCACTTTTTAGAGCACCTATGTTTTAAGGGTACGACGAATCGTCCTAAGCCGAGTATGATTGCGGGTGAGCTAGATGGCCTTGGTGCGCAGTCAAACGCATTTACGAGTCATGAGTATACCGGTTATTACGCCAAGGTGAGTGCGGATAAGGGAGAAAAGGCTTTGGAGATTATTGCGGATTTATATATGAATCCGATTTTTGATGCTGATGAGATTGAGCGTGAAAAGGGTGTGATTATTGAAGAGATTAATATGTACGAGGATATGCCTCAACGGAAGATTGGTGATTACTTTATGTCGCTTTTATATGGAGACCAGCCGGCCGGTTGGGATATTGCCGGTGAGCGCGAGCTTATCAAGAAGATGATGCGTGAGGATATTGTGAAATATCGGAGTCAGCACTATTTACCGGCTGCCACTACGTTGGTTATTGCTGGCGGTTTTGATGAGCAAAAGATTATTGCGCGGGCTCAAGAGTTATTTGGGACGATGGCCGGAGGCGTTAAGGCGGGTAAGGTGGCGGTTAAGGAAAGCCAGAGTGAGCCGGCGGTATTTTTGAAATACAAGAAATCTGATCAGGCACATATTGTACTTGGTGTTCGGGCGTTTGATTTGAGCGATGATCGTCGTTATGTGATTGAGGTCTTGGGCGATATTTTAGGAGGCGGTATGAGCTCGAGGTTGTTCCAGTTGCTCCGAGAAAAGTACGGCGCAGCGTATTACGTCCGCGCGGGAGCTGATTTGTATACGGACCATGGTTATTTTGCCGCATCAGCTGGACTTGAGCTTTCCAAGGCCCAGATGGTAATTAGTGAGATCTTGAAAGAGTTCAAGCGTCTGACGACTGAACTTGTTTCTCCGGAAGAGCTGGCGCGCGCAAAGAGCCATATGATTGGCAACTTACTTTTAGGCTTGGAGGGTTCGGACGACTTGGCGGTATTTTATGGAACACAGGAAGTGCTTCGTCATACTGTTATGACGACTGATGATTTGATTGCGGCGGTTAACAAGGTGACCGCGGAAGAGATTCGTGATTTGGCGAAATTCTTATTTGTGAAAGAAAAATTAAACTTGGCGATTATCGGCCCGTACGAGCAGGTGGATGAGTTTAAGAAGTTGCTCGTGCTCTAGGAGATTGTAAGAACATTTTTCGCGTGGTATTTTTTCATTGGCACATTGAGTTGCTAGTAATTTGGCTAGCACGAAAGGAGTGATTATGAGTATTTGTGGTTGGGTGGCGAATGATCCCGATCCTGACTCCGATATTGAGCCCAGCCTTGAAGCAGTTGAGCTTGCGACCGTGCAGTATCGGGTTGCGTATGAACCACACCGGGCGCGGCAGCTTTGCTCTCTAATTAGTAGCCGCATACAGGCTTTTGCGAGGCGTTATCCCCAAATTGCGATGCCTGGCGGTAAGGGCCTCGAGAATCCTTTTTTGGCGATCTCCTTGCTTGCGCAGCTCGAGCAGAAGATTCGTGATATGCACGATTGGGGCTGGCTTTTGGCGGGGTAGTCCAACGGGTGGCGTCATATATTTGACTGTCACCCGTTTTCTTTTTCGTATTGTGTAAGGTACAATACAAATAGTTTATTAATACGTAGTGCAATGGAGGCAAAAGAATTTTCAATAAGTTGGGGTTCACTGTGGCGCATCGTCGCTATGGTGAGCTTGGTTGGTATCTTGTATGCATCAAGCTCTATCTTGGTGGCACTTTTTGTTGCGATTATTGTTTCTGCGGCGCTTGATCCGTTTGTAAGTTGGTTGGAGAAAAAACGCATCCCGCGTATCTTGGGTACTTTGGCGATTTATATCATCGCTATTTTCGGCATCGCCTTAGTGATTTATATCGTTGTTCCGATTTTTCTCGTCCAGCTTAATAGTTTATTGAGTAATTCGGGTGACGTCGTAGGTAGTTTCTTTGGTTCGTTTAATGCGAGCTCTTCGCAGATTTTGGCGCAGATTAACGGATATGTAGATGAGCTGACGGCGACACTTTTGAGTGGAAAAATTACGCTGCTTAATATTGTGGCGAAGTTTCTTGGTGGATTTATTCTCACCGTAGTTGTCTTTGTCCTTTCATTTTATCTGACGGTTGGGCGCGATGGGGTTGAGAAGTTTTTGATTGCCGTGTTGCCGTATAATACGCAACCGCGCGTGCTCGATATTTACGAGCGAGTCCGAGTAAAGATTAGTCGATGGTTTATTGGACAGATGTTTTTAAGTTTGATTGTTGGTATCGCCGTATTTATCGGACTTTCGATTCTTGGCGTAAAATACAGTCTTTTACTTGGTGTAGTCGCCGGATTGTTTGAGATTATTCCATATGTCGGGCCGATTTTTTCCGGTGGCTTGGCGATTTTATTTGCGCTCACTACGTCGCCGACGCTTGGATTGTATACGCTCCTTTTGTTCGTTGCGATTCAGCAGCTTGAGAGTCATTTGCTGATTCCTCAAGTTATTGGGTATACGACTAACCTAAGTCCGGTGGTTGTACTTGTGGCACTTCTGATTGGTGGGCAGGTATTGGGAATTGTCGGTGTACTTATCTCGGTGCCTTCGGCGGTGTTGTTCCAAGAGATTCTGCGTGCGTGGTCTGGGTCGCATGCGCATACGCGCCCACTTGATAGCGCGGTCTAGGCGGTTTATAGTTGTCTGCGAAACTATCTAATTCTATGAAATTTTATCTGACTGCAGCGATTCCATATGTAAATGCGAAGCCGCACATCGGGCATGCGCAGGAGCTTGTTCAGGGTGATGTTATTGCCCGTTTTCGCAAATCGCTTGGCGATGATGTTTCATACATTACCGGTTCTGATGAAAACTCGCTTAAAATTGTTCAGGCGGCGGAAAAAGAAGGATTGTCTGCTGATCAACTTGCTGTTAAATACGGAAAATCGTTTCAGGATTTAATTGCGGCGCTTCATATCAGCATTGATGTGTTTCAGCGCTCGAGTGCGGCTAATAACGCTGCGTCTGCTCAAGAGTTGTGGAAGCGCTGCGAGGCGAATGGTGATATTTATAAGAAAACATATAAAGGGTTGTACTGTGTTGGTTGTGAAGCGTTTTATACCCTTGATGAGCTTAATGAAAAGGGTGAGTGTTTTGAACATCCAGGTAAAAAGCTCGATGAGGTTGAAGAGGAAAACTATTTCTTTAAACTTTCCCGCTATCAAGCAATGCTTGAGGATTTAATCACTTCTGGGACGTATGCTATTTCTCCGGCGTTTCGTAAAAATGAGGCGCTTGGATTTATCAAGCAGGGCCTTCAGGATTTTTCAATTTCACGTAGTAAAGAGCGAGCAAAGGGTTGGGGTGTCCCGGTGCCGGGCGATGAGAGTCAGATTATGTATGTTTGGTTTGATGCGCTCAATGTCTATCGTTCGGCGATGCCTGATAAGTGGCCAGCTGATTTGCATATTATCGGTAAGGGCATTTTCCGTTTCCATGCTATTTATTGGCCGGCTATTTTATTGTCTGCGCGACTTCCGCTTCCTAAGAAGTTATTTGTGCATGGATATTTTACGGTGAATGGACAGAAGATGAGCAAGACGCTTGGCAATGTGGTTGATCCGATGGAACTTATCGTGAAGTATGGTTCTGATGCGGTTCGCTATTTCTTGCTTCGCGAGATTCCGTCTGATGGTGATGGAGATTTTAGCGAAGAGAAGTTTAAGATTCGTTATAATGCTGATCTTGCAAATGGTATTGGTAATTTTGCGGCGCGTGTTCTAACGCTCGCTCAAACGTTTGGTGCGCTATCGTTTGATTTTGAGCAAAAAATCGAAATTGAAACGCTTAAGGCGATCGAGGCTGCGAATGCCGAGGTGCCAAAGTGTATTGGTGAGCTAGATTTCTATAACGCTTTGTTGGCGATTTGGAAGCTGATTGGATATGGCGATGGATACGTAAATGCTAAGAAGCCATGGGAGTTGCCAGCGGGATCTCCTGAACAGGGGGCGGCGCTCGTCAGTTTACTCTATATTTTATACACTGCTTCGAGTTTGTTGATGCCGTTTTTGCCAGAGACTGCTGTAAAAATTCAGGCGTGTATTGCTATCGATAAAGAAAAGAAAGAGTATCGTTGTTCAAAGCCAAGCGCGTCTCTTTTCCCGCGATTGTAAACAAAAATGAGTCCAACATGGATTCATTTTTGTTTTAGAAATTAAAAGGGGGTCGACAACTCGCGTTGACGACCCCAGGCTTTCAGGGGAACTCCGGTTGGGAGGGTTGGCAGGAGGAACGTCGGGGGACGTTTCCGAAGCTCGACCCTGATTGGCCATATATCTATCATACCATTCTTTCCTAAAAAAACAACCGCGTCACATTGAAGTGAAGCGCGGTCATTGGGCTGTCCCGAGGGTGTGGGAGGGAGGAGGTTGCGGCTGCGTGCGTAGTCGTCGATGCACATGGGGTGCTGACGGGGTTGCGCGCCACTAACCTTAGTACACTGGAGGAGCTTCGTGTCTGCTCCTAAGATTGGTCAGTCTGGGAAGAAGTCGCCCGGACTGGATCTTTGTTTTTCCCTACCCACACCTGGGAGGTAATGTATATTGTTCTCTTTTTGAGTCTTTTCGTCAAGGGCTTGTGGATAACTCTAAAATTGCTAGTATTTAAGCTATGTTTGATGCGCATACGCACGTTCACTTTCCCGCTTTTGATGCTGACAGGCCAGAAGTGATGAAACGTGCTCAAAAAGAAGGAATTAAAATGATTACGGTTGGTACTCAGCTCTCCACTTCTCGTGGGGCGATTGAGTTTGCGCGAAAATATCCGGGCGAGGTTTGGGCGACGGTCGGATTTCATCCCGGACACGTTGGTAGTGCTGAAACGTGGCATCATGATGCCAAGGAGCAGAAAGAGTCTGTCAAAGAGTCGTTTGATGCCGATGCGTTTGCAGAGCTTGCTGACGACGAGCGAGTGGTTGCGATTGGCGAGTGTGGTCTCGACTACTATCGTTTTGACGGATTGACCGAACGACAAGTGATGCTTTTAAAAGAAGAGCAGAAAAATGTGTTTATCGCCCAGGCGCAAATTGCCTTAAGTGTTGGGAAGGCGCTGATGATTCACTGTCGACCCTCGAAAGGAACGGATGACGCGTATGAAGACTTACTTTCTATATTATCGGCTCCGATTTATGCGCCGCTGAAAAAAGTGCTGCATTTTTATGTTGGTTCATCGGCGATGACGAAGAAATTTGTTGATGCTGGTTTTTATTTTACCTTTGGTGGCGTTATCACCTTTAGTAGAGATTATGATGCAACAATTGCGGTGATTCCGATGGATAGGATATTAATGGAGACTGATGCGCCATATGTGGCGCCAATGCCGTACCGAGGCAAGCGAAACGAACCATCTTTTGTTGTTGAGTCAGCTAAAAAAATGGCGGAGCTCAAGGGGGTTAGCTATAATGAGATGGAGCGAATTACTGAAGAGAACACTAAACATGTTTTTAGCATTTAACTATGAAGTATGATTTTTCCGAAATAGAAAAGCGCTGGCAGGCCGAGTGGGAAACGTTGGGTATTTATAATGCGAAAGGGAATCCTTCGGCTGGCTCAGAACAAGCGGGTAAAAAATGGTACTCGTTATTTGAGTTTCCTTATCCATCTGGCGATGGTCTGCATGTCGGACATTTGCGGCCATATATTGGTATGGATGTTATTTCGCGTAAGAAGCGCATGGAGGGTTATGACGTGTTGTTTCCAATTGGTTGGGACGCGTTTGGTTTACCGACCGAGAACTATGCGATTAAAAATGGTATTTCTCCGGAGGTAGCTACAAAAAAGAATACTGATAACTTCCGTAGACAGTTTAAATCGTTTGGCCCATCGCTTGATTGGAGTCGGGAGATAGATACGACCGATCCGAACTACTATAAATGGACGCAGTGGATGTTTTTAAAGTTTTTTGAAAAGGGAATGGCGTATAAGGCGAAGACGTATATTAACTGGTGTCCAAAAGACAAGATTGGTTTAGCGAATGAAGAAGCAGCTGGCGGTGTGTGCGACCGCTGTGGTGGCCCGGTTGAGAAGCGCGAAAAAGAGCAGTGGATGATTTCGATTACGAAGTATGCGGATAAACTTCTCGATGGTTTGAAGGACGTTGATTATATTTCGCAGGCGAAAATTCAGCAGGAAAACTGGATTGGGCGCTCTGAAGGTGCGGAGATTGAGTTTAAGTTAAAAGGTATTGTAAAAAGTTCTGACGGAAAGCCACTTACTATTGGCGTTTTTACAACGCGACCAGATACGATATTCGGTGCGACATATCTCGTGTTGGCGCCCGAGCATGACTTTATAGCAGGCCTTATTAAAGGTCTCTTCCCATTGCTTAACCGAGAAGAAGTTATTACGTATGTAGAAGCGGCGCGAAAGAAGTCTGAAGACGAACGTAATTCGGCTGACAAAGAAAAGACTGGCGTCGAGCTTAAAGGTATTAAGGCGATTAACCCGGCGACCAATGAAGAGATTCCGGTGTATGTTGCTGACTATGTGCTGACTGGATATGGAACCGGAGCGATTATGGCGGTGCCGCAGCATGATGAGCGTGATCAGGCTTTTGCTAAAAAGTTTAATTTACCGATTGTTGATAAGCCCCTTGTTTCGGTAGATGAGGTGATGCAGATTACTGGTGGTAAAAAAACAGTGAAGTATAAACTTCGCGACTGGGTGTTTTCTCGTCAGCGCTATTGGGGTGAACCGATTCCGCTTGTGTATTGCGAGCAGTGCGCATCGATGCATAATCATCGGACTATTGCCAACGAAGGTGAGCGCCTGAACCCAGGATGGTTTGCTGTTGTTGATGCAGCGTTGCCAGTTGTGTTGCCGAAAGTAGAAAAGTACCAGCCGACTGATACGGGTGAGTCGCCACTGGCAAATATGACCGAGTGGGTGAACACGACGTGTCCAAACTGCAAGGGACCTGCCAAGCGCGAGACTGATACGATGCCAAACTGGGCGGGAAGTTCCTGGTACTTTTTGCGTTATACCGACCCGGCTAATATGAAAGAGTTTGCGAGTACGGAAGCACTTAAAAATTGGATGCCGGTTGATTGGTATAACGGAGGAATGGAGCACACGGTGTTGCACCTTTTGTATTCGCGATTTTGGAATATGTTTTTGTACGATTGCGGACTTGTTCCAACGAGTGAGCCGTATAAAAAGCGAACTTCACACGGTCTTATTTTGGCCGAGGGTGGGGTGAAGATGAGTAAGTCAAAGGGCAACGTGATTAGTCCGGATGATATTATCGCTGAATATGGTGCGGACGCTTTACGTACCTATGAGATGTTTATGGGTCCGTTCGAGCAGGCGATCGCGTGGGATAAACGGGGTATTTTAGGTACAGTCCGTTTCCTTGAGAAGGTTTGGAATATTGCGACGCATACGGTTGACGGTGAAAGTAAGGCGGGAAACTCTTCGGTTGCTACCTCGGAGCGATTGTCCTCGCCGAACAATCGGACGACTGATAAAGAACTTACTGCGCTACTTCATAAGACGATTAAGAAGGTTTCGGCGGATATCGAGGCGATGGCGTTTAACACCGCGATCAGTACTTTGATGATTTTTATCAACAAGTGCGATGAGTATCGTTCGATTGATTCGAAGACTATTTGGGCGCCATTTTTACAGTTGCTCGCACCATTTGCCCCGCATATGGCGGAAGAGTTATGGATGAAGCTTGGTAATACAACTTCTATTCATATTTCGAATTGGCCGGTTGCTGACGAGAAGCTCCTTGTTGAAGATACGTTTGAATTGATTATTCAGGTTAATGGAAAGATGCGCGATAAGGTGAGTGCTCCGATTGGTATTTCACAAGCTGATGCCGAGGTGTTGGCGCTTGGTCGCGATGAGGTGAAAAAATGGATTAGCGGAACTCCAAAGAAAGTTATTTTCGTCGAGAATCGCTTGATTAATTTTATTGTGTAAATTGCTTTTAAAACATTCCTACATTCTGCAGAATGTAGGAATGTTTACGATGGGCGTAAATAAAAAGCACGCAGAGGTCGGATGACCAACTGCGTGTGAAAGGAGCTACTTCTTTTTCGGAATCGGGGGAGGGATGCGTTTGTTTTTTATTCTCGTGATTATTTCGAAGAGCTGTTTGAGCTGATCGGAAAACCCGAGAGTCTTCGCGGCATCATAGAACGTTTCGATCGGAGTGATTCCGGTGTCGCAGGCGTGTATGAATTGCGCGAGACTTTCGGCAAACTTTCCCCCAATGAGCTCGGCTGCCTGCCAAAGCGCCGCAATCTTCTCTTCCGTTTTCTTGAGGCGGTAGACGAGGAGGTGGCGGGTTTCGCGTGTGCCGCTCGTGTCCATCGAGCTATCACTTCTGCGCTTTACCGAGAGGAGTAGTCGATTCTGTATGGAGCCGACCCGAGGTGTCCGGTAATCATCGAAACTGACGATTTCGATTTTTCCTTCGGGGGTGCGTCCGAGGTAGTACGTGACCGCGTGATGCATAGCTTGATTCCTTTTATAGGTGCTTTTCTTACCCTATGCTTTTTAAAAATATTTGTCGAGATTATAAATAAAAAAGCCGCAGGTCTCTTGTGGAGTTGCGGCAGAGTCTGATCTCGCACCTTGCGAGACAGAGGGCTCGGCGAGTGGTGAGCCTCGCCTGGTTGTTGACGGAGAGCAGCTTCATCAGGGAAGGGATCGGAAACCTAGTTTGCTGCTCGCGCGATACTTTTACCAAATGTTTCTCTTTCAAGGATCGCTCCTTGTATCCGCTTGAGGCGAACTAACCCGCGGGCTAGTTTGCGGTCCAGCACGTGGTCCTGGCTTGCTGGAGTTTAATCTGATATCGGTTGTCGCGAATCAGCGATCTTTGCGTTTTTGATTACGCTTAGATCCCGTTGCTGATAATCTTAATCATATTGAGTTATTTTTTTGCGTCAAATAAAAAACTCTGAATATGTGGGTGTATATTCAGAGTTGGTATCTTACGATGCGCTCGCTAGGATCAGCTTGCGTCCCGATGAGTTGCCGAGCGCGAGGGAGACAATCGCTTGCTCGCCGCTGGCGTGGAGCCGGACTTTGTACTTTGGGTCGACGAGCGTAGCGACGGGACACTTGATTCGCTGTTGACCTCGAAGATCAATCTCATACAGAGACTTTCCGCGAATCCTTTCGAGGATGCGGGTGATTACCGGAGAGCTTGGTTCGCCATAGAGAACTAGTCTGCCTGCGGGCATATATCTCCTTTTTTGTAGGCAGAAGGGCTTCTTATAGAGTGCCATTTTTCTCTATATTTATCCACATCCACCTATCTATTGACGCTTTTTCTGCCTTTTGATACACTACTGGGCATTGGTCATTAACCCACCTAATGCGAAATAACTTATACATTGCGGCAACAAACCATTCAACCTTTTCCTAACCGGGAAAGTTTTGTATTGCGTTTGACTCGCCGCTCTGAATGAGCGGTTTTTCTTTAGATGATTTAGTTGACTAACGAACTTTTAAAAATCCAGTTTTGCATCATCGCTCCGCAAGTTGCATCGAGAGGTGCGCGGTTCGCACATAGTGCGTTTCATAATGCGTGTGTGATTTTGCAGAATATATAGTTTCGCGTTTTTTCTAGGGGAAAAACCGCGAGACAGTTTTGTATCACCTCATGACATCGATGGTGGTGCAAAGCAAACACGTTTTACGAGTAGCAGACACTGTTATCCGTTTGTGAAAGGTAAAACAAAAATGTTCTGGTTTACACACGCGTCGCATTGCGTGGTAAATGCAGTTCGCATTCATATATGAAGAGTATTTGAATGATCAGTTTAGACTTTTGTCGCAAGACAAAAGAAATATGTGGTTAGTGAGCACTCACAGGCGTGAGTGCGCATAAGGGCGTAGGATGGATGCCTTGACATAAAATGGCGATGAAGGACGTGGCGTAGCTGCGATAAGTCTCGGTGAGGTGCTTAGCAACCTGTGACCCGGGAATTTCCGAATGGGGAAACCTCATTGCGTAATCCGCAATGTACTTCATACATAAGATATGAAGTAGCAGACCCACTGAAGTGAAACATCTCAGTAAGTGGAGGAGTAGAAAACAATAGTTATTCCCTGAGTAGCGGCGAGCGAAACGGGAGCAGTCCAAACTTGAGTGTTTCCGCAAGGAAGCATTTGAGGGTAATGATTAAACGCTTTTGCGTTTCACAGAGTATCTTCGGATATTCTGTGATCCGTGAAAAAAGAGTAAAAAATTCGCATGTTAGCCGAGTCCACTGGAAAGTGGAACCAAAGAGGGTGATAGTCCCATAGGCGAAAACTTGTGAACTCTTGTTTAATTCTTGAGTACTTCGAGGCAAATTAACTTCGAAGGAACATACCAGTACTATCTGGTAAGACTAAATACATTTTATGATCGATAGTGAACTAGTACCGTGAGGGAAAGGTGAAAAGCAGGCCGGTGAGGCCGATGAAATAGAACCTGAAATCCTATGCTTACAAGGAACGAAAGCCCGCAAGGGTAATCGTGTGCCTATTGAAGAATGAACCAACGAGTTTACGTGTGTTGCCAGTCTAAGTCGCTTCGGCGGCGAAGGCGCAGGGAAACCGAGTCTGAATAGGGCGTTAGCATTACACGTAAGACCCGAAGCCAAGGCGAGCTTGTCCTGAGCAGGTTGAAGTGGGAGTAAAATCCCATGGAGGACCGAACTGGTGAGTTGTGCAAAACTCTCGGATGACTTGGGATAAGAAGTGAAAAGCTAATCGAGCTTGGTAATAGCTGGTTCTCTCCGAAACAGTTTTAGGACTGGCAGCGCATATGCATCTTCGTGATGCTAGCTCTTTCAGGGGTAAAGCTACTGGTTGAGGACTACAGGTCGAAAGACCGAGTCTTCAGTCAAACTCTGAATACTGAAAGAATTGTTGCGCTAGTTAGAACGCGGGGGCAAAGCTCCGCGCTCGCAAGGGGAACAGCCCATGATCGTCAACTAAGGTCCCTAAATTTACGTTAAGTGTGAAAGGTAGTTATCTCCCTTAGACAGATAGGAGGTTGGCTTAGAGGTAGCCATCCTTTAAAGAGTGTGTAACAACTCACTATTCGATGGGGGGTAGCGCTAAAAATGTACCGGGGCTAAACGTAGTACCGAAGTTACGGGTTCGTATGTTTTAGGATATACGAGCGGTAGGAGAGCATTCCAATCTGCTGTGAAGGAGGACCCGTGAGGGCCTCTGGAGCGTTTGGAAGAGAGAATGTTGGTATAAGTAGCCACATATTGGGTAAGAAACCCAATCCCCGAAAATCCAAGGTTTCCGCGGCAATGGCAATCAACCGCGGGTTAGGCGATCCTAAGGCGATGGTGAGAACCGTAGCTAATGGGAAGCCGGTTAATATTCCGGCCCGCCGAACGTATTCGATGGAGTGACGGAGGACATAAGATGTAGTGCCTTAATGGTTTGGCATCGCTGACTCAAGCTAGGGTATCCAGGAAAATCCGGGTATCTCACTTTAATGTGGAATAGCGCACGTTGGCGTAAGGCTAAGTTTTTACTTAGCTAATTACATTGAAGAGCCTTCCAAGAAAAGCTTCTAAGGTGTGTACGTTCGACATCGTACCGTAAACCGACACAGGTGGGTGAGGCGAGAAGCCTCAGGGGAACGAGTGATTCATTGTTAAGGAACTCAGCAAAAAAGCGGCCGTACCTTCGGTATAAGGCCTGCCCTTCGCAAGAAGGGCCGCAGCGAAAGTCTCTCTGGCGACTGTTTAACAAAAACACAGCTCCCTGCGAACTCGTAAGAGGATGTATAGGGGGTGACGCTTGACCGATGCGAGAAGGTTAACGGTGTCGGTCGTATCCGCAAGGGTACGGCTGCGCGCCCGAAGCCCTCGTCAATGTCAGCAGTAACTATAACTGTTCTAAGGTAGCGCAATTCCTTTCCGGGTAAGTTCCGGAGCGCACGAATAGCGTAACGACTGGAGAACTGTCTCAACAATGAGCTCGGCGAAAATGCGATTCCCGTGAAGACGCGGGATACCTGCAGCAAGACGAAAAGACCCCGGGAGCTTTACTGTAAGTTGGTATTGGCTCTAGGACTTTGATACGTAGCGTAGTGGTGAGAGGTTGAAGTCACGATTTCGGTTGTGATGGACTCGTCAATGAAACAGCCATTTTCAAAGTTTTAGATTCTAACCTCAAGGGCAAAAACCTTGCGGAACAGTGCCTGCTGGGCAGTTTTAATGGGGCGTTATCCTCCTAAAGAGTAGCGGAGGAGTTTATCAAGGTTGACTTGGACCGGATGGAAATCGGTCTGGACGCGTAAAGGCATATGTCAGCTTGACGGCAAGACCTACAAGTCGCGCCGATGCGAAAGCAGAACTTAGTGACCCGACGGCACTTTATAGAAAGGCCGGAGACATCGGATAAAAGTTACCCCGGGGATAACAGGCTAGTGTGGTTCGAGAGTTCCTATCGACGACCACGCTCGGCACCTCGATGTCGGCTCGCCCTAGCGCGGGGCTGGAGAAGGTCCCAAGCGTTTGTCTGTTCGCCAATTAAAAGGGCACGTGAGCTGGGTTCAAACCGTCGTGAGACAGGTTGGTCTCTATCTGTTGCAGGCGTAGTGGAGAGGAGAAGAGTTGTCCCTAGTACGAGAGGACCGGGATGAACATGCCTCTGGTGTACCGGCTTTACTACCAAGTGAAGTGCCGGGTAGCTATCGCATGGAAGGGATAAGCGCTGAAAGCATCTAAGCGCGAAGCCTACTTCAGGATTATCTCCACGCTTAGCCGCAAGGCTAGGCAATGACTCGTGGAAGACTACCACGTACATAGGCTCTAGGTGTACGCACCGTAAGGTGTTTAGCCGAGGAGTACTAATAAGTCATAGCAACTTTCTACATATTTTTTCTGGTCTTATATGAGCACACACTTAAGAGTGTTCATATGAGATACGGAATTCTAAACTGATCATTCAAGTACTTCATCAAACAAGTACTTGTACCAATACCCCTAGAGCGCTTCAAACGCTCGTCTGAAAAACCCGTAATTGTCTTTAAGGGTTTCTCGGTGATTTAGTTCTGTGTGTCCCACCTCTTCCCATTCCGAACAGAGAAGTGAAAGCACAGTTCGCTGATGATACTTACTGCAAACCGCGGTTGGGAAAGTAGGCTTCGCCGGGATTCCTTTGTAGAGAATTGCGGGTTTTTTGTTTGACGAAATCTTTTAGATACGATACGTTGAAGAAAGTGGGTAGCGTCTCCTTTCAATTACAAGGGGGTCTACGTATGAAAAAGGTGCTGTCTGCAGTCATCGTGGTACTCATTGGTGCTGCTATCCTGTATGTTTTGGAAAATTGGTGTCGACTCTTTGGCACTGGCTCAGCTCGCTATGTCGATCCTGATGACTTCGAAGAACGTCTTCGATAACTGTTCACTTGCTTGGGTTGCTTGCCCGATACCTACTTTCTTCGGAAAGAAAGGGTCGGGCGGTTTTTTTATTGAAAATAAAATGCCCCGGACTCGTGTGAGTGCGCGGGGCGGAGAGACGAGCGGGTTACTCGTTGGTGATCGGGTTGGTGAACCCGGAGGCGCTTTTCCGTCTCGGTTCCTCGGTCGCCTGCGGGTAGAGCCCGGATCTGCGCCATGGCGATCGACTCCTAGGCCTTGCTGGTGGCCGGCTGGTGTGCTCGTTCACGGATGACCACGATGTACGCCTTGGTGCCTTTCGGCCGGGGCATTTCGGGGTCTTGGTGAATCTTGCGACACATGTCGCAGACGTGGTCGCTCGCCGGGTCAATGGACTTCGGCGCGTGCTCCACCTTCTTGGCGACTTCGCCACAGTTGGTCTGGAGTCTGGCTCCTGCCGCCGGTCGCTTGGTCGCTTCGATGATGTGATGCTGATGCTTCACGAAACCCTCCCAGGTTGAGGAAACACTGCCCATTTAATGTATGAGATTTTTGTCCTTTGGTCAATTTCCGCCAAAGTCCGTGCCAAAGGCAGGCGGGCGGACAAGTTGACGCGTGATATAATAAATAGTAATGATCTTGATTAAGAATAGTTTGGTTGTTGATGGAACGGGGAGTAAGCCGCAGCAACTTGATGTGCTTATTAAAGACAATCGTATTTCGGCGATTGGTAATTTTTCGACTCATCCTGCCGAGATGGTTATTGATGGACAGGGTGCGTATCTTACTCCGGGATTTATTGATATTAATACTGACTCTGATCATTATTTGAGCCTTTTTTCTGATCCGATTCAGCAGGATTTTCTCCTACAAGGCGTTACTACGATTATTGGTGGGCACTGTGGAAGTAGTTTAGCGCCTCTTTTATATGGCAGCCTGGAGAGTATTCGCAAATGGGGCGATGAGAATCAGGTAAACCTTGATTGGCACAGCGTCGCTGAATTATTTGCTTTACTTGAAAAACGTAAATTAGGCGTGAATTTTGGCACACTTGTTGGGCACTCGACTATTCGTCGTGCGCTTATCGGTGATGTGCCACGCGATTTAACTGATGCCGAACTTGAGGTGTTTAAAAAAGTGCTCGAGGCTGCGCTACGAGAGGGTGCGCTCGGACTTTCAACGGGGCTGGGGTATAACCATGGGCGGAGTGCTGGTTTTCTTGAAATCAAGATGTTGACCGATATTGTGGCGCGTTTTGGCGGTGTGTACGCGACGCATCTACGTGATGAGGGGAAAGATGTCGGCAAGGCGGTTGATGAGACGATTCAAATCGCACAGTCGAGCAAGGTTAAGACGCTTATTAGTCATTTCCGGCCGATTGTTGGTAATGAGGCTCTTTATGAAGAAGCTTTGAGTGAGGTGGAGCGCGTAGGAAGTCGTTTTGACGTTGCGTTTGATCTCTATCCATTTGATTACAGTATCGTGCCGATTTATACGCTTTTGCCAATTTGGGCTCAAGATGGAAGTCTTGAAGATATGTATGAGCAGATGACGCAAAAGCACACTCAAGAAGAGGTGCTTAAGGGTATCGCGAGTATTACTGGCGATGATTTAGTGATCGCGCGTGCACCGGGATTTGATTATTTAGTTGGTAAGACATTGGCACAGTTTGCGGCTTCGCGGGAGATGAAACTAAAGCCAGCGCTGTTTGAGTTGATGAAGATTTCTAAACTTAAAGCGGTACTTTTTTATCGCAATATTAATATGAGTGTTTCCGAGCGTGCGCTACTTTCTGATTCTTCATTTGTTGCGTCAAACAGTCCGAGTCTGATTGAGACGAAAAATATTTTAGAGAACCAGCGCGCTAAAGAAACATTTACTCGTTTTATGAGTATAGCGGCGCGTGTCGGTAAGCCGATTGAGTGGGTTATTCAAAAGTTCACACAAAAACCTGCCCAGTTTTTAGGGCTGAAAGGAAGGGGTGCGATTACCGAAGGTGCGTTTGCTGATGTGGTACTTTTGCGTGATGGACGGGCGACTGATGTTTGGGTCAATGGCGTTCGAGTGGTTAATAATGGCTCTATTGCTAGTGTTTTAGCCGGTTCAATTTTGAAGCGAACCTAGTATGAATCGAGGATTTGAAGCGCCGCGCTTAATCAAACAAGGACATAAGCCTGATTACCTGATTTTATTTTGCCTAGGTTTTTTGCTTATTTTTGGGTTGATTATGCTTAGTAGTGCTTCGTCAAACCTCGCGACGGCGGCGTTTGGTGATCCGTATTACTATGTAAAGCATCAATTCCTTTCTGGTGTTTTGCCTGGTATTGTCGGATTTTTAATCGCTTCGAAGATTTATTATGGCAGGTATCGCTCGCCAAAGTTGAGCATTCCATTTTTGGTACTTACGATTATTTTGCTTGGCTTAGTTTTTACCCCGTTTGGGTTTACCGCAAAGGGTGCGACGCGCTGGATAGCGCTTGGCCCAATTACGTTTCAGCCCGCCGAACTTTTAAAGATATCGCTTGTATTGTATTTAGCTGGCTGGTTAGTGCGTGGCGGTGGTAGGCAGAAGAGTTTTAAACAGGGACTGCTCCCATTTTTAGTTATTTTGGGATTTATCTCATCATTTCTTATTCTTCAGAATAGTACGAGTCCAGTGGCGATTTTAGTTATAGTTTCGTTGGCTATGTATTTTGCGAGTGGCGCGCGCTGGCGCTATATTTTTGGTATTTTTATGATCGCGCTTGTCGCACTCGCTTTGATCATTAAGATTACGCCGTATCGTGCGCAGCGGTTTTTATCATTTTTAAATCCTGAAGCTGACCCGCAAACAACGGGATATCATATTATTCAGGCAAAGAGTGCGATTGGCGCCGGTGGATTGACTGGAGTTGGGTATGGGCAGTCGACGGTGAAGTTTCGTTTACCGGAGCCATTTGGTGACTCAATTTTCGCGGTTATCGCCGAAGAGTTTGGGTTTGTTGGCTCAACGATACTTATTGGGGTGATTATGCTTCTTGTGCTGCGTATGATGCTTATCGCCCAGCAGTGTCGGGATAAGTTTGGCCAGCTTTTACTTGTCGGATTTGGTTCGATTATCGCGGTTCAGTCGATTGTAAACATCGGTGCGATGAGCGGTGCTTTGCCGCTTACGGGTACGCCATTGCCATTTATTAGTTACGGAGGTACGGCGCTAGCGATTATGCTGACGATGATGGGTATTGTGGTAAACGTGACCAAGTACGATTAATAGAAATTAAAATGGCGAAGCACCTGTGTGCTTCGCCATAGATCTCATCTCTCGAACCTGTCGCCCCGGTATTGAGCCTCGGAGCTCGGCATGGAGGGGGTTGGTCTCCCGCATCCCGAAGTGGGGGCGGGATTCGCGCATCGTTCGCAGGAGTTCTGTCCGACGAACAGAAGCGTCCACATGAACTCCTTGCAGCCTTTGCACTGAACTCTCGCGTACGCCTTGCCGCGGGTCATTTTGATGCCCTTTTTCCCCGTCGTCGGACAGACCGAGAAGAGGGTATCGACGCGCGCTTCCAGAGGCCTTTCGTATCTCTCAAACGCTTCGCGATCCTTTTTCGACATGCCAGACGTATCGAAGAGGGCGTGTGCCTGTCTCCGAGCCTCATCCGCGTCGATCTTGTCGTCATGGAAGAGCTGCGCGATCGCCTCGAGCTTCCGATGGAAGTCCATTGTAGCCTTCTCCTGGATTCGAATTGGACAAAATATATATTAGCAGTATTTTGTATATTTGTCAATTATCGATAGGGTGGGAATTGTATCAATTATTCCTCGTTTCATTTCGACTACTTATACGTTAAAATATATAGGAGGCGGTAAAGCCTTTTTTATCGATGGCTAAATCATTTAAATTTCGCGTTCTTTTATTAGGAGGCGGTACGGGCGGGCACATCTTTCCGCTTGTTGCGGTTGGAAAAACGCTCAAAGATTACTGTTTAAAAAATCAGATTGATTTAGATCTGCGGTATTTTGGTCAACCTGGACCGTATGAGTTTTATCTTGAGACGCACGGGATAGCGATCAGTAAAGTGGCGGTGAGTAAGTTGCGTCGTTATTTTTCGATATTAAACTTTTTTGATTTCTTTAAGTTTTTCTTTGGATATTTTCAAGCGATGTGGAAGTTGTTTTGGTTTATGCCGGACGTAGTGTTCAGCAAAGGCGGTCCGGGGGTGTTGCCGATTATTTTCGCCGCACGATTTTATAACATTCCAATCGTAATACACGAGTCTGATGCTGTTCCGGGGCTTACGACGCGTACTTCGGCTAAGCGCGCAGAAATTATCGATGTGGCGTTTGAACAAGCTAAAAAGTACTTTCCAACGCATCCAAATGTGCGCGTTACCGGTGTTCCGGTGCGCGATAGTCTTTCGACTGGCGATAGTCGGGCGGAGTCGCGCTTAAGTCTTGGGCTGCTTGATGCGAAGCCGACCATTTTGATTTTAGGAGGTTCACAGGGAGCGCAAAATCTGAACTATTTCTTTTTAGAGAACTGTCAGCTGATTTTGTCTAAGTACGAGGTGATACACCAGATTGGTCGGGAGAACTTTGTTGGGTTTCAGCAGGAGTATGAGTTTATGACAAAGAACTTTCCGATTGATTTAAAGAAAAACTATTTACCATTTGCGTTTTTGGATGATGAAAAGTTGGCGATGGCGATTAACGCTGCAGATGTGATTGTCTCGCGGGCCGGTGCTGGTTCGATCAGTGAGCTTTCCGCATTTGGTAAGCCAGCGATTCTTGTTCCACTGCCTGATTCAGCTAATGACCATCAGCGTGAAAACGCGTATACGTATGCACAAGCCGGTGGAGCGATTGTTATTGAGGAAAACAACTTATTGCCAAATGTATTTGTGACTCAGGTTGATAAGTTGCTTCAAAATATGGCGATTTATGATCGTATGAGCGAGTCAGCACGTCGGTTTTATAAGTCAGACGCGGCTCAACTCATCACCCAGGACATTATTGAGGCTTCGCATATTTTAAGGTATTATTCCGCGTAAACCCATGAGTACTAACGATCAATCTGGTAAGCCAATTCGTGTCCGTATGGCGCCATCGCCAACGGGTAGTTTGCATATCGGTGGAGTGCGTACGGCGCTTTATAATATGCTGTTTGCTCGTAAACTTGGTGGTACGTTTATTTTACGTATCGAAGATACTGATGCGGAGCGTTCGACTAAGGCGTTTGAACAGGAGATTTTGGATAGTTTCGCCTGGTCGGGGATTGTGTTTGATGAGGGCGTGATGCCGGATGGTTCTGAAAAAGGTGCGTATGGTCCGTATCGCCAAACCGAGTGCTTAGACTCATACGAAAAGCATTTAGCTCGTATTCTTGAAGAAGGTAAGGCGTATTATTGTTTTTGCTCAAAGGAAGAGCTCGAGGCGCAGGCGGCTGATGGTCCAGCTGAAGGCGTTGCTCCAAAGTATAGCGGAAAGTGTAGCTCGACTAGTTTGGCGGATGCGCAGGCGCGCATTGCTGGTGGTGAGGCTCCAGTTATCCGCTTAAAGGTGCCGGCGGAGAAAGTTGTTTTTACAGACTTGATTCGCGGTGAAGTTGTTTTTGATAACGCGCTGATTGGCGATATCGTAATTGCGAAAGGACTTCGTCAGCCACTTTATAATTTCGCGGTAGTTATTGATGACGCGACGATGCAGATTAGTCATGTGATTCGTGGTGAGGAACATCTCGCAAACACGCCAAAGCAAATCGCTATTGCGCAGGCGCTTGGACTTTCGTCGCCACAGTTTGCCCATTTACCGATTATTTTGAGTGCGACCGGAAAGGGGAAGATGAGTAAGCGTGATGGTGGTACTACGGTGCGCGAGTATAAAGAGGCCGGCTACTTACCCGAAGCGTTGTTAAACTTTTTGGTTTTACTTGGGTGGCACCCAAGTGGCGACGAAGAAGTGATGACGCTTGAACAAATGGTTGCGCAGTTTTCACTCGAGCGTGTACAGAAATCTGGTGCGAAATTTGATAAGGAAAAATTGAATTGGTTTAACAATCACTATTTGCGATTATTGAGTGATGAAACACTTGCGCAGCTTTCTGGTGCGCCGGCGAAGTTTGTGCCGCTTTTTAAAGAGCGTGCGAATACATTGATTGAGCTTGGCGTGATGGCGAAGGAGCTTATGACTGTGCCGGAGTATCCAGCGAGTTTATTAGTCTGGCGTAAGTCGGATGCGGCTGGGGCGAAGGTGTGTTTGACCGCAGCTCGAGCGGTTGTGGCTGGGCTTACCGATGGCATCGATGCCAGGGCCGTAGAAGGGGCGTTTAGTGGCCTTTTAGCTGAAAAGGGCAAGGGTGATGTACTTTGGCCACTCCGAGTGGCTTTATCGGGTAAAGAGGCCTCTCCGGGGCCATTTGACCTGATTGTGGCCCTTGGAAAGGCCGAGGCGCTGACCCGGATTGATGCTGGTTTAGCCAAGTTGTAGCTCATTTTAAACCTATTACCAATGAAGAAGTTTTCTCATCTTTCGACTGGACTTCTCACGGTGCTCTTGGGCGCCCAACTTATCGTTGGTAATTTTGCGTATGCGGCGGATGTTGATCAACTCAAGAGTGCGATTGATCAAAAGGCCAGAGAACTTGAGGCGGTTAATAAGCAACTCGAGGCGACTCAAGATGTACTTGAAGATGTACAGGTGCGCGGAAAAACACTCAATCAAGAGATTAAACGAATTGATACGAGCTTGAGCCAGGTTGATTTAAGTATTAAGGCTTCGGAAATTAAGATTAGCAAGACCGCGCTCGAGATTCAGTCTTTAAATAATTCGATCACTGAAAAAGAGTCGGCGATCGCACTGCGGCGTGATGCGGTTGGACGCTTGCTTCAGCAATTTCAAGAGCGCGATGGCGAAAGTCTCTTGAGCTTGTTTTTAAAAAATATGAGCTTGTCGCAGAACTTAGCGGAAACTGAAACGATTGATACGCTTAACGATACGCTGCTTGATGATGTTTCGACTATTCGACAGCTTAAAGACGATTTGAATCAGCGACTTCAGGATGTGAGTGATAAGAAGAAGTCGATTGAGGCGGAAAATCAAAACTTGAAGGTAAAGAAGTCGATCGCGGTTGAGCAAAAAGCAGACAAGCAGTCGCTGCTTTCGCAAACCAAAAATCAGGAAAAAGCGTATCAGCAGGTTGTGAGCGAGCTTGAGAAAAAACAGGCGGAGATTAGTTCGGAAATTGATACGATTGAGCAGCAGCTGCGTGCGAATTTTGACTCAAGCATATTGCCGCTTAAGCGTTCGGGGGTGTTTGGCAGTCCGGTTGTTAAGGGAGTGATTACCCAGCTCTATGGTTCGACTGCGTTCGCGCAAAAAGCGTATCGCTCAAAGTTTCATAACGGTATCGACTTTGGTGTAGGCGTTGGTACCCCGATTTATGCTGCCGAAGATGGCAGGATTTTGTCTGCCGGAAATAACGGCAAGGTACAGTATGGAAAGTATATTTTAGTTAAACATAACAACAATTTGGCGACGCTATACGCCCATCTTTCACGCCAAATGGTCAGCACAGGGGATATCGTGACGAGGGGACAGCTTATTGGGTATTCGGGCAATACCGGCTACTCGTTTGGTGCGCACTTACACTTTACCGCGTATTACGAGCCGCCATCGTGTGAGATCGCTCGTACAAATCGTAAGGATTGTATTCAACTTCAATCGATTCCAGGGGCTGGGCTTGTCCCAGTTGGTATTACCATCGACCCTGGACAATATCTTTAAAACATTATGAAACAATTTTTGATTGTCGGGCTGGTTTTGGTGAGTTTCTTGAGCACGCAAGTAAGTTTTGCGGCGTTTGACGTTTCTGGTTCGCAGTCGCTCGATACGATTAAAAATGCGTTTGAGTTTGCCAAGCAAAATAGTTCGACGATTGATACCGCACTTTCAGTTGCCAGCACTGCTACGGATGTGGCGAGTAAAACCGACTCGTGGTTTGACACCCACGGAATCGATATCAAGGCTATCTTAAAAGCGATTGGGACGGCGTTTGTCTGGGTGGCGAAACTAGTTATCCACGTCGTTGAGTATCTTGTATCGAAATTGTAGTGGATTTATACTCTTAGTAGGTCTACAGAGTCTTGCGCGTCTATCCTGGGCTGGTCACCCCCGGGGCTTCCGAAACCTTTACTCCGGTATTTGTCGGGAGGCGCCTATGCGACACATATCACTTCTCCAGACTCCGACTTCGGCGTTGTAGCCGAACCGGAAGGAGGTGATCTGATATCGGTCGAGAACTCAATGGCTGCCGTGAGGCACCCGGAGAGCCTCGATGCTTGTGGTCGTCGCAGAGTTAGAGTTTGCTGACCAACCAAAAACTGTCCGGGAAAGGATAGCGCGCAGATTCTTAAAAGTCAGAGGGAGGAGATTTGGGCGGAGTGCGATGACAAACCGTTGTTGCGACCGCCCATTTTAATTTAGAGGTTGAGGGAGGGTTCTAGTTGTTCCTATTATATATGTCGTAAAGCATCATTTGGGCGTTTTTATCAAGGGCGGAGAGGAAACTCCTTAATCATGTGATATACTTATTTCAAATGGGGATTACTAAGAGTGATGAGAAAAAACCTTCGCATCCTTCAAATGAAAGACCTGCTTTTTATTGGGATGCAGAGTTAAAGAAGGCCGCTGAAGGTCTTAAGGAAATTTTTGAAAAGGAACGTAACGACCGTGCTGAAGGATCTAAAAAATAAGTATCTTATTTTAGATACAAACATCATTATCAATGGTGTTGAGCATAAGGATAGACTATTTCCTTTTTTTGATGAGTTGAGGGAACATAATATCGCTCCAGTAATTAGTGATGTGATTCTTTATGAGTTTCTTTGTGGGTCCAAGGAACCAGATCATTTAAAAAAGAAGATCAATTTTATTGAGTTACTTCTCGGCGGTAAGAATCATAAGAATAGGATTAGCCTCCCGATAGATCATAAAATCTTTGAAACTGCACGCAAAATTCAAAATGTTTATGGCTCACGAGGCGTCTCCTCTAAGCAGATTGGAATAGTTGATTCTATTATTGCAGCCCAGATGCAAAGATTTAGTAAGGGAGAAAGTGAGATTATTTTTTTAGCAACTTGTGATAATAATGATTTTCCTTTGATTTTTGATCGCATAGGTATTAAAACCTATGACCTAGGTAAAGAGATTCTTAATATTGGCATTTATTCTTTTAACCAAAAAAAGTATACTACTTTAGTTGAAGGTTTTGAGTCTGAGCCGTTTACTAGTTAAGGACTGCATCTGGCAAAAAGGATTAGAGAGAGGTGCTTGAGGTAGGAAAGGGCTTTACAAGCAAATTTTCGAGGTCTATCATGAGGCCAATGATGATTATTACTGCACCTTGCTGGCAGTGCGACAAGGATATGCTTGTTGCTCTTGTCGGAGATGATAATGGGAATATGGGCTATGGACCCGAAGATTTTAACCAGGAGGAAATAGCGCTTGCTAAAAAGAATGGAGTTCTCTTAAAGAAAATTGATAGTAAAACCGCGGAGGAAACTTATTTGGCTAATATATGTCCTGCGTGCGGAGCTTTTGTTGGCAAATGGTTTTACTTCGCTAACTACTATACGGAGGCTTTATATGATCGATTGAAATATCGTAGAATCGAGGACGTATAGTTTGACTTGGGTCATGGTGGTTTTCGTATAGGACAAAGGGGAGAGTCGTTTATCGCGAGAAGAAGGGGCTATAAACCCTTTATTTAAGCCTTTTTAGGGCGTTTTCAATATCTATAGATTTTTTCGCAAATTTGTGCTACCCTGTGATTGCCGTTTAGTTTTTAGGTAGAACTTCTGAAGCAGTTCATGCTAGCTAGCTGCTTCAGGGGCCTTTACTATTAACCATTATGGCTTCCTGGATAAGATTCGTCGCCTTATTGATGGAAAGTTAAATATTGAATTAATGAAGAGCATTAATTCCGACGGTGAGTGGGTATATACTCGCTGCATAGTTCTTCGAAATGGCAGGAGGATTTGTAAGCCAATCGGCAAAGTCTTTCGATTTCGAAGATATGCTAAGGTCGTTATTAAAACACAAAACTCCTCAGATAAGGAGTTTGTGAGATAGCGATCTGAAAAAGAGGAGCCGCTTCCAGAGTTAAAAACGGGAGCGGTTTTTCTTTTCATCGTTTATTATACTTTTTCGCGGACACTTGTCCAGTCTTGGCTATAGCTATTATATATGTCGTAAAATCATTGTTGTGCGACAGATAGTATATCGGGAAAAGCCATCTCCCCTAGGGTTTTGAAATGGATAAAAAAGTTTTCTCATTGGCGCATTTTGAAATTATTTTTCTTTCCTGGTACGCTTATCTGGTCGACTGAATCTGTTCTGACTTCAAGTTGGGTTTCTGCTCGTCCGCGCGAGCTCTGGCCATAGCCCGGCTTTGTAGTCGCCCTGGCACCCCCCCCTGCTGGGTCAACGTCTTCCAAAAGCCTTGGATGACCAGTCGACACTTTCAATCTCCGCGCACGTCAGTTTACTGATGGGCGCGGTTTTCATTTCTTTGCTACAATGGAGCGATATGTCGTTTTTTGATGAGTTTAAAGATGAGCGGGATTTTATGGCCCAAAACGGGTATGAAATTGATGGTAAGTGGTATCCGCGTGTCACTAAAATTGTAGAGATGAAAGCGAAGCCTTCCTTATATGTGTTTTATGGTCAGGTTGGCTATTTCCAAGGTAAAGAGATTAGTCGTAAGTCTGCGGAGCACGGTACTGCGGTACACGAAGCGATTGAGAAGATTATGGTTGGCCAGCGACCTGGTGATATGCCCGCTTCAATCGTTCCTTCGGTCCGCGCTTTTTTGGAATTTATTAAAACAAACAAAATTGAGGTTGATCCAACGCATGTCGAGCGGCGCATTATGAATCCCGAACATCGTTACGCAGGTACGATTGATACCCTCGCTCGAATCAACGGAAAGTTTGGCGTACTTGATATTAAGACTTCAGAATCAGTGTATCGTGATTATAATATTCAGACTTCGGCGTATATGGACGCACTTACGCGTGAGTTTAGTGATTTAACGGCCCGTTGGATACTGCGAATCGATCAAACGCAGACCTGTAAGCGCTGTGGTTCTGTTTTACGAACTAAAGGTGGGAGAGATAAGGTCAAGAAGAGTGGAATTAAATCCCCCGCTGGCAACGTGCAGGCGTGTCCGGAGTATGCGCATGATTGGGATATTATGAAGGGCGTGATTGAACTTAAAGAGATCGAGACTCCGTGGCAAGAAGATTTTCAGGCGTTTTTGGGAGCGAAAAAACTTTGGGAGTGGGAACACGCTGATTGGCTGAAAAAGATTGGGTACTAGTGGTGTATTTGTAGGTCAGTTACCCTAGTTTGCGGATTGACTTTATTATATAAATTCAGTACTATAATTAGCTGTCCTGAAGCGCTCTTTAACACATGAAAGGAGCTGATTTTCATTATGGAATCAGCTAACCAATTCGATCAATTGAACCCGAACTGCTCTGCTTCTCGGCGAGCCCGCGCAGCTTTGCGCAAGATCGACAAGGAGCGTGGAGATGATACCGAGCGACGAGTGTTCGCAGCGTTTGCAAGCGACGATGATTGGTTTGTGCCGCGATGGTATAGCGCCATTGCTCGTGCAACCCCGAGCGAAGATAGTCAGGGTATTGATTTCATCATTTACCGCACGATTGAGCCTTCTGAACTTTTCGTGCAAGTGAAGAGCTCTGATCGTGGGCGCGAAGAGTTTCAAGCTCGTAGAGAGCTGATTCCCACTCAACAGCGCCTTCCGATTGGCGTGACGGTTATCCGGAGGAGTGACTCTTCGGACGTAATTAGGCGCAAGGTGCTTGCTGCTGCCGGGGAGTCGTTGCGGCTCAAGCTTGCGTTCGCTGATTCGGCTACGCCCGAACCGGTTGTGCTGTCTGGGTCAAATCGCCTCATCCGGCAACGGTTGAATATCAACGAGTCTTTGATTTCGCACGCCGAACTCTTGCAATTTGTATTACGTGTCATTGCTGCAATTCGGTCACGTAATTGCCAAGAGTTTCGCGTGCTTGATCGGCCGACGGATTTTTCAGTTTCCCTGGGTATCGGTCTAATCTTCGTTACCCAGCGTAACGGAAGGTTTCTTGTTCGACAGATATTAGGCGAAGATGAACTATCCGCGCTTCGAAGCCCTGCTGCTGGGCGCCTCGTTCAAATCCTTGCCGATCGCTTCATCGGTGAGGCGCAAATCAGGCATCAGCGCAGGCTTAGTAAGGATTTGCGCAGGTTCCAGAGTTACCTTAGGCGTACCGCGCCCAAGGCCGATTAGTTTGTTAGGGGGGTGATGTTGTTTGCGAGTAATCGCAGCGATGTCGCCCCTTTTTTATTTTCTATTCAACGAGCTCACTAAAGATTACGAGGCGCTCATTGTAGCGCTTAACTGTCGAGTTCCACGTACCATTGCACGTGATTAAATTCAGTTTTCGTTTATCGGTTTTTCCAAAAATCTCATTGAGATTAGTCGAGTGTTCGTCGTAAATTTTTTTATCAGTTACGCGGAAATGTAGCGTTTTTCCATTTTCATTTACATAAATATCATCGCCGACTGCGAGTTGGTGTAGGTTGCGAAATACGCCTGGTGTCCACCAGTACGTATCTAAATGGCCGGCCATAACCGCGTTGCCTACCTCGCCAGGCTTGGTCCCACGATTAAACCAGCCAACATCGGTATAGTTGTCTGGAATGCCCATATTTCCCTTCGAGGTTAGTCCTACGCTTTGGATATTCGTGTTGATCGCGAGCTTTGGAATAACTAATGTGCTCCCCTCCCCAATCGGCTTATTGGCTGGCGCGATGACTGGTTGAGTTTGTGTATTTGTAATTGGAAGCGGGACCGTTGCGGTGCCGGTTGCTTGGGTTGTTTGCTGAAGTGCTGGCTGTTGAATTTCGATCTCATCCGGCGTTCCGCCCGTGGTGTACCAAAAGAGTGCGACTACCAGGTAGGCAATCACAAAACCTAGGACGAGTTTTTCGCCACGGGTATACATAGAGGAGGCCGAATTATGAGTTATGAATTATGAGGCGAGAGTAATGGCAATGAGAAAACTCGATGCCAGAGAAAGACTAGTTGCGGGACGGGGCGGTCGGCAAGGTGCTGACGGCGTAGTAAGCGAAGAGTCCTCCGATAAGCACCCAGAGCGTGTATGCGGCGTACTCACCTGCGCTGCCGGTGTTTGGAAGTCCCGGAATGCCAGTGTTAGTACCAAGAACTTGACCACCGATTACGTTAACGGTGCAGGTCGCAGTCTGTCCGGCGCTAGCGACGGTTACGGTTTGTGTTCCTTGTGTTGCGAAGTTAGCGGTAAAACCAGCTCCATTTGGATTAAGGATCGTTAAAACCGGGGAAGCCCACGTGTAGTTGCCATTGCCACCCATTGCGGTGAAGCTGACTGGCATACCGGCGTTGACCGTCTGGAAGTTTGGAGCACAGCTAAGCGCAGTTACCGAACCACCGTTGGCGTTGCCACCAAACTGACTGCAGGATGGGCAGTTTACGGTACCCGTTGCTGCGTTTACTATGCCGTTTAACGAGTACGCGCGGCCAATCAATGTTGCACCCTGCTTAAGGGTAATATTACCAGTCGCGAGGATTGATCCTTTGATGGTCGTTCCGCTGTTAATGGTTACGTCGCCGTTTACAACCCAGAAAATGTTTTGTGGGTTGATGTTGCTCAAAAGCGAGGTCGTGAAGAAGGTGTTGAACTCGATTGAGTTGCTGACCTTAAAAATGAATACGGCGTTGTTGTCCTGGTATGAGCTCAATTGGAGATCGCCACTAAGAAGAATTGGGCCACTGAAGCAGTACACGCCTCCGGAAGTGATCTGGCTCTGGAGACTGTTGCTGGTAAGGGCCTGGTCACAGGTTTGGCCGTTCGCAGCACTAAAAGCGGTCGCGAGATCGGTGCGGGCCTGGCTGGCTCCGGCGGTCGTTGCGTCGAGGGTCGCAAAGGTACCCGCAAGCCCTAAATTAGGGGCAAAGGCGGCATTTGCCGTGATTCCAAGGTTAGTAAGTGTTCCGACTGCCAAGACTGCTAAAAAGGCCAATTTTACGCTGTTTTTGAGCATATTTTTTGATGTTTTTATAATGATTTTACGTGCTTAGACGGAGGCACGTCTTATGTGTCCCTACCCTACGCTTTTTTTGAATTTTTGGCAAGGGATTAGCCTCTCGATGAAAATGGGTGCTTAGCCATACAATATTGCTCCTATAGTAACGGCTATGTTTATAACAAGCCAGATATATTGAGTAATAATGATTGGTTTTTCGTGATGAACATATCCGTAGATAAGCCAGATGAACGTGAGCACGCAGTACCCCGTCCAAGTGAAGATAGAGATCCCTCCTGCGTTTTTATAAATCCAAATATCAATAAGCTGAGGAATACTGACGAGCGGTCCGATAACTCCAGCGATATAAATTAAACTGTCAATAAAACGCACTAAGTGATTCGGTGAAGGATACGGCTCGTTGTTTTTAATGATTCTTTTACGAAGATGTTGATGATGGGTTACGCCGAACATTGGAATGAGTATGTGAATTATATTCGTTTTATTTTTGCTCCCGGAGTTGCGTGCGTTGGAATGTGGAACATCGTAGCGATCTCTGAAGCGTTTAAAATCATCTGTTGGTCTGCATCAAATCGGCGGGAGAGTATGTGCTGACTCGCTTTCGCGCTTGAGCGTGGACGCATCATTTTAAACTCGTTATAACAAACACCTCCGGAAGCACTTACGTATTTATGCTCCAGTCGCTCGAGCATTTCTTGTGCATTTTTGGGAGTGAGTGAGCTTACTAACACGCGAGCATTAACTGCGAATAGCGGCTCGGCGATTTTCTTTTCTAAAATGTGCATCGTGTCGCACGCAAGCAAAAACTTTGGATCGATAAGCGGCGAAGAAACGTACGTGCCGCCGGCAAGCGTGTTAAGGAGGTGTGATATGTCTTGCTGGAGTTGTTTTGGAGCTGGTTTGATGACCCACTGTAGGACGGCTGCCTCTCCGATCGCGTTTATTTTTCCGAGTTCGTTTATGATTGCGTGAAATGCGCTCGTATTTGGATCGGTCGGGAGCGCAAATGGAATCGCATATGGTTTGAGTGATTTGAGGTATCCTACCTCGAGCTCACCTTCGTTTAGGATGCCAGCGGCATTAGTTGTCGATCCATCAAGCCAAAGATCGTAATCATCAGCAGTGGTTATGTGTGATCCAGGAAGTTCTTTTTCAATAATTTGCGTAAGTTTAGCGGCATGTATGCGTGGAATGAGCGCGTAGAAATGTATCTCTTCGCCGATAGCGTGAATAGCCGCCTCAAAGACAACTGTTGTATTGAGCTGCGCTACCTGATGCAGTATGCGTCGCATTGGTTCGATCTCCCCTTCGTTTCCATCGCGCGTATATGGATCGCTTGATTTTTTCGGTACTTGAATAAGGAGCATCGTTAGACGATGCATCTTTGTTGTGAAATGGCGAAATAATTGCCCGGCGATATAGAGTGTCGCTCCGAGAAAAAGAAGCCCTAATAAAAGATACGCGCTCCCCAGGATCGTCATATAGAAATTATATCATAGGAGTTGCGCGCATATTTAAGGGATTTCTTGTGATTTGACAAAACCTTTTCTATGAGTTATTATGAAATCTCTCGTCAGCAACCCCAAATGGAGGCGTTTCGGCATGGTCCCTCGGAAGCGAAGGAGTCGGTTGCCCGGGCGGAACCGAAGTAAGCATGCACACGCGGTGCGGGCGGCGGAGGCCGAGAAGAAGCGCGAAGCCGAGCTCAAGAAGGACGAGCGGTCGGCGAAGTAGTCTGACTTTTCGGCGTCGGAGCGGCGGAATACCTATTCCTGTCCGCTCCTTTTTTATTTCAGCTATATTTGACAGGGTATTTTTGAATCGGTACGTTAATATAAGTTCCTTCTCTTTCCGGAGGTTTGTCGAATGAGCTCTCTTCGCTATTCTCGGAGTGCTCGCAGCGTACCTGCTCGGACGAGCGCGACCAAGCGTTACGCGCTTAAGCGAGACGGTAAGTTTCAGGTACGTGCGGCCGATGGAAAGCCTCGCGATTGCCGTGACAAGGAAAAGCCAACCCCTTTTAGTGACTATGATTTGGCGATGAAGACGGCACGTTATCTCAATGGCCAGCTCGCCGCTGATGACGCGATGTTTGAGGTCGTCGACTATCCGACTGATTGATAAATAGGCGCAACTCTATGAGTTGCGCCGTTTTATTTTCTAGCTGTGTCTGATCTCCATTATGTCTCCGTCTTTGACGGTGTACTCTTTTCCTTCTACGCGGAGTACTCCCTTTTGGCGAGCGGCTGCCCAACTTCCATATTTTACGAAATCTTCATATCCAACTACTTCAGCTCGAATAAACTTTTTTTCAAAATCAGTGTGAATGGTTCCGGCGGCTTGTGGAGCGAGCCAACCTTTTTGAATCGTCCAAGCGCGTGTCTCATCTTCGCCGGTGGTAAAGAAGCTAATGAGCCCAAGAATCTGATACGCCTTGGTAATAATTTCTGGAATATTTTCAGCAGTCGCCAAGTCGGCGATGACGTACTCGTTGCCTTCAGCGGCGATTTTGGCTTTTAACTCTGGAGAGACTTCCGATTCGGAACCATTGAGGAGATAGAATTTCGGCTTGGTAGTGAGTAAGAACAACTGTTTGATAAACGGGTCAGTGGCGAATTCGCGGATTGATTTTCCTGCCTTAAGTGCGTCGCGCACTTTTTTAAGTGCTTCAACTTCCTTAATCGCATCCTTTTTGCCGCCTTTAACCTCAACCTCTGCTTTTGGTAAACGCTTTTCTACGCTTTCGAGATCTTTGAGCGCGAGTTCGGTATTAATAATCTCCATATCACGAATTGGGTCGACGGAGTTTTCGACGTGGACGATCTCGGTCCCACCGAACACGCGTAGTACCTGTACGACCGCGCTGACATCGCGAATATGAGTTAAAAATTGATTTCCAAGTCCTTCTCCGGAAGCCGCTCCCTTAACTAGCCCAGCAATATCATAAAACTCAACTACGGCCGGTACTTTTTTCTTCGACTTAGACATCTCGGTAAGTTTTTCTACGCGAGCGTCTGGCACAGCTACTACGCCAACGTTTGGGTCAATGGTTGCGAACGGGTAGTTGGCGATTAGAATGTCGTTTTTTGAGATGATTTTAAAAAGCGTGCTTTTGCCGACATTAGGAAGTCCTACGATGCCGATTGAAAGTTTCATAGTTTATTTAAAAGTGGCCGCTGCGAACTCTCGCGAGTTCCAGTGGTCGGGATGGTTCTTGACCTGATTTTAGAGTCTACACCCCGAGGTATGCGAGTTCCGAGTTCGCGTTGCCAATCAGCCAAGCTTACTGCTAACCCCTCTGGAGCCACGCGCAACGCTACCCACAAGCGACCAGCTTCAAAATAGTACCCTAGTTTATTTGTAAAATCAATTTAAAAAAATAACCGCCGCCAGCGAGGTAGTGCTGGAGGCGGAGCGTGACTCGAGTCTCTTATTTTTCGATCTCCCGCCAAGCGACGCTTGACTGAAAGGAGAAACTTTAGCAGCGCGACTACCTTCCGCCCCCGGAACTTGTAATCATATGTGGCGCGTTTAAAGTTGAAGGGGTCTTTTACCACCCAGTACCCTTCTTCTTGGACCAAAATCGGCGGAAAAACATTCGCACGGGCCCGCCTCGGGTGGTCCACAAACGAGAAATACCGGCAGGAGGTTGCCCTGCTTGTCGATCGCTAATCGACTTCCGGCAAGCACTCGAATGTCATTTTGTGCCAAAAACAGAATAACCTGATTTTCTTAGTTAGTCAACACTCCTTCGGCTATCAACTCTTCGAGTACTCCTTCAGGGATTAGTGGTCGCTCACCTGCTTTGGTGCGACCCGGATAGCGCCACGCGCTAATCATCGTAAGACGTGATGGAACGATTTTTAGCCCAGGTTTTACGGCCGAAGTCCCCATCTCTTTACGCGACATCCTTTTATTCGCCTTATACATTATCCAGATTTCGGTTTCTGGTTGTTTGCGTTGCCCGGAGGTCGAGGCGGTTTTATTGATGTTATGCTTAACTATTTTCATCGCTGCGATTGTTCCCGGCGCGATACCTTCTTCCGTTCTATCTGGCGAACGTAGTACGCGAAACAGTGCCGAGGCGGGCAAATTATAAAAAACCATCTTATTTTTGATATGCCTCGTCCAACTTGCTCGGGTTGTATTTTCTGGAAACTTAAACATTAGCGAGGCTTTACGAGTGCACGATTTTCAACGGTAAGATCAACATACTCAAATCCGGATAAGCCGGGACTAATGCGAAGCTTTTTAAGTGCGGGGAGTGCGCTAATTGTTGGGTCGAATCGGAGACTGAAGTAGATGTTCGTACCGTTTGCTGCTTCAATTTCGACGCGAAAATCTTTGCGCACAATACGAATTTCTTTTACTGCTAACTGCATTTGCTTAACTGTATCAAGAATCTTTTTCGCATTTGTAAACGCGTAGGCGTCTAGTACATTATCTCCAATTACAAATTGGCTGCTGGTCGCATATTCGGTTATTTTGGTGATAATTTGCCCATCGGGAATAGCGGATGGTTCAAATGCGATTCCCTGCGTGTCTATCCAGTAGCATTGTTCGAGAAATGCTGGTTCTTCGCCGGTGATTGCTGGTGCGATGCACCAAACGGCATATTGTGTTCGTGGAACAACTTGGATACTTATCGTTCGACTTAAAAAATCTTTTACGATGCTTGTTGAAGCGTATTCAATGTTTGAGTATTGGATAGTTGGGTCCCAGGAGAGGTAGTTTTCGGTGCCGAACAACCTGCCCCAAAATGTTGTTGCGATTTGCGGCTTTAGTTTCTCGATGAGCGCTGTTGGTTCGATATCGTCTGCCCCGATAACACTGATGCGTTGTATTTTAAAAAGGCCGGTAAAGCCGATACTGTAGGCGATTATGATGACGACGAGCAAGGAAACGCCAAGCCACGCATATACTTTAATGCGCTTAACTTGCTTCTTCTTTTTGTAGCGTGTGTTTCCGTAGAGCTGGTTCATCCCGTTAGAGATAGGAAGCGCCCCATCCTATTTTTCAGATAGCGCTTACCCATACCAGTTTTTAAATACACTTCTCTCGACCGGGCGTCGTCGCGATCCAAACACATCTTACAGTATATGAGTGCGAATGGTCCACGATTTTTTGTCCACTGCGATTGGTTCATGTTGTGTTGAGTGAGGCGCTTCCGTATGTCATTCGTAAATCCAGTATACCAGCGTTTATCTTTTTTGCTTTGCAGGACATAGACGTAGTAAAACATTTTTTATCTCTAACGGGATTCATTCAGTTTGGATTAGTTAGGCAGTTAGTCGGTGATGATATGTTCGATAAGCGGATTGATGCGTGTGATGATTTCGTACGGACTAGTCCCAATTTTCAGAGCTACTTCGCGAGCGGTAATTTCTTCTTTCTTATCTTTACCGATAATAGTAGCGATTGATCCAACTTTTGCTCCGACACCTGTTACGTCGATCGCGATCATATCCATTGAAACGCGGCCAAGCACTTTGGCGCGCTGTCCATTTATCAGCACTACTCCACTTGATGAGAGTGCCCAAGGGTAGCCGTGCCAGTAGCCGATAGGTACGATAGCGATTTCGGTTTTCCGGGTAAGACGTTCGGTGAGATCGTATCCGATATACTCCCCTTTATTGCCGGTTTTAACCTCGCTAATGACCGCTCGCCAGCTTAGCGCGGGAGTTAGGCCGAGTGAGGGCATCTGAATTTCGAGCTCTTTCGAGGGGTATATGCCATACAGACCGATACCAACACGTACAACATCAAGATGGTATTTTTGATCAAGGAGTGTTCCTCCGGTAGCGGCGATGTGGCGTTTGATATTAGTAAATCCGGCAGCTTCAAATTGTGCGATCGCCTCCTGAAATCGCTTGAACTGCTGCTCGGTAAAGGTCGGGTATGCGATATCTTTGGCGCTCGCAAAGTGTGAAAAAATACCTTTAAGCTTAAGATTTTCTTTCTTTACTTTTGTAATTACTTTTTTTACGTCCTGCACAAAAAAACCCTGTCGTAACATCCCGGTGTCAATTTTGATATGTATCTCGGGACGGTCGATTGGCGACTCGATTTGTTCAACGAGCGCTTCGAGGCCTTCAAATGTTGAAATTGAGAGCGTAATTTTATATTGTGCGGCTTTTTGGTAAAGCGTTGGCAGTGTTGAGCCGAGAACTAAGATTGGGCGTTGAATTCCCTGTTCGCGCAGTTTAATTCCTTCGATAACGCTGTCGACACAAAATCCACTAATGCCGAGCTCATTGATTACTTTCGTAAATGAAAAAATGCCGTGGCCGTACGCATTTGATTTTACGACTGACCAAACTTCTGTTTGTTCAGCTGTGAGTGATTTAATTACTTCTAAGTTATGAGCGACCGCACTCCGCGATATTTCAATCCACGTTTTCCATTGCGGAGTAGTTTTTTGTTGCGCCATATCTTATTAGTATATCAAAGAATAAATAAGGCCCCCAGGTACGACAGCGTACCTAGGGGCTAGTTCTCTTAGCGTCTCATTTGGCGACGCACTTCGGGGTCTTGCAGAAGCATGTCCATGAACTGCTTCTGCTCCTTGCCGACGGTGCCGGGCGGCTGCAGGAGAAGGATTCCAAAGGCGCGCTGGACGCTCTGCGCGGCTCTGCGCGTATACCCCTGCAAAACGTCGCGATGCGGCGGTGAATGCATCGCAGTCTTTACGACATGATCGACCGCACCGCGGTCGATCGCCGAGCTTTCGGGGCGAAAGACGTCGTGCAACCCGTCCTCCGTGTACTTAATTCTCGGCCGAGACGAAACTGACATACTAACCCTCCAAACTACAGCTAGCCTCGATGCTTCTCGTGTCGAGTCCCATTTCTCGCTGCGGAAGCATCAATAACTAACTTTTCGAGTATAATACAAAAATCCCGCCTGTAAAGCGGGACTTTGTTTATTTGATTTCTTTGACTCCGGAGTATTTTTGCAGAACTTTTGGAATTTTAATCGTACCTTTTTCAGTTTGATTGTTTTCCATAATCGCAATGAGGATACGGCCGATGGCAAATGCAGTAGCGTCGTTGGTGTGTGCGTATACCGTTGTTCCGTCTGCTTTGCGAATCTTGGTCGCGAGGCGTCGGGTTTGATAATCGGTCATTAAGTCAGAGGTGTGTGTCTCACGATACCTATCCTGACCAGGCATCCACGTCTCCATATCTACCTGGCGAGCGTCCGGCTTACCCATATCACCCGTACAGATTTGTACAACTTGGTATGGAAGCTCTAATTGCTGTAGGAGATACTCCTGAATCGCAATAAACAAGCGCTGCTCCTTTTCGGAGTCTTCTGGAAGTGTAAATGATTCCATTTCGAGCTTGTCGAATTGATGCATACGCAAGATGCCTTTTGTATCTTTGCCATAACTACCGGCTTCACGGCGGAAGCTAGTCGAGTACCCAATGTACCGAATTGGCATATCTTCAGCCTTAAGGATCTCGTCCATATACATCGAACCAAGGGTGTGTTCAGCACTACCAATCAAGTAGAGGTCGTCTTGATCGAAGTGATAGCGCTCATCTTTATCGGCCGGGCTTAAGCGCGCCATACGAACATACGGCTCTGGTTTAATCATTACTGGCGGGATTACCGGTACGAATAACTTCGGGTTAAATCCTTTTTCGACGCTATTCGCTAATTTCTTCATCACCTTTTCGTCGGTAAGCGTATCAAAGACAAACTGAATAATACCCATTTGAAGCTTGGCGAGCGCTCCTTTGAGATACACAAAGCGAGCACCAGAAACTTTAACGGCGCGCTCGCTGTCGAGCAGTCCGAGTTTTTCGCCGAGCGCTACGTGATCGAGTGGCTTAAAGGAAAACTTGGTCGGCTCACCCCACTTTCGAATTACTTTGTTTTCTGACTCATCTTTACCAGCTGGTACGTCCGGATGGAGTAGGTTTGGAATCTGGTATACGAGCTCGATGCGCTTTGCTTCGAGCGACTCAACTTGCTTTTCCTTTTCGCTAATTTCGGTTTTCAGCTTTTTCGCCTCTTCGATTTTTCGCTCCGCTCCATATTTTTTCTGTAGGGCGCGAGCTTGCTCAACTTCATTTAAGAGTGAGCGCCACTGCTTATCGACGGTTAAGAACTCATCGACAATCGCGCTATTCATATTGCGCAACTTCATCGAGTCTTTGTATGGCTGTGGATTTTCGCGAAGGTGTTCGATGTCGATCATAGAAGTATGTTAGTTATCTTTTTTAGGACGAAGGATTGGGAAGAAGACGGTTTCACGGACTGGTTTATCAACGAGAATTGAGAAGAGTCGTTCGGAAATGCCAAAGCCGTGGTTTGGTGGCATACCGTACTCCATTGCTTCGAGGTAGTCCTCATCGAGACGCTGCGCCTCTGGGTCGCCAGCCTCACGGAGCTTTTGCTGCTCCTCAAATCGAGCACGCTGATCTTGTGGGTCGTTTAATTCGGAAAATCCTTTGCCGAGCTCGGTACCGGCGGCTACTACCTGGAAACGAGCAACCTTATTACTGCCCGGCGAAAGACGCTTAGCAAGTGGCTCGATATCAACTGGTGGGTTGATTAAGAAGCATGGCTGAACTAACTTGTGGCGAATCTTTTTAAAGATTGCGTCAGTGATACGTCCACGGCCAATATGTTTTGTCGTATCGATTCCCTGCTTTTTCGCATGCTCATAGAGCTGCTCGTCGGTCGCCGTATTGAGGTCGATACCCGTTTCTTTCTTAAAGATATCGAAGTAGTCGACACGCCCCCATTTCTTTCCCCAATCGATTGTGATATCGCCACGCTTAGTTTTTAGCGTGCCCATCGTTTGCTTAATAACGTATTTATAGAGTTTTTCGATAAACTTCATACCACCTTCGTAGTCCTGGTACGCCCAGTAGTATTCGAGCTGGGTGTAGTCCTGGAGATGTTCGGCGTCAATGCCTTCGTTGCGGAAAATGCGCCCGATTTCAAATACTTTTTCAAAACCACCGACAAGCAAACGCTTGAGCGGAAGCTCGAGTGAGATACGTAGTGAAAGGTCTATGTCGAGTGCGTTCATATGAGTCATAAACGGTTCGGCATCAGCACCACCGGGGGTTTGTTCGAGTACCGGCGTCTCCACCTCTAAGAATCCGTTTTTAATTAAAAACGTGCGGAATGCGGCCCAGAATTTTGTTTTCCTTTTGAATGTTTCGCGAAGCTCCGGGTGAAGCATTAAGTCGAGGTAGCGCTTGCGCAAGCGAGTCTCGACGTCGGCGATACCGTACCACTCGGAAGGAATTGGGCGAATTGATTTAGTGATTGTGCGGAACGAGGTCGCCTGTAAGCTCTTCTCTCCTTTTTTCGTTACAAACGCGGTGCCGGTCGCCTCGACAAAGTCGCCGATATCAGTGTTATTGCGCACGAGCTCGAAGTTTTTAGTCGCGTCTTTAGAGAGAACAAGTTGAATCGCTCCGTTTTCATCTTTGAGGTCGAGAAATGAGATACCGCCCTGTCCACGCAACGCAAAAATACGCCCAACTAGGGTTATTTTTTTCTTTTTGTTGTTATAGCTCTTCCAATCAGCGAGGAGTTCGCTGATGGTGTGCGTGCGCTTAACTGACGCGGGATACGAGTCATATCCTGCTTCAGTTAAATTATCTTTTTTCTTGAGTCGCTCTTTGATGATATCTTCGAGCATACGTATAGTAGTTATTAGTTGCGGCTTATAGCTAAAAAACTACAAACCGGGTTATTCAATTTTGAGAATCTTGTAAGTTGCTTCACCGGCTGGAATCTTTATCTTCACCTCATCGCCAGCTTTTTTGCCAATAAAGGCTTTGCCAAGTGGTGATTCGTTGGAAATCATACCAGCTTCCGGACGAGCTTCGTTTGCGCCAACGATAGTGTACTTAAACTTTTTACCTTTTACCTCAACGTCGATAGTCGCACCAATCTGTACCGTTCCTTTGCCGTGCGTCATCGTAATGACTACCGCATTTTTGATAATATCTTCAATTTCAGAAATACGGGTTTCTACCCACTGCTGCTCTTCACGAGCTTCAAAGTATTCGGAGTTTTCCGAGAGATCGCCAAGTTCTTTGGCGCGCTTAAGACGATCAGCCACATCCATGCGCTTCGTGGTTTTCAGTACCTCTAGCTCCGCCTTTAACTCTTCTAACTTTTCGGCTGTTACGTGGTGCTCCATATATATAGTACTAATGATAAGTTGTTGCTTAGCCTATCATATCCGCCCCTCTTCGCATAGTGCCGATATGCACAGACTAGTTTTTGCTATTTCCGAGAATTCTCCTAAACCAGATACTGATCGCCTCGCCCATAAAACTCATTGAGCGAGCAAACGTGTTTCGCTTTTGGTTATTACACGCCCAAAAGATCGGAATTTCTTTAATTTTTAGCTTTTTCTTCTTCGCGAGGATCAGCGCCTCAAGGTCAAACGCCCACCCATTTGCCTGAACAAGCGGAAAGATGGCGTCCGCGGATGAGGCCGAGAAGCACTTAAATCCACATTGCGTATCTGATATCCCGCGAATGAAAAATAGTTTTGAGAAGAAGCGCCAAATGCGGGCGCGAAGTTGCTGTGCACTACTTGGTTTTGGGCTCATACTGCTGCCGGAAAGATAACGCGAACCGATTACGATATCGTAAGCGTTGTCTCGCTCGGTCGCACTCGCATCACCGCTTGGCGCAAGATATGGGCGCATTTTCAGAAACTCAACAACGGTTGCCGAGTTGTCCGCGTCTATCGCAAGCTTCCAACTTCCTTTTGCCGCGCTCATTCCTGTGCGTAGTGCGTACCCCCTCCCTCGGTTATCTGGAAGTGCGATTACCTTCAGATTCGTAATCATAGTCGCGAGGCGTTCGACGATTTGCGCGGTTTGATCTTCTCCCTTGCTGATAACCGCTATGATTTCATATGAAAAATCTTGCTGTGAGAGATGTCGATCAACATCAATGAGTGTCAGCGGGAGACGCTTTGCTTCGTTATACGCGGGGATAACAACTGATAAAAATGGACGAGCCATTGGGGTAGAGATATGAATTACGAGTTATGAAGTGCGAACTAAGAGGCGAGAATAATTATATTGAAAGTATATCACGGGTTGGGCTGATTTTGATGCTTAACCGTACCCTATTGACAAATATTTATAGTGTGCTATAATACTTTTACCGACGTGGATGGGCCCTGAGCCCCTCTCCACGGGCGCGTGTTTTTTGCGATGCGTGTTTTTGAGGTAGGTTGTTCGAGTGATTAGCCCCCGGTGGCCGTACACTTGAATCCCCTCCTCTGTCCGGGTCGACAACGACTCGGAGGTTCGCGGATACTCGACTTGGTAGGTCGAGTCGGGACGTGGTCTTATCGGACCAACCCGCGCAGGTCCTAGAGATAGGGCCGAATTCCTCCTCTGTCCGCTGAGGGGGTACGGTCATCGCCGGGATAGTAGTGGGGTGCGAAAGTAACTCCACGACAAAGAGCTATCTCGACCGATGGTTGAATGAGCTTTAGGTAAGCTCTGGGTGAATCGTCAGCACCCTAAATTGAGATGGATTGGCCTGCAACTCCGGGGGTCAATGTCAACTCAAAGCTAGTCGTGCGAGTCATCGGCGTGTACCAAATGCTACGATGACAGCGACGAACAGGTTTCGTACTCTGCCTGCAGTGTGCGTCGCAAGTTAACGGGTTAAATTCCCGTCGATGTGCACAAAGAGTGCTCTTCCCCTGGTTGCCGTAAAGCGTAGCCAGGGGATCTTTTTATTCGGTTAAGATTTTATTGCCTTTTTCCGTGATGACGATCGTGTGTTCAAAGTGCGCGGAGTTTTTGCGGTTAGCAGAACCATAGCTTTCGTCCGCAAGCTGGACAACTTCGCCAGTGCCGATAATAACCATTGGCTCGAGTGCGAGCACCATTCCTGGGACAAGCTTCATCCCCTTACCTGGACGCCCTTCGTTAAATACTGATGGGTCTTCGTGAAGCTTGGTTCCAATTCCGTGGCCGGTTAATCCCTGCGCAACACAAAAACCTTTTTTCTCAACAAAATCCCCAATCGCAAATCCAATATCACCAAGTGTGTTGCCTGGTTTAGCTGCTTTAATACCACGTACAAGCGCCTGTTCGGTAACCTCAATAAGCTTTTTATCTTGTTTGGAAATATTACCAATTGGAATCGTAATTGCGGCATCGGCATAGTATCCTTCGTAAATAACTCCGCAGTCGATACTGATTAGATCACCGTCTTTAATGACACGCTTGCTCGGTACGCCGTGGACAACTACGTCGTTTGGTGAAACGCAGAGTGTTGCCGGGTATGGGCGAGTTGCTCCTTCTGGACGATAGTTTAAAAATGCTGGCTTACCTCCCGCGTCTTCAATTAGTGAGCGAGCCAGCTCGTCGAGTGCGCTAATAATTACACCCTCTTTCGCGACCGCCTTAATTCGCTTAAGTGTCATTGCTAAAATCGCACCAGCCTTGGCGATTTTTTCTATTTCAGCTTGAGATTTAATTAACGCCATATCTTACGGAAGATGTTTTTCGATTTGCTTAAAGACAAACTCCGGGAGCGGCTCGGCATTTATTTTAAATACCTGATACTTACGCTTCTCGAGCTCGGCTAAAATCGGCATCGTACGCTTATCATACTCAACTAGGCGATCACGGATCACTTTTGGATTATCGAGACTGCGTTTACGCAAAAGCCCATAGCAGATTGGGCAGTGTTTGCTGCGTGTCGTCGGGTTAAACACGGTCGCACATACCGAACACACTCGGCGGACCGAGTTGCGCTTAATTGATGTTTCTGGGTTTACCTTTAAAAAGAAGAAGTACATATTTTTCTTTCCATAGTACTCTTCTATTGTTTTAACTAAGCCTTGGCGCTTCTCATCGCCAAACGCCTCATACATCGTACGTGGTGAGCCGCTAAAAATGATGCTAACGCCCGACTTACCGACGGTAATCGCCTGTTTAGTGGTCATGCCGAGCACCCAGGATGGGGTCATAAGGATTCCGGCATCAAAGAGGCGCTTCTCGCGTTGAATCATCTTATTATTGCGGTTGGCCGGGTCGCGAATGACTGATTCCAGATAGCGGCCGGAATCAAAATGAAAATAATCCCGTTTCCAGGATATAAGGTTGGCTTGGGTTCCTTTTCCCGAGCCTGGAGGCCCGTAAATGATGATTGCTACTTTGCGCATTTGTCTTTGGTAGTTTACCATAAAGAAATCAACCTATGGAAGCACGTAAATCAATTATCGTATTAGGAGCTGGATTTGGTGGGCTGCGGGCCGCTTTGCGTCTCGGACGTTATCTAAAAGCATACAAGCTGGCGGATAAGTATGAAGTCGTTCTTATTGATAAAAATGAGTATCACACGTATACCCCTACGCTCTACGAAATTGCCACTACCTCGAAAGAGACTGCTAACTTTTTCCATTTAAAAGAGATTGTAACTTTTAACGTTGCGAGCTTGGTCGCTTGGCTCCCTATTCGCTTCATTAAGGCGGAAGTTACCAATATTGATGTTGCTCATGGCGATGTCCACCTCTCGACTGGCGAGCGCCTAGTGTTTTGTAATCTTTTGCTCGCCCTTGGTGCGCAGACAAATTATTTTGACATTCCCGGACTTAAGGAGAATTCGTTTGCCCTCAAGACCTTCCACGATGCGGTGATGCTACGCGAAGTGATGACTACGAAAGTTATGGAGCGTGAAAATGCTCCTCTGCGAATTGTAATTGGCGGAGGTGGCTCGACTGGCGTCGAACTTGCCGGCGAGATTAAGCTTTGGCTCTGCGGCCCAACTGCGGAGATTAAAAATACCTGCTCAACTTCGATTGAGATCATTGATGGTGCTTCGACCGTACTAAGCGTTTTTGATCCGCGGCTTATTACTCGTGCACAACAGCGACTAGCTAAACTTGGTATTGCGACGCGAACCAATGAGCGCATCGCTTCGGTTTCAAAAAACTCACTCACGCTTCAGAGTGGAGCGACCGTTCCATTTGATGTTTTAGTCTGGACTGGAGGCGTTAAGGCAAATCAACTTGCGTATGCCGCGAGTATGAAGCGCGATAAAGGTGGAAAGGTTTTGACCAACCACGATATGCGCTGCATTCCGGAAACTGATGATTTACGTTTCCATGGTTCGATTTATGGAATCGGTGATTCGATTTGTTTTATTAATCCAAAAACAAATACGCCAGTTCCGGGTACTGCTCGAGCTGCGATGACGCAGGCGACAATAGCTGCGCACAATATTATGCAGGAGATTTTAGCGGCAGAAAAAATAATTTCTAGCGCGCAACTGAAATCGTATATTCCGCAAAACTATCCATACGTGATTCCAATCGGAGGAAAATTTGCGATTGCAAAATTAGGATCGGTTATCATTTCTGGATTTTGGGGTTGGGTACTTAAAGGACTCGTTGAGCTAAACTACCTATTCTCAATTATGCCGCTACGCCGCGCGATTCCGATTTGGTTCAAAGGACTTTCGATATTTATCAAAAACGATCGTCTTGGATAATTAATACTTTGTTTGAAAATGAAAAGGGGGACCTCCGTGTGGTGTCCCCTTTTTTGCGAGAAGTTTTCTAAGATGAATGTTGATCGGTGTGGTGCCGTCAGAGGGATATCGGGATTAGGGTTGGTGTTTCTGCCGGATTAGTATCGGCAGTTGTGGCAGTTCGCTTTCTTTCAATTACTTGCGCTACACACAGCTCTAGTTGTCCGCCTCATATGCCAGCTTCGCAGCGGCAGGCTCGATCAGTCACTTGTCTTAGACACTTTTTTGTTCGTCGGTTTGCAGTCGCTTCTTGTTTCAAATTTCTTTAAAGCGAGAAGCGACTGCAACACAACTATGTTCAACGTTCTGAAATAAGTATAACAGAAACGAGTTGACCTGTGCGTCAACTCGTTGTGGAAAAGTCTATTAGGCCTTATGTTTCAAGGTTTGTCGAGGCCTTCACTTATCGAACTTCAGCGCCAAATTGCTTTTTCGTTTCTTCGATTACTCTGTTTTGGATCGGCTCAACTTCTTCAGTGAGAAGCGTGCGCTCGTTGCTGCGATAAATTATGCGATAGGTGTAGCTCATCTTGTCGGCACCAAATTTTTTATCATTCTCGTACTTATCAAGGAGTGAAACTTCTTCGACGAGCTCGCCACCGATTTCACGAATTAAATCGAAGTAGTCATTTGGAACAAATTTCTTACTCACCACAAACGAGATGTCGCGAGTGATTGGCGGATACTTACTTACTTCTTTAAATTTATTTCCGAGCTTGAGCTGTTTTACTACGCGCGGATCAGTTGACCAGAGCAAGCGAATATCTGGGAGCTCCATGCTGATAATTGCCAAGCGCTCTAGACCAAATCCGAACGCCCACCCGTTGTACCCTTCGAGTCCAAAGTTTTTCAGTACTGATTTTTTCGGCATACCTCCACCTAAAATCTCAATCCACCGATCGCCGATTTTTACCTCAACTTGAAGTGATGGGTCGGTGTACGGAAATGTATCATCAAGAAAACGATACTCAATATTTTTCCCAAAAAGCGTTTCAACAATTTCTGATAATACGTTTCGCAGTGAGTCGAGTGGCATCACGCCCATAGAGTCCGGTTGTAAGTACCACGCACCGAACTGATGGAAGACGTTCATGTGACGATTATCAATTTCATCTTTGCGATAGACTTTTCCATAACACGTAGTTCCTACCGCCTCCCCTTTTGCGATTCGATTTTTAACATCAGCATCGTTGAGGTAGTAATACCACATCACCGTGTCGTGTGTACGCAAAATATTTTTATCGTTTACATAGTACGTGTCAGACTTACTACGCGCTGGGTGGTCTGCAGGAAAATCAAATAAGTCGAATGTAATACTTGCTGGTACTACCTCTGGAATGACAATGTTATCTAAATTTTTGAGCGCGTTAGTAGCTCGAGCTCGCGCGACAATTTCATACAATGGACTTTCCGGAGTACGAGAAAGATCGGGCATCGCTAGATAGCGCTTTTCACGAAGCGCTTCTGCGTCGGTTCGCTTTTCTAAATCCTTAAGTGCGGTCGCTTGATCTTGTGTATCAATAATGATTTCTTTGTGTGACATATGCGTTATTTTTGATTACTGGTGGCTGGGGAGAGGATCGAACTCTCGACCTTGGCCTTATGAAAGCCCTGCTCTACCACTGAGCTACCCAGCCAGTACGTATACGATAATAGCGATTTCTCCTTCCTTTGTAAATAAAAGCCCCGGGCCGAAGCGCAAGGCTTGAGTCGGGGCTTGTAAATCTACTTAGTGCTGCGGAATTCCAGAAATGAACGAGATGAGCCAGACGCCCCAGGCGACGAGCGAAAAGCGGTTGAAGAGTTCGGCGCAACGGCCGTGTGTTCGTAATGTCGCATCGAGTGCCCAGCCGAAGTGCAGACCCATAATGAGTACCGAGGCGAGCCCGGTGGTCGTGTGGAGATCCCACGTCCACCCCTTGGAGTTTAGGCTACAGACAAAGATGGTCGCGCTCACGTCGAGTGTGAGTGCGATACCAAACACCCACAGCATCCAGCGACGCAGCTCTAACACCTTCTTCCGCTGAATGAAGTGAGTCCAGATGACCGTCGAGTACAGGAGAAGCGCCACGACAAACAGCAGCTCGAGACGGGGCATAGTGGATTCCTTTCGATGAACTAAGTGCAGGTTAGCGCAAGGTGGACTTTTGGGCAATCTTTTCAAGAATGACGCTTATTCGATGAGTTCAGAACAAGCCGGACTTGTTCCCGTTTTGTCTGCGAGAATTTGAGCAGACACAAAACGCAATGCCGCCTTAAAGCGGTAACCGGGAACCGGTGAAAGTCTGCGTCTGACACACAAAACCCACCTTTCTGTGAGGTGGGTTTTGATATGCGCGGGCGGCCGGACTTGAACCGGTGACCTTCCCCGTGACAGGGGGACGCTCTAACCAGCTGAGCTACGCCCGCAGTTCCTTTGCCTTATTGCTTTGTTGTTTCGGGTTCGCCGTATGCTATCGCTGATATACGGCTTCACCCTTACGCCTCGCACTAAGCCAAAGACTTCAGATATATACTTCCCTGCTTCTCGCAGGTACACAATATACTACTAAAACCTTAGCATTTTTTCAACTAACTTGCCAAGGGTTATAAATCGTTTTATTATATCTTCGGCATTAATCCTGGACTAAAGGAGGTTGCGATGACTAAGCTCCGAGGTGTTCTTGTCGGGAAACCGGGCGATTTTCGTCCGAATCACTACCCGAGTCGCGAGAAACTCATCTCTTTTGTTGCCCAGCTACTTCCTCCTGGTGTTCGAAAGGTGTACTTCACTCGCATCGAGGGTACAAGTACTAAGCTTGCGAGTCAGGACAGCTTCGTGGCGACGACGCCGGCGAATTGGTTTCTTGAAAGTAGAGATACCGTTGACGGTGCCGTCATTCACGGGCGAAATTCGGCGATATTTGTCGCAAATGCCGATTGTCCCCTGCTAGCCGTTCATTCTGGCGACAAGCTGATGGTGCTTCATTGCGCGTTTCGTTGCTTGGTTGGCGAAAATGGCGAGAGCATTATTCTCGCGTCGCTTATGAAGCACTTCCCTGATCCACGGATGATTGACAACATCTTTTTTGGATTCGGGGCCGGCCCTTGCTGCTTTGGACAGAAAGAGTCGCTCGAAAACCCCGATATTCGTAAAAACTTGCCCGTCCAGGCTATTCATAGGGCGACGTGTGGTCCCCGCAAGGGTAGCCCCTCGGTCGATCTGTGTCGCTTGGCAGTGATGCATTTAGAGCAAGTATTTGCGGGGACTGCTGGGCTACGACCGGGAGTCGCGAAAATCGATGCGAGATGTACCGCCTGCGAAGAGCGGGATAATGGTGGAGCTGGCGCATACTGGTCGCATGTCTGGGACGGCAGACCAGTTCCCGGAAAGTGTGAAACAGTTGCTGGGAGAAACGGCGCCTTCTTCTGGATCTCCTGATTCTCGCCGGACATATCCCCTCGTGGAGTGTCCGGCTTTTTATTACTTCAGTTTTTTAACGAGTGAAACAAACTGATTGCCGCGATCCTCGTAATCTTTAAACATATCAAAGCTTTTTGAGGCTGGAGAAAGAATAACTGCAGCTGATGCTTTTTCTATAGTTGCATGGTATTGAGCGCGTTGATACGCGAGCGTGACTGCGTCGGCAAGTGTACTTACGATTTCTGGCGTTATATTAGTCACCCGTAGCGCCTCGGCGATTTTGTGTTTATTTTCACCATACAGCACCATACTACGAACCGTACTTTCATTAACTGCATCGGCAAGCGGCGCGTAATCGAATTGCGCGTCTTTGCCTCCGGCGATCAGCACAATTGGAATATGAAGAGCCTTAACTGCTGCGCTTGCTGTTGATGGGTTTGTGCTTAGTGAGTCGTTATAGAAATAGATTGACGCTCCCTTGGTTAGCTTATTTTTGATTGTTTTAATAAGTTGTAGGCGATGTGGAAGGCCAACAAATGAAATTGCCACTTTTTTAATCGCCTTATCCGATATGCCAATGAAGCGGGCAACGGTCGCTGCCATAATCGCATTACCATACGAGTGCGAACCGATAATTTTTAAGTCTTCCTGACTAAATATGTCAAAACTCTTTCCTTCAACTGCGAACTGTTTTCCTTTTGACTGTTTGGCGATCTGACTAGTTAGCTCATTTCCGGCTACATAAAAAACCGCCTGATCGCTCGTTTGATTACGTGTAATACCAGCTTTTGCCTGTACGTACTCGTTCATATCTCTATGAACGTCTTGGTGATCAGGTGAGATTGAAAGTACTACGGCGATGTCGGGTGAGGTTCGAATATCTTGGAGTTGAAAACTAGAGAGCTCGAGCACTACTGCGTCTGCTTTTTTGGCCTGTCCAATAATCTCAATAGCCGGCTTACCGATATTCCCTGCGATTAATACCTTTTTCTTTCCAGCCTTGAGCATCTCATAGATAAGTGTAGAAACGGTGCCTTTGCCTTTCGTTCCCGTAATGCCGATTACGAGGGGGCGTTTTTTAAGTTCTTTGAGCGCGTCAAAAAATAACTGCGTCGCACTCGTGATGATAACGCCATGCTCTTTAGCTTTCTGGATTTGTGGAGTGAGATACCAGATACCAGGCGAACGTACGATTTGCGTAAAGCTTTCTAGGTTATCTAAATACTGCTGGCCAAGCTGATATGAGATGTTCCTACCTTTGATCGGCTTAAGGCTTGGATTTTTATCGCAAATAGTAATCTGCGCATCTTTGTATTGAGGTGCTTTTTTGAAGTAGTTGAGCGCCGCCCTACCTTCTTTGCTGAAGCCAAGAATTGCGATGTTATGTATGTTTTTTGATGATTTGACCATATCTCTAAACAATTATATAATGAACCAACGTTTCTTCCAATGGAAGAACTTGATCGCGGGGTAGAGCAGTGGTAGCTCGTCTGGCTCATAACCAGAAGGTCGGGGGTTCAATTCCCTCCCCCGCAACTCTTCGTCGCCTTACTCCTCAGAGTCTTCGACTTCGCCTTTAAGGCGACGAAGACACTGAGCGAAGCGAAGTGATACAATTTAAGAGATGCGTTTCTTTGTCTATATCCTCGAATGTGCCGATGGTTCTTTTTATGTTGGCTACACTAATGATTTAAATAAGCGAATTAGGCAACACAATGAATCAGATTATGGCTCGTGGTACACCAAACTTCGCCGGCCAGTTTTTTTAAAATATTCTGAAGAATTTTCAACTCTCGTAGTGGCTCGGCGAAGAGAGCGTGAAATTAAAGGCTGGAGGAGGGAGAAAAAACGAGCCTTATTTGAGAAGTAACCCACTCCTTCACACCCCCATAATACCGAGTATAAATCCGAGAGCTAGAAAAAGGGCGTGTCTGCGCTTCGCAACACCCCCCGCAATACAGGGGAAAAAATCACCCTACGCACTCCCCGCCGAGCGAGTTCGTGAGCTGTCGCTTAATTTATCACTCACTCTTAGATACCTTCCTCGGTGCAGAATGCAAACTTAGCTGTTACATATAATTTAAAAGGGCGCAACCAGATCTCTCCAGTTACGCCCAATACTCCTTTATCTTTACGCGACCGAAATTGATCGCGCTCCTATTCTTGTCCGAAGAATTTCACTTCGGACTTGCGCTTCGGCCGAGAATAGGACTTCCGGCCTGCAAGGTAGGGCGGGATTGCCCAAAGCCAATCCCTCGACTGGACGTTCCCATCCGTCCAATCCCCGTGACCGAGTGGTTCAGGCTTGAGGCCTTTTACCACTTGTCTTTTCCATTATAGCATATAGCAATATACTTGTCAATAGTCTGTACTTTTCATGTTTTGTGGCAGTTTTTCGTAGAAATAAAAGGGCCCTCCATCTTTTCCTTGCGGATTGGATGAAGGGCCGGGCGGAGCGGGTGCTGTGACGGTCGTACAGCGCATTGGTGTGTCATGACTTCCACCAGCGGCTATTTCGGATTGGAGCTTTTTTGTTGGTCGCACTTTTTCGCGTTTGTGCGACTTCCCTTATCGGCGCTTGCGCACCGGTTCGGTACTCTCAGGCCTGCTAATGATCCACCTCGGCGAGAGGACTTTTTCTGTTTCAGATGCTTGCGCACCTAATTGGAAATCATCCTGTGGGCAAAGATGGGACGCAGACCTAGACTCTCCTATTCCGTAGTCGGCTTTGTTCTTGCGAACGGGGCTCTCTAGTGGACAGGTTGCGCGTTTTGTTTTTATCCGGGTGGTATTTAGGTCACCTGGGCAAAACGCAGAGTCTTAGCTCCTACTAAAGTCACGGAGGGTAGCTTCTGGGGCTAGCGGTGAAGCCAGCTTATCCATTCGCTTTTCGGTATCAGGCGCCACGTTAGACGCCTAATTCGCCATTCCTGGGGGGCTTTAGCAATTCCTTTTTACGGGTTTCGCCTTGCCTCGCGGAATGTTTCCGTGCTTCCTACCGACGGAGTATTCGTTCCAAAGGAGGCTTTGAGGGTCGCCTCTGGATACTCCTGCCACAACAGCATCGCTGCCGTCGTAGAAGCTATAGTACTCCCCTGCGAAAATATGTCAATAGCCCCAACGCGGAGCTGTGGATAACTTAGTTTTATGAAAAGCTATGAGTTTTCGTACAAACGCCCGAGTCCTAGTATATCTGCTTCTCTCCAAGGCTTGCCCATAAGCTGAAATCCGATTGGCAAGCTACCCGCTGGGACACGCGCCGGGATAGAGATCGCCGGAATACCCGCGAGGTTGGCTGGAATAGTAAAAATATCTGAAAGATACATTGAGAGTGGGTCACTCGCCTTTTCGCCGATCTTAAATGGGACAGTTGGGGTGACTGGAGTAAGAATCGCGTCCACTTCTTTAAACGCGTTAGTAAAGTCGTCAGTGATATACTCTTTTACTTCGAGCGCTTTCTTGTAGTACGCGTCGTAGTAGCCCGATGAAAGTACAAACGTGCCAAGCATAATACGTCGTTTAGTTTCCGGACCAAATCCGAGACCCTTCGAGCTCTTATACAGACCGGCGAGATCGTGTTGGCTACGCTCTACACCAGCGACATTGGCGTACCGAATACCGTCAAAACGCGAGAGGTTGGAGCTCGCTTCGGCTGGTTGAATAATGTAGTAGCAGGAAAGTGCGTACTTGGTGTGCGGGAGGCTGATTTGTTTAAACTTCACTCCGAGTTTTTCATAGGTTTTAATAACTTCATCAATCGCTTGGCGCACTGCTGGCTCAATACCGTCGATAAAGTACTCTTTTGGCAATCCGAGCGTCATCCCCTTTAGTTTTTCAAAGTCGGGTGCGAGCAAGTCTGCGCCATATTGCGTATCAGCCGTCGTATTGTCATATGGGTCCTTACCCTTAAGTGCATTAAACAAAATAGCAGCGTCTTCTACGGTTTTAGTAAATGGGCCTATTTGATCGAGACTCGAAGAGAGTGCGATTAATCCCGAGCGTGAGGTTGAGCCGTAGGTCGGCTTGAGTCCAACTACGCCACAGAAAGCGGCTGGCTGACGGATTGAGCCTCCGGTATCTGAACCAAGACTCGCAGTCGCCATATCAGCGGCAACCGCAGCAGCACTTCCTCCCGAGCTTCCGCCAGGAACGCGTGAAAGGTCGTGTGGGTTTTTAGTCGGCCCGAAAGCGGAGTTTTCAGTCGAACTACCCATCGCAAACTCATCGAGATTAGTTTTACCGATAAATACAGCGTTTTCCTCTTTAAGTCGTTTAATCACAAACGCGTCATAAACCGCGGTGTAATTTTCGAGCATTTTTGATGACGCGGTTGCTTTTTCACCGGTAATTAAAATATTGTCCTTGATAGCAATCGGAACGCCAGCAAGTGGCGAAATAGTAGTGCCGCTTGCGATGAGCTCGTCTACTTTTTTGGCTTGCTCAAGTGCAGCCTGATCATTATGCGCAAGATATGCGTGAATATCCCCGTCTTTTGCGTTGATTTGAGCTATATATGCCTGCGCAACTTCAGTTGCTGTAAACTCTTTTTTTACCAGCCCATCATGAGTTGCTTTGATTGAAAGATGTGTAAGATCCATATTATTCCTTAAAGATTGGAGGAATTTTTAAAAGCCGGCCCTCTTTTTCGGGGAACTCCTTGATAATCGCTTCTTGATTTACAAAATGATTCGGCTGCGTATCAGCATCCTCGCGCAAAAGAACACGTCGAGGACGAGCAGTATTAATTGGCCGAGCTGGCAGCTCAGAGAGCTCATTGAAGTGGTCGAGAATTTTTGAAAAGTCCTTAATAAACTTTTCTTCTTCATTTGGATTGAGCTCAAGTCGGGCGAGATTTGCTAAACGCTCGAGTTCATTTTTATCAATTGATGCCATATTGCTCTAGTATACCTATCTTTCGTTAATTTTCTATATCGATTGACAAATTGTTATTATGTGATACTATCTTGGTTAAGCCCTCCCACTCCTGGGCACCCTTAGATGGGATAAGAGTGGTTGCGGGGCGCTGAAGGCTGGATCATCCAGCTCGAGGCGCCCTCTTTTATTTCATGAAATCTAGAAATTCTTGTTCGTTGAGTATTTTTACACCAAGCTGCTCCGCCTTGTCTTTCTTAGAGCCAGCTTCAGCCCCTGCTACAACATAGCTTGTTTTTTTAGAAACAGATTCAGAGATGTCTCCGCCTAAGTCGCGGATTTTTTGTTTCGCCTCGTCTCTACTCATCGAGGAAAGTGTTCCTGTAAGTACAAACGAAAGACTCTTAAGCTTGGAGCCTTTAGGTTTACTTTGTGGACTTTCGATGGTAATACCGGCGCGTGAGAGCTTTTCTAGTAATCCAAGATTGCGTTTTTCCTCAAACCAATCATAAATACTTTGCGATACCTTGGGACCGATATCCGAAATCTCCTGGAGTTGCTCGAGGGTAATCTGCTTACCCTTTTGAATAAGTTCGTCAATTGAGTGCGCTTGAAAAGCTTGGGCGAGTAAAATAGCCGTCTCTTCGCCGACATGCATAATACCGAGACTATACATAAACTTAGCTAGAGGGATCGTTTTTTTGCCGGCAATCTCCTGGACCAGATTTTGTGCGGACTTTGCGCCAAATCGCTCCAGAACTTCGATTTCTTTCGCCTCAAGGTCGAAAATATCAGCCGCATCATCAATCAAGCCTTCATCTAACAGACGGTCAATAATCTTCGGGCCAAGCCCCTCAATATTAAACGCACCCCTACCCACAAAATGATAGAGTTGCTCGCGGTGCCTAGCTCCACACTGCGGATTTGGACAGCGATAGATAACGCCATCGCGGACTACCTTGGAACCGTCATATGGACAAATCTCTGGCATCGCAAATGTACGCGCATTTTTTGGGCGTAACTCCGGAAAGACTTTAATGATTTTCGGAATTACATCTCCGGCACGACTTACCACGACCGTATCACCGATTTTAAGACCAAGCCGCTCAATCTCATCCGCATTGTGCAGTGTTGAGTGCTTGACAATAACCCCACCAACCTCAACTGGAGTGAGTACGGCGACCGGTGTGAGCGCACCCGTTCGTCCGACTTGTACCACAATATCTTCGACGGTGGTTGTTTTTTCTTCAGCTGGAAACTTGTAGGCGATTGCGGCACGCGGCGTCTTGCCGATTACTCCTGCCGCTTCAGCGATTACATTGTCATTAATACTTACGACAATTCCATCAATTTGATACGGAATTTTGGAACGCTTTTTATTGATTTGCGTGTGAAATGCGAAAACCTCTTCGAGTGAGCTGACGGTTTTACCCTCGGCGGCGGTTTTAAATCCTAGTTGACGGAGCGCCTGATACTCACCTGCTTTGGTCTTGTACTGCATATCGCTCGTACGCAAAAAATATGCGTGAAAGTCGAGTTTGCGACTTGCGGCAACTCGTGGATCGAGCTGGCGAATTGATCCGGCGACGAGATTGCGCGGATTAGCATATGGTTTTTCGCCTTTTTTCTCTTGCTCATTATTAATACGCTCAAACTCTTTTGTGGCAAGAAATGCTTCACCGCGAATAATTGTTTTTTTGGAAATTGGCGCGGCGTTCGATTGAAGATTGAGAGGAATTGAGTCGATGGTTTTGAGATTTTGCGTAATGTCTTCGCCAAACTCGCCATCGCCACGAGTTGAGCCTTGAATAAGCACTCCATTTTCATATACGAGCTCAACCGCGAGACCATCCATTTTGAGATCGCAGAAAAAATCCAAGCTTGTGGTTTGCGGCTGATAGTTGATGGATTCTAAATAGTTTAGAAGGCGCTCATACCAGTCGCGCATATCCTGTTCGCTAAATGCGTCATTAAGCGAGATCATCCTCGTCTCGTGCCTTACCTTCACAAACTCTTTTAGGGGCTGCCCGCCGACGCGCTGCGTTGGGCTATCAGGAGTAATAAGCTCGGGAAATTGCTGCTCTAAGTCAAACAACTCCTTTTTGAGGGAGTCAAGCGCCGCATCAGATATCTCTTGCTTGTCCAGCACGTGATACTGATAGCGGTGATAATTAATAAGCTCTTTGAGCTTGGTTATGCGCTCCTGGGCAGCTTCTTTATCCATACAGCCTATTTTACCCTACTTCTCACCTCTTTTCGAGTAAAATATTGACAATGATTATTACATATTGTATTTTAATTTAGTTCGAATCAACCTCTTTCAAGGACGCTCTTTCTATGACATCTCCCGCTCCGTCTCTTCGTTTGGAGCAGAATCTCATCGTCCAGGGTGACCTGACGATGGTTGTCGGAGGTATCCCGGTCATGAGTTTCGACGGTGGCCGCGAAGCGGAGACCGTTGTCAACTTTCTGCGCTGCGGCTGTCTGGCAGTTCAGCTGACTGATGATCATTCGGAGGAAGTGCTCGCCCGCGGCACTGCGAGATTAAAGAAGTATCTTGATGCGTTGGCGATGAGTGGAGAGGAGTTCATCGTTGCGCAACATTCGAATGCTGCGGAGGACAACTATCACGTCCTCATCGTCACGCGAGTAGCGCAGTCGTAGGACCGAGACCTCTCGCCCCGCCCGCAATCCTAACCGGTTGCGGGATTTTTATTGCTGACACGGAATCGTGTCGGTATATGCGCCGATATTTAAGATAAATGAGCGAAATGTCTTACCGGCTGTGCCGTTACTGTTAATCACTACGTCTTTTGGATCAGCTGGATTGGTTGCGGTTTCGAGTGAGATTGCGGACTCGGACTGGGTCGCATCGACAAATTCAGGTGCGGGGTGATTACAGTCGTTTTGAAGTAATTGATAGAGACGGTAGTTAATACCGGTGTCGGCTGCGTAAATCGCTTTGGCAGATTGCGCGGCGTTTCCGGCCTGGCGAATTTGATACAACATCAATACTCCAGCAACGGTAATTGATGCTAAAACGACACCCGAGAGTACGAGCGTAGTTATAAGCATTACTTGTCCACGTTGTGAGTTTTTCATAGCTATTGATTAAGCACGAGCGGCGCGACGGTAGTTTGTAGATTAGTAAATACTTGATCGACATCGCGGGCTTTTGAGCCGACGCGCATTACAATAGTGATCCGCGGAATTTCAAGCGTACTCCCCTCGTCCTGCTTTACCACGCGAAATCCGAGACGATCTACATATACATTAGTCGCGGTAATTGGCAAAAAGAGACCGTTGTCTTCACGTCGCTCGATTTTCCCATCATTGAGCTGATAGCTGATCGCCTGTCCTCGGGCACTTATAAACTCTAATGACTCTGAATCAACCGACTGAAAATCAGTTCCCGTGCGAATCTCACGCGCCATTTGTTCGAGCGTTAAGCTCGCGTTATCGTTGATGGCGATGAGTGAGACGATGGCGCGCTGACTCCGGAGCGCACGCACGAAACTCGTACTCGCAATGGCGATAATAACCGAAAATACCGTTATTGAAACGAGTAACTCGACAACCGTGAATCCTTTGTTGGTGCGAAGATTGATTTTCATACTTCTTAGTTACTGCACGCGGCTGGTGCCGGTCGCCAGTTGTATAAGTGATCTTCGACGTCGATTTGTGTATCTGAACCACTGCGTCCCTTCCAGCGGACCGAAGAGACTACTTGAATTTCCTGATTTTGATCGCCTAAAGTCGAGATAGCAACGGTTCGATAGTACGGCGTTGCCTCTCCGGATTGGTAGCTATACACGCCGGTATTTACATCAAACTTCAATGGATCACCCGAAACGCCACCAAGCGAAGCGCTATCGTACTGTACCTCGTGCGCACCATCGGCAATATCTTGATTCCATGCCTCACACTGCTGGATGTTTTGGTCAATTAGATTTTTAACTACCTCAATACCCTCGCTCGCAAGATAGGTTGCCGTATATTGCTCGGAAACAACACGATTAAGACTAATTGCGCGGGCGATTAAATTAAAAATGCTAAAGATAGCCACAATCAAAATCGTAATGGCGATCATCGCCTCGATAAGCATTTGCCCGTGGGTAGCTTTTAATTTAAGGGTTTGAGCGGAGAACTTCATTATGTATAAGTATAGCGCGAATTACTGCGTAGTTACCTGTCCGGCCGAGTTGATGATAATTGATACTCGATTATCAGTCGTTGCCCCGAGCTCAAATATCGCATCGCTAGTCGCGCGCTGACCATCGGTATACACACGTGGATCTGGTGGCGTAAATAAAACGTCAGTCGCCCCTCTGCTCGTAAACTCAACACCCGGCGAAAGCTCAAACTCTTCTAGCTTTTCATCTTCCGAGGTGTACTTCCGATCCGTTGATGCGTCTGAACACTTCGTACCACTACTTATCGCGTCTTTATAGAGGAAGTAATGTCGTTCGTCAGTAAATGAGATGCCGTAGCCACAAATCTGCTCATCTTCAGCTTGTATACGTTGGAGCGTCATACTGCGGGCGCGCAGCACGTCGCCAACAAATTTTGCCTGATCTTTATATAGTGCGATTTGCTTATTGCCCGTCTGTGTATAGACCAACAAAAGCGAACTTAATAACGCGACGATTGCGACCGTAACGAGCATCTCGGTTAGCGTAAAGCCACTTTGTCGATTATTTTTTTTCATTTTATTAAATTAAACTAAAGTACCAGCGTAAAAATGACTCACCATAAAACAGAGCTAGATACATACCTACAGCTAAAAATGGTCCAAATGGAACACCATCTTTCATTTTTTTAAGGCCAAAAAAGAGTAAACTTATCGCGAAAAGCGAGCCGACAATAAAAGCAAAACCTAGGCTTAATAGTACATCTGGATAACCAACTAATAAGCCGATAGGGATCGCGATTTTTAGGTCGCCCATACCCATACCTCGCCCTTTGGTTGCGGTAATTATGAGCGCGAACAGACCAAATCCGATTATCACCGCTACGAGTGAGCTGGTTAACGGATTAGCAAAATGACTAAGTGCGGTGCTATATGGACCAGCAAACGAGCCTCCATATCCGAAGATAGTTGGGAACGAGGCTTTGAGTATTACGGTAAGTGCGGCAAAACTCGCCATAAAAATTGTTATTTGATCCGGCAAAATTGTATATCGAATATCGATAATTGAGGTGACGATAAACGCGTAAGTAATGAGCAGCCAGGCGCCTACAAATACGTAAAACGGCCAGATTGGACTTCCGACAACCATAAGCTGCTGGATGCTGTAGTAGTTGTAGAAGAAGATACTAACCGCTGCGGTTAAAAAGCCTGTCAAAAACTCAATTACCGGATACTGCCATGAGATTGAGTGGCGGCAGTGTCGACACTTAGCTCCCTGAACAATAAAGCTAAAAAGTGGCACTAACTCGTACCATCGCAATCCTTTTTTGCAGGTCATACACATTGACCGGCCACCGATTTGTCGCACATCTAACAGCGCCTGCTCTGGCTTATAGCGTAATGCCAATACATTCAAAAAGCTGCCTATAATCAAGCCGGCTACAAAGAGGACGACAAACATATACATATGTTCAGAAATTAGGCGGCTACCGAAACGCTAGAACTTAATACAATAGGTAAGTCGTGCGGTGCAATCAATTGATGCTCCGTTGTAGTCTGACTCGCCTCCACCGGCGTACGAATCTTTAAGAAGCGGGCTGTTTTCGTCTTCAAGAGTTGCTGCGAGAATATAGCTCTGCCCTGACTGACTAACGGCATATCGATAGTTGCGCGATGAGTCGTCGGCATAGAGTGGGTCTGAACTCAAGCTCGTAACGCCAATACCCGAGTCGGCGAGCGCATCTTTTAAGCCCGCCCAGTCACTTGGATCTCCTGCACCACAATCAGCCGCGCCTGGATAGCGTTGGCAACGTGCATAATACAATTCAAGCCCCTGCTGTACCTGACGTAAATCAGCCGCGCGGCGCGCATCACGACCACGACCGCGAACTGAACCAAGACCGGAAAGAACCACCGAGGCTAACAGACCGATGATGCCGACGACGATTAAGATTTCGATAAGAGTAAATCCTCCTTTTTTATTCATATTCGCTTATTGGATTAATGATCTTTCCTATTGTTTTATTATATCACGACGATTAAAACGCTTGGGCGAGGTTGTAAATCGGGATAAGAATTGAGGCGAACAGCAGGCCGACGAGCGCGCCCATTACTACCATCAAAATTGGCTGGATTAACTCTACGAGGTTATTTACTACGCTATCAATCTCGCGGGAGTACATTCGAGCGATACGATCAAACATCTCTTCGAGCTTACCGGTTTTCTCACCAACTGAAACCATTTGCCCAACCATTGGCGGGAAGTACGATAAATCACGCGACAGAGCTACTGAAAGCAGCTCGCCAGCGCGAATTTGGTCGGCAGACGCACGTAGCGCTTCGGCGTACACCGGACTACCAACCGCACCACCACTAATCTCGATAGCTTCAGCAATTGGAATACCTCCTTTAATAAGGACACTAATTGACTCTGAAAATCGGGCGATGAATACCTTTTTAAGTAAATTTCCGATAATTGGAATCTTAAATCCAATTTGATTAAATACCGCCTTACCCTCCTCGCTCTTAAAGTAATCGATGAGCAAAATGGTTACGGCGATGAGTGCGACGACAATTACTACCCACCAGGAAGCGACGAACTTACCTGCGGCGAGCAATATCTTCGTAATAATCGGCAGTGGTACGTTTGATTCTTCAAAAATTGGAGCGAGCTGCGGGAACACAAAACCGACAAGCACGCCGGCGACGATGATAAATAGTCCGATTACAAAAACTGGATAGATGAGCGCGTTACGAACACGGCCAATAAGACTTAACTCTTTTTCTAAGAAGTCTGCTAAGAAGCCCATCACCTCTTCCACGCGTCCGGTAACCTCGGCTGAGCGAATTAAGTTCACATAGAACTCGGAAAAAATATTTGTGTGGCGCTCAAGTGCTTGGGAAAGTGAAAGACCACCACCAATATCCTGCGAGACTTCGTAAATTACTTCTTTCAAATAAATATTCTTTGTTTGCGCGTACAAATTTTTAAGCGAATCCGTCATTGGAATCTTCGCCTCAAGCAGGGTCGCAAACTGACGTGTAAATACCATCAAGTCCTGTCGTTTTACGCGATTGAAAAAGCTTGTAACCGCGCTAAATAACTTAGGCGAGTTTACCTCTTCAATACTTAAGATATATAAGTCGTGGCTATTCAGAATATTAAAGGCGGCATTTCGATTGACCGCTTCAACATATCCAACTTGGAGCTCTCCGGCTTTTGTACGTGCGCTGTAATGGTACTTCATTGGCGTGATTAGATTCTCTCGAGCAGGATGCGAAGTTCGGAAGGATTAATTGAGTACAGTTCGGCGTTTTCAAGGCTGATCTGCTTTTGCTTAACCAGTGTGGCGAGACGGCGGTTAAGCGTCATCATACCCTCTTGTAGGTTTGTTTCGATAACCAGGTCGATCTGATACGCTTTGCGCTCACGGATCAAGTTACGGATAGCCGAGTTTACGATCATTATTTCGCAAACCGGAATACGTCCACCGCTAATTTTTGGCACTAGGCGTTGCGAAACAATTGCCACAAGCGTGGCGGCAAGCTGGCTCGTCACCTGTCCTTGCTGCCCCTCCGGAAAACTGTCGATAATACGATCGATAGTTTGACTGGCAGAGTTTGTGTGAAGCGTCGAAAAGACTAAGTGACCAGTTTCCGCCGCAGTCATTGCGGTTGAAATGGACTCTGGGTCGCGCATTTCACCAACCATGATGACGTCTGGGTCTTGGCGCAATACGGATTTAAGTGCCTGATTGAAGTTTGAAGTATCTCCTCCCACTTCACGCTGCGAAATAATCGAACGATCCTGACTAAATAGGTACTCAATCGGATCTTCGATCGTGATAATGTGCTCGGTACGGGTGTGGTTGATCTCGTCTAAAACTGCGGCAAGCGTAGTAGACTTTCCCTGACCGGCCGGACCGACACACAAAATAAATCCCTGTGAGATTTTTGCAAAATCATGAAGAACTGGCGGCAACCCAAGCTCTTCGATTGTTTTAATTTGCGCAGGAATTAAACGAAGCGCTGCAGCCATATATCCGCGCTGAAAAAATGCGTTAGCGCGGAAACGGGCATCGTCGCCGTGGGAAAACGAAAAATCAATCTCGCGATTGTGTAAAAAAGTTTCTTTTTGCTGTGGAGTAAGAAGAGCTGAAACTAACCCCTCGGCGACCTCTGGGGTGATGATCTCCTCTTGTTGTAATGGCACAAGAATACCGTCGAGACGAAGTGTCGGCCGACGGCCAACGGCGATGTGTAAGTCAGAAGCACCTTGTCGGGCGGTTGTAATCAGTAAGTCGCTTAACTTTTGTTTGTAGTTTTCCATAGCTTATTTTTAAGTATATCACTGATTAAAACTCCTCGGTTTCGCGAATAACATCTTCGATGGTTAAAATACCATCAAGCGCTTTCATAATACCGTCTTGGCGAAGCGTAATCATACCCTGCCGGCGAGCCTCTTCGGCGATTTTTACATCATTGATGCCGCCGCTGATAATCGCAGCTAACTGCGGAGTCATTTGTAGCATTTCGAAAATCGCGATACGTCCGACGATGCCTTTTTGCTTACAAACCTCACAACCTGGCGCGTGATATATCGTATATGGCTTTTTATATTTAGCGCGCAACGCCTCTGGGAGTTTTGCTAGCTCTTTATCGATTACCGCCGCTATCGTAGCCGGAGCCTCTGTTCCCTTTTTGCACTTTTGGCAGATTTTTGAGACTAGTCGCTGCGCCGCCATTACGTTTACTGCTGACGGAAGCAAAAATGGCTCAACTTTCATATCAGCTAAGCGGGAGATAACTGAAAGTGCGTTGTTCGTGTGGAGCGTTGAAAGAACGATGTGTCCGGTGAGTGCGGCGTGAACGGCGAGTCCGGCGGTTTCGCTATCACGAATCTCACCAACCATAATAACATCTGGGTCTTGGCGCAAAATCTGGCGAAGTCCTGATGCAAAATCATATCCAATTTCAGGACGAACCTGTGATTGGTTTACCCCATCAATCGTGTACTCAACCGGATCCTCGAGGCTGACTACGTTTGTACCAACGCCATTTAAAATCTGCATTATCGCGTACAACGTTGTTGTCTTACCAGAACCAGTCGGACCGGTAATCAGCACCATACCATATGGCTTTTTTACATTTTCCATAATGATATCGAGATTGCGTCCCACTAAGCCAAGTTGATCGAGACTCTTAAGTCCCGTGTTTGGATCAAGTACGCGTAGCGCAACCTTTTCTCCTGATGGTGTTGGAAAAGTTGAAACACGAAAGTCGATCTCGCGACCAAAAATATTCGTACGGAATCGTCCGTCTTGTGGTACACGATTTTCATCAATTTTTAACTCCGACATAATTTTTACGCGGGAGAGAATTGGCTGATGGAGCTCGATCGGCATACTGGAGATTTCTTGGAGTACTCCATCGATACGAAAACGCACTCGAACTCGTTTCCCTTCAGGCTCGATGTGAATATCAGACGCACCCACATTGATCGCCTCTTTAAGCAAAGATGCGACGATTTTAATAACCGGGGCTTCTTCGGCGCTACCCATTGTTCGTTCTTCAAGACCAATCACGCGCTGCTTTTGTGCGCCCGCTTTATCCGGCTTAGCCATTACGGTACGCAGTGCCTCCTGAAACGTACTTTGAAATGGCGAGTAGCGGCGAAGTACGAGATTTAGATCTGATGGCGTGATGATATACGCACCAAGATTAATACGCCCCTGCTTGGCGATAAACCGGAGCACCTCCTGCGTTTTTTGGTCATCAGGATGCACCATACCGACCGTCAATAAATCACCTTCTTTTGCCAACGGAACAACTTGGTAGGTCTTTGCGGTCTCTTCTGGAATAATCTTTAATACGTCGTCAGAAATTTCTGACAAACTTACCTGCATAAATGGAATCCCTAAAATCTTACCCTTCGCCTCTGCGATGCTCTTTTCGTCAGCAAGATTTCTTCCATACAAAACATCTTCGGCTGGTTTGCCGAAGCTAATGCTGTCGCGGAGTACATTTTCTCCATCCTGCGGAGACAGAAAACCGCCGTCTATCAGTTCTTTTACAAGACGCTGGTCATCCATAGCGGTTTTGTATTTTACGGAGCTAAAAATGGATTTCCTCGACCAAAGGAGCCACCAGTTGGGACATTTACTACTTTACGCAGCGCCTTAAACTCATTACCATCAAATACCGTGCCCGGATCGAGTGTGAATTTGGCGATCTTCGAAGTTTGTTCAAGTGGCTTTGGCAAGATGACGTCTACTTTTGGTGATGGTGAGAAGAATAAGAAGTACGCACCGCCAAAAACGATACCAATAATAATCAGGATGATTAACAGATTAAGAAATCCTATTCCGTTTTTTCGTTCTTCAATGACGATTGCCATAGTTATGATTGATAATACGTATTAATTGAGACGTTGAAGAAGAATAGATCTTGGTTAGATTTTGATACTGGCTGCATTTTGAGGCTTGTGAGATCCATGACGCGCAGGTTCTGTTCAACTCCCTGCATAAACATCTTGAAATTTGCGTACGATCCGACAACGTAGATATTAATCTGTGCTGTTCCAACACTGCGAATCAATGATTTATCTGACGTAGTCGTTTTTGTTGCTTGGGCGTTATTAATACCGAACTGTTGAATGCTTAGATTGCTTTCTTGTGCGAGGGCGTAGAGCTGACCAAACGCCCCGGCTGTATCTTCACTCGTGGGGAGCGCGAGACTGACTACGTTGCGCAGGTCTGGAATACTGCGATACTTCGTGAGTAGTGTTTTAACCTGATTTACAATTTGACGCTGATTGTCGAGTGCTGAAACCTTACTCTGATACTCGCCTCGGAGCTCGTTTACTACATCATACTGCGGCACTACCATATCGGAATACGCAATAATAGCACCCAATAAGAGTGAGGCGCTTAGCAAGATGCTGATGATTCGTTTCGTTGATCCTTTCATATCTTTAGAGGGCGAATACGCCTGGATTAATAAAGATATTGAGACGGAATCGAACTTTCCCGTCGACAGACTGCGACTCGGTTAACAGATACTTTTGAATTTGAGGAACTTTCGAGAGCCCAGCGAGTTGCGTGGCAAGTACTTCGTACGAGCTCGCGATACCCTCAAGATTAATACGGCGCTCACCGACCGAAAGATCGAGTGAGGTGAAATATACGCGTGACTCGGTGTTGCGCTCAATGATTGAAAAAATATCAGATGCTACGACGTGTTTTTTGAGCAACGTCTGTAAGTTGGTAAGTTGCGAGTAAAAGCTGACAAAGCTGTCCTGGTCTTCTTGTGGAATTTGGCTCGTCAGACTGTTGAGGTCGGTATCAACCTGCGCAATCTTACTGCGGAGATATGGTTGATACCCATACTGCATACCGAAATAGGCGAGCGCGACGAGTACGACGATAAACAGCGAAAATAAAAACATCTTCCACGGCCATCCAGTCGCAGGTTTTTCCTTTGCAAGTTGTTCGTAGACGCTGCTGCTTAATGGGGCCATTTGATGTTTTTAATTGTTACCGAAAATTTTTGAGACAAAGCCCAATTGCTACTGTAAGTGTTGGACCAAGAGACTTGGTGAGTGGCTGAACTTCTGGAACGCAGTTAATCAGATCGAACGGACTGGCGATTTTTGCAGGTAGCCCGAGCTGGCTGGCGATATACGAATCAAGTCCGTGCATATTCGCACCACTTCCGCAAAGCAAGATGCCCGCAACCTTATCTTGGTAACCACTTTCAAAACTGGCGATAATTCGCTTGGCTTCATTTATTATAACATCGACAATCGGAAGCATTATTGTGGATAACTCGCGCTCGCCACCACCTCCGAGAAAAATACTCTGTCGCTTGAGGTCTTCTGCCCTTCTACTTCCTATGTTCAGCGCGGTCGAAAGCGCTTGCGTCAGCGAACCACTCGCAAAATCAGTCTGACCAGCAAACTTCAACATACCGCCTTGCGCGACTGCGATCGCGGTTGAGCGACCACCAATATCAATAATAACCATCGGCTTCTCAATGCCGGCGGTAAGTGCGCGCGCCGAACTCATACTCTCAATTTCAAGAGCTTGAAGTGTTAATCCTGCTTGCTTAAAGATGTACGTATATTTCTCAACTTGCTCATTCGGAACGGAAATGAGAAATACTTGCTGCTTTTTACTTCCGTCGGGCATCACTTTCTCGCCAACCTTAACCCAGTCGATCGTAACTGAAGAAATTGGAAGCGGAATATAATTTTTCGCCTGATACGAGATCGATTGTGAGATTTCTCGGTCAGACATCACAGGCAACTCGAGGAGTGTTGTAAAAGCTGAAAATGAAGGAAGCGACGCGGTCACCTTACGCGTCTTTGGGTTTAACTTATCTACTAAAATTTTAAGATAATGAATGATGTCGTTATCCAGTAGCTTTAAGCTGCTCGTCTGGAGCGAACTATTAAATCGCTCTAAGTACCCCGTAGTCTCGAGCATCGCGTAATTTACAAGCGTTGCGTTACCTTTTGACGATACGTTAAGCTCTGCGGCCTTAATAGTCGTTGTTCCGATGTCAACGCCGAGAAAATCATTTTCTGAATGCATTCCAAAAAGCGACATGATGCTATTTGATATAATAATAGCATATGTATGCGTGCTTCATCGCTGTATACGTGGCTCACTAACGCACTCTTTCCTCCTACCTGCCTCTCTTGCGAGCGCGTTCTTTCTTATGCGACTTCTGATCGCGCACTTTGCGTACCCTGCCGAGAGTCGATTGAGATTTTTGACGCACTCTGCTGCGCTTCCTGCCATGCGCGTCTGGCGCAACAAAAGCCAATCTGCCACAAAGACCAACCCTACACACTGCTAGCGGCAAGTACGTATCAAAATCCAGCCCTCCAAAAGCTTATTTGGCAGCTTAAGTATAAGAAACATACGATCGCAACCCATGAACTTGTTGAACTTATGTTTTGCGCGTACCAAAACGCTAATCTCACTGCCGAGAACTCGATTTGCGTTCCGATTCCACTCCATCCAACTCGTCTACGCGAACGCGGATTTAATCAGGCGGCGCTGCTTGCGCAGCTTTTCGCAGCAAAAATTGGTACGAGCGCGGTCGAGGCGCTTAGGCGTATAAAACAAACTGCATCACAAACCAAAATGCAGTCTGATGAACAGCGTACTGCAAATATGCTTGATTCCTTTAGTATCATTGCCCCAAATCTTATTGCTAATATGAACGTATTTCTTATTGATGATGTCGCAACCTCTGGTGCGACGCTCGCGGAAGCGGCAAAAATACTCAAAGCTGCTGGTGCTCGAAGAGTTGTCGCCGTCGTGGCAGCTCGGGCGCGCTAAGCTGTTTCGCGCTCGCGAAAAAGATACTTCGTGATCTCGATAAAAAGAATATTTACAATTCCAAATACGATCACGGCGACCACCCATGGTGCCGACAATGCTACGGTTCCAAATAAGCGCTGGAGTGGTGGGAAGTATACTGCTACGGTCATTAGAACAATTCCAAATACTACGCTCATAACTAACGGCATATTTGAAAATGGGTTATAGCGGAAGATGCTCTTTGTGAGGCTGCGAACTGCGAAAATTAGGAACAAACTATAGGTTCCAAACGCGCTGAAAATAAATGTTTTTACGATTGCCGGATCAAATCCTCGATCAATAAGTCCGATATACACAATAAAGAGTAAGATACTACTCACTAATCCGTTTACAAATAGCATAAAGCGCATCTCGCCTGTAAATAATCCGCGCGAAAGCTTGGCTGGCTGACGCTTAAATCCGTCGAGATGCTCTTCAAACGCGAGCGAGAGTCCCGGGAAGCTATCGGTGAAAAAGTTTACCCAAAGAATTTGCAATGCGGTAAGTGGCAATGGTATTCCGGCGATAATCGAACCCCCGATTAGCAGAATTTCGTTAAAAATAGTTGAAGAAAGATATACGATTGCCCGACGAAGATTTTCAATGATTCTCCTTCCCTCTTTAATGGCGGCAACAATAGTCTCGAAGTTGTCATCGAGCAAGATTAAATCAGCAACATCCTTTGCCACATCTGTACCCGAACCCATCGCGATTCCAATATCTGCCTGGCGCAACCCTGGCGCATCGTTAATACCATCTCCATTCATTGCTACGATCTCACCCTTGCGCTGAAACGCCTTTGCGATACGCATCTTTCCTTCCGGACTGACGCGGGAAACAATTTTGAGACGCTTAAGCCGATGATCAAGCTCTCCATCGGTCAACTTATCAAGCTCGGTGCCCGCGATAACCTCGTCAAGCTCAATACTCATCCCTAACTCACGAGCGATCGCGATTGCTGTTCCTGCGTGGTCGCCCGTAACAATGACCGTGCGAATGCCGGCTTCGTGAACTTCCTGAATCGCTTGCGCAACCCCCGGGCGGAGTGGATCTCTAAATGAAATAGTACCGAGTAGCGTTATGCCATTAAAATGCTTTTTATCATGAATATTTATTTGTCGGATATCTTCGATTTCGCGTATACCAACTGCGATGACGCGCTCACCTTTAGCCGCCATTTGATTTACCTCTTCAAGCAATCGCTCCTTCTCAAGCGCAGTTCCGGTCATAAATGGGATGAGCATTTCTGGCGCACCCAATACTGCGATTACATTAATGCACTTCCTGCTTCCTAAAAATCCAAACTGCTCACCACTTACCTGACACACTGATGCGGAGAACTTATCGCGTGAGTTAAATGGCAAGAAGTGCAAAGCGTTTTTCTCCTCTTTAAGCTGCGTAATAAGTACGCCGCGATTCGCTGCCTCTTTTGCAAGTGCTACCTCGAGCGGTTTACCGATTATTTTCCAGTTCTGAATATCATCGGTGGGATTTTCGACTGCGACATCGATATTGAGTAGTGCGGCCCGCAAGAGCATCTCTTCAGTCACCTTGCCCTTATTAAGAATCGCGATGGTTGAGAGTGAAAGCTTTGCTTGCGTAAGAGTTCCTGTTTTGTCGGTCAAAATAACCGTAGTACTTCCGAGCGTTTCGGCGGCCGAAAGACGACGTACTACCCCGTTTTTGCGCGCCAGCCGTTGAACACCAATCGCCAGAATTACCGTCATTACGATTGGTAATCCTTCAGGAACTGCGGCAACCAGTACAGCTACCGAGATAAGAAACGCTTCAAGCAGTGGAATCTCTGAAGCTCGGGCGACAAAAAATATTAACACCGAAAATAAAATAATTACGGCGCTCGCCTGAACCGAAAGTTTTGCGAGTGCTTTTTGTAGCGGAGTCTGCTCTTCGGTAACAAACTCAACCGCCCGGGCGATTTTTCCAAGCTCGGTCTGCGAGCCAATCGCGGTTACTACCGCGTGACCAATACCTGCGGCAACCGTCGTACCGCTATAAATCATTGATTTACGATCAGCAAGTGGAATATCACGTGATACTGATTGCGGCGTTTTCTCTACCGGCATAGACTCGCCAGTGAGTATCGCCTGGTCGACGCTAATGTCATTAGCGTAAATTAGCCGAGCGTCTGCGCACATCCTATCGCCCTGCGCCACATACATAATATCTCCGGGCACAAGCTGGTTCGCGGGAATCTCTTTCTCAACTCCCTGACGAAATACACGTACATTTTTAACAACATACTTTCGTAAATCGCTTAGCGCGGCTTCTGCTTTATTCTCCTGATAAAACCCAAGTGCCGCATTAATCAGTGCGGCAGCGAAAATAAACAGCGCGTCATTAAAATCCTTGAGCGCGAGCGTAATACCACCCGCGATAAGTAGCATAAAAATAAGCGGACTCTTGAACTGTTCAAGAAACAGCAAGATTTTTGCCGAACGATGACGCTGATCTATTTCGTTTCGCCCAAATACTTGCGCGCGCGTACGCGCCTCGCTCTCACTTAATCCGTCGGGCGTAGTCTCAAGCTCGCGCAGTGTGTCCGCGACCGACATTCCCCAAAATTGTTTTGCCGAGACTTCTTTGTGCATTGTGTATATATTTTACCTTACTTTTATTTCTCGTGCTTATTTGTTGGGGATACTTGCAACTCCTGACTCAAACCGTTTAGGGTAAAGAAAGAACATCTCATACGCGGAGGTCCCCTTGAATAGCGAATCACCTACGGCGTTCAATCACGACAGGGAAATGTCTTGGTATAAGTGGCGTCCGACTCGTCGACACGTTCCTCGGTTTTGGCGTGAGCTACTGGATCGCTCGTACGGGGCACGAGCTTCGCCACGGTCACAGCCACCATCATCACCACAAACCGCGCACCCCGTAAGGGATGCGCGGCCTTTTTATCATTTTCCTTCGAATCTCTAATTCTCAGGACCTAGCGGCCAAGCATTTTCTTTACCTCATCACGACTTACTAAGTCTCGCTTAGCAATCTCGGAAGCGACTGCTTTTTGAATCATCTCTTCCATTTGCTTCTGATAGTTTTGCGCCTGACCCATTAAGTCTTTCATCTGCTCTGGCGACATATTTTTCATCATATCTTTGGCCGCCTTCATATTGTCAAAAAATCCCATATTTTTTATGTATTAATTTTTACTCAAACAAGTATACGAAAATTTCTGAAAAAGTGAAATCGTTTATTCATCTTGCCCTTGACGGGAAAAAAGAATAGTATAGAAACACCTTTATTAACCCTTAATTACCTATGAAATTATCACATTCAGCCATTAGCCTGGCGGTACTCGGAAGCGTTTTATTCGCCCCTATCTCGTCTGCCCTGGCCCAGGAAGCGATCACCCAAGGAACGGCCCGCCTTACCTTTACTACGCTAACTAAAGCGGGATTTCCTGAACAAGACGTGTTTATCGGTGGACCGACGAGCGCCAATCCAAACACCCTAAATGAACAGGTAGTCCGCGTGTTTGGCGCTGATGCGAAAAACCCGGTTAACCTTGTTAAAACTATTTTCCGCAGCGAACAACCAGCGCCGCACGACTTAGCGCGCACGGGAGGTACTCCACTTGGGCCATTTGCACGCGGCAAAACACTCGATACCGCACTCCAGGCTTGGCTCAATGCGAAGGGCTCTGCCTCGTATACTATTCTCGGAGGTGGTTCTTCGCTCAATGCTGCGTTTGAAAACTTGATGCCGAACGCGCTTTATTCGCTTTGGTGCAACCGGTACACCGTCGGAGCTGCTGACTTTGTCGTCTCCCCTTGTCTACGCGGCGACGGATCGATGATTACCTTTACGACTGATCCAGGAGGAACTGCTACACTCTCGGCCTCATTTCCAACTGTAGCTCCGACTGGAAACTCAACGAAGTCTGTTTTTGCTTTGGTTTATCACAGCAATGGAAAAACCAATGGAAGCACTCCAGGCGAGTACGGCGTAACTGCGCACACCCACCTTATCGCCTTCTTGCCAACGAAGTCTGAAAATGCCGAGCAGCAGAAGTCGGACAGCGCACTCGCCCAAGCGGCGTGTATCGCCAACGCAGGAGAGGCGCGCGACTTAGCAATCTTAGAGACGTTTAAAAAGTACCACCTCGCACTCGAAGACGCCCTCCTCGCCCGTACTAAAGCTCTGAAGGCGGCGTGGAACATCACGACTAACACTGCCGAACGTAAGCTGGCGGTAAAAGCTGCGGCGAGCGCGTTTAATGACGCGGTGCGTAAGTCATGGAAAGATTTGAGTGAGAAGCGAAATGGAGCGTGGAAGACGTTCCGCTCTGAACAGAAAAAGTGTAATGCGGTTGAAAAATACGACAGCGAGTTTATCAACGAAGCATTTGACGCGAAGCTTTAACAACAAAAAAACCGCTCTCATCTCGAGAGCGGTTTTTTTATTTATCGTACGATGGTTGTTAAGTCGATTTCACTTAGGCGGTTAAACGGTTCCGGCTGACTCTCTTCTTCGGCAACCGTACGTACGCGTGCGATTACTACATTATCCTGACGAATCACACTGAACTGTTCGCCAATTCCCGCGAACCAACACTGGGCGTAACCAAGTGAGGTCGCTCCTTTTGGCAGCACATCATCAGCTGGGGCGGCAACTTCTACGCACGAACCCTGATAGACACCGAGGCGATATGGCAAAACCGTAATTTGTCTGCCGTCTGGGCGATACACACCAGTGAGTTGAATACGAACCTTGGTATTTGGCGTGCCGTAGGCTCCTTCGGCTTGCGGCTCAAACAGCCACTGCACCTTATCAACACGATAGAGCTCACTGGTCGCTACGGTCGTTGAGGCGCTCTCTTGCTTTTGCTCTACTTCGCCGCCTATCGCGCCATCTTTTGGTCCGGAAAAAACTCCGTACAATACCAACGCAACACCAACTATCAGAATCAACGGTACGAGATTGATAATAATCTTTTTCATACTATTTTACTCCAGCCCAATTTTTAACGTCTTCATAGCTCACCTCTCCACAAATCGTACTTCCGGTTTCGGTATTGATATAAAACGGAACGCCGCCGCACTTACCCTGATCATAGCTCTCCATTTTCTTTGCATTCTCTTCGTTGTGCCAAACCTCAAACTTTTCTACTTTTACTCCCGTCTCTTTTTCGAGTTGCTCGATGAGTGGCTGCATACGTACGCAGTGCGGGCACTCTTTTCCATAAAATTCTAATAACATATATGACTAAGATATCATATAGTTTTTTGATTGCAAGATTCTTTTGGCTATTTTAAAAAATAAAACGCCCCAACCAATCGCTTGGTGGGGGCGGAAGAACCTAGCGCCGACGCCTGGCAAGCATCAACGCAGTCGCTTTGAGAAACTCGAAAGCGACCGGGGCGAGCGCCTCGATTCGCTTAAGCTCCTTGCGATACTCCACCGGATCAACCGTGAAGATACGACCCATTCGACCCTCCTGGGGTATGAGAAATGACCTGCCTTGTTATACAACAGGCCTATGTCCACTGTGAAAACTACGATTCGTCTGCGAGTTTGTTTACCGTAATCATTACCGTATCGGGAAGCCTAAATCCCCCAAGCAAAAACTGATACCCACCATCACTTATCGCGATACGCGTGACGCTTCCGAGTGAGATTTCTTTTGTTTGCGTGAAAGTCGATCCGCTCAAACGAAGATACGCGTTAACCTCTCCCGCCCAAATACACTGTACGTCTTTTGGACAGCGTGAGTCAGTTACCTGAATAAGCTCGATAGATAATCCATCTGGATACTGAACTGGTACGCCTTTCTCAATCTCAATTTTTGAACCATACTCAACCGTAGTTGGCTCTGGCAGCTTGTCTTTTTGAATACGAATCCAGGCGAATGCAGCGCCGGCAATTGCGAGAATAAGCAAGATGATTTCGATTTTTTTCTTCATAGATAGCATCAGTATATCATGCCGCTGATACTCAAAATAAAACCGCCCACATCGTTTCGACGTGGGCGGACTACGGGTACTACTTTCGCCGCGGCGCAGGCAACTCCAACTCTCGTAGTGCTCGTTGCTGATATGCGACCGCTTCTGCGCGAAGCTGACCAGACGTAAGGCGAAATGGATGCCCAAAGAAGTAGCACAACGCAGACCTTAACCCGAAGCGCTTGATGACCGGGTATACGAGCCAGTGCCCACCGTTGTAGATGAGCGAGATGCGCATCGCCCTGTCGCTCCAACAACTCTCATCAAACACTACTGGTATCAACCCGATGCTTGGCGAAACGTCTTCCGGGCCATCGCGTTCGACATACCGCGCGATACCTTCACAGAGCATATCGCTTGCTATCTCGTTTTGATGATCGCCCGATCCATAGCCAATACTCGGGAATGTGCCAAACCCCAGTCGGCGACTTAGTTGATCGGCAAGTGCGTGTGCGAGCTCGTGCGTAATCGTATTACGAAGCTCGAGAGATAACTCTGGGTTGCTCTTATCTGGTTGATTTATGATGCAGTAGTCGAGCAAGCGACGATTTTCCCTGACGTGTTCGAAATAGCCTGGGTTAAGCGTAAAGCCTTGCCGAGTTAGCTCATAGTGCGCGGCAAACGCAACCCCCTCAAGCGCTGGATGCGTTACGATCGGTATTTCAAACTTAATCGTTGGCTTCCAGTGTTGATCAAACTCGATTCCGTACAGTTGCTCGATCGCCTGCATACGAGCCTCAAACGCCCGCTCAAATTGAGCGTACACACTCAACTGTTCACCCGTCATTACTAATGATTGTGTCGCGCTCGCCCGAATTCTCTGACTACAACCCATTCCAAAGAACGCAAGGAGCGCCAATGAGACAAGCGTCTTTGATCGCATCGTACACCCCTTTTCTTAAGGACCTCAAGTATCGTATTCCTTCAACTTGTGCGTGTCAAAATGTCATATTTTATCACTATTTATGGGCTATTGACATATATATGCTTATATGCTATAATGTACCTTAGAAAGCTGGTAAGTGGGACGTTCCCCTTGCTTGAGCTTTAGATCTTTGAGAAGAACAAGTCTGTGCGCTAAGAACGCACATTACGAAAGAAAGGCTCGGTTACTCGAATGACCATGCACCACGTTCGCGCCACGATCTGCTTCGTGTCCCCCGACAACCAGTGGGGGTTCGCGGAGGTCGTCGACTCGGAGACGGGCGACAAGAAGACGTGGATGTGCCACCGTCTCGGCCGTCGCGACGCGTTCGCGACGCAGCAGGGTACGATCACCTACTCCGACGCGAAGATCGCGTTCGGTCCCTTCCCGCAGCACGGCGACGTCGTCGTCGTGCTGGCGGAGAGGGCTCCCCAGGAGGGCAAGCAGTACCCCCAGGCCGTGTGGACCACGGCCGAGCAGTACGACCCCTTCATCGAGATCGCCGCGGGCAACCGCGCCGCCTTCGCCGAGTACGCTCGTGAGCAGGAGCGGCTCGCCGCCAAGCGGGCGGAGCTCGAGCAGAAGCTCGCCACCCGGCGGGTGGAGCTCGAGCCCCAGGTCGGGCCGCTGCAGAAGCGGTTCGCGATCCAGGACCTGTCCCCCATCTTCAACCCCCTGAAGATGACCCGGGTCGTCGTCAAGGAGCTCGGCCGCGAGCAGATGCTCGCGGAGACCGAGGACGGCGTCAAGGTCGTCCTGCCCCTGAACGTCCAGCACCTCGTGGTGATCAACCCGCGCGGCCCGTCGATCACGGCGGCGCCGGCGGCGACGCCCCGGATGCTGGCGATCGGCGAGGTCGCGTACGTGCGCAGCGCGTACGTGAGCATCCTCGAGGAGGACGAGGACCTCGTCCTCAAGATCCAGGCGAACGCCTGGATCAGCCAGCTCCAGGCGGAGCGGGTGGTGATGACGGGCCTCACGAAGGCCCAGAACACCCTCGCCATGAAGGCGGTGGAGGCCGCGGACACCGAGCGTCAGCGGCAGGAGGCGATCGCGCGGTCGCACATCAAGGGGCCGAAGCTGTCGCCCCCGCCCAAGGGCGGCATGGCGAAGGCGCTCGCTCGCGGGCGCTAGCACGCACTACCCCATCCTACGGGGTTGGCGCGGATGCAGATCGAAAGATCTTGTGTCCGCGCCTTTTTTATTTAAACGCGCTTACAAATTTAAGCGGGTCGATTGAGATGCCGTTTACCTTCAGCGAAAGGTGTAAGTGTGGTCCGGAAGCGTACCCGGTTTGCCCAACCGTTCCGATGATAGTTCCTTTTTTTACTTTCTGTCCTGGTCTTACACTCATCGAGTTCAAATGAAGATAGAGCGTCGCAATACCCTGTCCGTGATCGACGATAACCGAGTTGCCGTAAATCGAATCGAGATACGCTTTTTGTACTACCCCGTCGTTGATGACCGCCACTGGCGTACCAACTTTAGCAGTAAAGTCTACTCCGTAGTGATGAGTTACTTCGGTGCCAGTTTTGCGCGTCTCGCCATATGTACTGCCAATATTACGATTATCGTAAAGCGGCAGACCAAACCCACTCGTAAAATATATTTCCGGTGTTTTAGTTTCGAGATCTTTATTAATCTGGGTATTTGAGGTAGCTAAACTTTGCGTAAGCTGTTTTGGCGTAAGATTAAGCTTTTCTGGCACGGGAAGATTAATAACCGTAAATACTCCCGGGCGAACGGTAAGTGTTTTTTCATACGTTGTCTGGTCTTCAAACGTAATGACTAGTTTGTGTGCTCCAGCCTTGGTCGCAAACGCGATTGGCACGAGCGCCCGATACCCTCCTTGATACGCGAAGAGCGGAACTTCTTGGGCGTCATACATCACTTTGACTGGCTTTACCTCATTACTTATTTTGATTACGACAGTCTCTCCTTGGCGCGGGGTAAGTGTAGAAAAATTTGGCGCCGTAGCGTAAGCGTTTATTGCTAGGGCGAGTGCACATATCGAAATTATAAACGGGGATAATCGTCTCATACGCGTTTAGTATATCACCAAATAAAACGCCCCCTGCCAATTCTGACTGGGGGCGTTTTATTATTTATCGATTGTGAAGACGAACTTTTTTGCCCTGCCGCTTATTGTGCTTTCGGCGAGCTAATTTACGCTTTTTATTCATAGTAGAGCTAGTGTAGCGTATTTTACTTGAATACGCAACGAATTATTTTGTCCCGCGGCGCAGAAACTCCTTAACTAACTTCGCTTTTTCCCGAGCGGGCAACAGATATTTTTTCATTCCATTTGCTTGGCGCTGACGGGTAATCTCGTATAGGAAAAGTGTTGCGGCTACAGAGAGATTAAAACTCTCAACCATACCGCGCATCGGGATATATACACACTCATCAGCGAGCTCCGCAGCTTCGACAGAAATTCCTCGATGCTCGTTACCCAAAATAATAGCGAGCTTAGGGGCGGTAAATCGAACCTGCTCGATTGATTTACGTTTTTTCCCAGTCAGCGCAGTAGCGACGATGTGATACTTCTGCTTACGCAGCTCTTTAATGCACGCTTTAGTCGAAGTGAATACCTTGAAGTCGAGCCATTTATTTGCGGAAGACGAGGTCGCCTTACCGACTCGCTTTGGGTTAAATGATGTGGCGTCGGACTGATTTTTTCCCGAAAAGATAAAGTATACGTTTTGAAATCCAAACGCGTCCGCGCTACGTAAACACGCCGCCGCGTTATGTGGATCGTGAATATCTTCAAGTACGAGTACGCCTTGCTGACGCTTACTCGCTACTTCGGTGAGTCGTTTTTTACGCTGAATAGTCATTGAGGTGATTGAAAACTGAACAATAGCGTCGGACAAACGCGCGAGGCGTTTGTCCGACAAGGGAGCTAGGCGTCGAGGCTCTGCCGCGGAGTGCGCGGCGGCTGCTTGGACGGGCAAAACCCGTGGCACTCCTTGTCTTGGCGCGCGCCACAACACATCTTCTCGCCCTCGAGCGGGTCGATGGGGTACTGGGGTGATGAAGCCTGCGAACCCTCCACTGCGGGAACTTCAGGCAACAACCCCCTTGGACTAAGAACTGGATCCAGCTCGTCAACAAGCCTAAGCTCAATCGTCATTGCGACCTCCCTGATGTTTCGCGCGATGCGAAAACACCACCCTACTCTACCTAAGGGCTTTACAAAAGTCAAAGTTTAATGCGTAGCAAGGTAGGTGGCGATCATCGCCGCTGTTTCGGCGCGTAACGTAAGCTGACCGAGATTGACTGGCTGCAGCCCAGCTGTTTTTGCTTGTTCTATCTCTTCGGTCGAAAACCCTCCTTCGGGACCGATCCAGATACCAACTGTTTGAATCGGACCGGTAAATACCTTCTGGGCCGGCTCACCGGTGATATCGCAAATACACCCTCGGTCGAATGATTTCGCAAAATGGAGTGAGTCAACAAACTGCTCCGGCTCTCTGACTTCCGGAATCTTCCCCCTACCCGACTGCTCCGCCGCTTCCTTAGCTATTTTTTGTAAACGGGCTAACTTAATACCCAACTTAACTGTTCGCGCAGTAATAATCGGAATAATAGTCGACGCACCACACTCAACTGCTTTTTGAACCGCCAGTTCAACGTTTTCGTTTTTCAAAATTGCGAGGTATAGCGTTATCTGACTTGATGGCTCACTCGTATTGGCAGCGACCGACTCGATCTCAACCTCAATCTCGTTTTTGCTAATTTTTTTCAGTGCCGCTTCAGCCTCAAACCCGTCTTCATTTACTAATATAATCTTTTCACCGATAGCGATCTTGAGTACATTTTTAAGCTGATTGGCGAGCTCGGCATCAAGTACGCGCGCAAACCCGGCACGGAGTGGTATAGTCACAAAAAAGCGATGAAGTTTCATATTGATAGATTATTGATATAACCATAACACCGCCCAGGCTCGTCGTGAAGACGTGCGCTGGGCGGCGAGAAATCTAGCTTGCCAAACTCCAGTACCGCTCAAATGGTATCGGAGTGCCATCGTGACGAGAAAAAATCGGAGATGATGATACCCGCAGGATGTCGTGGATGACCTTCATTGGCCAAGCGAGCAGTTCGGGCAGAAACGCGTCGCCAAGTCCATCGATGCTTCGGCCGTCCCAACCACCAGAGATGAGCGCCGACCGAATCACTCCAGAGAAATCAGTGAACTCATCTGGACGCCAGAGTATCTCTGGTCGGAGCTTGGCAACATTAAGCGTTGCGAAACCCGGAGCGTTTTCGACGAAACGGAATCCCGCCCGAATAAACGCATCTCGCTGCACTCCTTCGTCGGGCTCGATCATAATCGCACCATAAGAGTCGGTTTGATCCAGATGAACATTGAACCAAATCCACAGGTCAACGACTCGAGACCCCAAGCCACTCAATCGGTCGAGACACTTCGCGTGAATGTCATTAAACACGAAGACACCCTTAATCATAGCTACCTCCTTAAGAACTATTCTTAGGGTATGCCGCTCCCTTTTTTCTGTCAAAAATTATTCCGAACTTCCAAACGGCTTTAGCTGTGATGCGAGACTAAATGCGAGTGCGATAATAACCAGGTTTTTAATAATATACTGCCCTTCAAGCGTTGGAGTTAGAACTCCTTGCCAAGTAATTGTCGGCAAAAGCACAAGCGGCATAAATGTCGTAATCATATGCGGGATAAGCAGCGCGATTGAGAGTCGCTCTCCACGTGGAATCAAAAACGATATACCGATAAGCATCTCATAGACACCAAAGCAGAAAATAAACTGGCTAAAAGTAACAAATGGCAACGTCGCCTGTTGAAGCTGCTCAACGAGCGGATTAGCCGGGCTTGTACCAATAAGTTTTAATATCCCGAACCAGAAAAACACTACGAATAATGCGATCCGACTTAGCGCGGGGGTGATACGGCGCAGAAATGCGATAACATATCGGTCAAATTGTGCAATCATATACTCTTAGTATATCAAATTCTTAAGCGTTTGAGCCCGCGACCCAGCCGGTCGTCCAGCACAGCTGCAACGAGTATCCGCCCGACGGACGATTAATATTTAAAAGATCACCGGTAATTGAAAGATTTTTACAGCGTTTTGAACGCATTGTTTTGGTATCAACTTCATTCATCATCACACCCCCATCGGCTACTACGGCGCGATTGCCGTCCATTAAGCTGGTGATGGTCAGCGGAAGACCCTTAAGCGTATCGACAATTTTACGCCGCTGCTCTTTAGTAATGCTGTGTACTTTAGTATCTAGGTTTATCTCGATGAGAGCGAGGGCCACGCCTGGCGCCATACCCTCTGGCACTATCTCCTTGAGTACATTTTTGAGTAGTTTATTTTTATTAGCTTCAAAAATCGAAAGGATTCGAGCGTCGAGCGCGCCGATATCCGTCGTTGGATAGAGGTCGATATATGTCGTCACCTCGCCTTCGTGTAATAAGTCACCCACCTTACTCGCAAGGTTGAGAATTGTCGGACCAGAGATGCCAAAGTGGGTAAAAAGCACCTTTCCTTTTTCAGAGAAATGTTTCTTGCCATCTACGAAGAAAGTCAATTTAACCCCTTCAACCGAGATACCAGAAAGTGTGTGCCCCCACTGCTCGCTCGTCGCCAAGGGAACGAGGCTTGGCGTTGGCGTTTTGACGGTGTGCCCGAGCTCGCGTAGCCAATCAAAGCCGTCGCCCGTTGAGCCAGTTTCGGGATGCGAAACACCGCCGGTAGCGAGAATATACTGTTGCGCGGTATACATATCTCCTCCCGCGATAACGCCGTCAATCTTTCCATCTGAACTCTGAATACGCTCCACAGCTGCTCCGGTCTTTATCTCTACCTTGCCTTTCTGCATATATCGAGTGAGCGCACTAACTACATCAACTGCCCGCTCTGTTTTTGGAAAAGCACGGTTGTGCGCTTGAGTTACGATAGGCAAACCCAGCGCCTCAAAAAAAGTAAACGTCTCTTTTACGCCAAATTGCGCAAATGGTGAAAATAAAAATGGCGCAGCATCGCCGTACTTTTCGAGCAAAACGCGAACATCTGGAGTTGCGTTGGTTATATTGCATCTTCCTCCGCCAGAGATTTCTAGTTTTTTCCCAAGCTTTTTATTTTTTTCGAGCAAAAGAACGCGCTTACCAAGCGCGGCTGCCCGGCCAGCAGCCATCATTCCAGACGCACCTCCGCCGATGACTATTACGTCGTATTGCTTTGAAGGGTTCATTGGTGTGGACCTAGGCGGAATCGGACCGCCGCTTCGTCCTTGCAAAGGACGCACACTACCATTATGTTATAGGCCCAGTAAGTGATGTATTTAAAATAGCCGAAACAGGCCAAAAAGAAAAGGAGGTGGCAGCCGGAGAACCCGAAAGCCACCTCGTACTACTTAGGCCGAACTAACCAGGCGCGGACGACGCGAGCGCTCGTCGCAAAGGTGCGGACCGTACATCCGCATATACTCCTCGCGGGGCAGCGTCTGCACTAGATAGCCTAGGATGCGATGCATCAACTCGTCGTGCCGGGGGTTGTCTGAAAACCACTCCTCGCAAAGACGATCGATCTCTGTCTTATCCGGCGTCTCTTCGACAGGGATTCGCAGAAAAAGTCGGATGAGATCGGCGCCAGTCGAAGTATCGCCGAGACGGAGAACATCCCCAAATGGAACCTCGCTAAACCCAAGACTGACATACATCTTGGTCCAAATCTGGAGATATGCGATGACCGCCTTAATCTCCGGACTGGGATGGTCGCAAAACGAGATAACCGAGCTGCGCGCCTGCCAGAGCGCCTCTCGATACATACGCTCTACTTCGGCAACTCGCCGCTCTTTCTGCCGCCTTCGCCACCACCGCAATAGCCTCATACAACTCCCTCCCATTTGCGCTGCTCGCCTATACAGCGCAAGCAAAGACAGTACCATTTTTATCAAAAAACAACAAGGCCATTTTGGGAAAATAAAATAACCCCGTCAACAAACGCTGACGGGGTCGTACAAATCCCTAGGCTACCCACCGGAACGCTATGCCATGGAGATACTGCTGGTACTCCTGCTCAAAATCGGCACGGCCGTACGCCCCAAGTCCGACGAAATCTTCGATTCGATCATCCGCAGTCTTCTGGAAGATCTCGGCATCAATCAGGGCAAATACGATTTCACCAAGACAACGAGCATCTCTAATGCCAAGCTCACCCAAGACTGTGTGAGCGGCTAAGCCAAACTCCTGGAGTGCAAATGGCTTGAGGCTTGCTTCGAGCTCGACGCCAGAAACGTGCTTTTTCAAATTACCAGGGTTTAGTCGGTTGAGCGTATAGTCGAGCAACGCCGATACAAAGTGTAGCGCTTCGAGACCACACCCTATTCTCCGCGACGCCTCCATGAATCGGCGATATGAACGCTCAACGTCATCTTCTGCACCCTTAGTCGAGTCCATACACCGCCCTCCACAAATGAGCCTATCTTAACCTAGCAAATGAGATGCCCTTCAGGCAACCTTGCGCTCATTTTTAAGAAGTTGCTCTTTATTCCCTCTTAATCCGTTATAACCTCCAACTGTTCCGTCGGATTTAATAACCCGATGGCACGGAATACTTTTGTCAGTATTTTTACCCAAAATAGTCCCCACGGCACGATAAGCGTTTGGCCGACCAGCATACGCCGCAACCTGCTTATAGCTCAACGTCTTTCCTTTGGGAATCTTGCGGACGATTTCGTATACTGCTTTTGTAAAATCAGTCATCGGGGGTGTTTGCGCATGTTTTCATCACTCCAATTCCACCAAAGCAACAGTCCGGGCTTGTGAGTTTTGTTTGAAGCGTAATATACGGCGCACCGGAGCACGTACAACATACACCGATCAATTTGTACGCCCTGTTGTTTACACATTTTCGCATACAACTTTTCGGGGTTTTGATTCTTAAGACAACTCGGGCGGTCGATGCCGATCGCGCGTAAATCAACGGCGATACTTCTACCTACTCCTGGAATTGACTCAAGTCCCTTTCCGGTCTTCATGTGCTTATTGTAGCAAATTAAAACACCCCGGGCGGTTGCTCTAGCGCTCAAGGGTGTTTTTTACGTCTATTTACAGACCAGTGGGTAAGTAATCGAATCGTTACAATGCCTACGTTCACCTATTAGCTTAGGCCGAATCCTTAACCTTACTGTTCCTGCCATTATCTCATCTTCCCAGTATATCCATTTCTGCTCTCCTGACCGAAGCGTTACGGAGGTATTATGATACTCAGTTGTTTTTTCAGGGGTATCGCGAAGGTCGACGAGCGAAAATCCTGAAAGGTTTGTCTCGGCAGCAATCATCGATATTTCAATTGGAGCACCTGAATTATAGAAGAGCGCCTTCCCTCCCGAATACCAACCATCCCCTGAAATCGACGCTCTTTTTATGCCACAGCTCGCTTCTTTGATACTAACTTGAACCTGAGCACATACAACTGGCTCGCCCCCCTTAGGCTCCTTCGATGGGATAGATGTGCGAGCTAAGATAAATCCAAAAAGAGCTGGAAGAATAACCACTAGGATAATTATCACTACTATTGCGATGATGAGATATTTTAGGATTTTCATATTACACCCAGTAGATCAGAACTAGCGCCATCGCGAGCAATGAAACAAACGAGTGCGCGGCGTTAAAGGCAAAGAGTGCGAATGAACGCCCCTCCCAAAGCCACTTACCAGCGAGCGTTGGCATCGTAAAGCCGAGCCACGGCCAAAATGCGAGCTGGAGTGCGCCGAGTACGCCAACGAGCGGAAACGGTGTTACTGCACTAATCCAGGCGAGTACCCAAGCGGTCAGAAAAGTCATGACAAATCCAAGCGTCATCGCGGTGCCCGCGGTCATCTTCATCGCCTTCATGCTCTCCGGCGTAAATCCCTCAAGTGCCATCCACTTCTTTCCAAGGATCGGACCATGCCACATCCAACCGACGAAATACGCTGCGATAGTTGCTACTAAAATGTGTACGTAGTTAAGTTCAATCATATGTTTATATTAATTTTTATGCTTTTTTATCGAGCTTCTCAAGACGGAGCATTTTGAATCCGAAATAAATTACAGCCGCAATAACAATAAAGTCGATAACAATAGAGACAAAGTCACCCCACATAATCTTTGCTGACCCGATTTGAAAAAAAGCTTCTTTGAGTCCAGCGGTCGAACCGAGCAGTAAGCCGACTAACGGATTAATAATATCAGTAACGAGCGCCGAGACTACCTTCGAGACCGCACCGCCGAGGATAAAACCGATCGCGAGACCGATTACCCCTTGGGCGCGTATAAAATCAATAAATCCACGCATAAGTTAGTTATAATTTGTAATAAATCAAGTTTAGCAGAACTAATAGCTCAATTAAAGCATCATCCCCTTAAGACTTGAGAAAAAGCCCATTTTCTCTTAAACTCTATCAATACGGAGGTGTCGCATAGTGGTCTAGTGCGCAGTCCTGGAAAGACTGTGTACCGCAAGGTACCGGAAGTTCGAATCTTCCCACCTCCGCCAACACAACGAATTAAACCGATTTCTACTTTTTTAAACCTTCGATGACTAACAAAACCCCGCACGTATGACGCGTCATACGTGCGGGGTTTTGCTTACTACTTCTGGAAGAGTGATTAAAAAATTCGAAAGTTGTTATATAACCTCGCTCGCTTTTACTACTTTATTCCTTCCCGCTCGCTTTGCTTGATAGAGTGCTTTATCAGCCTGCTTAAATAAGTCTTCAAAGTCTTTCGCATGAGCGAGGTCGGCGACTCCACAGCTGACAGTTAGATTAAACGACTTTCGTTTGTGTTTGATTGGTGTGTTTTCGACATGGCTACGGATATACTCGGCGATCACTCCCCCATCAACTTCGCTCGCACCAACTAAGCCAATTAAAATCTCTTCACCGCCCCAGCGACCAACGACATCAACTTCACGTACGCGCTCGGTAATCAGCTTGCTCATCATTTTGAGCGCCTCATCGCCCGCATCATGGCCATACGTGTCATTTATTTTCTTAAAGTGATCAGCATCGACAATAATCAAACAAAAGTTTTTCACTAAAAACGCCTGACGACGCTCGGGAAAGTTTTTAAACGCAACCACCTCGCTTAAAAATTTGCCCGCCTCTTCTTTAAAGCCACGACGGTTGTAGAGTTTAGTAAGCTCATCCTTAAAGGCGAGTTCTCGTAAGCGAGAGATTTCTTTTTTAAGCTTTTTAATTTCAGCGGCTGACATATATAGCTACTATATCAAATAACGCCTGCGGAGACCATTGTGAGAGCGGTAAGCGCAAGAATCGAGCCGACGACGAGTGCATCGGTTTTAAAGCCTGGGCGAGGCCAAAAGTAGTGCATGAGCCAAAAGCCAGCACTCGCAAGCAAAATATCCATTAGACTGTTTTGAATTCGGTCAGCTCCAGCGAGATACAACTCGACGAATTCCCAGCCAACCATGAGCGTGAGCGCGATGACATACGCCCATTTTTTTGAAAAACCCAACATACGTAAAAGCGCGGCGAGCATAAAGCCCCACCCAAAGTGCACAAACGACCAGCGGTCGATATACACGCCAAGACTCCATGAACTAAGGACGATATTTGCGCGAGGGTCTGCCATGGTCTTACTTCAAGTCCATACCCCGCAGGGCCTTGATTCTTTCTTCGATTGGCGGATGAGTCATAAAGAGCTTGTGCAGAAATGGAGTTTTCTTTTCTCCGTTAAAGGGGTCGTCAATCCATAAATGCGCCGTACTGTTATTGGCTGGTGGCATCGGCGTTTTGTCAGTCGCGATTTTCTGTAACGCGTTCGCGAGCCCTTCAGGATAACGAGTTAAGAGCGCGCCAGAGGCGTCTGCGAGCGACTCACGCCGACGAGAGATTGCTAATCTCATTAATGTAGCGGCGATGGGTGCTAAGATAGCGAACACCAGTCCGATAACAAGCATTACCGCTTGTATCTGTCCGCCGTTGCGATCATTGCTCGACCGACGAAACATTGTTGAGCGAAGAAAAATATCTGAAAGAATAGCAATAAATCCAGCGAGCACCACGATCACCGTCGAAACAAGCATATCGCGATTGCCGATGTGCGAAAGCTCGTGCGCCAACACACCTTCGAGCTCTGCCTTATCTAATTTAGCCAAAAGGCCGGTAGTCACCGCGATTACCGCGTGTTCAGGATTGCGCCCGGTCGCAAATGCATTTAATTGTGGTTGGTCGATAATATATATCTTTGGCACGGGCAGTCCGGCGGTGATGCAGAGATTTTCTACTAAGCGGTATAGTTCACGATTATTCTCTACACTTACCGGCTGGGCGCGGTACATTTTGAGTACGAGCTTGTCCGAAAACCAGTACGCCCAGATATTCATACAGAGCGCAAATGCGACGGCGATATACAAAATACTTGTGTTGCCATAGATCTGACTGAATACCCAGCCGATGCCAATGACGATAACTAAAAAGAGCGTGAGCATAACCCACGTTTTACGAATATTAGAGGTTTTCTGTGAATACAAAGAAGCCATTTATCTTAGTATGTAGGAAGTAGTTCGTTTAATAACCACCTTCCGTAGTGATTTAAAACTTCACACTCACTGGCTGCTTTTCGGCTTCAGAGGCGGCCTCGAAAAACTTTTCGGTCGAGAAGTTAAACATACCGGCGACGAGGTTTGACGGGAAGGTCTGAATTTTGGTGTTCAGATCGAGGACGGTGTTGTTGTAGAAACGACGAGCGGACATCATTTTGTTCTCGGTATCGGAAAGTTCCTGCTGAAGCGCCAAAAAGTTCGCGTTAGCCTTTAAATCTGGATAGTTTTCAGAAACTGCGAATAAGGTTTTAAGTGTTTGCGAAAGTTGATTTTCAGCACCTGCCTTATCTATTGCCGAGCCGGTCGCACCCATCGCGGCAGCGCGCGCCTTAGTTACGTTTTCAAAAACTCCCTGTTCGTGTTTCGCATACCCTTTGACGGTTTCAACTACGTTTGGAATTAAGTCGAAACGGCGCTTGCTTTGCACGTCGATATCGGAAAGTGCCTCGCGCATACGGTTACGCATACGGATGAGCCCGTTAAACGTGCCAATGAGCCAGAGAACCAGAACCGCAAAAACAATAATCAAAATAGTAAGTGTAGACATATGTGATTAGTTTAGATGTTTTGACCTGCAGGTGCAAGTAATGAGGATTAATGCGGGTCTCAAAGGCTAGAAATCAGCATTTCTACCCCACCCCTTGACAAATATAATAGGTATGCTATACTAATTTTATCCACGGGTGGGGAAACCAGCCCCGCGGACGCGCAAGCGGCGTTACGAAAATAACGTTGCGGGCGGCCACCTGGAGAAGTTAAGAAATCACTCTTGGGCTAACGGCCCACCCCGCTGGCACGGCGCGCAAGTGTCGTGCCAGCGGGCTCTACTCTAATTTAGGGGCATCTACATCTAATATTCGCCCCGCCTAAAGGCCAGACTCTTCTCAGAGCTCTGGCCGCTTTTTTTATTTAAACGCAATCAGATCAAGAAGCTGCTGGGCGGTCATCGGCGAGTCCTGGCCAAAACGAATCGAGAGTACTCGGTCGCCAAAACGATTTTGTAAGAAGTAGTGCGTACCACTCGCGCCACAGTTATAGAGCTCTCCAGTCGGGGTGACCTGAAGCTTGCGACATACTGGGTCTACGCACGGACCCTGGTTTGGGTCGCAAGTTTTTGAAGCAGTTTTTAATAACTTGCCTTCGACATAATCAACTGTTTTTGCGTTAGCATTAATCCAGTCGGTTATATTCATAAGCGGATCCTTTTCGCTCACGATAAATCGATACGTGTATGGGTTGTCCCCTGTTTCAAGGGCCTGATTGATATACTCGCCGTCAATGACGAGGGTTTTTAGTGTACGCTCGTGAACTGAAAATCCATCTGGCAAATTAATCACGTAATCAGTTTCGCCAGACTTTGAAGGCGCAGAAACATTAATGCGTGAACCAGACGATGCGGTCGACGAAGCGTTCGTGTTGGTTGTTGTTTGCTGAATAGGCAGCGTACCGCTCGCACTTCCGAATATGAATCCGGCGATTGCAGCAACAACTAATATACCAATAAACGTATAATGACGTTTTTTCATATAGCTTTAGTGTACCAAACAAAAACCGCCAGCCCAAGGCTGGCGGTTTTCTTTTTTACATCCCCATGCCCATACCTCCACCCATGCCACCTCCTGGCATCGCCGGCTCATCCTTCTTTGGTAGGTCGGCAACTGCGGCACCAATCATTAAGTAATTTGAGGCGACGGAGAGTGCGTTGAGAAACGCTGTCTTGGTTACTTTGAGCGGATCTACAATCCCCGCCTCCTTGAGATTACCAAGCGTGTTGGTCATCGCGTTAAAGCCCAGCCACGCATCATTTTTGGCACGCTTCTCGGTTTCAAGCTTTTTCACGATTGAGTCGGATTGCCCACTGTTGGCGACAATCGCCATAATTGGGGCGCGGAGCGCGTGCTGGAGAATTGCTACCGCGGCTTTGCCCGCATCGCTGGTCGAACTCATCTCTTCGAGACCAACATTAAAGAGCGCAATACCACCACCTGGAACAATACCCTCTTCCATAGCGGCGCGTGTTGCGGCGACCGCGTCTTCAACGCGCTGTTTCAGCTCTTTTTGCGCGGCCTCGGTTGGGGCACCGACTTTAATGACGGCGACACCGCCAGCAAGCTTACCAAGACGCTCTTGAAGCTTTTCTTTATCAAAGCTCGAGTCGGTCTTGCTAATCTGAGCCTTAATCTCGGCAACACGGGCGGAAATATTTTTCTTGTCGCCCTTCCCACCGACGATCGTCGTATTGTCCTTGGTTGAAGTCACGCGACGAGCGTGTCCGAGGTCAGAAAGTTCAACTGTCTCTAGCTTTTTGCCGAGTTCGTCAGCGATAAACTGTCCACCGGTGATAATCGCGATATCCTGGAGCATCTCTTTCTTGCGGTCACCAAATCCTGGAGCTTTGACTGCCAGTACGTTAAACGTACCGCGGAGTTTGTTTACGATGAGCGTAGTGAGCGCCTCACCCTCAACCTCTTCAGCGACAATCACCATTTCTTTCTTTCCGCTCTCAACCACCTTTTCTAAAATTGGCAGCAACTCCTTGATCGAGCCGATTTTCTTATCCGTAACGAGGATGTATGGATCTTCTAAAACCGCCTCCATACGTTCGGTATTACTCACCATATACTGACTGATATAACCACGATCAAACTGCATGCCTTCGACAAGCTCGTACGTGTTGGAAATTGTATTGGAGTCGTCGATTGAGACAACGCCCTCGCGACCAACCTTACCCATTACTTCGGCGATTAACTTACCAATCTCTGCGTCTTTGGCGGAAAGTGTCGCAACCTCCTGAATCTTTTTATTGTCGTTAATTGGTTCTTTCTGCTTTTCGAGCGCCTTAATTACGTCCTGGGAACGGCTCTTGAGCTCGTCAGCCAACTGAATAACGTTAAAACCATCTTCTTTGATTGCCTTTTCACCCGCGTTAATCATCGCGTGTGCGAGCACGATCGAAGTGGTCGTCCCATCACCCACATTGTCGTTGGTTTTGTCGGCAGCTTGCTTGATAAGCTCCGCGCCGAGATTTTCAAACTTGTCCTCGAGCTCAACTTCTTTGGCTACCGTAACTCCGTCAAACGTAACCTGTGGAGCACCATAACCCTTTTCAATAACCACCGCACGGCCGCGAGGACCAAGCGTCATCTTGACCGCTTCGGCGAGCTTATCGATACCTTTTTTGATTGAGGAGCGCGCCTCGTCGTTGAATTTAAGTTGTTTAGCCATAAGAATGATTAACTAAGAATTGCTAATATATCGTCCTCGTCCCCGACTAAGTACTTTTTGCCCTCGATCTCGATCTCGTCCGGGCCGTATTTTTTATATATTACCTGGTCGCCAACTTTGACGGTCATCGGCACGAGCTTGCCGTCATCAAACTTGCCCGGCCCTGTAGCCACCACCTTACCAATCATTGGCTTTTCACCTGAAGCATTTTCTGGAAGCACGATACCTGACTTAGTCTTTTTGTCTTCACTGACTGGCTCAATTAATACCCGACTACCTAATGGTTTAATGTTCATCCCGTTACTCATAATTAGTGTGTATATTTTTGTAATTAACTGCTTTTGGTATACGACCCGATCCATCACTAGATACAGCCGTGACTACGGGACAAGTATTGTTTAAAAGTTAAATATTACCGAAAATTACTTATTTTTAATGATATCTGACCTTTAAAGTAAGGCTAGTATAAACCCGAAAAAACACCCAGTCAATATAAAACCGCCTTTCGGCGGTTTTATATACTCTCGTTACTGATGTGCTCCAGTCAGATGATTTCTATGAAGGAAGTCGTAGATGTTCAAAATCGCTTTTACCGCGTCACCGGCAGATATGTTGTTCTGTTTATAGAGCACATCAGACACATCACCTGCCGCCCAAATACCAACCTGTGAGCTTGCTTGCGTTTTATGATCAACGATTACCTCGCCAATTTTATTCAGACTGACAATATTTTTCACAAAGTCAGAATTTGGCATCGAACCGATTTCGATAAATACACCATCAACCTTAAGCTCTTTCGCTTCGCCGGTCTTTGCATCTTTGTACTGAAACGCATTGACGGTCTTTTCACCAAGAATTTCAGCTGGTACCGCGTTAAATAAGACGCTCACCTTTGGGTGCTTCTGAATCTTTTCATACGTAGTGGCGTCACCGCGAATCTGGTCACCACGAACAATGAGATAAATCTTTTCTGCGTACGGAATTGAGTCGATGACCGCCTCAAGACCGGCGTTGCCGGCACCCACCACTGCTACGGTTTTATTTTTGAACAGCGGCGCGTCGCAGGTCGAACAAAATACGACACCCCTTCCATCAAGACGATCTTCACCTGGAATACCTAGCCGCTTGCGACGACTGCCACTTCCGAGAAAGACTGTGTTTGCCTCAACTACCTTTCCACTTTCTGTTGTAATACGAAAAAATCCTTTTGGTGGTTCGCCATTTACTTTTTCAATTGACTTTACGCGCTCACCGTCAACAATCTCAAGGCCCTGCTGTGCACGAACATGCGCCTCAAGATCTTGCGCAAGCTTAAGACCAGGGATTGAGGTTGTACCAATCCAGTTTTGGATATCATTAGAAACAATTGACTGTCCGCCAAATGTTTCAGTAATGAGGACTGTTTTGATTTGTTTGCGGGCGGCGTAGACGCCGGCGGCTACTGCCGCCGGGCCACCTCCGATAATTACCAACTCGTACATTATTTTGCTGCAGCTACTACGTTTTCGATCTCCTTTTTATTGAATCCAACAAAAATCTGACCATCGATATCGATAACCGGCACACCAAGCTGTCCAGACTTCTGAACCATTTCTTCGCGCTCGTTATCATCTTCGGCGACATTTACTTCGGTATACTTCAGGTTCTTTGAACCGAAATACTCCTTAGCCATCTTACAGTAGACACAACTCGGGGTTGAATAAATTTTGATGTTCATAGTGTTATTAGTTTAATTAATTACTTTCAGTATACCAAGGCTGTCAAGTTTATTTACCAGCTGCTTGCAGTGCTGCGTCGATCGCTGATTTAAATACTGCGAACGGTTGAGCTCCAGAAACTGGTGTGCCGTTGATATAGCTCGCTGGTGTGCCATCAACTCCGGCCGCATTTCCGTCGGCGGTATCTTTCGCAATCTCATCTTTCGGCTTTTGCGAGGTTAGACACTGACTAAAAACTCCTTTATTGAGTCCAAGATCCCCGGCGAGCTTCGTGTAATCGAGCGTTGCGATCTGTGCCTGACGATCAAAAATAGCGTCGTGCATCTTCCAATAAGCCCCCTGATCTTTAGCGCACTCTGCGGCAATCGCAGCTGGCATAGCGGACAGGTGGAATGAGAGCGGGTAGTCGCGAAATACCATACGAACCTTACCTGTTTTAATATATTGCTCGCGGATCTGCCCTTCAGTCTCCTTGTACATCTTTTCACAAAACGGGCACTCGTAATCACCAAATACGATCATCGTAACTGGCGCATTTGGATCACCTAACACGACATCGTCATCAATAGTTGGAGCGGCTGGCGCAACTTGCTGCCCTGGTTGCTCATTTTTTACTGGCGCTCCTGTGCGCGGACCAGCAGTGTAGATCACCGCACCCGCGATCAAGATACCGGCAAAAATAATACTCGCGGGCACCATCATTTTATTACTTCCTTCCATATAATTTTTGAAAATATATTTATAAATTTTATTGCCCGCCGCACCTTGGACAAGGGGCTTGGATTTCATTATGATGAGGCTGTATACAGGTTGTCAAACAACCCCCTGTGAGCGAATATGAACCCATTCATTAAAATCCGCGCGCTAGCCCGTATTCCTGTGCTTATCCTTGGCGATATCGCTATTTTTTATGCTTCACTTTTTATCGCCTTAAGTATTCGCTATGGTCTCGCTCCACTTAGCCACCTTGCTGACCACTTGATTCCTTTTTCAATCGGACTGCTCCTCTGGCTCGTTATCTCATACATCAGTGGCCTCTATGAGCGTGCTTCGCTTAAAAATACCTCGTCATTTTATGCGACCTTTTTAGTATCGCTGGTTATTGAGATGCTCGCACTTATCGCCCTCTTCTATTTAGTTCCGGCATTTGGCATCGCTCCAAAAGCAAACCTCTTTATTTTTACCGCTGTTTTTGCCGTACTTGAAGCTATTTGGCGCGCCATACTTAATATCATATTGCGCGCAAGCGGTTCGCGCATACGGCTTATGTTTCTTGGTGCTAGCCACAACATGACCGAAATCAAAGAACATCTTGAGCGCAATCCGCAGCTTGGATATGAAGTAATCACTTGGTACAGCGATGAGCCAACGCACCAGACCAGCGAACAGCTTTTACGCGAAATCGCTACTAAGCAAATCCACTTTGTTGTCGTTTCTGCACAGCTTGAAAAAACAAAAACGTTTAAAGACTTTGCGTATAAAAATGCGGTTAGTGGAGTTCCGCTTCTTAGTCTTGCAGTGCTCTACGAGCAAATCTTTTCCCGCGTATCACTGGCCGAACTTGAAGAGTCGTGGTCACTTAAAGATATAACGTATGAAGCTCGCCTGTACCAATCAATAAAGCGTGTTCTTGAACTTTTGGGCGTGCTCCTTATTGGAATTATTGCACTTCCCTTTGCGATTATTACCGCACTCGCCATCCTACTTACTTCTCGCGGCCCTGTTTTTTATAAGCAGCGACGCGTTGGTAAACGAAAACAGCTTTTTTGGCTTTATAAGTTTCGTAGTATGTATGCTGAAAAAGAAAAAAACCCAGACGCTGATGCGAGTAAGCCAATTTGGACCAGCGGCAATGACCAACGCATCACTCCAGTTGGGAAGTTTATTCGCTTCACTCATCTCGATGAGCTTCCGCAGCTTATCAATATAGTAAAGGGAGAGATGTCGTTTATCGGCCCGCGCCCCGAGCGACCAGAATTTGACGCGGATTTAGAGCAAAAGATCCCGTACTACGAGCTCCGCTATCTCGCTAAGCCTGGTATTACCGGCTGGGCGCAAATCAACTATCGATACGGCGCATCGGTTGAAGACGCGTACGCTAAATTGCAGTACGACCTGTACTACCTTGCTCACCGATCACTGCTTTTAGATATTTCCATCCTGCTCAAAACTATTAAAAAGTTTTTTGTGCAGGTTGATTAAATGAACAAGCGACTCAACATCATCGTAACGGGTGGCGCTGGATTTATCGGAAGCCATATCGTTGATCTCTATATTGCCGCCGGTCATCACGTTGCGATAATCGACAACCTTTCAACTGGCTTCAAGAAGAATATTCATCCTCGAGCGCGTTTCTACCATGCGGATATTCGCGACAAACAAGCGATCGACAAAATTTTCGCCATCGAGCGGCCAGATATCGTAAATCATCAAGCGGCACTCGCTGCGGTAGTAAGTGGTGAAAAAAACCAAAATGCGGCGTATGAGATTAATGTGATTGGTACTATAAACCTCTTAACTACCCCTACCCCGATTAAACGGTTTATCTTCGCCTCAACTGGCGGAGCGATGTATGGACTTAATGCCCGGCCAAGACCAACAAATGAAGAGGCGCCGCGCCGCCCAGTTTCTGCATACGGTTTTTCAAAACTCCTCGCTGAACAGGCGGTTATCCACTTTGCCCGCGAACGAAAATTTTCGTATGTAATCCTCCGTCCGGCAAACGCTTTTGGTCCTCGCCAAAATCCAAAAGGAGAAGCTGGAGTTGTCGCCCTATTCACCTATATGATGAAACACGATATCCAGCCAATCATCTATAATAAGAAGGCTACTCGCGATTATGTATATGTTGGTGATATTGCCGCTCTTAATCTCGCCGCGCTCTCCGGACCAAAGAATGTAATTTGTAATGTTGGGACCGGCATTGAGACTTCGAACGAGCAGATTTTTAAGCTCATTGCGAAGCAGTGCGGCTATGCGGGTAAGCCAGTTTATAAACTAGCGCGACAAGGCGAAGTGCTTCATGCAGCGCTTGATGCTCGCTATGCGCGCAAAATCTTTAAGTGGAAACCAGCTGTCAATCTAACTACAGGTATTACCCACGTATATGCTCAAAAAGATTAAATCACTTCTTTTTACCAACACGACCGCCGGACAAACGATTGTTAAGAATACGTTTTGGTTAATGACGGGCGAGATCGTCGGACGCTTAATTCGCGCCGGCATCGTTATTTACTCTGCGCGCGTCTTAGGTGCCGGTGAGTATGGAATTTTTTCCTATGCGATATCGGTAGCCGCATTTATTACTGTCTTTTCTGACATCGGACTCTCGGCCGTACTCACCCGCGAAACATCAAAAAGTCCCGAACTACGCAGTAAGTATCTTGCTAATTCATTTTTTCTTAAAGTAATCCTTATTAGCCTGAATATTCTTTTTGTACTCTTTGTTGTCCCGTTTATCTCTAAACTCGGTGGCGTTAATCAGCTCCTTCCGCTGGTCGCTGTGATGATTATTTTTGAAAGCCTACGCGAATTTGGCTTTGGTTTTAATCGTGCACTGGAAAAAATGGAGCGTGAGGCGTATGTGAAAGTAATTCTCAATCTCTCCATAGCCGCCCTAGGCTTTATCGCGATTTTTACTCACCCAAACGCCTACACACTGCTTATCGCATATGTACTTGGCGCCCTTATTGGATTTTTAGCCACCGTATGGTTTTTGCGCGCTCACCTGCGTGAACTTTTTGGTGCGATTGATTTTTCGTTTGCGTGGCACATATTCAAAAACGCCTGGCCGGTCGGACTCCTCACTGTCTTAGGTGCGGTAATGATCAATACCGATATGATTATGCTTGGCTGGTGGCTTGATAAAAATCCAGTCGGGTATTACGCTGCTGCACAGAAAATTATCTTACTACTCTACATTATTCCAACACTGCTTTCCTCGGCAGCATTTCCGGCATTTGCCCGTCTTGCGCACAGCTTAAATCATGAGCGCTTCCGCGCCATCCTTGAGCGAACGATCGCCTTCGCCTTTTTAATCGGCATTCCGCTCGCTTTTGGCGGACTCATCTTGGCGCGGGAAACAATTGCGCTTCTCTATGGCACCGAATATCTCCCGGCCGCAACGACATTTCGCATTCTGATGGCAACGATGTTTGTCGTTTTCCCAAGCACGATTATTACTAACGCACTTTTTGCTTACAATCAGCAAAAACGTTTTATTTGGTACGTTGGTCTTGGTGCGCTCTCAAACGCGTTTTTTAACTATCTCTTTATTCCACGCTACGGCATCGAGGGAGCGGCGGTTGCTACGCTTAGCTCTCAAATTCTTTCTAACTTTTTGATTTGGCGAGCGATGAAAAAAGTAAACTACTTCGTGATTATTCCGCGCCTCACGCGTATCTGTATTGCCGCCCTACTTATGTCCTTGTATGCGTATGGCGCGAATCAACTCGGGGTTTCTGCCCTTACTATTATCCCTACAAGCATCGCCCTCTATGGTGTTTTGATCGTTTTATTTAAAGAACCACTGCTTCGCCAGGCGAAGCAGGCTGTTTCAGTAGACGAGTTAAAGGGCTAACTCCTCCTTGCTTTTTTATTCCTGCCCGTTCGCTCTATTACTTTTTATATCTCCGAAAAACTGCGAGACGCAGCTTATCTGAAATGAGCGATCCAAACGCCGAGTATGCGAGGTACCGCATCCAGGCTTTCAGTTTTGAGATACGATAGCGCGGATACAATCCTTTATAGCGACTTATAATCGCAATCGCTTGGCGAAGCTGGGCGCGTTTATTACTCCAACTGATTGAGCCGCTACGCAAGGTAAACCCCAGGGCGTAATCAGGCAGGTTGGCAAGTTTACCCATTGTGCCGAGCTTGAGCCAAAGATCATAGTCTTCAACACGATGCGTAAGGGGGAGTTCGCTATACCCTCCCGCCGCTACTGCTGCTAGGCGACGGAAAACAACGCTCGCGTGCGCGAAACAATTGCGATATAAGATACGGCTACGAATCTGCCCATCTGTTTGTGGATTTTGATACCTAAAAAGCTCTTTACTGTTTTCATCAACTACCATTACCGCAGTACCAACCAGCACGTGATCTGGATTACTTTCGAGAAACTCTATTTGATTTTTAAGCTTATTAACATCTGTCCAAAAATCATCATCATCAATACGAGCGATAAACTCACCAGTCGCCTCTTTAAGTCCGTGATTAAGCGTTTTTTGGATACCAAGATTGTGCGGATTACGTAGTGGGCGGACGCGCTTATCAAGCTGCGCGTACTTTTGAATTAAAAGCGGCGTTTTATCGGTCGAACAGTCATCGATGATGATTAACTCAAAATCACGATAGCTCTGTACGAGCACGCTTTTAATTGCACGCTCGATAAAGCGTTCGCCATTGTAGACCGGCAGCAAAATTGAGACACGTGTCATGATTATTTATTTTCAACCCCCATCACCTTAAAGATGTGATCAAACCGATTAGCGTACGTATGCTCGCGAACGGTGCGCTCATATCCAGCTTTACGAATCGCCTCGCGTTCCTCGTCATGTGCGAGATAATACTTCGCCTTCTCGATTAAGTCGGCGGTGTCGGTAAAAAGAATAATTTCCTTGCCAGGCACGAAATACTCCTCAACATTATCAGCGCGGTCGGTCATAAGTAGTGCGCCAGAACCAGGAACTTCAAAGTTTCTCGTTTTGATTTGGTACGTATTGAGCCGGTCGATGTATGCGCGCAGTTGATCAAGCCAGGTACCAATTGGATTCATATGATACTTACCCGCGCTATCTTTATTGATAAAGATACGAGCGATACCTTTCAAGTTGAATGCTCCGGAACTACGGGCAAAATTTAGATTTATTTTACTCGCGCAAAACGCTTTAATCATCGCCTCGCCAAAAATACGGCCGTTTGGCCACCCTGGGCCAAAACACTCTACCTTAACTCCTGCATCTTTCAGTGCTTGAATAATCTCCGGGCGCTTACCATATGGCTGGCCGATAAATGAGACGTCGTACTGATATGGGACATCGTAACGCTTATAGAGCGACGGACTGCACGCCCACTGCGTTTTAATCACATTGGTTAAGCCGGCTTTTTTATAGCGAGGAAGCGAGCCATTATCGGTTGTCGATACCCAGTGAAACAGCGGTGCGTAGTGCTTACTGAAGTTATGAAATCTCCAGTGATCGTCGCAATACCAGTTATAGGTTATCGCGCCAGATTTTTCTTTAATCTCCTTCAGCGTTTCTTTGTTAATTTCGTCGTTAAACAACACAAAGAAGCAGAGGTCTGGCTTTTGCTCATATACTGTTTTTAATAAGCGAGCGTTCATCTGCTCTTTACCCACTTCATGCATCACCTCATCAAACGGGAAGTAGATAACCTTATGCTTACCACCCTGATACGCAACCAATGACTCGTAAAAGTTGTAATGCTCGAGACTATAGCCCCCGCGCTTCGGATCGCCATAATCGTACTTCATTGCGACATACAGGATTTTCATATGCTTATTTTTTAGTTGCGTTTGTGTGCTGGGCGATCATTTCGCGCAATGTGCGCTCGAGGTCGTATTCGTATTTCCAGTCCGGATAGTGCTTTTGGAACTTAGATACATCAGAGATATACCAGATGTGGTCACCGCGACGGTTCTGATCAACATATTCATAATCAGCCTTTTTACCGCTAATCTTTTCAATCATCTCGATCGCCTCAATCATCGAACAGTTACTAAACCGACTGCCGCCCATATTGTATACCTCTCCTTTTCGCGGATTGAGATAGAAGTGATAGAACGCGTTAATTAAATCGTACGAGTGGATATTGTCGCGAACCTGCTTACCCTTATACCCAAAAATTTTATATTTTTTACCGCTTACTACGCATTTGACGAGATAGCTCAAGAATCCGTGCAGCTCTACGCCAGCGTGCGACGGACCAGTTAAGCAGCCACCGCGAAAAACCGCCGTCTTAAGTCCAAAATACTTCCCGTACTCCTGCACGAGAATGTCTGCCGCAACCTTACTCGCACCAAACAAGCTATGAAGTGAGTCGTCGATACTCATCGTCTCATCAATACCTTTTTGATACGGGTGCTTCGGATCTATCTCCCAGCGCTTCTCGGTTTCGATAAGCGGAAGCGTATTTGGTTTATCTCCATATACCTTATTTGTCGAGGTAAAAATAAAGACTGCTTCAGGCGAGTAGAGCCTAAAGTGCTCGAGGATGTTCAGTGTACCGTTTGCGTTAACCGTAAAATCGGTAAGTGGCTCTTTTACAGCCCAGTCGTGCGATGGCTGCGCTGCGGTGTGAATAATTAAATCAAACTTATGCTCCTTGAAGAGCTTAGTGAGCTCCTCTTGGTTGCGAATATCAAAATTATAGTGCTTAAAATGCTGATGTTTATCTTTGAGTTGTTGATTGCGACTCTTCGTACTCCCATCTGGGCCGAAGAAGTAGCTACGCATATCGTTATCAATACCCACAACCTCAAAGCCCTTGTCGGCGAAAAAGCTGACGGCTTCTGAACCAATCAGCCCTCCCGAGCCTGTAATTAACACTTTTTTCATAGCAATATTTTGTCTTAATTTCTAAATTTTGTCTACTTTTTGCTAACCAGCTCTCCCGCTAATTGCTCATACCTTTCGACGATGCGCTCCCATCGATGCTCCTGATCCCAAAGCTCGAATGCGCGCTGTGTAGAGCGATGTCTTAGTGCATCATCGTTAAGCAGTCGATCAGCTATATGCGCCATTTCTTCCGGCGTCTGTACGATAGAGAGATACTCTTTGTGATCAGCAACATTACCAACTGGTCGAGTGATAAATGACACCTTGCTGGCAAATGACTCATACATTACCAGTGGCGCACACTCAACTCGTGAGCCAAACAAAAATAAATCGGCGTTTTTATACGCAGAAATAACCTCGGCTCTATTTTTCCCAGAAATAATTTTAATGCGAGGATTTAGCAGGCTGGCTATCCAACACGGCAGATACCCTGTAATGATATGCGCGAGTTTTTTTACTCCCTTGCTGGTCGGCAGTTCACCGATGAGTGCGAGCGTGACATCTTTGTTACGCATTTTTTTAATGGCCTTAATAACGAAGCGCTGGCCTTTCGCGGCGTAAAAATTCGCAACAGTTATGGCGAGGTATTTTGTTCGTATATGTGCTCGCTCTCTAAAGCGATAGAGATCGGATGGGATAAACTCGTCAGCAGAAGCACCATTTGGAATATATACCGCCTTCGCACCCACTCCGTGCTCGTCGCCAAATACCTTGTCCTGATAACTCATCGACATATAGACGAGCGAGTCGTATTGCGCAAGATACGCCGGAAGTTGCGCAAAATATGCTTGATAGATCGGATTATGTAGTCCCGAGTACCCGCACGGGATAAGCACTTTTTTTGCTTTGATTTTTGATAATACTGCGAACGCAAGATCGGTCGACCAGTTTTGCGCCGCATAATTAATCACCACATCAAAATCTCCTTGGAGATATTGATGATAACGTGCCTGCTCATCGCTTGCTCCTACGAACCCTTTGGCAAGATTTCCTCCAAGTTTAAAACTCTCAACTCGCACGCCATTGAGTGCGGTGAAATTGCGCTCACTCGTGTACGATGTGGCGACCGAAACTTGATGTCCTTTTTTAAGAAGCCCTTCCGCGAGCTGCTTCACCACCTGCTCAACCCCACCTTTTCGTGGCTCATAAAACTCAACCGTAAAAAGTATTTTCATAAGCGAATTAACGTTCCGATTACGACCTTGGCAGCATTAACAACGTATTTACGCATGAGCGTAAAGCGGTTATATCCAAATCGCCTGTTTTTCAAAAAATCAGCATACAGCCAACATAGGCGCTTATAGCTCTTTACTCGGCTTTTTGAAGTCTGCTCTGGGTGAATTCGGTAGCGCATCAAAGGCTCATTTATGGCCTTAAATTGGCCCGTAGGAGCGATTTTGAGCCATAAATGGTAATCCTCTATAGCGAGTCCACGCCCCTCTTCGCTAAACATACCCGCACGCTCAATTGCCGACTTGCGCGCCACAACGGTCGAGGCGGGAATAAAGTTTTTTTGAATGAGTCTGTCGGCAACCGCACCAACCGATAGTTCACCGGTCATTTGCGAGTACAGCGCATACGTTTGCTGCGCGGTGCCGAAAAATTCTGCATCAGAATATACAAGATGTACGTTGATATCATCAAATAGCGGCATCTGCTTGGCGAGCTTTTCACTCTGCCAAAGATCGTCGGCATCTAATAACGCGATAAACTCACCTTGAGCAATTTTAATACCCGCATTACGCGCCGCGCCCGTGCCTTTATTTTTCTGATAGATATATGTAATCGTTTTTGCATCAATATACGACTGCAAAACTTCGCGCGTGGTATCAGTTGAACCATCGTCAATAACAATAATCTCGATTGGCTTGTATGTTTGCGCACGAACCGAATCAATCGCCTCGGCGATGTACTTTGCTGCGTTATAGCTAGGGATAATTACCGAGACGAGCTTGCTCATACTAGCCAAAAATATCCTTAAGCCACACTTCGAGGATCTCCTCCTCTTTTCCTAATAACGAGAGCGAAAGAACTTCGCGCGCAACTGCGCGCTCGTCAATCGACTGCGCACCCTTATGTGCTTTCGCAATTACGTTGTGCAGTCGATGACTAACTCCCGGAATAATCGAAGCCAACTTAGCTGCCCGATCAGGAACAAGCTTGCTCGTATACACGATTTTTGATTCTATGTTTGGATTTACAAAACCAAGTTTTTCAAACAGATAGGCAAATTTTTCTTTTCCAAAAAAATCTTTATGGAGCGCCCAATCTGACTCCTGTGAGCCAAAAAGATGTCGGGCGATGCGAAACTTTTCAGCTAATGAGGCGCCAATAAAATCACGCGCGCCGGTTTCAAAGTCAGGTGTTTCGATAAACAGCAATCCGTTTGGCTTAAGCCAGCGACGCCACTGAAATAAGATCTTAAGCGCCTCTTGGCGAGTGAAGTGCTCAAACAAGTGATGCGTACGAATCTCGTCGACGGTATTATCCGCAAACTGAAGCGTCCGAATATCTTGATACACATCCGCCTTCGCCTTCATAACCGTCTGCCCCTGCGGCGGTAAGTCGACGTTAGTATACCCTTCTAAATAATTCGCACCGCAGCCGAGATGTAATCTGATTGGTTTTGTTGTCATATGCGTTATTTCTTAATCATAATGATATTATTTCCAAGCTCAAAAGTAATTCGCATCGAGACTTTGCCACTCAATAACTTCACCTCATCAATAGTCGGATATCCATTTTGACCGGTAAATAGATGAGCATCATCAACGAGCACGATACTTTCAGGGCCATACTTCCAATTAAGAATTGCTGAAATTTCTTTTCGAAGCGGAGAGTCTTCTGCTGCGCGCGCCGTGTCGCCACCCGAGTAATGACCATCAAGCCAAAATATAGCCGGCTGATTAAGCTGCGCTAAGATCTTTGAGAGCTCGACGCCACTATCGCCATATACAATTGATATATTAGAGTCCTGCCTAAATCGATGCACCGCAGCCTCGTAATATGATTTGGCTAACTCAATTGAATATAGATGAGTGAAGTTCGACTTGAGCGCGCTTATCGTGTCACCCATATACGTCCCTGTTTCAACGAAAACCTTTATATTGGATTGCTTAGCTATGGTGCGAATACATTTTTGCTTAGCGATACTTGGCGCAAAATCAGCCTTGCCTTTTATGAGCCAGCCTACATATGAAAGTCGAGCGAGAACTATTCGCTTGAAATAGGAGAGGCCAAGTTTTTGCAATAGTTTTTTCATATTAGATCAATTTAAGATATTCTTCCGCGGCTTTGCGATCGGTAAAGTTTTGTAAGTGATATGCGCGAGGGCGAAATGTATCAAGCTTTTTGAGAAAACTATCCAATTTTACACTCAACTCTTGCTCGTCCTTAAACTCAATACCAACTTCGTCACTTAAGTACGGGGCTGAACTTGCGCCCATCCACTCATAATCTCCCGCCTTAAACAATCGCCTGTCCCACACAAGCGTTGGCACGTCCATCATCCACGCCTCATGAATCGCAATACCCTGACTCTCGGACTCACTCAAAAAGATAAGCGCTTTCGCCCGGTTCAATTCGCTTAGGTATGCGCGCCGACTATATGCTCCATATCGCACAACCTTATATGGTAACCCCCTCTTTTGTAGTTCAGAAATAATATATTCAAATAATGCGGTCGGACATTTCTTCTGGTACACAATAAATGTACCGCGTTCACTTGAAAGTTTGGTTATCGGCGCGGTTTCTACGCCGGCTGCCCAAATACTTAGCGCCTGCGCACGAGTTGGTGCGAGTGAGGCGAGCCAGTCTTTCGCCCAGCCTGATGGAGCGAGCAATGTATCAACTTGTTCGCTAAAAATAATCCCATTGTGCTCTTTGGGCATCGCGATATTAGGACCGGCGATTATTTTTTTAATCTTACCTTCCTTTTTTGCCTGTATAGCCCAGCGCAACCCCTCTACCGAACTAAGAACACCAACAACTGCATCTTGCGGTACTCGCACCGGATTGTACTTATACGAGACTCCCAGCTCGTTTAACCCGCGCAGAAGACTTTGCGCTACCGCACGTGGTCCGCGCGTTCTGCGACTTACCTGTTTGAGGCGTGATTTAATATACCCAACTAGACCTGGGCGCTCGGTAAGTAACACTAATGGCGTATTGTTAGATATTGATGTACTCATTTTTAAACGCGTCGTGCCAGCGTAAACCAAGATTCGCCAACGTCTTAAATGCCCATTTTTTCTTTTTTGCATACTGAAAGAGATCCGTCTCAAGACTCACCCTTGTTTCTGCTAACTGCTTCAGATTTGCCTGTTCACAATACTCACGTAGCGCCTCCACTGGACAACTAAATAAACCTGTCCAAAACTGCTTAAGCGTTTTTGAGAATATTCGCATAAACTTAACTTTGACGCTCGTTACTTTAAGATACGTTTCCGGCGCGGCCACGAATTGATCAAAAAATGATATATCGACCATCTCTTGCCGTGGCTCAAAATGAATGACGTATGTATATCCGCCCGCCGCTAAGCTAGGCAAGACCCCTCTCCACGCAGCGATTACCCCACACCCCTTATTTACCCGCCCATACTCGTTATCATAAAACGTTTTTTCACCACACAGATTTGGCAAAGCTTTGATTGCGCTCATAAGCCGCTGATCATATTGCTTCTCGGGTTCGATCGTATTGTCTACCCAAAATACATCAAAGTCGTTTGGATACTTTTGTATAACCTCGGCAATTCTACTAAACCCGGCGCAGTATTGCCGGATGCGCTCATCATGATCTGCTGTACTACCGAGCGTTGTAATAAATGCCGTTGGAAGAACAATCGCAGTTTTTTTCATATCTTACCAGCCTTTTTTAATTGAATCGACAATATACTGACGCTGCTTTGGAGTGAGCCACCAACCAACTGGAATACAGATAATTTTCTGACTAAGCTCATCAAGCTGGGGCAGCGGGCGCTTGTATGCCGCAACACAACTGTGTTTATCGTTTCGCTCATGTACGCGACTTACCATAATTCCCCGCTCTTTCATCGCTCTCATAAAATCTTCGCGGCGGTCGACTTTGAGCGTGTAGATCCAGTACGCACTCTTATACCCAGCCTTGAGCGGCATAAGCTCAACACCTGCAACCCCTTTTAAAGCTTTGTTATAAAACGCAGCATTTGCCTGATGCTTTTTAAGGGTAGTGTTTACATATTTTAATTGCTCAATGCCAATCGTCGCATTAACATCGTTCATATGCATCTTGTACCCCCACTCTGGAATATCGTTCTCTACTCGGAAATCGCTACTTCCCTTGCGCTCCTCGCGATCAATTCCGTACCAACGCAAAAGCTTTCCACGCTTATATGCTTGCTCATCCTTTGCGATTAACAATCCCCCATCGACGGTAGTCATATGCTTAATCGCTTGAAGACTAAATGCACCAAAATCACCAACTGTTCCGAGCGGCTTACCTTTGTAGGTAGCGCCAAACGCGTGCGCACAATCTTCAATTACTTTTAAGTTATGCTTTTGTGCAATCGCATTAATCTCATCCATGTCACATGGAGTGCCGCCCCAGTGCACGACCATAATTGCTTTTGTTTTAGGCGTGATACGGGCCTCGATAGTCCGCCAATCTATATTTGCCGTTTCTTGATCAACATCCGCCCAAACTGGAACGCCTCCTGCGGCCAAAATGGCCCAATTGGTCGCCGTACAAGTTAGCGCTGTTGTGATTACCTCGTCTCCGCGACCAGGCTCGATACCCGAAAGCTTTACTGCGAGTTGCAAGGCAGATGTTCCGCTGTTTACCGTCAATACATGCTTTGTTTTTAAGCGTTTACGCAAAAGACCCTCAAACTCTTCAACGCGCGGACCCTGCGTAATATATCCACTTAGTAATGTTTTTTTCAGCGGCGCCATTACGCTCGCGGGCATATATACCTTAAACAGAGGAATAAGTGGCTTTGCGTTTTCTTTTTTAGGCATAGCTTAGTGTTTTCGAATTAACGTAATGGAAGGAAATGGCGCAACAGTAAAATACTCGATATCTCCGCGCTGTTTCGCAAATTGCTTTAACCAGTCAGCAATCGGCTGTTTCTTAAACTTAACCATCCACTCAACCTTATCGCGCTCTGGCGAGCCTCCTTCGATAATAATGCACTGCCGAACCTTATCGATCCATTTGGGAATAATCTCCTCGAGAATCTCTCCCTTGTTACTTACATCGACGTGCAGTATATCAACCATGTCGTGTTCTTGGTCGACTCCAACCGCATCACGCAATGTTAGTTGAACGACATCTTTTACTTCTTTTAGGTTTTCAGCAGCTACGGCTTGCGAGCACGAGCTAAACTCGTACTTCTCCCAGAGGTCGTAGCAAAATAACTTCCCTTTTTTGTTGTCAGTTAGTCCACGTGCGATATGATACGCGCTGTACCCATCTTTTGTACCAAGCTCTACTACTTTTTCTGGTTGGTAGGTTTTGATAAGTGCGTAAAATAACTCGCCGTATGCGTGCTCCTCGTATGATGAGTGCCATTTTGATTGGCCCATTTTATCTTTCCATTGTTCAGGCATATAGTTTTATTTATTTTTTATTTTTCGCTTTATCCACCGAAATCCATCAAGCAGGATTGGTGGAATAAACGCCTTTATTACATCTTTAGTAGTAGTTAAATCTACCTCGCGCTTTACTGCTTCGTCGCCAACTGGCCGCGCTTGAAACAGTGTATTGTGATTCTCGATTCCTTTATTAATCTCCTCGACTGGACGGCCATTCGTATAGTAGTACAAGGCGAGCGACTTACGACTCATTCCTGGCGGGCAGGCTAACGGCTCTGGATGGCCGTGGTACGTAAAATCATTGGTAGAGAAAATAGCCATGCGATTAAATAATGGCAAAATCTTTGCTTGCGATTTTTTCATCTCCTTATCCCACAACTCAAAATGGCCACCGTACTCCTCTTTCCAGTTCTTATTAAGATATACGAGCACGTTAATACGCCGATCGAGATTGTTATAGTGATGCTTATTAAAATCAGCGTGGATTTTTAACCAACCACCCGGCTGAATCTCATGAAATCCACCCCCATCAAAATATGCGTCCGCAATGAGATTTTGAATTCCGGTAAGCTCGGAAAGGAAATCAAGGAATGGCTGTGAGTTTAAAAAGTGAGCAAATTCACGCGTTGCTGGACCAAACTGATCCTCAACGAGTGTTGCGGCCTTTTTATTTTCGTATTTATTCGCAAATTGTACCGGCGCCTCTTTCTGGAGCGCAGGAAATTCCTTTAAAACCCGATCGAGCAACTCGGTTGGAAAAAAATTATCAAAATACGTATGCGGAAACGGCTGCGCGCCCATATAGGCCTGATGCTTTTGTTTTCCAAGTTCGCGAAGTTCTTGAGCTGTTTTTCCGATAAGTGTTTTCATACGAGTGGGTAATTGTTATTTTTTAATTGAGCCAATGCGTTTTGTATGCGTCGCGATTCCATCCTGTATACAAGTAATCCATTTGATCGACCTTGTCGTAGTTATATGTTTTGAATCGAAAATTTGTCCAGTCTGCGAACTGCGGGCGCTCTTGGCAAATACAACCCGCAATCGCATCCATTCCAGTCCCGATGTCGATAAACACTGCATCACTGTACGCTTTTAATCGATGCAGTATTGCTGTTTTTGCGTGCCCCATACCGACAAGGAATATTTTAGCTTTCGAATTCTGAATTTGCGCACCAATTTTAGCCATTAACTCTTCTGGATAATCGGCCGCCCCTTTTTGCGGTACTCCGATGTATTCAGTAAATGATGGCGTTCCTAGATACGCTTGGTATGCGGGCTGCTTCATAAGCTCGCTCACTAGCTCCATCTTGTGTTCATTGCCAATCAACCCAATCTGCCCCGAAAACTCCCTAAAAATCCACCGACTGGCAATAAGAGCATAAATCGCATCGTGTGGAATTGATGGACTATATAAATTCTCAAATACTCCCTGCGCATACTTCTTGAGCGCAGAAAATACCTTCCAGTCTCCTAGACGAATTAATCGGCGTAAAAATATACGATTAAGCCATAATGGACGCGTAACAAGATACCAAAGCATCTTACGGCGATAGCGCGGCTCTGGATGATACGAGATAAGGTCATTTTCAAATATGCCGTATCGAAATGGAGCGATGTCGATCTTGTCATAACTCAGCGTACTACCTCTTCGCCCTGGAGTGGCGCTTCCAACTGCTTTTTTACGCAAAAAGTAGAATTCTCCATCCGACACACGAATTATCGTTCCTCCTCCGAGCACTGCAAGTTGCTTGATTTTCTTTTTAAGTGAATCGAAACGTTCTTGAAAACTTGCGCGAAACATTGAATACCCGAGCTCAATTTGCACATCACGAAGACCCCAAATTGTGTAAAATCGTCGCGCAGTCTTGCGTCGCTTCTGATAAATCGTCACAGTTTCTGCCCACCACTGATGCCCGTATGGACTTACTGTACTCTTGAGCTCCGCCCGGAATCGCTTAGTTGCGTTTTTCTCAATCCAAAATCCACGCTTTTTTATCTGTGACTGAATATATCGTGCAGTTCGTGGATTGAAATGCTGCTCGCCGGGATGCTTTGACCAACTTAAAATGAGAATATCCTTAGTTATTCTCGCAAGGTTATCTAAGAAAATCGCCTCATGTTCTTTTTGCAAATGCTCTCCGACTTCTGTTGAATTTACGACCGAAAACGCCTGATCCATACCAACAATCGGCTGACGAAGATCTCTCACTTCGATACAATCTTTAATTTCTGTCGCCGCATTTTGCTTACCCCATTCAAAACCCTCCAGCCCCTTTAATGCCAAGTGCGGATAATGCGCCTTAAGATTTTCAAGTAATCTCCCGTTTGAGCAGCCGACGTCGATAAATGACTCAAACTGTTTTAAGTCGAGCGCGTGCGATAGTGCTTTTCGATATAAATTGTAAAAACGCATCTGACGGCGATACTCATTTTCCTGATACATATGTGAAACGTCTTGCATCATAAATTTAGCTATATACTTCTAGGAATTTTTATATACGAACGAATAAGTCGCCAATCGCTTTCTTCAAAGAACCCAAGCACGCGATAGAGTCCGATAAACACACCACCCGAAAGCCCACCGCAGAGCACGGTCAAAAAAAGAGTTGTCGTTAGTGGAAGTATAAACCATTTCATGAGTACGTAATACATAACCCCGGTTATGAGCAACTTCGAAATGAGTTTTGTATGAAACGCAATGCTATCAGTTAAGCCAAAAAATCGGCGCTCACCAAAATACAGCACAAAAGGCATTGGCGCTAAACTCGCAAGGTATGCGTATGCGGCACCGGTGATGCCGTACGCTGGTAGCCACCAAGCAAGAAAGACGACGTTTAGCACCAAAAAGAGGAGCGTGTATTGCGCAAGGTGCTTCACCTTTCCCATGCCGAGCATAAAATGCCCAAATGAGGTAAAAATCCCGAGAATAAAATAAGTTACTGCGAGGATATATAGCCCGGTTAGACTCTGCGCGAGGAAATCCTGACCGACCCAGTATTGTAAGATTGGCTTACCAAATGCGATAACAATACTCATAAGCGCAAACCCGATTACCGAAACTAAACGCAGCGTTTTACGGTAAATATGTCGTAAGCGCTCATGCTCGCTATTAGCTGAAAGACTCGAAGATACGGGCAAAAAAATACTTGTTAAACTTCCGACCGTTCCCTGAATCTTCTGACTAACGGTTCCACTAATATTGTAGTAAGAAACCGCGGCTGGCCCCAAAATCGTACTGATAAGCACTTTATCGAGCTGAAACAGAAGCGTTGCCGCTGACTCATGCACATACGCATACACATTTAGCTTCAAGTAAGGCAAAAAATATTTCTTTGAATACATAATTCGAATCGGAATCTCTGGGATAATTTTTCTAAGTGCAAGATAGTAGCTTACAAGCAGTCCGATATTAGTGACTACCTGCATCGCAATGAGACTCAAAACGCCAAATCCCAAGTCGAGCAATCCAATCATGCCAAGATTAAGCACGATCATGCCGCTTAGATAGATCTTGGTATACACATCGGCTCTATGCGACGCGGTGATCGCGCCCGTAAAGGCCGAGCACAAACAGCTGAACATAAACCCCAGACCAGCAAGTATAAAGATAATTCTTGCCTGTGCGTGTTCGGCGAGCGGAATCTTGAGTACATCAAGACCGTAAAATCCGACCAAGCTTGAGCCTATAAGTCCAATCACGCCAACCCCCAACAGAAGCATGAGCGTCGAACCAATCACTTCTTTTACTCCCTCACTCCGCTTATGTCCGTGATATTCCGATACTACCTTTGCGACACCATATGAAAGGCCAAACGTAAGCAGGCTAAAAAACGTAGTAATAACGCTCGCCAACACAAACAATCCATATCGCTCGATGCCAAGCTTATGAATGATGAGTGGAGTTAAGAATATCGTGAAGAAGATTGGAACCACGTACGACAAAAACCCATAAAATGAGTTTTTGGCTGTTCGTTTTGAGAGTGACTGAACTGATTCCATCTCGGCTTTGCTTAACTCTTAATAATTCCCTCTTCCTTGAAATATTCAATGAGTCCCTGCTCAAAACTATATTGCGGCTTCCAGCCAAGGCCAATAATGCGAGTATTATCCATACGGTAGAAGCGATCATGTCCGGCGCGTTTTCCATCGTGATAGGTAACTTTTTTCCCAGTTAACTCCTCGGCCTTCTTGATAAGATCAACTACCGTAAATCCATCACGATTGGTTATGTTGTAGGTTCGATCTCCCTTTTGCATCACTAGATCAATTACCGCGGGGATATTTTTCACATAGAGATATTCACGATATCCTTCTCCGCCGTTTTGTAGTGCGATCGAAAATCCCTCTTTAATACTCTTAATTAAGAGCGGCATAATTTTTCGCGTATCCTGACGTGGTCCAAAAATATTACACATACGAATCTCGGTTGTTTTGTCGTGAATCTCTGGAAACGTATTATCATACGCGTACCGCATTAACGCACCCGCTGCTTTTGAGGCCGAATACGGATTGCGCGGGAAAAGTATCTCGGTTTCATTTTTTGCGTGCTCACACTCGCCATACACCTCGTCTGTATTTACATACAATAACTTTTTCAACTTCGGAAGCTGTCGCGCAGCCTCAAACGCATTAAGGTTGCACATATAGTTGTTATAAAACACCTCTTCCGGATGACGAATTGAGTGATCGACGTCGGTGATTGCCGCAGCATGAATAATCCAGTCAGGCTGCTCCTCGACAATTAGCTTCCAGGCAGATGGGCGACTAAAGTCTTCTTTTAAAAGCTTAAATTTACCCGTATGAATCTCTGGATGTGAACCAGTCGAGCAGTTATCAATCACAACTACGTCGTGACCTTTTTCGACAAAATATTCAGTAACGTGACTAAAGATAAAACCGAGACCGCCCGTGATGACAATTTTCATAAATTATGAGTATTAATGGTAATTACCAATCCTTCATCGCAACTTTCGCCTTGCGCTTAATTTTTTGATACAAACGTACTGCTTTTTCTTCGACCCGCGGAGAAACGACCCGTAAAATTTCTCGGCCAAGGATCCGATACTGACCGCCAACCTTATTAGCTTTAATTACGCCTTTCTTAAGAAGACGTTTGATCGTACTCGTACTCACTTTTAGAAGCTCCTTAGTTTCGTCGCTCGTGTATACGGTATTTGGGTCGATACTGCTCATATCGCCTATTTTAGACGAAGTGTCAAAAGGTGTCAAAAAGGTTCATGGGGATAATCGGTAATAAAAAGAGCGGACGATGTATCTCTACATTGTCCGCTCATCGCCCGCCTGTTGGCGGACGGGTGCGAAACTAGTGACCGAAGCGGTAACCGTAACCCTGTGCACGCGCCCGATGGGCCGCCAACATCACCTCTACAAACGTGTGGCTCATGTCGTACGACCACTCTCCCTCGATCGGGAGCGTATCGAGAGAGTACCACTCGAGGCCACTCGCCTCGGCCTGGTTGTCTCCGCTCTTCACCCCGAACACGACCTGCTGGTCGTGCGTACCCGCGTACGTCACGATGTGGGTCGAGGCGTAGCTGTGCTTGCCCGGGTCGTGGGAGAATCCGTTGCGATTACGACCGTCCATCTGAGGCGCGTACTGGCGCATACAGACCGGATGGGCCCAACCGAGCGGCAGCTCGACGTCGATGCCGAGATCGCTCTTGTAGTGGAACTTCAAGGCGTCCTCGATGGACTGGTAAAGTCCGACCACGCCGCCGACGATGGCGAGCTTGCCAGGAAAGCGCCCCGTCCGACGACGGATGACACCGCCGAGCAACTGACCCGTCTTCGGGTCCTGCTTGACGATGACGCCGTCGACACAGGGCACGGCACCGAGCTTCGTACGCAAGGGCCAGACCGCTCCCGAGACCCGCCCGTCCGGCTGGACGAGCTGATCGAGATCCGAACGCTGGGCGAGGATCTCGGCGAGTTGCCGAGTGCTGTAGCCCACCAGCCGATCCGCAAGGTCGGCAGTCGAATCAGTCCTTTCGGACATCGGAAACCTCCGGGAAATACCCTCCGCAACCGATTGTTGTGGATTAGATATGTTATAGCATAAAATATGCCCAAAGTCAATCACCTGCTGTTGCGCCCACAAATCAAAAGCCCGCCAGCTGGCGGACTTTTGATTACTTCGTGCTTACTCCCAAGGCTTCAAAGACTGGCATAAATTGAGCGGCGTTCGGATTGCCTAGGAAGAAGTCTGGGACGTGAGCTAAGAACTGCCGTAGGTATGTAGCTGCTTCAGCATTTTGGCCAGTAAAAGCCAGTACGACACCGAGCTTGAGCTCGGACTCGTAATCAGCTTCGTTGTACTTGAGTGCGAGACGATATAACCTCGCCGCTTCTTCATAATTCTCTGCGTCACCATAATACCCGGCAACAATACGAGCCTCTGGTGCAGTGTTTGGGTTGCGCCCCCTGCTCTTTGCTAGTTCGATCTCTTCAAATCCTTTTTTCTGATCGCCAACTTCAAATGAAAGCAACCCATAGAAAAAGTGCGGGTCAGCAGCTACCGGATCAAGGTCGATAGCGTTTTGCATTTCTTTGAGCGCCGCTTTTTTATCTCCCTGGAGCAAGCGAAGCTTTGAGAGCATATAATACGTCTGCTGACGATTGGATGAGATACTTATCGCCTTACGAATATTTTCCTCGATCAACTTGAAATACTTTTTATCGAGGTTTTGAAAAATCATTCCGGCATCGGCGCGTACAATGTACAGATAGTAGTTATTCGGATCAGCCTGGATAGCCTTATCAAACTGCGCGAGTGCGTAGTCAACAACTGCTATCGTATTTGAAATTTCCTGCTGCTGCACCATCTGCGACAACGCACTTACCATGCTCTGACTGATCTCGTGCTGATATGGCTCGTTGAGTGCGATTCCTTTTTTATACGACTCGATCGCCTTATCTGGCATTCGATTTACGAAATAGTTCAGCCCCCAGAACTGGAGGTGGTTTGCATATACAATTCTACTATTCACTACTACTCCGATGAGCAACCCGGCAACCACTACGCCTACTACGCAGCCGCCAAAGACCTTCTTTGTTGTAGTAAACGAACCTACCTCGCTGGTTGCACGATGCCGATCTGGAACATACTGGTCGACAAGCGCAATAAACACAATGAGCATCAAGTACGAGCCAAACGCATCAAAGACGAAAAAGTTTTGAGCGAGATAAGCGACTAGGGCGCCGAGTGCGAATGGGCGGAGCTCCAGAGGCGCGAAGCGAATAATCGTTCGGATAAGCAAGCCAATAAGTAGTACGTAGGCGAGAAAACCGACTACGCCACTTGTCGCTAAAATCTCAAGATATACGTTGTGCGGCTTATCCCAGTACGTTTCAGCAAAGCCAGTACGAAGCAAAACTGGGTTATAACGCTGATCAAATGGGTATTTAAAGTTTTCCCAACCATATCCCAGTAGTGGCTTTGTTTTAATAATATCGATTGCGGTTTTCCAGGCGATTAAACGGTTACCGACGGTCGCATCAAAACTTGAGATTTGAGCTAAGCGATTGAGCCCTGGGACCTTTTGCCATACAGCTGCGCTGCGGGTAGCAAAAAATACTCCACCAAAAATTATCATCGCGACAATACCGAGTAGCGGGATGTTTTTTACTATTGATGTGCGCACTGTAAATGGCTTGAGCTTACGAAGAGCAACATACCCAAGCGTACTCATTGCGCCCAATGTCAAACCAACCAAAGCACCACGCGTCTGTCCGAGTAAGATAACAACGGCTAGGGTTGCGATGCCAAACCATAGCCAAACTCTTACCCCTTTTCGCTGGGTCGTACGAGCAAGCCAAGCTCCAATAAACATATTAAACATAAGATATGGAGCTAAAAATGCTGGGTTGCCCATAAAACTACCTGGGCGTTGAGCATCACTCCCCTCAAACACCGTTGGTGCGATTTTTTGGATGATCGCAAAAAAGCCAACGATAAAGGCTAAGCCAAATAGATAGCTCATAAATGAGCGCCAGTTAATACGGCGACGCATCGCGACTAATACCAAGAAGTATGCGTAAAAGTGTAGGAGTGAGAAAATACCAATCGCGCGCTCTTGAATTGACCAAAAACTTCGATGCAAATTAACTCCCGTCAAACTAGCGAGCGCGAGCATCCCCAAAAATAAACCTAGGGCGAGTACTAACTTACTTGCCCGAGGACGGTACTCTTTGCGAAATACTGCGAGCCCAATCCAAGCAGCTACTGTTAGCTCAACTAAAATATGAAAGCCAAATACCTTTAAGGTTACGAGTGGATAAATGAGGTTATTAATATAGAGCAAAATGGCGAGCGGGCAGATATACAATCCCCAGCGCACGATTTTCGATAATACGTCTGTGTTCATATAGCTTTGATACTACCAAGTTTGCTCCCCTTTTTCCACCAAAGCAAACGCCCCCTTGCGGGGGCGTTTGCCGGTTTACTCCACTACACAAATTGCTTTATGTAGTTCGAGCTATCCCATGCTGACGTTACTACTATTCGTAGCTGACGTTGGCGATGGTGAACGGAACAACCGTTGACTCGATCGAGATGTTGCTCGTCGTGCCATCGTTGAACGTGATACCCGAGGCAGCGTTGATAAGCGCTGAGAGGGAGTCAGAGGTGTTGGAACCGTTGTAGAAGCTTGAGGAGTTCACACGAACCTTAGCAGCCTTCGTGGTGCCTGGGTCAACTGTGTATGACGGGTTAAACGTCACAGAACAGGAGTTACCAGCACCTGGAGTGCAAGTCTGTTGAGCTGCACTGCCGAGAGCTGAGTTGGTGTTGGCGTCAAGAAGGTCAACCGTGAAAGCGGTCGAACCGTTGCTGACAGCCTGACCAGAGAACTTGACCGTTACAGTACCAACTACAGCCTGGTAGGCCGAGTCAGCCGTAAAGTTCAAGGTTGCAAGGTCGTCAACCGCTACACGAGTACGGCCAGTGGATGAACCAAGGACCGCGCTTGAGAGCGAGAGCTTCGTGCGGTAAACCGTGACAGTGTTACCTGAAGCAGAACCAGACTTCGTAGCAGACGTGTTCGAGTCCTTACCATACGCCGTAACGAAGTACGTCGGCTGGGAGAGACCGAATGCGTGGGTGCTGTTTGAAGTGGCACCACCAGAGCTGTACGTCGCAACATCACCCTTTACCACGAGGTTAACCGTACCGTTTTTCGGAACGATAACTGGGTTGAGGCTGAAGGTCGCCGTAGCAACTGAACTGCCAGACATCGTCATCGAGATAGGACCAGCTACCTGAGTAGAGCCGTTCCAGAGCGTTACGTTCTGGAATGAAGCGATACCAGCTGAACCGTTACCTACCGTGTCGGTGAGCGAGATGTCGGTTACGCGGATGTCCTCAACGTTGTCCGCGGTAAGGCGGATCGTTAAGAGGGCGTTGCCGGTTGAACCCATTACTACGTACTTAGAAGGCGCCGTGTCGGAGCCAGTAGCGACCGTAAGGGTTGGACCAGACGAGATTACGATACTCTGACCGTTAACTGCACCTGGGAAGGTAATCGCCGAGTTCGAGATCGAACCCAAAGCGCTCCAACCGATGATGTCGATAACTGCAGAGTGAGTCGCAGCCGTCGAGCTGGTCAAGATGTCGGCGTAAACGTCAATCGTTACTGAACCACCCTGTGGAACAGTGACTGGGGTCGCAGCGCTGAACGCGAGCGAGGTTTCCGCATCACTGATCGTTGGGCGGGTCGTTCCGAACTGAGTCGAACCGATCATAACCTTCATGTTCTGCATGTCGAAGTTCGCGTTGCTGTCCTTGTCAAAGGTAAGCGACGAAAGGGTCGCACCCTGGGCTGAAGAAGCAGTTACGATGAACGAAGCGACACGAGCGTTGTTGCTACCAGCGATAAACGTTGGTGAGTTAAACGCTGAGTTTACAGCAACCGTGAGCGGAGTCGTCGTAACAGCGAGCGTCGCGCCGGTTACAGAACCGGATGAAGCTGACTGGAACGAGGTCTGACCCTCAAGGTTTGTGCTGTTACCTGGCAAGCTGCCCTGGAGCGTCGTGACGTCAGCACCCGAGAGGATGTCAACGACGAGCGAGACTACACGGACAGTGTTGGCCGGAACAATGTAGTTAATTGGGGATCCGGACGTACCGAAGTGGCAAGTAATCGAGCCGGAAGCGAGCGTACACTGACCGGAGGAAGAACCACCAGCAACAGTGTTGATCGCGTTACCAACCTGACCACCTACGTCATCGATAAGGCGGATGTTTTGGATGTCGTCCGTCGGAGCAGTAGCCCAGTTAGTACCGGAACCAACCTGCGAGATGGTCGCATCTAAGAACTTAACTTTAACTGCCTCACCAGCTGCATAAATGCGAGCGCGGAGAAGAGTTACGCCAGAGGCACCTACTGGAATTGGAGCAGTTGGGGTGTCTGAAGCGAGAGATACCGTGATCGAACCGGTGTTGATCGTAATCGTTGTCTGGTTCGTTGAGGTGATGGAGACCGTGATACCAGTGTTGTACTGGGTGTCGATCGCCGTGACCTTAAACGGCTGGAGCAATGAGAACGTCAAAGTGCGGTTAGGGCTGCCGTTGATGTCAGCGAAAAGCTGAATCGTCGAGTTACCCGTGTTGAGCACGATACCCTCTGGGAAGTTGAAGTTGGTGTTCGTCGCGCCAGCTGCGAGAGTCGCAACCTGCGTGCCGTTAACCAAAAGCCTCAAATTCTGAACATCGCCTGGGTTAGCTGAACCGACCATGCTGAACTGCATGTTGGTGAGCTTGACCTTGCTGTTAGAAACGTTCGCAGTCCAAGATGAAACGAGGACCGAGGCCGTACCAGCATCAACTGTTGAACCTACCGCGTTAGCAGTAAGAGTCATCGTTGAAAGTGATGGGTTGGAAACTGAAGTGACAGTCAAGGAAGCGGTGGAAACTGGAAGACCAGTAACCGTCGCACCCGTCGCCGTTACACCCTTAAGCTGCCAAGCGAGCGTGTTGCCAGCTGAAGCAGATGAAGAGAGGTCAAGGCGGAGCTCACCAGTCCAAGTCTGACCAGCTGGGATCATCAAGTTGAGACCCGAGAAGGTTGCGACTGAGTTGGTGAGTGACTGGAACTGAGCAACAACTTCACCGGTCGCCGCGTTGGCGAGGTAAAGGTTGTTGATGTTGCTGTCAGATACGACACCAACCTTGTTGAATGTAAGGCCAGTAACCGTTACTGCAGCGCCAGCTGGAGCGGTGAAAGCGAAGCGGCCAGCGTTGATCTGACCAGCTCCGGCGATTGCCGAGCCAATTGGGTTGTTACCAGCGAGGGTAACGTTAAGAGTGGAACCGGCTGGGAGTGAAACGCCCGTGCCAGTACCAGTGCCAGTGTTCACAGAGCCAGTGAAGGCTGCGCGAGACTTTGCACCGAAGTAACCAGAAGCTGGGGTGATGCCAGCAGAAGTCTGCCAGGCCATAACCGCCGCCTTGGTGATGCTACCGAAGTAGCCCGTTGGGGAAACACTGAAGTGACCCTTTGACGCAAGAACCTGCTGGAGGCAAGTAACATCAGCGCCCTTTGAGCCCACGGTGAGGTCGCGGGTGAAGGAACATGCTGAGTTGCCGCCAGTCGAGTTGTTGAGCTGGGACTGCAGGTTAGCCAACGTTGCGAGCAACGCGTTGATCTGAGTCTGGATGTCTGAAGCTGATTGCGCACCGGCAACCGCTACAAATGAACCAAAACCAGAGAGCGTAGCCGCAGTGGTTACCGTCAGGATTACTGAGGCAACCTTGTTGCTAAATTTACTCATTGATTTGTTTTTCGTAGAAACTTAGTTAAATTCTTTGTAATTAATGTGTGGTTGTTCCGGGAAATCACCCCCTCTTTTGGCTCCTTCGCTTACCCGCCACACGTGACGGATAAAAGGATCGACCGCTACAAAAGCTTAAGGATGACTTTAGTAACTTTGTTGAGCTCTCTTACTTTCTTTTACTCCCGATAAAAGAAAAGAGCTTCGCACAAATGCGAAGCTCTTTTCTAGATTGGAAGTAATACGCTAAACGCAACTAAAATAAACCCGCGGCTTGGCGCACAGACCTTTTATATAGAAAGCCTACATAAAAGCACGGCCAAACCGGTTGCGTATACCGTATTACCCCCACTAGACCAAGCCTCACACTCGGGCTAATGAACGTACTTACCTAACAGAAACAGTATATCAAATAACGGAGAAATTAGCAATACATGTGGATAAATCCGTCAAGAAGGCGAAGTTAACCTCATACACTGCTCATAAGGTATAACGAGCAGGAATCAAATCTATTACACCCCTCCCCCTGGGCAAAACTAGACCCCTCCTAGGGCGTAAAAATTGGATGGACCGCCATTACCCTGACGCGTCAATTTGCCGGTTTCACAAAGGTACTTAAGGTCGTAACGGATAGTTCGCTCGCTCACACCCGGCAGCCCGGCAATAATGTCTTTGAGTTGCAACTTTCGCTCTGCCGACTTCTGAATCATTGCCACGATCGCTAGCTGCCGATTAAGCGCTGACTGACTCGCCTCGCCTGTACTCACCTGAACATCTGGCTTACTTATGATTGCCGGAATGCGCTGTTCTGATTGCCTGATTGGACTCGCCGCCTGCCTGATTGCCATTAACTCACGGGTTGGGCTTTTCTCAAGCGGCTTTGCCGAAAAGATGGATTCGATACTACCCGATGGTAAGACCATTTCCAACTTCTGAATCTCGCCCGCAAGAAGCTCAAGTTCGCGCGTGATAATCTTGGCGTTGACCGGCTCGATCTCGTAAACACTTTTGCCGAGCGAGACTAGTGAGTCGATCGCCTCAATCGTACCAAGGGTGAGCTCGGTGTTTTTATACGAAACATTCTCCAGCAAGTGGTACGCGAGCACCTCAAGACGGCGGCGGAGTTCAAATCGACGAACGTATGCGGCAAGACGAAGTACTGCGTAGGAGATTTCTCTGGATTTTTGCCTAATGAATTGATTCATACTGTTGCCGATATCATATGCCAGATAGTCTAGGCAAGTCAAACAAAAAAACAGGCAACGATGTTGCCTGTTTTTTGTTATTCGACTGTCGCCCTAATGCGCCTGATTCCAGCTCCGACCGCCTCCTCTTTGACTATCTTGAACTTGCCGATTACCGCTGTGTGGTCCACGTGCGGTCCACCGCAAAACTCCTTACTAAATGATTCCGGAATCGTGTGTCCGACGTAGTACACTTTTACTTTTGCCGGATACTTTTGCTTAAAGAAGTATAACGCCCCAGTCTTTTCCGCATCCTCCTTTGCCATCTCGACAAATCCTACCGGCAAATCTTTAGCTACAACCCCATTTACGATATCCTCCACCTTCTTAATCTCCTCCGGAGTGAGCTTGCGCGGAAATGAGAAGTCAAAACGCATACGCTCCGCAGTAATGTCACTACCCGCCTGATGCACCTCCTGGCCGAGCACCATACGCAGCGCCTGTTGAGTTAAGTGTGTGGCGGTGTGTAATCGTGTTACCTTTTTCAGCTCTTCTTCATTAGCAGCTTTGAGCTCACCGGTGTCTAATAACAACCCGTGACCGCCAAACTTCTTTTCCGCTCCGGCGCGAGATATCTCTTGGTGCTTTTTAAACTCCTTTTCGAAATCAGCAACGCTTACTCCTTTGAGCACCTCTGGTGCCATCTCTTTCATGAGTTCAAAGTTAAGCCCGAAAGTTGAGTTGATTAAAAACGCCTCTTCCACACTCAACGTCTGGTGCTTCTTAAGCTCCTTAAGCCCATTAGCAACTACTTTTTCAAACTTTTCTTGCTCCTCTAAAAGCACTGTCATAATCTCCGGCTTAGTTATTTCCGGATAAGTAGTGCTAAATTTTTCTACTACTACTGGAACAAGTTGCTCAAACAACCCGCCATGGATGTCATATCGGACTTTGTAGGCAAGGATACGGCGAATGAGACGGCGCAAGATATATCCCGCCTCTTTGTTGGCTGGGCGGACACCGTCAGCAATCAAAAAGATACTAGCGCGCATATGATCAGCGATTACCTTCTTCTCTTTTTCAGGAAGCTGTGGCGCGAGCTGACTAATTGCCGAAAGAATGCCTGTGAATAAGTCGGTCTGGTAGATGTTTTCTACGCCCTGTAAGACGGTTGTTAAGCGCTCAAACCCCGCTCCAGTATCAATACCCGGAAATGGCAACGGCTTAAGCTCACCCTTGCCGGCGATAAGCGACTCTTTGGAAACATTTGAGTAGTACTGATTAAATACCACGTTCCATACCTCAACCCCCTTGCCTTGTTTTGCCAGATCTTCGGTCGGTGCGACATAGATCTCGGTTGTTGGTCCGCACGGCCCCTCGTTGCCAGTTGGCCCCCAGAAGTTATCCTCCATACCAAAGCGACGAATCCGCTCTGCCGGAATACCAATCTCTTTGTGCCAGATATCATAGGACTCGGCATCAAATGGTACTGCCACATTACCCGTAAACACCGTGACGTACATCCTTGCCGGATTTATACCAAGCTCTTCGGTCAGTAAGCGATACGCGAAATGAATAGCCTCTTTTTTAAAATAGCCACCAAACGAGAAGTTGCCGAGCATCTCAAAAAACGTCAGGTGGGTGTTATCCCCAACCTCCTCAATATCTCCGGTACGGAAACACTTCTGAATTGAAGCGGTACTCTTTGCACCAAAGTCAGTTTGCGCATCAAGCTCGCCAGTATAGTACTTTTTAAACTGCTGCATACCGGCAGTGGTTAAGAGTACTGACGGGTCAGACGGGACGAGCGATGACGAAGCAATAGTCGCGTGACCGTTACGCTTGAAAAACTCGAGGAATTTTTTGCGAATTTGTTCTGAAGTCATAGGTGAAATATGTATTATGTACTGTACCTTTTTTGCGGTCCGAAATCAAAGCGCCCCCGCTTTTAGGCGGGGGCGCTTGTTGACCTTATGTATTAGTCTAGTTTACAAGCAGTCCAGCGATAAAAGCGAGACGAATTTTGAGGTTACGGATATTTGCCCCTGCGGCCGAAAGATCTTTGCCGGCTGAAATACGCGCAGTAAGATCAGCGATTTTAGTCTTCATATCAGCGAGTAGTGCCTGAGCGGTCTCAACATTCTCGGTTAATACACCGCTCGCAGTAGCTAACTGGCCAACTAGGTCGTATTGCGTGCGGAGCTTGTCGAGCTCGGCCTCAAGGTCGAAATCGGAAAGCTGTACGCGTGCACTACTTGCGGCAGCGTAAGCGAGCTTGGCTTGCAAATAGGCGTTTTGAAAAGCCCCTTCGGATAAGAGCGCTTGCGCCTGCTCGTTGTTAAAGTTCGCACGAATAAGCATCGCTGAAAGCGCAGGAATTGAGTTCGCGCTCGTTGCGGTTGCGGTATAGATCTGAATAACACGTGCCGACGCCTTAATAGCCGCGTCAGCTGCGTCTTGGGTAAACAATCCCTTTTCTTCAGCAGACTTAATCACCTTTGAACGAACGACATTGAGCTGACTCTTAAGTTCAGAATCGACTAAGCGTTCGGCGATTTCCGCAAATGATGCGAGGCGGCCAACCCCATCTCCAGAAAGCGAAGCGAGGTCATCCAATGTCGCACTTTTCCCAAGCGAGTGTTGAGCCTCTAAGACGCCGGCAAATTGTACGTATAAGTCATCAGCTCCGCGGCGCAACTCGATTAACGACTCGTCGTTTTTAACAATGCGCGACAGCACTTCGGCTAAGCGCAATGACTGATACTCGGTCTCACCACCAAGTGCGAGTTGCTCGGCTTTCTGACGCAACCCCTTTTCGGTTTCAAACGACTTGAGTGAAGCGGTGGCTAGGTCAACTAAGGCTTGATTAAGATTGGTCGCGGCCGTACGAATCGCCGGAGTCGCCGGATTAGTCAAAATATCATCGGCAAACTGGAGATGAACTAAGATACGCTCGGCGAATAAATCGACAAAGCCCGGCTCGATTTCCGAAGCTTTGGCGCGGTTAATGCGAGCCAGTAGTGTAGTTGCCGCTTTTTGGTACTGCGTTAAGCCACCGAGCATCAAACTCTCATTGTCAGGCGCGATACGCAATGATTTACCAACCTCGGCCGCTTTGTCATCAAGCGCACTTAACGCGGTCGTGAGCTTTGTACCCGAGAAAAAACGCTCAAATCCAACCTTAAATGCGTAAAATGGGTTGTTTGGTAAAATAGCCGGATCGCTACTGCTTAACTCGGCTAGTGAGACGGCGCCGATGATCGAAGACTGAATAGCAAAAGCCGGTACGGTCAAGGCGAGTGAGAACAAACTAATTGCGGCAACAATAAATCGTTTCATACGTTTGAATAGGAATATTAGTACCCTTCGAGCATCGTCGACTTAAGGTGACCACGGATACGGAGCAAGGCTTTCGCCTCGATCTGACGAATACGCTCACGCGTAACACCAAACTCCTTACCTACCTCTTCAAGGGTGTGTGTAACTCCATCCTCCAACCCAAAACGCATCTGTAAAATCTTTTGCTCGCGCGGCGTTAAATCAATCAAAATTTCACGAATTTTTTCACGCAAGAGCGCCTGGCTGGCAACTTGAGCCGGCGTCAAACTCTTATCATCTTTAATAAACTCGGAAAGCGTCGAGTCATCGTCTGAATCACCAACTGGCGACTCGAGGCTGACCACGTCCTGACTAATTTTCTGGATGTAGTGAATCTTATCGATTGGCATATCCATCTCACCGGCGATCTCTTCAACGAGTGGGTCGCGGCCAAGCTCTTGAGTTAATCGGCGCTTAACCTGCGTGTATTTACTGATTGTTTCCACCATGTGTACTGGAATACGAATCGTACGGCTCTGGTCGGCCAGTGCGCGGGTAATAGCCTGACGAATCCACCAGGTGGCGTAGGTTGAGAACTTAAAACCACGGCGATAATCAAACTTATCAACAGCGCGCGAGAGACCCATATTACCCTCCTGAATCAAGTCGAGAATCGAGAGGTTGGAGCTGCGGTTTACGTAGCGCTTAGCGATAGAAACGACTAAACGCAAGTTGGCGCTAATAAACTTTTGACGAGCAACTTCGTCGCCCTTTTCGATACGCTTAGCGAGCTCTTTCTCTTCAAATGACTTTAAAAGCGACGCCTTACCAATTTCTTTGAGATACATCTGTACCGAGTCCGGGAGGTTGTCCTCGTAATTAATCTCGGTAGCACGCTGGAGCTCTTTCTCGGTAATCTCCTCTTTGTCGCGCGGAACATCAATTAACTGACTCGTTTCAATAACTTTAATACTCGACTCGTCGAGCTTGCGATAGATTTCGTCTAAAAAGGTCACATCTTCCTCAATGCGCGGGAAGTAGTGAAGCACCTCGGTATCAGTAACATAACCACGGTCCTTGCCGCGATCGATAAGATCGCCTAACTGTTGGAGGTTAATTTCTTCTCGCTTTTTAGCTTTTGCAGTCTTAGCTGATGCCGCCTTACGGGCACTCTTTTTCAGAACAGTCTTTTTCGGCTTGGCGGACTTAGAACGTTTTGCAGCTTGAGCAGATTTTGCTTTTACCGCTTTCTTTTTTGGCATAGTCAAACCAGTATTAATTATAACCCAGATTTCCCTGACAAAAAAATAAGACTATCAATGTGCCAATCCCTATCACTTTTCTCGTATAATGACGCTTCAAACGCCTTTATATTGACACAAATAGCCTACTGTTGAAGTATATGGTATTTTTGCGATTTGTCAATGTAGCCGCCTGCCTACCTAATAAGAGTAAATGACCACTAACTCAATGCTCCAGGCTATCTGAAATGCTGAGTTAGTTGCAGGAGAAGAGGTTTGAATTCTTCTCCTGCGATGCTTGAGGCGAACTCGTACGTTCGCCTCGACCTGTTGCGCGGGGTACGACCCGCTGTCTCGAGTCTCGCCTACGAGGCGAGACCCTTCTTCACCGCGGCGAGGACCACCTCGCCGTCGATTCCGCTGGCACCCCAGTAGGCGGGCTGTCCCGCCTTGCCGAGGCCTGCGCCACCCGACCAGCCACCCAAGTGCTCCTTCAAGCTGGCACAGAGCGCGCCGTCCCCGTAGAAGTTCACCTCCCCGTCCTTCGAGAGGATGAGGAGCTGGTCGACGGCCCCGTAGAGGCGGTCAGCGACCGCTGAGGTCTTCGAGTGGTCCATGCGGACCACCGTCAGACGTCCGTCCACCTCCTTCGCGCCGATGGCGCGGAGGGCCTCTGTCTCGTGCGCGGGGGTCACCCCCTGCGCCGCACGGTCTAGCGCACGAATGCGCTCGACCTCGGCGTCAGATGCCCCGAGCGCCCGCATCGCAGGGACGTACCCCGCGTCGTTGGCACCTACGAGCTCGATCCAGCGACGAGTCTGCTCGCTGGTCGGCATCTTAATCAGTGCCAAAACCTGCTGCACCGCCGGGGGACGGTGCGACTGGTCGCCGTGATGGTCGACGACCACCACCTCAGTCTGCTCCGGCCACTCCTTGGTCGGCGAGCACTCGACGAAGATGACGCATTCGATGCCGGCACACCGCGTCGACTTACGGTTGTGCTGCCAGAAGTCTGGTCCGGTCTGGACCAGGATCTCCTCGACCGTGAGGCCAAGGTCGCCTGCGGCGGCGTAGACATGCGACCCCCAGCCCTTGTTGGGCTGGACCCACTTCTCACCCGCGAGGGTGAGGAGAGAGCGAACGACCTCCATTTCGAGGTCGTTCCCGCCGAGTACGAACAAACGGTTGGCCTTACCCATCGAAATCTCCAGTTGGTCCGGAAGGACCGTGAATCCACTTCGGGCGTTTCCGCTCAGGTAGGACGACACCTCTGGATAAGCACTTTATTTTACAACCCGGCTTGGAAGGTTGTCCGCTCTGCGAGCAGCGTTTTAGGCGCAAATACGCTCAAAACACTGCTCACGAACGGTCTATTTCAATGAACGACTTAGATATTTAATATAGCATATTTTTATGCTTTTGTCAATCTATCTCTTTTTGTTCCTTCCTACCCCTTTCTGCTCAATTGTTGATACTCCTGGATGAGTTTTTCGAGCAGTTGATGGTCCCCGGCACGTTCGGCGGCAGCCATCTGCCCCTGAATCTCCTGACGCCTCTGTTTTGCCCCCTCCTGGCGTAGTCCACGTACAATATCTTCAAACTCCTTCTTTACCTTTTTCGGGTCGTCGCTTACCACCAAACTCGCGTGCATCTGAAGCAGGCCAACTCGCGCGGCATCTTCTTGCGATAACTGCGCAACCTGCCCACCCTCGATATATGCATATATCGCCTGATAGGTTTCCGGAATATACTCTCGCACTCCCTTTGATTCGATTAGTAATCCGGCTGTGTCATTTAAGAGCATCTCTAACAAACGCTCGACGAGAATGTCTTTACGCGTTGTTGGCTCGGGAATATCTACGTTGCCGTTTACCTCTTTAGGCGCACTACTACCTGCGAGATCGAGCTTGATCTGACTCATTTCAGCTATCAACGTCTGCTCGGCGATGCCGCTCATACGAGCAAGCTGGTGGAGCCAGTGGTTTTGTTCTACTGGACTACTCACCTGCTTAATTTTGCCAAGCGCCTGTCGTACCGCTTTTTTCTTACTTGCTATGTCAGTCGCCCGACCGATGCCGTAGAAGTTGAAGTAATACTCCATTGCGGGCACCGATCTTTCAATTAACTCTTTCATATGCCCCGGTCGAGACTTAGCGATATCGGCCGGATCTTTAAGATTCGGGTCGTCAAAGATAACTACTTTGACATTAAAGTCATTGGCTTGCGCCAGGTCGATTGTACGCTCGGCTGCCGCCTTGCCCGCGTTGTCGTTATCAAAAGAGAGCACGAGATTCTCCGCAAACCGGCGAATGGTCTTAAGGTGGTCGGCGGTAAGCGCGGTGCCGGAGGTGGCGACGAGATTTTTCACGCCATCCTGATAGGTGGCGATAAAATCCATCTGCCCCTCAACTAATACCGCGGTGTTGGCGTCGCGAATGTCATTTTTTGTTTTCCAAAAGCCAAATAGGAGGCGCGACTTGTTAAAAATAGGCGTTTCTGGACTGTTTACGTACTTTCCGATATCCGCGCTCTCGTTGCCCGGCATAACACGCCCCGTAAAACCGATCACTTTCCCGAAGTGATTGTGGAGCGGAAACATAATTCGGTTGCGGAACCGGTCCATATACATTCCCCGCTCGGTTTTAAAGATTAACCCAGCTCGCTCAATATCGGCGGTCGCGTACCCGAGTTTTGTTACGTGGCGAAGTAGCGCGTCCATACCTGGACCCGCCATACCAATCTCAAACTCTTCAATCGTCTTCTCGGTTAGGCCGCGGCCGGTGAGATACGCTTTTGCTGGACGCCCCATATCCTCGGCGAGCGTCTGCTTGTAAAAATCTTTTGCGATTCGATTGAGCTCGTACAAGACGTCATACTTTTTCTGATCTTGGTTACCGTGCGTCTTAAGCTCAACCCCTGCTTTGTCAGCTAAAATTTTGAGTGCGTCTAAAAACTCGATGTTTTCATAACGCATCGTAAATCCGATTACATCTCCCCCGAGCCCACACCCAAAGCAGTGCCAGATGCCACGGTCGGGCGAGACCATGAATGATGGGGATTTCTCTTTGTGAAATGGGCAAATTCCCTTCAGGTTTTTCCCTGCTGGTGCGAGCGCGACATACTGCTTAATAAATTCAGCGATGTCGATTTTTTCTTTGATGAGATCGGTGGTTTCGGCCATACAATTGCTGTTAGCTTATAGCTTATAGCTTTTAGGGAACAGAAGCAAAGCGGTTGCAAAGAGTATATACAATCGATATGCTTTCCTTGGCCTATCTGGAGGCTCGCGTGGCAAAAAAGCTCACATTCGCCCAGCGAATTTACCAAAAGCGAAAGGCGTGGCTCAAGGCCCACCCCGCTACGGCTCGACGATACAAGAAGCGCGCTCAAGAGTATGCGCGTCGGCGCTATCAAGAACTTAAGCGTCAACGCTACGAGATGAGCACTCCCTGTATCCGCTGTGGTCATGCAGCAGACCACATCTTTTACGGTAAGTGTCAGGCGGGGCAGAGCGTTGCCGAACAGATGCTGCGCCCCAAGGAGACGTTTGATCATTGGCTGCAGCGCATTGCGAAGCAGAGGTGCGACTGCCCCATCCATATCTCGATTCTCCCCCGCGAAAAACCCGCCCAGAGCCGGTCCAGTAAATCTTCCGAGCGATGACTCACCCGCTGAATCATCGCTCTTGCTTTTTTATATGAAAGTGTATATACTAGCCCTATTGTCAAATTAGTAGCTATAGAAACTTACATTTATGCGACACTGTGCAGTCTGTGGAAAAACTTCAAAGATGGGCGGTACCCGAAAACTTCTTCGTGGTCACTACAACCCAACCAACTGGACCCGAAAGTACCCAAACCTCCAGTTGACCTTAACTCCTGACGGTGAGCGCCTTTTGGCTTGCACCCAGTGTATTCGCACCTTTAGTAAAGCTGCTCGCCTCGAGAAAAAGAAAGCCCTCAAGACCGAAGCTGCTCAAAAAGCTACTGTCGCAGCTCCAGTTGCCGAGAAGAAGGCAGAAGAGCCTAAAGCAGAAAAAGCCAAGGCACCTAAAAAGCCTCGCGTCCCATCGAAGAACAAGAAAGAGCCTAAAGCCAAAAAAACCGCGTAAGCGGTTTTTTTGATCACCCATTCCAATTTCCAAACCGTTCGGCAAATACATTTTCATACGCAAATCCGGAGACTAGTAGGTTTTGCGTTATAGCCTCAACAAACGGGGTCGATCCACATACATAGATGCGTGGCTTCTGGTCTTTTATCCGCCCGAGAACTTCTTCAAGCATCTTGCGATCGATGCGTCGTGCGTATCCACTCCATTCTTGAGGCGGACGCTTTGTGTATGTCGTGACGAGCTCAAAGCTGGGATGATTTTGCGCATAGCGCTCAAGCTCGGCTTGATATAAAAAGTAGTCGGGCGATTGGACGCTAATCAAGGCGATAACCTGCCGCTGCTTACCCGACTCGATGTGATGCCGGAGCATACTCATCAGCGGAGCAAGCCCACACCCACCCGCGACCAGCACCAGTGGCTCTGAAAAACTTGATCGCCAGGTAAAATCACTAACTGGTGCGAGCTGAAGCTCGACCCGGTCTCCCGTGTTCATCTTTGCGAGCTGCGGAGTAATACGACCAGTTGGCGTAATTTGAATCGCAAACTCAACCTGATCTTTTTGTGACGGCGCAGACACAATCGAGTACTGCCGGATGTTATGTGTATCACTAACTAAGCGTAGTAAGTAGTGCTGACCTGGAAGATGTGGCTGCCAATTTGGCAATGAAAAAGTTAAACCGATAATATCAGTCGCCAACTGTTCTTTTTTGACTAATGTCGCCAGTTGCCAGCTCATCTACTGATCGATTTTCTTCTTGCCCCAACGCCACTCGGGTTTTTCACCGGTAAGAAAACAGATGCCAATAAGGGCGACAGTTGAAACAATATATGGAATCACGAGACCGTAGAGCGTATCGCTGCCGGAGTGCGACGCACTATCGATTTTTAGAAAAAAGAAAATTATCACTACAAAATAGAGCGCTAAAACCATCCACCCCTCCCAACTGGCTGGCGTCCATCCCCACCCATACGTTTTATTTTTAAACCAGAGTTTTTTCATATTATTACCGAACATTGTTTACTGAGTTAACTCGCCCTGAGCGAAGCCGAAGGGTCGGGCTGCCGGGAATCGAACCCGGACCGCACACTCCCGAAGCGTGCATACTGCCACTATACGACAGCCCGTCTTCGTCGCGCCGAAGCTCGACTACGACGAGGCGAGGCCCGTTAGGAGAGCGAAGGCGGACATAATCAAAGCGCCGTAGCGTACATTCGACGGGATAACCCGCCCATCGCCTACTAGCGTCGATGTTTTATAGAATATATTGAAAAGAGACGAAAGTCTATCGATTATCCCCCTGCCCCTTGATTACATCTCGTTGCTTGCGGTCGGCAAGCTTTTTGATATTGCGAGCTACTACTTCTTCGAGTGGAATACCAAGTTCGTGCGCAATAACTGCGACATACCATAACACATCGTTAAGCTCCTTTTTTAAATCTTCTTGGTCTTCATTGGTAATTATCCCATTGCGGTATGCGACGATTTTTTTCCATTTTTCAACTACCTCGCCGGCTTCGCCAGCAATGCCAAGCATCCAAATTGTTTTTTGCATCAATGGGTCGGCGTTACCCTCGAGCGTAGTGAGCGCTATTTTCTGATACTCATCAAATGTCATAGATATATTTATTTATCTTGATCTTCGCTATACATTAAAACCGATTTTAAGCCTCTGGCGATTCAGCCAAACCGCTCCATGCAATTGGATTCTTCTTAAACATTTTAATTGTCTTGACCATGTTGCGCCCAACCATCGGCGAGCCCTCCCAAGCCCACGAAACTGCCTGCCTGTCCGTATTATTCCACTTCGCCGGATGCCACAATACGGAGTTCGGAGGAATAAGTACTCCCATCTGTGCCAGCGCCCCCACCATCAACATAGCAGCCATCTCTAAACCTCCTTCGTTCTCCTTTGAGGCTGAAATAAATGCTGCAACTTTACCCTCTAACTGGAAACCATCATTCTCGAGCGGTGTCAGGTGCTCGATAAAATCCTTCATTGCCGCACTCATATTTGCCCAATAAACCGGAGTTGCTAACACCAACCCGTCCGCACGCAAAATCTCTGGATACAGCTTCACAATATCGTCCTGCGGCATCATCGAAGGCGTCTCCTTATTCGGATCCTGACTGTAATAGCCCGGAGTGCGAACTGAATTCAATTCATAGAGATGGATGACTTTCGTCTCCGCCCCCTCTTTCTGCGCACCCTCTAAGACCCTATTCAGCAACTGCATCACAATCCCATCTTTATGCGGAGAACCATTAATACCCAACACAAACGGTTTTTTGGTCTTTGCAATCATCCTCTTAAGCATATAAGTTATTCAACTGAATATTTTTTCTTTATTTCATTATCAATCTTCTCTTGCTCCCCGGCCGCCCGCTCTTTCGACTTCTGAGACATTTTCACGAGCTCCTTCACCGACAGCTTCGCCAACGCCTTCACTCGCGCCAAAAGCAACTCTTTTTCATTCAATTCCGGCTTATCCAGCACCTCTTCGAGAAGTATGGCGATAATCGCACCGATAGCCGGGCCCGGCTCAACACCAGCAGCCTCAATCACCTCCTGTCCTTTAACCGCAAGCATCTTGGCGCTCACCGGGTCGGTCTTCACCTTTTCAATCATCGCCTGGAGATACCGCAAACGATACGGCTGCGCCTTTGGCACACCAGAACCAATTCGATCGGCTTCACGTACTTTAATCAGCGCCTCAACGTTATCCGTACCCACCCGACTCACCAGGCGACGAACACCGGAAAGCGTGACCACCTCCGGGTCATACACGAACATGTGTTCATAAACGAGCAGCGAAACCTTCTCAATGATATCGTTGCTGTATTTTAAACGCTGCAAGATTGCGGTTGTTTGCTTGGCGCCGATTACTTGGTGACCATAAAACGTCCAATCTCCTTTTTTACCGCCGCGCGTTTTCTTCCCGGTTGGCGTATTTTTCCACTGTCGGCTTTTCGGCTTACCCACGTCGTGTAATAACGCCGCTAAACGCAAATCAAGCGGAAATTCTTTTTCTACCGCGTACTGAAGCGACTTGAGGTTATGTTCGTATACGCTATAGATATGGTGCTGGTTTTGCTCCATATCAACGCCTTCAAGGAGTTCTGGGATGACGTATTGCAATAAGCCAGTCTGCCGCATCAGTTCTACACCCTCGTGCCCGCGACTAGTCATCAGCAACTTACTGAACTCGTCACGGATACGCTCTTTAGCGATGAACTCCAATAACCCGGCATGCTTTTCAATCGCAGCCTTAGTATCTTTAGCGATCGTAAAACCAAGTTGAGCACTAAATCGAACTGCGCGCATTAACCGAAGCGCGTCTTCAGTAAAGCGCTCATTCGCATTACCGACGGCGCGAATTTTCTCGTCTTTTAAATCTTCGCGGCCATCAAACGGGTCAACAATATACTCCTCGTCAATCTCCCCGTCACCTACTAATCCTTCGGGAATCTGCAGTGCCATGGCGTTAACGGTAAAATCACGGCGAGCCAAATCCTCTTCAACAGTCTTTGCGAACTTGACCTCGTCTGGATGACGCTTATCAGTATACTTTCCCTCTAATCGAAACGTTGTAATCTCGATAATCTTAATTCGCGGATCTTCAGAACGCGTTTTTACCCCAACTGTTCCAAACTGATTTTCGTACACACTGTCGGGAAATAATTTTTGCACTTCCTCGGGTTTTGCGTTAGTTGTGATATCCCAATCCTTTGGCTCAACTTTTAATAAGAGATCGCGAAGACAGCCGCCAACTAAATAGGCGGAATGACCGCTCTGCTGTAAAATCGCGGCAATCTGGAGAACTTCTTTTGGTACTTTTACTTCCATACTCGTTTGTTATTAATCGCCTCTTTATCCCAAAAAGCTTTTTCAAGATCAATACCCATACCGTTACAAATACCTAAAATGTGGATCAACACATCAGCTACCTCGTGCTCCGGATTATATTCAGTAGAGTGCTTGCCCGTTTTGATTCCAACTGACTTACGCGAAGCTTTCGCGAACTCACCAATCTCTTCAATGAGAAGCATAAACTTTTGCGGAACTGTCTCCTCGGCAAAACCACGCTCTTTTGCCTTTTTGGCGATATAGCGCTGCAAGTTCTTTAATTGATACTTCTTTCTCATGAAATTAGGCTATCTGACTGCTACTAAGTGAATATACGCAGTATAAGCGTTCTTTGGGGCTTCTTCAATCACACGCAACTCACTATAAACGTAAGGCTATCGCTAGCTCCTTTACGCTTACTTTTGCATGTCTATCTCTCGGTCGATTTCGTCTAAGTCGTTTTCAATTTCTACTTTGATTTCTTTTTCTTCTGTTGTAAGCACGCGAGAGCGACGAATGTGCTGCAATAACTCAAGATGCTTTTCGAGACGCTTTTTTACATCAAGTAGCAGACTTAAGCCTTCGCTCTTTGTAAGCAAGCCCTTTCTCGCCTTCATCCTCCTTCGAAGACTGCTTCGGCGGTGTCCAAGGTAGTACGATAAGCCGGCAAAAGCTACTAAGATCGTAAGAAGAACGATACCGAGTGGAAGCGCAGCAACAGCCATCGGACCGATAGTAACCATAAGCTGCTTTTTCGCCGCCATCATAAGCGAGACAACCTGTGGTATACCAGCAGTTGATGAGTAGAACGTATCTGATACCTCGATACGATTGCCGGCGTAATCAGTAACGGAAAGTTTTACACTATTAGCGCCAAATGCGCTTAAGGCAAAGCTGTACTTTCCATCAATAACCTCTTTTTCAGAAAATGTTTTTACGCGTACATTATTCACGCTAACCTCGTATTTATCAATTCCAGATGCTGCATCTTTTACATCAAGATTGATGGTCAACATTTTTGCATCTTCGTTGTACGAAAATGCAATATTCTTTTTCTCTGGTGCATGCGTATCTATGCGTACTACATATGAGACAGTCGGCCCCCATGAACCATTTTTACGAGCTCGAGCTTTAAAGTACCAGACGCCATCTTCAAGGTCAGAGACTGTCTTCTCGCTAACCGCAGGACTATACAGAACTCGAGGAATACTCGTCGAGTCAGTACTCATACTGGTCTGAATCGCATCCGCCCCCGCCGGGACTACCCATTGAAACTTTGGATTCGCATTGCCATACCACTGATCACTTACTTGGTGTGTCGGTGAAGAGATTTTAAGCGCAAGCGCAGAACTATCTACCGGAGAGGAAGGAGGAGTTGAGACGCGACCCTCGCTCGGTGCGACAACTAGAGACCTTCCTTGGCTACTGACGAGCACATTCGTCCCAAACCCATCATTTGCTCGAACTGCTGCACCTGAAAATGAAAGTTCGGCTAGTCCAGCTGCTTTTGCCCTAACAATAATAGACAAAACTGTGCCTTGTGGGCCATCAAATCCTGGCGTTGGCAGTCCGCCATTAAAGGTAATTGTTCCAAGTGAGTTTGAGAATGATGGCTCTTCCACCCAAAGCGAAAAAATCGAACTAGCCTTGCTTACCGAAATGACACTTAGTACGTTTGTTGGGAATGATATGGTCGCCTCTGCGTTATTTATAGCGACTCCACCCGAATTCACGGTAACCGTAAGAAGTGCTGTATCCCCTGGGGCGAGGGTTGTAGTATTTGAGTTGATTTGTAACGATGCCGCGCTCGCACTCCCGCACCCAACAAAAAATATACTCAATACAAATATGGTAGCGTAATATACTATTTTGCTACTTATTATTTTTCTTAAATCCATATTTGTAAATAACAACCAGAAGAGAGATGAATAAAATTATTATACCATAGGATTTTGCACTAAAATTCTGTAGTAATTCGCCTTCACTGGTTTCCTTTTTCTCGCCAATCGTAATCTCGATAGACTTTGAAGTAACTGGCTCTTTCGTTCCTTTTCCGTCATTAAGATATACTGCTCCGTCTTGATATGAGAGAGCGAGGGTGCGTAATTCAGGAGAAGATAATTTTACTTTAAATAGCAGCCCCTCGGAATCAAATCCATCTGGTACTCCACCCGTAAAACGAATCGCCCTCGCCTCTCTGTCGTACTGTGGCGGATTAGGCCACATCGGCAAAATTGACTCACCATTTTCAACCTGAACCAAAATATCATTTATATTGGATCCGGAAAATTGAACGATCCCCTCAACCACATTAAGTCTTTTTGACTCTGGATCAATACGAACTTCTACAATTGTTACGCCGTCTGCACCGCCGCCTCTTACTGGCTGAAATATCACCTCCGCCGCTAAGACGCTCTTTGTGCTAAACACAGCACACAGCATTAAGAGTACAATGACGAGATATCTGGAAGATTTTTTAGTCATACGTTATGGTCGTTTAAATAATGCCGGATTTTTTCCCCATTGATACAGCAATATCGAGAAGTCTATCGAGTTTACCTGTCCATCAAAGTTCATATCCACGCCCGAATTTCTGAATGGCCCCTTCGTTTTCCAGAAAGCCAACATAATCGAGAAGTCTATCGAGTTTACCTTACCGTCGCCGTTTAAGTCAGCGCCAACGCTTACGCCGCTAACCACCGTAGGAGTTGGCATCGAGTATCCGCCGCCGCCCCCTCCACCACCACCACCTCCGCCGCCGCCAGCTGGTGGGGTGACCGGAGTATCTGTCGTGGCAGTAAATGACTGGTTTGCAGATGAAGAGTCGGAACCAAATTGAACATTGATATGGAAGTAATAACTTCCGGCAGTTGATACGGTCGAGTTAAGTGTCGTGTCGAAATTTGCCCCAGGCTGAATCAACTTCGCTGCTGTCGAACTAAATACGTCGTTTCCTCCACCGCACTCATTAAGCGCAGAATCTGTCACGCACCACGTATACTGATACTCATACGCAGTCGAACCTTCGTTGGTAATACGTACGTTTGTTGAAATTGTCGGCGTCAAAAGGCTCGAGAAACTTTGAATTAAAACCTGCGCTGGAGCTCCCGGAGTTGCACTCACTTCTGACGAAGCAGAGCCTTGCCCAACGATATTCTTAGCCCGTACGCGGAAATCGTATGAGTTATCGTTTGATAAGCTGGTTACTGTTGTAGCTGGACTCGTTCCTACGCCATCAGCAAATACCGACCACGTACCGCCACTAGTGAGCTTGTATTCGACAATATAATCAGTAATCGCCGAGCCACCGTTACTTACTGGAGCGGTCCATGAGAGATCAACACTACCGTCTCCGATGGTCGCGGCAAGATTAGTTGGCACCCCAGGGACGCTCGCTGGCGTTATTGAGTTACTTGTACCTGAAGAAGCACCCGTACCAACCGCGTTAGTGGCGGTCACGGTAAAGGTATACGTCGTACCGTTGGTTAAGCCAGTTATAGTCGCTGAAGTTATACTACTCGTCGCCGTATGACCACCAACATTTGAGGTAATTGTATAACCAGTAATTGCTGAACCGCCATTGTCAGCCGGCGCAGACCACGTCAGACTCGCGCTACTATCTCCAATCGTTCCGGCAACATTAGTCGGAGCGTCTGGCACGGTCGCTGGGGTCACGGAATTACTCGCTGTCGAAGAAGCGCTCGTACCAATTGCGTTAGTTGCACTAACCGTGAATGTATACGCTGTTCCATTTGTTAGGCCGGTAACAGTAATCGGTGAAGAGCCGCCGGTCGCACTAAAGCCACCGATGTTTGAGGTGACGGTGTACCCAGTGATAGATGAACCGCCATTGCTCGCCGGGGCGTCAAACGAGATGGTTGCTTCACCATTACCACTCGTCGCAGATACATTTGTTGGCGCGCCCGGCACGGTTGCTGGAACGACCGAGTTACTTGTACCTGAAGAAGCACCCGTACCAACCGCGTTAGTGGCGGTCACGGTAAAGGTATACGTCGTACCGTTGGTGAGGCCAGTCACTGTGATTGGCGAGGCGCCACCAGTCGCAGAAAAACCACCGACATTTGAGGTGACGGTATAACTCGTAATTGCCGATCCACCATTACTGACTGGCGCTGTGAATGAGATGGTCGCTTCACCGTTGCCGCGTACCGCAGACACGCTGGTCGGTGCGCCCGGCACGGTTGCTGGAACGACCGAGTTGCTTGTACCAGAAGGCGTACTTGTCCCGACCGCATTCGTAGCAGTCACCGTAAATGTATAGGTAGTGCCGTTTGTGAGGCCGGTAACGGTGATTGGTGAAGAGCCGCCGGTTGCAGAAAAACCGCCGACATCTGAACTGACCGTGTAACTAGTTATCGCCGAACCACCATTACTTACCGGCGCTGTGAATGAGATGGTCGCTTCACCATTGCCGCGTACTGCAGACACACTTGTTGGTGCGCCCGGAACTGTCGCTGGGGTCACGGAATTACTCGCTGTTGAAGAAGCACTCGTGCCAATTGCGTTAGTCGCGGTGACCGTGAACGTGTATGCGGTACCGTTTGTGAGGCCGGTAACGGTGATTGGTGAAGAGCCGCCGGTCGCACTAAAGCCACCGATGTTCGAGGTGACGGTGTACCCAGTGATGGTTGAGCCACCATTGCTCACTGGCGCTGTGAACGAAATAGTCGCCTCACCGTTGCCTCGTACTGCCGTAACACTCGTTGGAGTACCAGGAATAGTCGCTGGGACGATCGAGTTGCTCGTTGCCGAAGCTGCGCCAGTACCCGCCCCGTTGGTCGCGGTCACGGTAAATGTATACGTGGTGCCATTTGTGAGACCAGTTACCGTGATTGGTGAAGAGCCACCAGTCGCACTAAAGCCGCCGGTGTTTGAGGTGACTGTGTAGCTGGTGATAGATGAACCGCCATTACTGACTGGAGCGGTAAAGGTAATAGTTGCTTCGCCGTTACCAGCTACCGCCGAAACACTCGTTGGCGCACCAGGGACTGTGACTGGAACCACCGAGTTGCTCGACGCCGAAGCTGCGCCAGTGCCAACCGCGTTCGTTGCGGTTACGGTAAAGGTATACGTTGTGCCGTTGACTAGTCCCGTTACGATAAGAGGTGAAGACCCTCCCGTGGCGGTGAAGCCGCCGACATTTGAAGTGACTGTGTAGCTTGTGATTGCCGCGCCGTTACTTGCTGGCGCACTGAAAGAGATGGTTGCTTCGCCGTTACCAGCCACCGCCGAAACACTCGTTGGTGCACCAGGGACACTCGCCGCCGAGATAGAGTTACTCGCTGTTGAAGAAGCACTCGTGCCAATCGCGTTAGTCGCGGTCACCGTAAAAGTATAGGTAGTGCTATTTACTAAACCAGTCACTGTAATTGGTGAAGAGCCGCCGGAAGCGGAGAGTCCGCCGGTGTTTGAGGTGACGGTGTACCCGGTAATAGCTGATCCGCCGTTACTTACCGGTGCATCAAACGAAATGGTCGCCTCACCGTTACCGCGAACTGCGACAACATTTGTCGGCGCGCCTGGAACCGTTGCGGGAACTACCGAGTTGCTTGCCGTTGAAGACGCACTCGTCCCTACTGCGTTGGTAGCGGTCACGGTAAAGGTATACGTCGTACCGTTTGTTAAACCAGTCACTGTAATTGGTGAAGAGCCGCCAGTCGCAGAAAAACCACCGATGTTTGAGGTGACGGTGTAGCTCGTGATTGCTGATCCCCCGTTACTACCAGGAGCAGAGAACGTTATAGTTGCTTCGCCGTTGCCACTGGTTGCAGTACCAATAGTTGGCGCACCTGGAACCGTCGCTGGCGTAACCGAGTTGCTTGCCGTTGAAGACGCACTCGTCCCGAGAGCGTTAGTCGCAGTGACCGTGAACGTGTATGCTGTGCCGTTAGTTAGGCCGGTAACGGTGATTGGTGAAGAGCCGCCAGTCGCAGAAAAACCACCGATGTTTGAGGTGACTGTGTAGCCAGTGATGGTTGAGCCACCATTACTCACTGGCGCTGTGAACGAAATGGTCGCCTCACCGTTACCGCGAACTGCGGTGACACCGGTCGGCGCACCTGGAACTGTTGCTGGAACTACCGAGTTGCTCGTGCCAGAAGAAGGGCCAGTGCCTACCGCGTTGGTAGCGGTCACGGTAAATGTATAGGTTGTGCCGTTAACCAAGCCAGTCACAGTTATCGGGGAAGCTCCTCCGGTGGCAGAAAAACCACCAATGTTAGAGGTGACGGTATAACTCGTGATTGCTGATCCGCCGTTACTTATCGGCGCATCAAATGAGATAGTCGCCTCACCGTTACCGCTCGTCGCAGATATATTTGTCGGCGCACCCGGAACCGTCGCTGGAACTACCGAGTTGCTCGTACCAGACGAGACACTTTCGCCGGTGGCATTAGTCGCTGTGACCGTAAAGGTGTACGTCGTGCCGTTCGTTAAGCCAGTGATCGTGATTGGCGAAGAGCCACCAGTAGCCGTTATACCGCCTGGCGCAGAAGTCACTGTGTAGCTTATTATCGCCGATCCACCAACATTCACTGGAGGCGTAAAGGTGATAGTCGCCTCACCATTGCCGCGTACAGCGACCACATTTGTCGGCGCGTCTGGGACTGTTTGATAGCTTAAATATGGATATGTAACTGTCTCCTGAATCTTCCAGACTGGGAATATAGTAAAATCCCAGCCAACAAATGTCGCCGCTTGTTCCATTTGCGTCGTCGTTTTGCCCGTCACGTTCGCTGGCGTCGTCGCGTTACCAGCACCATCCGTCTTTCCCGAAGTGGTCGTATCCCAATAACTCGAAGCCCACGTGCCGCTTACCGGGTTTCCGACAATACCTCCGGCGCGTTGCAATGCAGATGATGCTCCTGTCGCTCCAGTACTACCAGCACTTCCTCCAGTGCCACCCGTGCCCGCCGCTCCACCGGCGCCACCAGCCACTCCTACCGTACTTGTCGCGTTTGGTACACCAGCAGCATAGGCGTTTGTAACAAGCGAAGTTGCGTGACTTCCCAATAAACCTCCTGCATACGCGCTCGCTCCAGCTCCACCAGCACCTCCGTTTGCGCCGTTTCCGTTAGCACCGGCGGCTGCCCCACCTGCGGCACCACCATTTCCTCCGGCACCACCAACACCACCGACGCCCGACGTGCCCGCGGTTACACTTACATTTCCAAGCGCATATGCGTTTGTGATTGTTCCAGTATTGTCTCCAACTAATCCTCCGCCAGTGACTGTGCCTCCAACACCACCGACACCTCCCACTAAGCCAACAGATCCGGCACCACCGTTTCCAGCAGAGCCACCGACACCTCCGTTTCCACCCTTTCCGCCGACGCCACCCGTGCCACCATTACCGCCGGTCATCGTCACGGTCGTTGATGCGTAACTCGTATTAAAAGACCCCGTGGTGATATTTGATCCAATCAAACCACCGGCGTTACTTGCACCACCTGCACCTCCGGCGCCTCCAGCGATACCTGCACCTCCGGCGCCTCCAGCGCCAGAACCTCCAGCTCCTCCAGTTCCTGAAAGTCCTCGCACGCCACCATTACCACCCGCGCCCCCAGTAGTCGTAACTGTGCCCGCAGTCCAAGAACCGGAAACAACTCCAGCAGTAAAGTTGTATCCAATGAGTCCTCCCGCATGAAGCGCACCGCCTGCACCTCCGGCCGCGGTCGCGCCCTGTGCTCCTCCAACTCCACCAGCTCCCGACGGTCCGCCATCGCCACCCGTTCCGCCATTTCCTCCATCACCACCGGCGCCACCTGAAGCACCAGTGACCGAAACGGTTCCAACTGAATAAACCGTCGTAAGGGTTCCAATGTTGTATCCGGCAAATCCACCGCCATATTTAACTCCACCAACCGTACCAGCACCGCTCGCTCCCGCAGCTCCTCCGGTACCACCAGTACCAGCTGACGCACCGGCGCCACCATTACCACCATCTCCTCCGGCACCACCGGCACCTCCGGCGCCACCAGAAAGAGTCAGATTACTTTGTGCGAATGAGTCACTGATAGTTCTCGCCGTGTTGTGCCATCCGACAAATCCGCCACCATAAGCGATACCGCCAGCACCTCCGGCAGTCGCCGCACCTCCTACGCCACCAACTGCTCCCGCGCCGCTTGTCCCAGCTGCACCATTGACACCATCGCCTCCCAATCCTCCCTGTCCACCCGCACCGGCAGTTCCCGTAACTGAACTTACCGCCGAATATGAGTTCGTTTGAATAGTTCCGTTATTAAAACCAACAAACCCTCCTATATAGAGAACACCACCGGCTCCGGCCGCACCTCCAGCACCTCCAGCACCTCCAGCAACTGCAGTTCCTGGAGTTCCACCGTTCCCGCCAGTACCTCCAACTCCTCCATTACCGGAAGTTCCCTGCACACTCGCTCCGGCGGCGTAACTAGCAGCGATAGTATTTGCCGCGTTCACATTGTTTGCGATAAATCCACCGGCGTAGGCTGCACCTCCGGCTCCAGCAGCACCACCAGCGCCACCGGTTCCTCCAATACCCGTGCTCGCCGATGCATCAGCACCCGTACCACCAGTGCCTCCCGAGCCACCCGTCTGCCCGACTGATGTTACCGTACTCGTCGAGTATGAGTTTATAACAACTCCCGTTGCCGCATTGTTTGCGATAAATCCACCGGCGTAGGCTGCACCTCCGGCTCCAGCAGCACC
>CAYMXN010000001.1:308466-308942 GCA_964394435.1 uncultured Candidatus Saccharibacteria bacterium
ACCAGCGCCACCCGTTGCGCCTGTTGTTGAGGTACCACTATTGCTCGTCCCAGCGCTTCCTCCGGTCCCTGGAGTTCCAACTGCTCCTCCGGTCGCAGTTACTGCGCCGGTCGCATATGAGCCTGTCTCTGTCGAAGATGAGTGCCCTTCAATGATTCCACCACCGGCACCAGCAGCCGTTCCATTTGATGCGATAAATCCACCGGCGTAGGCTGCGCCTCCGGCTCCAGTGGCACCACCAGCACCACCAACTCCTCCGATTGAAGCTGTTCCACCAGCACCACCAGCTACTCCATTCGCACCATTACCACTCGCTCCTCCGGTCGCAGTAACCGCACGAGTAGCATAATTTGTTGTGATCTGTAAGTTATTGCTCGCAGTGTTTGTTGTTTGCGCAATAAGTCCACCGGCATAGGCTGCACCTCCGGCTCCAGTGGCACCACCGGCACCCGTCGCACCTCCCGCACCAGATCCTC
>CAYMXN010000001.1:309042-320303 GCA_964394435.1 uncultured Candidatus Saccharibacteria bacterium
CCTCCGGCTCCAGTGGCACCACCGGCACCCGTCGCACCTCCCGCACCAGATCCTCCGGCAGCCGAAGAGCCAGCACTTCCACTAGCACCAGATGCACCGCCTGTTGCACTCACCGACCCCGTAATTGAATAGTTATCTAGATAGTGAATAAATCCTGTAGTAACACTCGTAAGACCGATAAGTCCTCCGGCATCTGCTTCACCACCAACTCCCGATGCGCCACCAGCACCACCGGCGCCACCGATCGTTCCACCCGTTGCACCATTTCCACCTTGATTTCCTATCGCACCAACTCCACCTTGCGCACTCACAACTCCCGTTGCGTACGAGTTGGCAATACTACTACCCGCAGGCGTTGTCGTAATTCTGTGAATACCAATAAGTCCACCAGCATAGGCCGCACCTCCGGCAGGCGGAGTTAGTACCGCACCACCACCGGCTCCGCCGGCAGCGCCGGATGCTGACGCGCCACCGGCACCAGACGTCCCCTGCGTTCCCGCACTTCCTCCAAGTGCAGTAACATTACCCGTCGCATAATTTGAAAGGTAGTCAATCGAACCAGTAGTTAGGTTACTAAGACCCACGAGTCCACCGGCATCTGCTTCACCACCAACACCGGCAACTCCGCCGAGTCCTCCTGTTGCTCCTGCGTGAGTAGAGCTTCCCGTTGAGCCATCGCCGCCAACTCCTCCGGCACCACCATTACCACCCGCACCACCAATAACACTCACGTTACCCGTGGCGTACACGTTTGAAACTCTCATTACCTGCGTCGTACCGGTAATACGACCAACTAATCCTCCTCCGTAGGTTGCCGCTCCGGCGCCACCCGCGCCACCAACTCCTGCAACAGCCGCGGTACCACTCGACTGACTCGCTCCTGATGTTCCACCGTTTCCACCAACACCGCCGTCTCCACCGGCGCCACCAGTCACCGAGATGGCAACGTTTGAATATGAAACATCCTGAATTGATCCAAGCGTTGAAAGATAGTCACCAACAAGTCCGCCGTATGCGCGAATACCACCGGCACCTCCGGCACCACCAACCGCACCAACACCGCCGTTAAAAGCGCCAACACCCACTCCTCCACTTCCTCCAGCTCCCCCATCTCCTCCCGACTGCTCACTTCCTGAAATGGTCAGCGTGGTTGCGTATGAAGACGTGATAACGCCAGAGCTGAATCCGAGCAGTCCACCGACAAACGCACCAGAAGATGCACCACCAACACCGAGCGTCGCAACAGCACCTGCACCACCGGCGCCACCTCCGACTTTTGCCGATCCACCATTTCCTGCATTTCCTCCATTTCCAGGGGTTCCACCTGTGACGGTGATATTACCCGTTCCCGCACCGGCATCGTAGCTAGCGTAGGCAGAGATAACATCTGCCGTTACGTACCCAGCAAGACCTCCGGCATATACAACTCCTGAAGCACCTCCGGCACCAGGAACACTTCCCGCAACACCAGTTCCCGCCGACCCTGAAATACCGTTTGCACCATTTGCTCCTGCGCCTCCGGTAATCGCAAGCGTTGTTTTGGCATATGACCCGTCCTGAATAACACCGGTACTATATCCAACAAGACCACCGGCATAGACCGCACCTCCGGCGCCACCGTTTGATCCTGCTCCACCTAATCCATTTAGTGCAGTACCCGTTCCCGTACCTCCGGCGCCGCCAAGCGCTGATGCTCCCCCAGCGCCACCCGTCGCAGTCACCGTTCCGGTTTTTGCATAACTATTCGTAATCGTTCCTAAAATATTTTGACCGGCCAAACCTCCAGCCTGTACTGCGGCGGCTAATGTAACTGCAGCAGCACCGCCGTTACCACCGGCGCCGCCCACACCACCAGCATGGTTCGTACCAGCCGAGCCGTCACCACCTGCACCACCGACTCCCCCGGCACCTCCATTACCGCCAACAACTGTCACGCTCGTTGTTGCGTACGAGTTAGTGATACTTGCAGAAAGCGCTGTAACTCCATTTCTTCCGACCAAACCACCAGCAGAAACCGCACCGCCGACACCACCGGCAGCACCCGCTCCTCCCGTTGCCGCAGTACCGTTCGTGATTGATCCCGAAGCTCCCGCAGCGCCACCGGCGCCACCCGTGCCTCCATTACCGCTCGTCGCAGTAACCGTGCCACCGACATGATATGAGTTTAAAATATGCGACGTATTATCGCCGACGAGTCCGCCAGTAAAGTTCACACCTCCGGCACCTCCAGTAGTTCCCGCAGTTCCCGCGGTACCCGCCACCGAAGAACCACCGGCGCCACCAGAACCACCGGCGCCAGAGTTTCCACCATTACCAGATGTGCCCGTGACCGCTCCCGTTGAATATGAGTGCGTAATATTACCCGTAGTCACTAAGCCAACAAGTCCGCCAGTATATGACGCGCCACCGAGACCAGCTGCACCACCAGCACCTCCGGCACCACCAACTTGTCCGGCGCCGCCAAGGGCACCAGCGCCACCGGCTCCAGCATTGCCGCCATTTCCCGCAACAACAGTTACATCTCCCGTAGCGTATGAAGTATTAATTGAAACCGCAGTGTTAGTAAATCCAACTAGACCACCACCGTAGGCAAATCCTCCGGCACCGCCGGCACCACCCGTACCACCGGCGCCACCAACAACTGCGCTTATCGCCGCACCACCGGCGCCACCAACTTGCCCGACACCACCATTACCACCAGTTACTGTAATCATTCCTGTTGCGTATGAATCACTAATAATCTGACCGGCTCCAGAGTTATACCCTTCAAGACCTCCAGCATAGACCGCGAGACCAACCGCACCTCCAGCGCCACCGGCACCTCCCGTGCTTCCTGCCGCACCATTTGCTCCTGCAACTGCCGCTCCACCAGCGCCACCGGTGCCCGCAGTGACCGTGACGTTATTCGTCGAATATACCGTGTCTATCAAAACAGAAACAAGCGAACTAAATCCGATAGCGCCACCGGCGTACACCGGACCAATAGCTCCTCCGGTACCACCAGCACCACCAACTCCATTTTTACCACTACCCGAACCACCCGTACCTCCGGCAGCTCCAGCACCGCCAACGCCTCCTGTCGCACCAGTAATAGTAATAGTGCCACCCGTTGCGCGAGAGTTTGAAATATTTCCGTTACCTTGCCCAACAAGCCCTCCTATATATACAGCGCCTCCGGCACCTCCTGTACCTCCGGCACCTCCAACGCCTCCTGCGTGACCACCTGTTCCGAGCGATCCATCACCACCGACACCGCCCACATTTCCCGCTCCACCAATTCTTCCAGTTGCCGATAAACTTCCGGTTACAATAACATTTTCAATAACACCGGAGTTGTCACCAACGAGTCCACCGATATACGCGGCACCTCCGGCACCTCCCGTACCTCCGGCACCAGCTGTCGCACCGGCACTAGCAGCAATGTTACCAGATGCTCCAGCCGCTCCACCTACGCCACCAACTCCAGCCGCTCCACCTGTTGCACTAATAGTCGTAATTGCATATGTTACGTCGCGAATAACTCCAACATTTAATCCCGCTACGCCTCCGCTTGCCGCGAGCCCTCCGGCACCTCCAGCGCCCGCTGCACCTCCAGCGCCACCAATCGCACCAGTCGTACTTCCTCCCGCGCCTCCGGCGCCTCCCGTACCTCCGTTACCACCTTGCCCACCAGTTGAAGAAACTGTTCCTGTCGCGTTGGAAATAGTTATGATCGTACCCAATAAGCTATTGTTTCCGATGACTCCACCAGCATACGCGGCACCACCGGCACCTCCAGTACCTCCCGCAACACCAGCTACACCAACAACACCAGCACCGCTTGCGCCTCCGTTTCCGGCAGCACCGCCGGCACCTCCTACACCGCCGGTTGAACTTGCGTTGCCACTTGCGTAGTTATCAGAAGCAACTGATCCCGCATTAAAACCAATGAGTCCACCGGCAGCGGCGACGCCACCGACGGTTCCAACACCACCGGCGATGCCAGTACCTCCAGTAAAGGCTCCTGTCGAAGTCCCACCGTTTGCACCTGCAGCACCATTTGCACCTGCGCCTCCGATTGCAGTTGAATTACCCGTGGCATACGAACCCTGCACGTTACCGTTCGTGGAATTAAATCCAACAAGTCCTCCGGCATAGCCAACACCTCCAAGGTTTGTTACTGTGGCACCTGCGGCTCCACCCGCTCCACCGGCTGAAGTAGCTCTATTACCACCTGCACCTCCTCCACCGTTCGCACCGCCCGCACCACCCGTTACCGAAACATCTCCCGTTGCGTACGAACCATGAACACTGCCAGTATTCATACCGATAACTCCACCAGCATAACCAGCGGCACCCACTCCAGCACCAGCACCCCCCACTCCTCCAGCAGCACCAGCGCCACCAGCACCTCCCGTACCTCCGGCAGATGAAGAGCCGCCCGTCGCCGTCACAGCAACAGCCGCATGAGCATGAGTTACTGCACCCGCAGAGTTAAACGCGACAATACCACCGGCATATCCAATAGCTCCAAGACCTCCGGCACCACCCGTACCTCCAGCCGCACCTAACGCTCCCGAACCAGCGATACCCGCAGCACCGCCGGTCGCCCCCACGCCACCATTACCACCCACAGCAGTAACCGAACCCGTTTCAAAATCCACTTCAGTTAAGTTCGCAGTATTAAGTCCGGCGATTCCGCCAGCGTATGCGACAGCACCAGCACCTCCAGCACCACCCGTTGCTCCAGCCGCACCAGTACTTGAAGACCCTCCTGATGCGTTACTCCCTCCTAACCCCGCCGCTCCACCGTTTGCGCCCGCAGATGCGGTAGCAGAAATTACTCCACCTGCATAGGAGTTAATAACAGTGTTCGTGTTGTTTGCAGAAACTCCAGCAGCATACGCGATCGCACCGGCTCCACCGGTACCGCCCGTACCTCCAACCGCTGCTGCGCCAACAAATGTTCCCGCTGAAGCACCACCATTTCCACCAGCACCTCCGACTTGCGCAGTACCTCCGATAGCAGTGACATTACCCGTAGAATACGAAGTGGATTGAATTACTCCAGCGCTTTGTCCGGCAACTCCTCCAGCCGTCGCAACTCCTCCAGCACCTCCATTTCCAGCTACTGCACCAACACCTCCAGCAAAGTTTGTTCCACCAACTCCTCCAGCACCTCCATTTCCAGCGGCACCTCCGGCGCCACCAGTAACAACAATATTGCCAGTGTTATAACTCGTCGTAACTGTTCCTAAAATAATTTGACCAACGACACCACCGCCGAAGGCTGCACCTCCAGCACCTCCAGCAGCTCCGGTCGCTCCTGCACCACCAGTGTTTGAAGTTCCGGCACCTCCATTTCCCCCGTTACCTCCAGCACCTCCAATACCACCTGTTGAAGTGGCGTTACCTGTCGCGTATGAGTTTTCGATTTCGCCGTTGTTAAGATACCCAACAACGCCACCGACATAAGCGATACCTCCGGCGGCTCCGGCAGATCCCGCAACTCCCGCCACGCCCGTAGTAAACGCATAGCCATTACCACCATTCGCACCCGCACCACCGGCGCCGGATGTTCCTTCTATATTACCTGTTGAATATGAATCAAAAATACTCGTTCCGCTATTGTGGCCAACTACTCCTCCGGCGTAAATAATACCTCCAACCGTCGCAACTCCAGCAGCGCCCTGCGTTCCACCAGTCCATGCGCCGCCGGCACCTCCGGCACCTGCTGCACCACCAGCGCCAGCTGTACCAACAATACTCCCGGTTGTGTGATAGCCTTGTCGAATTGAAAGTGTGTTGTTTCCGGCGACTCCTCCTATATAGAGAACACCCGCTGCACCACCCGTACCTCCGGCAATACCAGTAAGTCCGGTTTGTCCTGCGACTCCTGTGCCGCCAGCACCTCCCGCACCTCCGGTTCCAGAAACAGCATTTGTAGAAGACGTGAACGCATCAACTCCGGTATTACTCCCGATCACACCGCCGACATAAGCAGTACCACCGGCACCTCCAGTGGCCGAAGCTCCACCAGCACCAGACGTTCCCGCAGACCCCTTTGCTCCACCGGCGCCTCCCGTGCCACCAATACCACCGACACCTCCCGTGCCGGTAACTTGCCCGGTCGTCGAATACGAGTATCTTACCGCTCCGTTATTTATGCCTACGAGTCCACCGGAATAAACTCCACCACCAGCACCTCCAACACCAGCGGCACCACCAGCACCTCCCGTGCCGGTCGTAGTAAGTGAGGCGCTACCACCAGCACCTCCGGCTGTTCCATTTTTTCCAGCAGAGCCCGTCGCAGTTACTGCGCCAGTCGCATACACAGATGATTCTTCACCGGAAATAATTCCCGAGATGTTATTCTGCGCGACAAGACCTCCGGCATAAGCGATCGCTCCCGCACCACCAGCACCACCGGTTGCGGTCGCACCAGATGCAGCCGCAGCAACAGATGCTGCAGCCGAAGCTCCGCCAGCACCACCAGCCGAGCCATTACCTGGCGTACCCCCTGTCGCCTGCACTGCGCCCGTGGCATAACTTCCACTCTCAATAGTTCCTGAATTGTTTCCAACGAGTCCACCAGCATACGCAACACCACCAGCACCTCCAGCGGCGCCCGCACCTCCAACACCTCCGATATTTGCACCGCCACCACCAGTACCGGCGTTACCACCAGTACCCGAAGTTCCCGCGTTACCTCCGGCACCACCAGTAGCCGTGACGCTTCCCGTAGCAAATGAGTTATGAATTGTCCCGGCCTGTATCCATCCCCCAAGTCCACCAACATACGCGACGCCACCAGCACCCGCAACTGCAGCAGCTCCACCGGCGCCTCCAATACCAGTTCCCGTCCCAGAGACGGATCCGTTTCCTCCATTACCCGCGTTTCCACTTGCGCCTCCGGCACCTCCGATACCAACAACTGTCGCCGTACTCGTTGCTGCCGCAATAACACCCCGTTGCGAATATCCGACTACACCTCCGACATAAACAGTGCCACCTACTGCAGCGGCGTTACTCACAGCCGCACCACCAGCACCTCCGGTGTTAGTACCTGCGGTTGTATTTCCACCATTACCTCCATTACCCCCTGCACCACCAGCACCTCCGGTGCCCGTAATACTTCCCGCAACTCCGACATTTGTGATAATTCCAGTATTGTATCCAACTAAACCTCCAAGATACAAAACGCTACCTGCGGTACCTGCTCCTCCCGCAGTGCCGGCAGTTGGCGACGCACCGTCAACTCCAGCGGTACCCGTGCTCCCAACGGTTCCTGCTGTGCTCGTCGCGGTAATCGACAGACCGGAAAGGTATACATTTTGAATAAGGTTTGTTGAGTATCCAAAAAGTCCAACGTAGCTTGAAGTCGCGTTTGCGATATATAAATTGCTAATCGTGAAATTATTCCCATCGAAGATTCCCGAAAAAGGAACAGTACTGGTTCCCACCGGATCAAACCCCGCTCCCGAATTCCAGGCTGTCGAGGATGCGGCGTTAATATCATTATTCAATGCGTACGAGCTCGATACGCCCGTCTTCATTCCCTGTAACCCATATACATCAAAAATTAAAAATGGATCAGTACTAATTCCAAGCCCCGTATAACGCCTAAACGTACCGGAGGCGACTGAAAAACTACCCGCTACTGAAAGTGTATTTGAGGCTGGATCGGTAGCCGTAAAAGTTGCGGCCGAAGATTGCGAGTAATTTCCCGATCCTCCATTTGAATTTGTGATTGTAAGATTTGCACTTTGTATAATTGTTCCCGTGTAACCATTGATTGAAAACGAGCCGACGGTTGCCGCTGTGTCGATAGTTATGATAGCTGATGCAGCACCCGATGAGGCGTCAAAGAATACGTTGCTCGTAGCATCTGGAGCGTTCGCAGCATCTGGCGTACCGTTCGACGAAGTTGCCCAGTGATTTGCCGCATCAGACCAGTTGCCGGTACCACCAACCCAGTAAGCGTTTGCCGGCGGGTCAATGATGTAATCGATATCAACGCTTCCCGTGATTTTAAGGTCAAATACGTCAGTCGGAGACTGGAGATTATTCAGCACAACGCGGTACTTCCCATCAGAGGCGATACTCGCAAACGTCCCGATAAGCACCCCGTCGATAGTGTATACCTCGATAGTCGCCGCCTCCCCATCTACGGTCGGCCGGGCGTAGAGCGTGATATCACGAGTACTAGTAAGTGCCTGGTCAAAGGTAACTCGGACATACTGCCCATTTAGCAAGCTCGCATACACTCCATCACGCACTCCCACTTCAGCATAAATGTCTGCGACAATGTTTTTATCCGCATCTAATTGAAGCGCGTTTGAAATAAAAATAATTTCAAATGTTTGAGTTGAAAGGTGCGGCACAATCCACGCGACGTGGTCAAGATAGCCGTCACCGTCATCATCGAACGCTTCGAATTGCATTACCTGGCCTCCGTTATTCTGCCAGGTGATCTTAATCTGATCCTCCTGCCCAAGCTTAAATAGTTCCGGAATTTGAGTCCGAACTGGCACATCAATCATAGGAGCGATAGCGTCTTGTTCGGGCGTTGAAGAAATAGTTACGAGCTTTCCGTTTTCAGTCTCCTCTTCGACAACTCGAGGAGTAGAACTCCCTTGTTGGGTCGCTATCGTTTCAGGGGACGAACTCGCAGAAGGTTCTTCGCTTATAATTACCGATCCTCCCGAGCCACCAGTCGCTCCACCAACTTCCGCTATTGTTGAGCTCGCATCTTGAGAACTCGAAGCGGTCGTATCTACTAGCTTCTCTTCAGAAGTAACTGCCGGAGTAGTAGACGAAGCACTCTCGTCTGCTTGCGGATCGATAGAATTAAGAATTTCGCTACTAACTTCAGTGGTTGAAGCCGAAGAGTCAAAAATCTGACTCCCGGACGCATCGCCAGATTCGGAAGATGAGGCCTCTTGCGCACTCTGCGTCGGCGACTCAATAACGATCACAGACTCCGGAGGCTGTTCCGGAGTTGGTGATGGGTCGCTTGGTGTTTCAGATACTATTTCCTCCGCTGGTTGTGCAGGAACATCGTCAGCGCGAACAAGAATTGGCACTACGCAAAATAGTGCAACAAAAAAAATCGCAATACATCTTTTTTCAATTCGAGAACCCCAGCTATTCATACTACTATTCTAGCATGAAAATGAGTCGATTTTTTTCGTAAATTTTGTGCTTATCCACAGAAATTTTCCTTGTGTTAAATATTTCATTACATCATAATTTTAAAATGCCAAGAAATGCCAAAAATGTCGCTTATAAGGCGAAGGAATTTGAAACATATCTTCTTTGGAAATCTCTTCCGCCACATTTTCGTGGTTTGAAAATTTCAGAACTAAAACAATATGGTTTCACCGACCCCCTCCTCTCGCGCATTGTTAAGATAAAAACTCAAACCGAATTTGCTCGGCGTTTTGGAATAAAAGATCTCGGAACACTTACCGACTGGAATGCAAAAGCTGAACAGCAACATTTAGTAAAAGAAGTCACTGCTCCTGCCTACGAAAAAGAACTCGCACGTGTAGGCAAAAATGTTTCTGAATCTCTCATTGTTTCTTTGCAAGACAAGATACGCAAGCAACAGAAACTGATTACTACTTTGCGAAAACAACTTACTCAAGCCGAACAAACTCCAAAACGAAGTCAGCCACGCAGGCAGCGCGATGAGCGCATATTGAGTCCAACCTTAGTAGCCAAGCCAATTTCATCGCAACAGCCCGCTGTTGAAAAAACGACTTTTGCAAAACGGATTAAAGGATTTTTTTCTAGCTGGCGCTAGACGCTTCTTCGACTTTTCTTACACGCCTCTTCATCTGAAAGTACCTCTATTAAAAAAGGCCGTACCCGAAGGTCGTGCCTATTGTATCTTTTGCTTACCGCGATATCGAGCCTACTTCCAGAGATCGGGCGAGGTCGCCGGGTCGAGACCCTTGAGCGGGTCCTTCAGCTCCAGATCCCGCACCTGGATAATGTAGCAGCAGCTCTCCTGCCAACAGAACGCCTTCACGGGGATGAACCCGTCTTTCACACTGTACGTTCCCTTGCCCTCCTCGAAGGAGCGGCTTGGGTGAACGTAGTAGCCGCCCTCCCAGCGGGTGACGTAGAGCGAGAACTCGTGAGCGTCAAACTGATCACAGACCACTGCATCGGCACGCAACCAGCCGTGGCGGGTCGCGTCGAGCTTGAGCGCCTCCTCGTGGACGTACGCGCCCATGCCGACAGGCATGTCACGTAGGAGCTTCTTGAAGATCTGCGCGTCAGGCACCGTCTCGAGCCGCTTGATGCCGCCAACTTGATACGAGCTGGGCTTCTCTCCTATCCCATCCCAGTCAGTGGCCCGCGTCCAGTTGTTGAGCGCCGGCTTCTTGAACGCCTCCGATGCCGGCTCGTCGCCGGCGCGCGCGGACAAAGCGCACATAATCATCCCCGCGAGGATGGTCGCGCCGGCAAGCACAACACAGACAGAGATTGCTAGCCGTCGCTTGAACCAGGGCCCGAAATCGAGGACTTTCATGCGACACCTCCGTTGCCAAAATGGCAAACTCAAAATGCCATAAATTTAAAAAACTTGCAAATATTATAGAAATTGCGTTATAGTACCCGCGCGTCTACAGGCAGTCATCCCCTCGGAGAAAACCGATGCGCACCATCGTGTTTGTTCGGCATGGTAGCAGTGTTCGGATCGGGTCTGAACTTCGACTCTCTCGCGATGGTAGCACGCAGATCGAACGCTTGGCGCAGAGACTGCGCGAACTCATCCCGGGAAACGAAATCTTAATCGGAGCTAGTACCGCTGCGCGGACGAATGACACTGCGCAGATTGTCGCGCGAAAGTTTGGAGCACCGTTTAGGGAGCACCCTGTGCTCAACTGCGAAGTGGAGCATGTTGATTTCGGCCGGTTACACGCACTAATCAATGACTACGAGCCATGCGCTACGCTTATCTTGGTCACGCACGGCCCCTACTGCGTTGATGGCCCGATACTCTACATCCTCGATCGGTTCAATCGGAATATTGATCCGAAAATGGTTGGCGAGGGTGGCGCGGCGATCATCGACTGCGAGCGTGGCACCGTCAACGTCATCAACCAGCGCGACCTCACGGGCTAACGCTTAACGCAAACTCCACTTACTCGTAAGTACGTTCACCTTCGACCGTCAGCGACTCACACCCGAGTTGCGGCGGTCTTTTTTGTGCCCTTCGTGAGGAACCCTTCGGCTACGCTCAGGGCGAGAATATGCTACCTACTATC
>CAYMXN010000002.1:0-283156 GCA_964394435.1 uncultured Candidatus Saccharibacteria bacterium
GCCACCGATGGATTGTGGGAGGACGAGGCCTTCGGCGGAGGTGAGGTTAGGGAGATCAAGGCGACCGTCAACAGATTGCGGAAACTTGAGGCCTTTCGCGGAGGTGAGACGAGGGAGGATGAGGTGGCCACCGATGGATTGTGGGAGGACGAGGCCTTCGGCGGAGGTGAGGTTAGGGAGATCAAGGCGACCGTCAACAGATTGCGGAAACTTGAGGCCTTTCGCGGAGGTGAGACGAGGGAGGATGAGGTGGCCACCGATGGATTGTGGGAGGACGAGGCCTTCGGCGGAGGTGAGACTTTCGAGGTCGAGGTCGCCATAATGAAAGACAATATCCCCCTTGAGGGCTTCTTCTGGGGTGAGACTGATCTGGTCAGGGCGACAGGAGAAGACTGTGGCAAGATCAGCATGTTTGTTGCGAGCCGCAAGAAGCTCTCCAATACGCGGATCTTTTTGATAGCCGAAGCCTTCAATGGGAGCGTCGAGCTCATAAAGGAAGCGGAGGTCGGCGATGGTGGGCTCGACGCCGCTGGTCATCCGCTTTTCGATTTCGGTGAGACGACGCATGTCTGCGTCTTTCTTTTCATATTTGTCTCCCCCAGGAAGCTGGGTGTATTTGGCGCGCGCCACATCAAGGAGGATGGGTTCGACTCCTTGCTGAGAACCATTTTGTACACCGCGCACCTCCACCACCTGCTCACCTTCGCGGCGAATTGCGATACGCGGCTCACTGTACGTGCCCCCCGCACCTCTGGTGAAATAGATGAAGTAGTCGCCGGCCTTTAAATGGGAGGAGGCGGAGCCTGAGGCTGTACACCACCCTGTCCCTTTGCCGTGTAAGTCGGCTTCGATAAGGGCAGGGTCTGAACCTTGGGGATAGTGACGCCACTCCCCTTCGATACTCTCACGATTTAATTGACCTGCAGATTCAAGTTGCGCAAAGGCATAGAGAGAAGCGAAGTCTTGTTTTTGGATAAGCTGCGTGAGGTGCTTGCGTTTGCGTTCGAGCTCTTGCTTCTGGTCTTCGGTGTGAATGGCGGGGTTGTATTGATACTCATTGGCGCCAATGCCGGTGGTGAGCCAACGATATACCAACCCGAGTGCTTCACTGTTGAGGTCGGGAAAGGTGTGCAAACTCGTCGCGTTGCTGCGCTTGGTATACTCCCCCTTCTCTTTGTCGAAGGCTCCCATCTTGCGTAGGGAGCGGATGACAAAATACCGGAACGAGACGGACTGCTTGGCGTCGTTTTCGTATAGGTAGTCGAGCCACGCAGCTAGTGACTGCGCTTGCTTTTCGTACTTCTCTCTCGCGAGTTGCTCATATCGAGGAAGAATCTCTGCAAGGGGTTGCTGCTCAATGCGCTCCACTTCAGCTTGCTGACCGCGAACGCGGGCGATCTTTTTCTCTTCTTCGAATAAAAAGGTGGCGAGCTTCTCCAGAACCTTTGGGTCGGATATCTGGGCGCAATACTCATGGATCACGCGGCTCTTGAGACGCTCAAATCCAGAGAGCCTCCCCTTCTCTCCTTCTTTCGCGGCCACCGCCTCAAGGCGCTCAAGATATGCTTCGATGCGCTCAGGGCGGGTATTTGGAGCGTTGACGCGCGCACCAAGTGGGCGAGCTTCTGCTCTTTTGGCCTTGTTGCGCTTCGCCTCAACAGCAGCACGTATACTCGCCCGCTCCACGGGCTTTGAACCCGCTAAATCGGGATACTTCTTGTCTAGGAAATCAAATTGTTCTGATGCCATATATCACTCACTATACTCCTTTTGAGAGAGCTTCTTCAAACTCCCTGCCCGGCCGATATAGAGGGGCTTCTTGTCTGCGCCTAGCCAAAAATACACTCCGGGGGAGTTGGGGAATTTCCTGCTGATTTTTTTAAGCTGGTCGCGAATAGGCATATCTATAAATTAGAACGGGTGGGTTGCGATTGCAACCCACCCGAGAATATCTAGGAGCGACAAACTGCCAGCCAATACAGAGTTGGGTGCGGGAGTTTCTGCCCTTCTGTCGTTGCCACTGCGACCGACTCAACCCCATATAGACTTCCGATGGCGCGCAATGCAAGACACTCATACTGAAGGTACCAAGTTGGATCGGTCTTCTTCGACCGCATCACCCTAAATGATCCGCCAGCAAACAACGCGTGGTCTATCTCTTCGATCACTCGAGGATGCGTCTTGAGGAAAACGGGTATGAGCTGGGGACCGACTAGGCAGAGGCCCTGCTCTGCAAGCGCGTGAAAGAGATCGGTAAGGGTTTTCATCTCGCCTTCACGCACCTTCGCGAACATCAAAGTCAGCTGACGACGGGCTCTACAAAAGAACATTTGATCAGCAATCGTGCCGTACGCCCAGTTTCGCACATCCCTATGCTTCCCTCGAGAGATGAGTTTGCCTAACACCTCTCCGTGAGCAGCAACCGCCTGTTCCAAATACACAGGATCGTTGCCAGGATTGAGGCGCAACCTGATTCGATGATGGCTAAGGTCGAACATAGACAACCTCCTTAGAAGAACTATCTCCACCCTACCGTATGCCCCCTACTCAAGGCAAATTAAAATAAAACTGCCCGCGATATCAGAGATATCGCGGGCGACTATACCTCTATGATGAAAAAATCCTTTCGTGTCCAGATGTTATTCTCAAACTCGACTAGCGAACGAACCCATTCTTTCCGTTTCGCATCATATTCGAGCTTGCGCACGCAACACGTGCCTTTTTCTGGATCAAACGTAGCTGGCTCAAAGTAGTGCTTATCAGCGAGAAAGTAGATACGGAGACCGCGCCAGCTTAGCGGCAGCTTCTTTCGCTGGTCAAACATCGACTGCGAACACTCTTCGCCCCGATGACCTACGACTTTTGCTGCGCGCTCCTTAAGCTTTGCGGTGTCGATGAAGTACTCGCCATCTTCGAGGAACTGTATTCGCTCGAAATCGACCTTCTCCCTTTTTGTTCCACGAGCTAGCCCCGATGGGACTGTACGCCACTCTGCTGATAGTGGCAGGAATTTGCTCGTAAGCGAGATACGCAAACGTGTTCCGCTGCGCCAAAGCGCGAGACGCTCAAGCAACCCTTTTCGCGCCGGCTTAGCACCTACATCAGCGACTTCCTTTTCGGGCTTCTTCTTGCCCATAAGCACCTCCTTGAGAACTATCTCTAGCCTAGCGCTACTTCAGATAGTCTTTCAAATATTTTCCTGTATGCGACCCTTTTACTTTCGCCACCTCCTCCGGCGTACCGGTCGCGATCACCTTACCTCCGCCACTTCCTCCTTCCGGACCCATATCAATAATATAATCAGCCATCTTAATCACGTGCATATTGTGCTCGATGAGAATGACGGTATTTCCCTTCTCTACGAGTTTCTGCAGTACCTCTAAAAGCATCTTTACGTCCTGATAGTGCAAGCCGGTCGTCGGCTCATCAAGGATAAATACGTCATTGCGTGCCATTGGGCGAGCTAATTCTTTTGAAAGTTTAATACGCTGCGCCTCACCGCCAGAAAGCGTTGTCGCACTCTGTCCGAGCTTGATGTAGTCGAGCCCGACCTCTTTAAGCACCTTAAGCTTGTCGGAAATATGATAGATGTCGGCAAACAAATCATTGGCTTCTTCGACAGTCATCTCAAGCACATCAGAAATACTCTTGCCCTTATATTTCACCTCAAGCGTCTCACGGTTAAAGCGCTTGCCATGACAGACATCACACTTCACCTCTACGTCCGGCAAAAAATGCATCTCAATAATTTTTACACCAGCGCCTTCACACGCCTCACAGCGCCCACCTCCCTTAATTGATGGCACGTTAAAACTGAAGCGGCCGGAGCCATAATTACGCTCCTGCGCTTCTGGCAGCATTGCGAATAAGTCGCGAATCGGCCCAAATACACCCGTATAGGTTGCTGGATTAGAGCGGGGTGTCTTACCAATTGGCGACTGATCGATTTCGATAATATGACGGATAAACTCCGTACCCGTAAGCTTGCCGATATTCGGCAACGTTGGAAATCCGCCTAACTTCTTTTGAAGGTTTACATAGACGATATCGCCGATGAGCGTTGACTTACCCGATCCTGACACGCCGGTTACGCAAACGAGACGGCCAAGCGGGATGTCGACATTAATATTTTTGATATTATTCGCATGCGCACCAATCACCTTAATCTCACCTTTATCTTTGCTGCGGCGAGTTTCTGGAAGTTCAATCTTTTCCTTACCCGTTAAATATTTTACGGTCAGTGATTTCTCTTCGCCGCGCACTGGCGCCTTAAGTACGGCCGGCATCTCGCCTGTTTTAACTACCTCACCTCCGCGGCGACCTGGACCCGGGCCGATATCAGTCAGATGGTCTGCTTCTTTAATTACACGTTCGTCATGCTCAACTACGATAAGCGTATTGCCCAGATCGCGCAGTTCTTTAAGGATTTTAATAAGTCGCTCATTGTCGCGCTCGTGCAGTCCAATCGTTGGCTCGTCTAATACATACAACGTACCCGAGAGCTTTGAGCCAATCTGGCTCGCCAAACGAATGCGCTGGCTCTCACCTCCGGAAAGCGTACCGCTCTCACGAGAGAGTGTTAGATAATCAAGTCCGACTTCGAGCAAAAACTCGAGACGCGCGACGATTTCATGCAATGCGTTTTTAGCGATTAACTTTTCGTTTTCAGAAAGCTTTTGATCAATGGTGCCGAAAAACTCATACGCCACATCAATAGTCATACTCACCAGATCGTTGATATTTTTACCCTCAATGGTGATCGCAAGCACTTCCGGTTTTAGGCGCGCTCCCTTACATACCTCACACACCTTAGTCGGGTCAAAAAAGTCGTGCCCGATACCATGACAGGTCTCGCACGCGCCAAACGGACTGTTAAATGAAAATAGGCGTGGCTCAATTTCAGGAAATGAAAAATTATCACTTGGGCAGGTCCAGTGTGCGGAGAGCAGGAGCTCATCTTTTACTCCGTCGAAGATAACGTTCATTAATCCTTCGCCCTTGTGAAGCGCAGTCTCAACTGCTTCAAATAAACGAGTTTTGTCGGTCGGCATTAGCCGGTCGATAACTACTTCGATAGTGTGCATACCATATCGACTCAAGTCTACTTTATTATGAAGCGAGGTAAATTTGCCATCGATGCGCGCTTCAGCAAACCCCTGACTAAATAAATCCTGAAGGAGTTGGAAATACTCACCTTTGCGTCCGCGTACTACCGGAGCGAGAATTCTTGCAGCTTTGACACCCTCTTTTTTCCCGCGTTCCATAATCGCATCTACCATCTCTTCTGGTGACATCTTTTTAATATGCCTGCCGCAAGTTGGGCAGTACGGCTTACCAATGCGCGCAAATAACACGCGGAGGTAGTCATAAATCTCGGTCAGCGTCGCAACCGTTGAACGCGGATTATGACTGTGCGCTTTTTGGTCAATCGCAATTGCCGGTGAAAGACCAGTAATCTCATCGACATCCGGTTTTTCCATCTGACCTAAAAATTGCCGAGCGTACGGTGAGAGCGACTCGATATACCGGCGCTGCCCTTCGGCAAAAATTGTATCAAAAGCTAACGAAGACTTTCCTGATCCGGATAGTCCCGTGAATACGATTAATTTATTTTTAGGAAGCTCGAGGCTGATATCTTTAAGATTGTGCACCCTCGCTCCACGAATTTTGATTTTATCGTTATTCATTTTGAATATAGATGTATGCCCCCATTTCTAATGTATGGGGGTGAACACTTAGATTGTAGCCTGCTACCGAGAAAAAGCAACGCCCGGGTTTCGATATGAAAACCGGGCGGAAAATAACCCTACGAACCAGAGCGCGTTTGATCGCGCATCTGATTGATCGTGAAAATACAACAGCACGCGAAACACCCCTGAACGTAGCCAAGCCAGCGATCAAACTTGTCCAACTTTCCCTCATCAATAAACGCTGGCATGCACGAAAGCATCCAAAGACAATGAGCAAGGATTATTTCGGTACTCGCCGGGCGACAAGCGGTATTCATCTCCCTGGACTCAACCCCGCGCCTTGCTAACTCTGCGCGATAGAGATCAACAAGCGCTATACGCTTCTCATTGCTCATACGTCCTCCATCTATACGCCTCTCTTTATTCTACTCCAGATGCGTAGTGGCGTCAAATAAAATGGCCCGTGCGACTTGGTTCGCAACGGGCCTAGAAAACGTACTAGTATCGCTTGATTCGTATGTTGTAAATGAGAGCGAGTAGAAACATTAGAAGCGCCACAACTGCGTAGTCGACTAAGGCAGTGAAGTCCTTGATGTTTGCCACTTTCTTGTACCAGCCAAAGCTAAGAGCCGTGGCGAAGAACATTGCCTCAAGGGCGATAAGTCGCCCCTTTCTCTTTCTGTCCTCCTGCTCCACAACCAACCGATCGCCAGGAGAGATCACCGACTGCGATGCTTCCTGCGAATACAACATCCACTGCAGTCGCCGATGACGCCCCAGCAGCATCATGTACGGCCAAGTCAACACGATGAGCAGGCAGCCGGTAGCCGGATGTATCACCGGGAGGGCGAATACCAACATGAGCGCTTCGACAAGGCAGATACCAAGAAGAAGCGCCACAAGAGCAACCTTTCCGGTCTTTCGAATCCGAGCTCTCAACTGCTCACGCGACTCGAACGTCGAATCACTGCTCGCCCAAGAGTTACTCATAGATACTCCGATTTTGGGGACTGGCTATTTTATAGCTCTTTTAATAAGATTTGTCAATTACTCACCCTTCTTCGCCGTTTATATTAATCCATTCCGTGGATATCTCTTTTGGTCGATTTTGGAGTTATATTATGCTTCTTGTTGTACTCGATTTGAATCTTGCGGCGGCGCTCACACTCTGAAATTGCCGACTTCATCGCTTTCGTTTCTTTGTCGGCGTATAAAATTACACGCCCATCTACGTTACGAGCGGCACGACCCATTGTTTGGATAAGTGCGGTCTCGCCACGCAGAAATCCTTCACGATCAGCATCAAGGATGGCGACGAGCGAAACTTCCGGTAAGTCTAAGCCTTCGCGAAGCAGGTTGATTCCGATAAGAATATCAAACCCATCCACCGACTCCCCCGCCTCGGCTTTGGTCGCCGCCTCACCGGTTGGCCCACGACGAAACGCTTCGAGAATACGCGTACGATCAAAGGTCTTTGTATCCGCATGCATAAAGTTGGACTTAAATCCTTTCTCGCGCAAAAACTGATCGAGCTCTTCAGCCATTTTTTTGGTGAGCGTCAAAATAAGCGTGCGATCACCCTTCTTCGCCGTCTTGATCGCCTCCTCCATTACATCATCGATTTGCGAACGGTTTGTTTTTTTGTTAAATACTGGGCGAACTTCAATCGGCGGATCGATTAATCCGGTTGGACGAACGATTTGCTCAACTACCTGCGCCGAATTCTCTTTTTCAAATACACCCGGAGTGGCGGAGGTAAAAATAGTCTGACCAATACGCTCCTCGAACTCTTTGAAATTTAGCGGCCGGTTGTCGAGCGCGGATGGTAAACGCCAGCCGAACTCAACCAAAACCTTTTTGCGCGACTGGTCTCCCGCGTACATACCGGCGACCTGCGGAACACTGACATGACTCTCGTCGATAATCGTCAGAAAATCTGGCTTACCATTTTTGTCTTTTGGAAAATACGCGAGCAAAGAGTCTGGCGGCGAACCGGCCGGCTTACCGGTAAGATGACGCGAGTAGTTTTCGATGCCGTGACAAAATCCGAGCGTCTTAATCATCTCGAGGTCGTACTTCGTACGGCGCTCTAGGCGCTCCGCTTCAAGCAGGAGCTTATTCTTTTGCAAATACGCGAGCCGCTCTTTGAGTTCATCCCGAATCTCCTTAATAGCACGGTCGCGCTCGGGAATCGTCGTCACAAAGTGTTTTGGTGGGAAGATAATTAAATCTGAAAGCTCTTCTTTGATATTGCGACTCACTGCGTCAACCAGCGAAATTGCAGCAACTTTCTGATCTGCTAAATCAATTCGATAAATCACCTCTTCGGCAGCAGCAATAATCTCAAATACATCTCCGCGTACCCGGAAGTTGCCGCGCTTAAGCGCAGTCTGATTACGTTCAAAGCCGATTTTAACAAGATTCTTAATTAAATCTCCGCGAGTCAGCGGTTGATTGAGGTCGAGCTTAATTACCGAGTCAAAATAATTTTCCGGCAGACCAAGATTGTAAATACACGAAACTGAAGCAACTACAATGACATCGTTGCGTGTGAGTAGCGCCGAGGTTGCGACGTGACGGAAACGGTCGATCTCTTCGTTAATCATCGACTCTTTTTCAATATATGTGTCAGTTACGGGCAGATACGCCTCTGGCTGATAATAGTCGTAGTAGCTTACAAAATAGCAGACCTTATTGTGCGGGAAAAAATTTTTATACTCCTGATAGAGCTGGGCAGCGAGCGTTTTGTTTGGGGCGATAACCAGCGTTGGCTTCTGTAATTTTTGAATTATGTTAGCCATCGTGAACGTCTTACCTGAACCGGTCACGCCTAACAGGGTCTGGTATCGGTCGCCTTTTTTTATACCTTCAAGAAGCCCTTCGATTGCTTTGGGCTGGTCACCTGATGGCTTGTAGTTTGATTCGAGTTGAAACTTTTTATTGAGCATATAGCATAAGCGCCTACATTTTGGATGCAGGGCTGGTCACTGACTTATTTATCTACAACGTGATACTACCACTTCCCAATTTTCTCGACAAATTAAAAGGCTCTCATGGTCGCGGGGACGAGGAGAGCCGGGAAGTCTAACGCGTACGCAATACGTGCATGCCCTGCCGGTCGCGCCGGGTGCGCGGACGGTTGGTTCCACGTTGGGAACCACTCATCGGCGTGTTGCGCCGGGTGCGCGCCACCTTCAGGTGATGCGGCGGAGCGTTGCCTCCGCAGACTAACGGTCGACGGTCGACGGGGATGAACTTGGGCATACGAACCTGCCCCGGCCCCCTGCGCTGTTCGGTCGCCCGCAGAAGACAGGGGGCGCCCACTCCGAAGAGCAAGTGGGTAGCCATCAGTATCGGCGTGGCGACAATCTGAAACGGTCGAGCCATGGAACCTCCTGCGTAAAACGCAGAATCAATAATCCGCCTAGTTGGCGGATTTGTCAATTCACAGACTTGCAGTTTTGGCTTAATTTTTTATATACTGACGCTGTTAGTGTTAACTCCCTCTTTCCCGTGGAGACGACCATGAAAGCGAGCGAGCCCGACGTCTCTGCCCGCCACAACCTCACGGATGTAGGCGGGCTTTTTTATTGCAAATATCGACGCAAATCTAAAATTGATTTTGGGTCTTTGTGGTGCAGCACGATATCGCGAATCGCACAGAAAAATGGAAACTGCGAAGCTTTTTTGCCAAGCAATTTCTCAAAAGCAGGCAACGAAACAAGACCATCGCTTTTAATCGTTTGCTTTCCTGTTGTGGCGATCTCCCTGCCGAGTGAGTAATTACGCGAAAGTGGGCTCGAACCAGTTGCGACTAAATCGCCTAGTCCAGCATCAGAAAAGGCGGTTTCAGCCCTTCCTCTAAGCACTCTTACAATCCCTGCCATCTCGTGCATCGCGCTGACTACAAACACCCCCTTCGCATTACTGCCAAGCAGTAAGCCGTCAGAGAGCCCGAGTCCGATTGCGAATACATTTTTTAAAACTCCAGAAAGGGCTACGCCACGTACATCTTTACTCATCTCGAGCGCTAACCGTGTATGTATAAATAAGTGCGCAACTTCTTCGTATGTTTTTTTCGAATCAGTAGCGACCACACCCGCGCCCGGATACCCAGCTTCAAGTTCTTCAGCGAGCATCGGTCCGGAAAGCAGTGCGTATTGCTGTTTTCTTGGCAGTCCTTCTTTGAGCACATCCGCCATCGTCTTACCTGTTTCCGCCTCGATACCTTTTGAGAGCGAGACTACAATCGCGTGCTTATTAAGGTGTGGCTTAATATCACCCAAGGCTTCACGCGTCGCCCATGAGGGAACACAGAGAAAGACAATATTAGCCATTGGAACGATTTGATCCACCGGCTTACAGAGTGGAGATTTAGCAGTGTCTTTATCACAATACTCGATGTGTAATTCCGGACGGCGCTTGAGTATCTGCCCGAGCGCACTTCCTATTTCTCCGGCACCAATGATAGCGATTTGTTTAGTAGTAGACATATATCTGTAGTATAGCTTGTTTCTTTTCTTATTTCCCGAGCCTCCGTTCGCGCTGTCCAAAATTAGTAATTGCGTCCGCTAAATCTGCCTGACTAAAATCCGGCCAAAGCTTTTCTGTAAAATAAAGCTGACTGTTAGCAGTAAGCCACATCATAAATCCGGCTGACCAGTGTGGCTCGCCACCCGTGCGGATTACCAGGTCCACCTCGGGGAGCTCTGCGGTCATTAAAGCTTGATGTACATCTGCTGCCACTATACCGCCGCTCCGCCCTCTTAGCTTTTCAATCGCAGACAACATTTCGGACTGTCCATCGTATCCAAATAAAATAGTGAGAAAATGCTTTGTATTTTTTTCTGTTTGTTTTTCAATATCAAAAATCGCCTGATTAAGCTCTTTATTGTCAGCCAACCGAGCTCCATCGCCGATGACGCGCACGCGGACTTCGTAGGTTTTTGTTTCTAATGATTGCCCGATACGACGCAACTCTTCGATGAGCAGCCGAACGAGGACGCTAATCTCTGCCTGCGGTCGCTTTTTAAAATTATCGATTGAGGCGGCCCAGAGCGTCAAATACTGAACACCCGCTGAAAAACTGGCTCGCATAATCTCCTCGAAACGTTGCGCGCCAGCCTCATGGCCCTTACTCACTACCTCAAATTTATGCGCACGCGCCCAGCGGCGATTCCCATCGGGAATGATGGCGATATGATTTGGAATGTCGAGCATATAAGGTTTAAGTATAGCAAAATAAAAATCCCCTGATAGACGACGCGTAAACCTATTGCTAAGCTTAGAATATGAAGCCTACTGAAAAATCTTCTCAAATAGTGCATCAGCTACCACCAGACCTGCGCAAAGCTATCGGTAGTATCCCGGCCGCTCAAGCAGCCTGGGATGATATTACCCCGCTCGCACGTAATGAGTGGATTTGTTGGGTTACTTCCGGCAAAAAGCAGGAGACAAGAACTATTCGCATCGAAAAAGCACTCTCGAAACTCAAAAGTGGTATGCGCCGACCGTGTTGCTGGGCCGGCTGTCCGCATCGGTAAAAGTATCAGTTAAGAAAGCTACTTAGCTCCGGGAGCAGGGATCGAACCTGCGACCATCGCCTTAACAGGGCGCCGCTCTACCGCTGAGCTATCCCGGAGCTAAAAAGCTTTCAATTGATTTTTAAAGACCAATAACAGATACGCTTTATTCTATAGAGAGTCGGCAAAAACTTCAAGCTAGGCACCTACTATTTGACAGATATATTCCAAATCCGTACTATCACGCTAGTACCTACTGGAGATACGTCATGGATACGACTGCCTGGTTCTGGGTCTTTTCCGCAGTCTACGCGGCCAGCGCACTGATCTCGTTCTTCGTCCTTTTACCGATGGTGATGGAAATCGGCTGGGATGACCTGCAAAACAGTAAAATGATGATTTTTGGAGCCATCAACTGGTTCCTTGGATTGGCGCTCTTCGTTCTTGCGTACAAAAAGCTAGGAGAGAATGAGTGGCTCCTCCTTCTCTCTGTCGCCGTTGGATTGGTTAGCGCGATTGCCCTCGCTCTTGCGTGGAACGCCCTCCTGGGATGGATTGACTCCATCCGCCAGCGACGCAAGCAAAAGCCATTTCGCGGGGCTCGGACGACAATTCGATAGCCCCGCCTTCCGCCCGCGCACATCGGCACGATGTAGCGCGGGTTTTTTATTTACTTAAAAGCTCTTTAAAGACTTCTTTGAGTACGTTTGGGTTTGCGCCCTGGCCGAGCTCTTTGGCTTTTCTCATTCCCTGTCCGACAAAAAACATTAATGCGGCTTCTTTCCCACCCTTATAATCGGCGGTAGGCCCCGGGTTGGCGGCGATAATCTCTTGTGCCATTTGCGTAAATGCTCCCTTATCAGAAACCTGCGCGTGGCCACCGGCGTTCATAATCTCGCGCGGGTCACCGCCCTTCTCAAACATTATCTTTAAAATATCTTTCGCACCGCGGCTACTCACCTTTTCTTCGGCAACCAATACGATTAAGTCGGCAAAGTTTTCAGCAGTAATCTTTGTTTTCATCGGGTCGAGAATATTTTCTGCCGCCATCAAACTCTTTAGATCACTCGTTAAGTAGTTAATCGCGAGCTGCAGTTTCTTTTCTGGCTGCACTCCACCTTCTTCTTTGAGCTCGGAAGCAACAGCCTCAAAATACTCGGCGATTGGCCGGTCGATGACTAGGAGCTCGATTTGTTCGGGTGAGAGTGCGTACTCCTTATGGAGACGAAGGCGCTTTGGCTGTGGCAGCTCCGGGATTTCAGACTTAATACGCTTAAAGTCAAACTGACTCATATCGAGTGGCGGCAGGTCCGGCTCGGGGAAGTAGCGATAGTCGTGACTACTCTCTTTTTTACGCTGGCTGACAGTGATTTTCTTCACATCATCCCAGCCACGCGTCTCTTGTACGATTTTCTCGCTCCCGGTTTCGAGTGCTTTCTTTTGGCGCTCAATCTCATAGCGCGCAGCTGCTTCTGCGGCTTTAAATGAGTTGATGTTTTTCACCTCAACCTTCGTGCCGAACTTAAGCTCACCATCAACAATCGTTCCAAGTGAAAGGTTGACCTCGACACGCATCTGACCTTTTTCCATATCAGCATCAGACACGCCAAGATAGCGGAGTAAGAGTTGTAGTTCGCGCGCAAACTCACCTACTTGTTCCCAGCTGCGAATATCCGGCTCGGTTACCAACTCCATCAACGGAACGCCCGCACGGTTGTAGTCGACGAGCGTGGTTGAGCCGGCGTGTAAGAGACGACCAGTGTCTTCTTCAAGGTGCACACGAGTGATTTTCACTCCTTTTAAGTTGCCGCCAAACACAAACGGAACGTCGTATTGCGAGATTTGATACCCCTTCGGCAAATCAGGGTAGAAGTAGTTTTTACGATCAAACTTCGAAGTAGCCGGGATCTCACCGCCAATTGCGGTGCCCACTTTAATGAGCGCTTCAATCGCTTTTTTATTCATTACCGGCATCGCACCTGGCTGACCAGTACAAACCGGACAGATATTTTTGTTCGGCGTCTTTTCTTCGGGATCGTTTAAGCAGTCGCAGAACATCTTCGTTCGCGTCTTGAGTTCACTATGAATTTCGAGCCCGATAACGGGAATGTAGGTAACGGCCATATAGGTATATGTATTATGCGATAAAACAAGGCAATCAATCAAATTAAAACTGGGCACCCGATGGATGCCCAGAGACACTCACACAAACAGCGAGTCAACAACTTCGACGGCTCGCTGAAAGACCTCTTCGGGCGTACCCACACCATCAACGATGACGATGCGCTCTTCGGGCAGCATCCTGGGAAGTAGAAGGAATCGCTCACGCAACGTACGCATCGTATCCACGTCGCGTTCGAAAACCTCTTTCTTACCCTTCCGAGCTGGATCGTGCGTGATACGATCAAGTGCAACTTCAGCCGGAACATCAATGAGGATTGCGAGGTCGGGCACAAGCATGCCCCTATGCATCTCGATAAGGCGCATGGGATCAACCCCCTGCATTGATTGATACACGAGCGTCGCGTACTTGAATCTGTCGCTTACGACATGACTGCCCCGAGAAAGAAACGTCTCGACGTCAACAAGATGCTCGGCGCGATCTGCGACAAATAGCCGCGTAAACTCATCCGCAAAATCACGTGGGTTCACGGCATTAGCGAGAAGTTCCCTAATGCGAACCTGATGCGTAGTATTGTATGGCTCACGCGTAAGCCAAACGTGCGACCGCTTATCGCGTTCAAAAAGGTGGGCGACGAGCCGCTTAACTATCCCCCCCTTACCACTTCCATCAATCCCATCGACTGCGATAAATTTTCCGCGATTCATAGATTGAGCTCCTTTTGTGAGACCTAGCGCCAGTATACCGATGCCCATTAAAAAAAGAAAGGCGCCCGCTCATCCTGTGAGTGTGAGCGGACGCGAGGATTGTTACCCTATTCCTGGGAACGCCGAAGTACTAGGGGGAGTCATCAGGAGGCAACGAACTACCCGCTAACGCCCACCGCGGTGGCGGGCGTCTTCGAAGAGAGTTCCTCCCCCCAGACGCAAGTGCCACATCCCGCAACCTACCTTCAGGCAGAGCTGGCACAGGGGCATGAACACCTCCTCGATCGTAGTCAGGGCGACCCCGCCCTCGGTTTCGGTCGTGAGGACCGTGCCATGACCACAGATTGGCCAAGACAGTCTGAACTTCTTCTATAACAAAAACTGCCCTACCAGCCTCAAGTACAGGCCTTGGACGGCTTTTTGGTTGGGGCGCTCCCTGCCCTCCTCTCCTTATCTCTTAGTTACTCTCACGAAACGATTCTAAAACCTCCCGAACCGTGTCCGGCGTATTGAAATTAATCCACACCCGTTGCGCCTCGTCGAAGAACGTCTGACACTCGGCTACCCACTCCGCCCGACTCGCATCAGTTGCCTGCGCACTGCGAGTCCTACCGAGGATTATCATATCGTTACTACCAAGACGCTGCCTGACTCCCATCAACCACCCGAACTGCGTGTTCGCGACAAAACTCGACTTTGCAGCCGATGCAGGCAAAAGATTATAAGCCTCAACCAGCTTGTCCCCTATTTTTCTCATTTGCTGACCGAACTCAGTAGCATTTCTGACGGCCGCTTCAGGGTCCACCTTGCCGCCATTACGCCGCACAACCAACTCCGCCGAAGCCGCACACTCCTCTAAAATCCGCTGAAATTGACCTAACTTCTCAAGAGCTTCCGGTGAGCCACCTCCCGCCCCCGCTGCGAAACTTTTTTCACCAGGCATCGCCATATATGTAGTGAATGTTTAATAGTAATATATTAAATCAAGCCTATCACGAACAAATCCTGTTCGCAAACCCTTATTAAAAACTCCTTTGGTGGACCCCCTCTTATGAGAAAACCCGCCGAAAAGTCGCGGAAGGTCTGGCCGAGGACGCAGAGCACCCGCCGTTTGAACTCTGCCCTGCTCGCGACCACCCCTGGAGTCACAAGAACCTTCCCCCACTGGGAACCGTCCACGTGAGTCACGATGTGTCCGTGACCACACTCCGGAATCTTGATGCTGACCTTCTTGGGCATGACACCCTCCGCGAGCACGCAGACTATCTGCGCACCAACCCAAGCGCAATACATATTTTAAAAATAAAAGTCAATGTCAAATCTTTTGAAGTTATTTTTCCTATAGAAAATGAAAAGGCGCCAGATCTCCCAAAGGAAACCTGGCGCGATCGTAAAGCCAACTCGCTCTTCCCGACTAATCTGGGTACGTCACCACTCGAAAACGAACTTCGTACACCTGCTCGCCGTGCGTGAACCGCTCGACTCGCTCGGTTGCTGGCGACGCAGATTCGTACGCCTGAGCCTTTTCCTTCTCAGGAAGGAGCGAACCGAGTCCAACCGGCTCACTAAGATGAGCCCTCATTGTGCGAAACAAGTTCTGCACCGCCTCGTCTTGGCTTGGGCCGAACTCATGCACCCAGGGATACAAGCAGTGTGCCACATAACAATTGTCAGAATACGGATCTTCTTCCAGCAACCCCAAGAGTTGCACGACCGCAGCTTGGACGCTCGACATGAGAGAACTCCTTAAGAACTATCTTTAGGATACTCATCCGCAAACAAAAGTAAAACGGCCGGCTCTCGAAAGAGTCGACCGTACCAATACTACTTCGCAAGCAGTGGCTCGAGCCACTGCCAAAATGGGCCGCGCATCTGAAACCCAAGCAACTTGCCGACTATACTGCCATCCTTCCAGACGAGGAAAAGCGGAACAGCCTTGGCTCCATAGCGACCAATCAACTCGCCGTTCTTCTCCTCATCTACGTCTACCCGGACGAGCTTGAACCTATTCGGGTGAAGCTCGACGAGCTCGTCGATGACCTGCGTAGCGCGATTGCATGGACCACACCAATCCGCGAAGAACTGCACCAGTACGGGGCCGGTCGCTTTGAGCACCTCGCGCTCAAAGCTGGCATCGCCCTTTACTGCGACAAACGGAGCTTTTGCAGCCACAGGACCTCCTTTTTGCAGCCAGAGAACAATTGCAAGATGACCTACGCGCCACGATAGATTAGTTGAGCCAGCCCTAAAATGCAAATCCCGCCAGCTGGCGGGATTTGTTTAGTACTATTTCTTAACTCTTCGCTGGACACTCAGAGTCTTCGAAGATTACTTCTCGACCTCGATACCCATGTTGCGGGCGGTACCTTCGATGATGCGCATCGCTGCTTCATCGCTGTTGGCGTTGAGATCTGCCTTTTTCTGTTCGGCGATTTTCTTAACGTCAGCCTTGGTTACCTTTCCGACTTTCGTCGTGAGCGGGTTTCCACTTCCCTTTTCGATACCGGCTGCTTTCTTTAACAGCGCAGAAGCTGGAGGAGTCTTGAGGATGAAATCAAACGTGCGGTCTTCGTAGATAGTGATAACGGCTGGGATTGTGTCACCGGCCATCGTCTTAGTTGCCTCGTTAAATTTCTTACAAAAATCCATCAGGTTGATACCATGAGGACCGAGAGCGGTTCCGATTGGAGGCGCTGGGTTAGCAGCTGCTCCCTGAATCTGGAGCTTGACGACTGATTTTACTGGTTTAGCCATATAATTTGTTTATAGTTTTTGCACTTGGAGACTGTCGAGTTCGAGTACGGTATCACGGCCGAAGATTGGAATAACCACTTTGATTACTGCACTCTTCTCGTCTACCTGACTGACTTTCGCCTCCTGGTCCTTAAATGGACCGTCGGTAATTTTTACCATGTCGCCTACAGCTAAGTCAACCGTAAAGCGCTTTTCGCCACCACCCATCTTCGCCATCAAGCTATCAACTTCAGCCTGCGAGAGTGGGAGTGGAGTGGTCGTGTCAGAGCCGACAAATCCGGTAACGCGTGGCGTGTTTCGCACTACGTACCAGCTGTCATCGGTGAGAATCATATCAACGAGCACATAACCTGGAAACGTCTTTTCTTCGATCTCCTGGCGCTTGCCGTTTTTGATCTTAATCTTCTTTTCCTTAGGAACGACAACACTGAAAATCTTATCGCCCATTTGGAGGCTGTCGACACGCTGGTTCAAATAGCGCGCAACTGCGTCTTCATATCCAGAGTACGTGTGTACCGCGTACCAGTGGCGGCCAGTGCTTCCCTGCTGCTTACCTCCGGTCGGAGCCTTTTTGTCCTTTTTTTCGTCCATAGGAAATGTATAAATTAGACGACTAATATTTTGCCTAAGAGATAGCTAAATGCGTAATCAAATACACCCAGGTAAATAGCTACAATGAGCGCGATCGCGATGACGGTAATCGTCAAACCACGGGTTTGCGCGAAGGTTGGCCACTGGATGGACTTAAACTCCTGCTTGGCACCAATAAAGTATTCTTTGACTCGTGAGAACATATTGCTAGAGATTATACGATAAAGTTGGACAAAAAGTCAATTAGATGTCGAGGTTCTTTACCGAAAGTGCGTGACTTTGGATAAATTTAGCACGTGGAGCGACTTCTTCACCCATAAGTACGTCAAAGAGCTTATCGGCTTGAGCGGCGTCAGCAACCGTGATCTGCTTTAACACACGATTGGCTGGATCCATCGTTGTTTCAGCAAGCTGGTCGGCGTTCATCTCACCAAGACCTTTGTAGCGCTGAATCTTTACTCCTTTGACTGTCTCTCCCCCTTCAGAGGCTGAATCAACCACCGCCTCATCATCTTTGCCCTGTTTGCCGGCTTTTGTTTTTTGCGCGTCAACTTTGGCCGCAAGAATTTCTTTGATTATCTTTTCTTTTTCTTCTTCGCGATACGCGTAGCGCACTTCTTTACCTCGTCCGATGCTATACAGTGGCGGTTGAGCAGCATATACGTGCCCACTCTTTACAAGCTCCGGGAAGTATCGATAGAACAGCGTCAACAAAAGTGTACGAATGTGACTTCCGTCGACATCAGCGTCTGTCATAATGATGATTTTGTGATAGCGAAGCTTGGTCAGATCAAATGATTCGGCGATCGCGGTACCAAGCGCGATTACCAGCGACTTCACCTCTTTGTTCAAGAGCATCTTATCAATACGACTCTTTTCTACGTTTAGAATTTTTCCACGAAGCGGCAAGATGGCTTGCGTACGACGATCACGACCCTGCTTGGCAGAGCCACCGGCAGAGTCTCCCTCTACAATGAAGAGTTCAGACTCTTCTGGGCTACGGCTCGTACAGTCGGCGAGCTTACCTGGTAAGGTAAGTCCATCTAGCGCACCTTTACGCAACACTGTATCACGCGCAGCCTTAGCCGCCTTACGCGCCTTTGCAGCTAAAATACACTTTTCAATAATCTTTCCGGCGTCGCGACTGTTGCGCTCAAAAAAGTTTTTGAGTGCTTCGTTGACCGCGCTCTCTACCGCGGTACGCGCCTCTGGAGAACCAAGGCGGTTTTTTGTCTGTCCTTCGAATTGTGGGTCGCGCAGTTTTACGGAAACCACAGCAACTAACCCTTCGCGCATATCTTCACCGGTTAGGTTGTCCTCGTTAGCTTTGAGATAATTGTTTTCAACCGCCCAGGTATTTAATGTACGGGTAAGCGCGGAACGAAAACCGGTTAAGTGCATACCGCCATCCGGCGTATAGATGTTGTTGGCGAATGAAAGCTCTTGCGTTTCAATCTCTCCATTGTAGATAAATGCCGCCTCAACCTGCACCTTATCCATTTGTTTATCGACATAAAACGGCTCTTCCTGAAGAACCTTTTCGGTGTCGTTGAGATACTTAATAAAGGAGAGCAACCCTCCGTCAAAGTAAAATCCATGGTAGAACACCGGCTTCTGACGATAGTCGATTAACTCGAGCTTAATACCCTTAGTTAAAAATGCCGCACGGCGCAGACGCTCTAAAATAATTTTTTGATCAAATTCAATCTTGGCAAAAATCTCCGGGTCTGGTTCAAAGATAATCTTGGTACCCGTCGCCTTACTCTTACCAACTTTTTTCACATCAGACTGTGGCTTACCGCGTTTAAACTCCTGGCGGTAGATCAGTCCATCGCGCGAGATTTCAGCAATCAATGTAGTTGAAAGTGCGTTTACTACCGAGACACCGACACCGTGCAGACCTCCAGACACCTTGTATCCATCGCCGCCAAACTTACCTCCAGCGTGAAGTACCGTTAATACGGTTTCGAGCGTAGACTTTTTAGTTTGTGGGTGTTTCTCAACTGGAATACCGCGACCGTCGTCAGTAACGGCGATGCGATTATTCGCTAAAATCTCAACGGTGATATTTTTCGCATACCCTCCCATCGCTTCATCGATACAGTTGTCGACCACCTCCCAAATAAGGTGGTGCAGACCGGCTAAGTCGGTTGTACCAATGTACATACCCGGGCGCTTACGCACTGGGTCTAACCCTTCGAGAACGGTGATGTCTTTAGCACTATATGATGACTTTTTTTCCTCTGGTGAATCAGCGTTGTTTTTAGCCATAAGTTTCGTGTGAAATTTAAAAAGAGTCGTTCAACTCAATACGTCTAGTTTAGCAGATTTTGGGCTTAGAAACAAGGCGAAAATACTTGATTTTTATCGACGAAATCAGTCTAAATGTAAGCCTTTTCTTGCTATTTAATTATTACTATTTTGTGGGTTGGGCGTTGTCTGGGCACTACACGATGCGGGTGCACTACACGCGTAGCTCTGCCCTTTAGTGATCTCAACCCAGCTCAACTCGCCCACTTTTTGATTATTAGCGTCATAGAGTACAACCGAGTTGTTGGTATAGGCGAGCGAGTATGAGGCGGGAAATGTAATGTCGGCCGAAACTGAACCGGAGTATGATCCGTCATGACCAATTAAGAAATGCTTTCCGGCCGGGATCACCTTTCCTTCAAGCCTGCTTGTCGCAACCAGCGAGGACTCGGTGCCGGAAGAGGTTTTCTTTTTCAGCGAGTATCCGGTAAGGGTTATGTCACTCGCAGTCGTATTATACAGTTCGATAAACTCATCGCTGGCGTTTACTTCTGTGCCCGCCATCACCTCACTTATAAAGAGCGAGCCCACGGTTGTACTTGGCTGCGTAGGTTGCTCGGGCGCTGCTGGCGTCGAGGTTGGTTCTGATTGTGTTGGTGCTGGAGTTGGAGTTGACTCAACTGGTGCGGATGACGATGGCGCTTCGGCTACGGCAGAAGCTGGAGCGGGTGGTGGCGAGTTTTCGGCCTTAGGAGTACCGAAGATAGTACCTGCAGCACCTCCAAGATATGTGTGCCACGCGTAATTAGGTGATCGTTCCATCGAACGCTTTGCTTCTGCATCTCCAGCGGGCCAGTCCGGACTGGCGACCACCTCATCAATTAGAAAGCAGTTTTTATCAAACAGTCGCAGCGCCTCGTTGCTATTTGAAAGCGCACCAACATACACTGCGTCAGCTTTGATCGTTGGAAGTGCCGCCTCATCGCGCTCGAGCATAAAAAATCCGCCAATACCCAAATGGGTCTGCGGAGGAATACGAACCTTAATCTGCTCTGTCTTATCGATGAGTTGCCAGCCGGAAATATCTAACTGACTCCCGCTGATATTTTTCAACTCTACCCACTCGTGATTACTATTAGCCGAACTGCCCATCCAACCAACTTCATTTATAATCATTCCGCGGTAGCTCGGAAACTGATTAGTCATAAATGAGCATACCTTCTCTTCAACTGGCGGCGGAGCTTCTTTTGCGACTACCACCGGTGAGGTGGTCGCCTCCTCGCTTTTTGTCGATTGCACACCAAGCACTGCGGGCGTATTCGTGTGACTAACTGGCACGCTCGACTTTTTTGCCACTACCAAACCCTGCTCGGGTGCCTGACCTACTGTCGAGCTCGCCTCGGGACTCATCTGGGTACTCACCTGCGCCAAGTATTGAAAATTGCTTTGCGGTGAAGCTACATTTTTCACGCTTGAAATACCGAGAATCGCCATCACTCCAACCAGCGCCGCACCGGCGATCCAGCCAATGAGAACTTTGAGTGATACCCCATTCATAAAAAATTAACTGCCTTTTTGAATGATAATCGGTGGACGAGCGAACTCGCCCGAAACTAAAAATCCAATCCCAAAACTAATTGAGGCGATAAGAAGGAAGAGTAAAAAGATGAGAATGGTTTTGCGCTGCATAGCTAAAATGCGAGATACGTCTCCCACTTTTCATACAAGTCTCTGGTCGCAAATAAATCACGCGAGTTATATTTCGCGATATCTAAAAACTTTCCCTCTTTAAATAGCTTACCTACATCATCTCCGGTCACCCCGTCTTCCTTTGGGCTCTTAATGCCAAAAGCGCGCGTATATAAGTGCAGCGTACCCTTGCGTCGCATCGAGCCGTAAAAACTCAACTGATCATATAGGTCGATATGCACCGCGTCAGCTGACTGTTGATAGAGGTAGCGGGCGCGCATTAAATCCTTCGTTGGACGAATCCCGTGAATCGCAGACCGGAGCATTAAGAATGGTGCGTCAAATTGGCGACCGTTAAACGTAATGAAGTGGTGATACTTCTGGCTAAGCTCCCAAAACTTTTTCAGCATCTCCGCCTCACTCATCTGCTTGAGCACGACGCCATTTTCGGTCTCTTCTTTGATTTTCTTTCCCGGAGCCTGGTAATATACCGCTCCTTGTTTTTTGTGATAGTCGAGCACTCCGATCGCAACTATCTCACCGGTAAGCGGCGAAAAGCCTAACCCTTGCTTAAGGTCTTCGAGTGCGATGCGATAGTCGTCTTCGTTGGTAGATTCTTTCTCTATCCAGCGCGTCAGATTGTCCTGCGTCGCCTCGTCTAACGAGTCAAAATCAGTGCCCACGGTCTCGATATCAAAAACGAGCTTTTGGGGAACCGAGTTGCTGTTTGACATATGGCTTAATTATAGCGTATAATCCAATAATCATAAATTGAGTAGCGGTATAGGCCGCAGCTCGCTTTACCAAGAATATGGCACATACAAAATCAGGTGGTTCCACAAAATTAGGACGAGATTCAGAAAGTAAGCGCCTTGGCGTCAAATTGAACCACGGCCAGTTAGCTCACGCCGGTCAGATTATCATCCGCCAGCGCGGTACCGCAGTTATCGCCGGAGTTAACGTTCGCCGCGGAGCTGATGACACCCTCTACGCTGCTAAGACTGGTACAGTCAACTTTAAACAGACCAAGAAGACTCGCTTTGATGGCACCCGCCGCTACGCGAAGATCGTCAGCGTTACTGTGGCTAAATAAGAACTTCAAACTAAAAACCCGCTTGCGCGGGTTTTTAGTTTAGGCTTTAATCTCGATATTCATCTTGGCGTGAACGCCACGATGCAAGTCTATTTCTACTTGATGCTTGCCGAGTGATTTAATCGGATGATCGAGGAGCGGCTGAAAATTAGCATACCCTTTTTCCTTGAGTGCGAGCTCGATATCGTGCTTTGTGACCGAACCAAATACCTCACCTTTTACTCCCGCCTTAACTGTAAAGATAAAACTATCTTTACCGATTTTATCAGCGATGTTTTGAAGTTGCTTAAGCTCGGCGGCTAACTGCTCATCATTTTTTTCTTTTTCGGCGAGGTTTTTCACATTAGCTAATACGGCGAGCTTTTTAGGAAACAAAAAGTTGCGCGCGTAGCCGTCTGCTACCTCTTTAAGTTCGTTGCGTCGGCCGATCCCGCGCACATCTTGTAAAAGCACCACCTTCATTGGATTGAATAATAATTAAGGTTTACTGCTGGTTGCTGGAACGATTTGTATCTGCTGCCCAGTCACTCCGCCAAACGATGGAATCGTAGTTGGTTCAACGACGCTCCCGTTTGGATTTTTTACAATCTCCTCCTGCAATACCTGTAAAGCCTTTGCGAGCTGTGGATCGCGCTTAGCCTTGATGTCTTCATCGGTAAGAGCTACCTCGTAGTCTGGTTTGATGCCGTTTTTGTCTAAGATCAATCCTTTTGGCATTACCCAGTGTGCGACGGTGATCTTGATGGTCGAGCCATCCTTTAGTTCGTTAATCTCTTGCACCGTACCCTTTCCAAAACTACGCTCACCGATAATCTTGGCGCCGCGGAGATCGCGCAACGCACCGGCAAGAATTTCGGATGCAGAGGCTGAACCGCGGTTAATCAGCACGACTACTGGAATATTCTTAAGCGAGGCGTTTCCATCAGCGCGCAACACCTTATCAGACCCCTCTCTAAAGCGCTCACTTACTACAACCGTACCACGATCAACGAAATAGCCGGCGAGATTCGAGGCCACTTCGAGATATCCGCCTGGGTTGTTGCGCAAATCAATAACCACTCCCTTCACATGACTATTGAGCAAGCCGTACACTGCTTTAAAGAACTGCAACGGAGCGTTCTCATTGAAACTGTAGAGCTGAATTTGGGCGATTTGATTGTTGTTGTGCAAAGTAAGGTCGAGCGTCGGAATCGTAATCAGCGCGCGGGTAAGCGTAAAGTCTTTAGCTTGCAACCAGCCTTCGCGAAAGATATTTAGTACCACCTTCGTCCCTACCGGCCCACGAATCTTTTTAACTGCTTCTGAAACATCTAACCCTTGAGTTGGCTCATCATCAATCTTTACGATAACGTCGCCACTCTTAAGTCCAGCAGCTTGCGAAGGAGTTCCTTTGAGTGGAGAAGTGATAGCGAGTTGTTCATTGAGAATTCCGATTTCAGCACCGATACCACCAAAGTTTCCATTGATATCCTCTTCGAACTTCTGCGCATCAGCTGGCTCGAAAAAGTTTGTGTGCGGATCGCCAAACGCGTTTGTGATTCCGCGGATTGCTCCATACACCAACTTCTGATCGGTTAATTTGCCCGCATCAACGTGAAAACGCTTCAGTCGCTGCCACGCCTCCCAGAAAACTGAAAAGTCGGCATCAGTTGTTCCACTCCCATCAGTATTAGCGACATTGATCTGTACTTGGCTTGTTCCTACCTGTTCACCACGCTGATATCCAAACGCAAAGCCACCGAGGATAAGTCCGGCGACTACGAGCGCCCCAATCGCGCCAAGGGCTATCTTTTTAATACGTTCCTTTGATGTAGCCATAGTGTCGATACTACTACAAAACCCTGGCCATGACAAAACTAGAAGGTAAAAGCGGAAAGCGACTCATACGTACTCCCTCCTCGGCTAAGATGCGACTCCATAAGTTCGATTTTCTCCGGTGTAAATACAAGCTCGAATGGTTCGGTCTTAGGAGCTTGAGCCGATCGACGCAATCTCCGTGCGAGCGTGATGTGTGCTGTATATTTTTTATAATCCTGACGAAACTGCACCCCTCCAGCTAACAACCGCTCAACGAGCTCGTCGCGAACTTGCCCGAGGACATGTGAAGTCTCCTCGCTCCCCTTGAGCCAGATCATATCCGGGTCTGCCTCGCTCGGCATCGGGGTGATTTCTGTAAATCGAAGCTCGTCTATTTCAGCAAGCATCTCAACAACCCCTTCGGTCGCAGAAAGAATGGCTGGCATCTTCTCATCATCCTGATCACCAAGAAACGCGAGCGTAATATGCCAACTTTCTGGCTCGGTTAAACGAAAATCCTCTTCTGAAACCTCAGCACCAATGATATCTGACTGATATCGCAAAGACCTGGCTGCGTTAGTCGTTAACGGAATAGAGATGAATAATCGGCGCTTCATATGGTAGTATTCTAGCATGCCAGAGATGAAATCAGTCCGTCCAGACAACTACCTCGCAACTCTTAAGTCTCGTGGTGCCAAAAACCGCGTTTCACAATCATTTCAGTTAGTAGGCTTAGAGATAGCAACGATTCTTCGTGATATGCCCCATAAGGCGCTGTACATCAAATTCGCGAAAGAGTACAATCCTGGCCAACTCCTTGCGCTCGCTAAAGACGTAGCTGAACGCCGGGAGGTTAAGAATCGGGGGGCCTATTTTATGCGCGTCGTACACGAGTTAAAATCAGGTAATACGCAGTAGTACTATGCACATCCTCAATAAAGACAATCCGACCGATAACGCTTTCCTGCGCACTAAGACGCGGGATTTCGACTTTGCAAAAATTGGCAAGCCAGAAATTCGCGAGCTGATTAAAACCATGCGAGAGATTATGCGCGACGCTCACGGTGTCGGCTTGGCCGCAAATCAAATTGGCATTGATGCGAATATGTTTGTCGCCCAGTGCGAGGGAAAATTCTACGCGATTTTTAATCCTAAAATAACTAAAACCTCAAAAGAGACCGCCCTTCTCGAAGAGGGTTGCTTAAGCGTCCCAGGATATCACGGCATAATGAAGCGCCATGAGCGCGTCACGCTCGATGGCCAAGATCAAAATGGCAAAAAAATAAAGATTAAGGCGTGGGGACTTTTAGCACAAATCTTTCAGCACGAAACTGATCATCTTGCGGGCAAGCTCTATATCGACAAGGCTCAAAACATTATGAAGAATGCTGATGCTGAAGAATAATCCTATGCGCTATATCTTTTTCGGAAGTCCTGAATTTGCAAAAGAAGTTCTCGCTACGCTGATTGAGGCCAACCTCCCTCCAGTGGCTCTTGTTTGTAATCCAGACAAACCGGTTGGACGCAAAAAAATCATTACCGCCCCGGACACCAAGCAATATATTCTTGACTCAAAACTTCCGATTGAGATTTTTCAACCTAAGCGCGTACTCGAAATCGAAGAAGCGCTCATCTCGCTGAAGCCGGACTTTTTTATCGTTGCGGCCTATGGTCAGATTATCCCGAAAAAAATCCTCTCTCTTCCTCCGCTAGGCGTGTTAGGCGTGCACCCATCACTCCTGCCTAAATACCGCGGCGCCTCCCCGATTCAGTCCGCCCTCCTCGAAGGCGAGAGCGAAACGGGAACGACACTCTTTATGGTCGATGAGAAGGTTGATCACGGACCGATTGTCGCCCGCGAAGCGATGCCTATTGATATCGACGAGACATATATCTCTCTCGAGAAGAAACTCGCCCGCCTTGGTGGCGAACTACTGATTCGTACCCTGCCGAACTTTATCAAAGGAGGCATTTTAGCCGCCGTACAAAACGAAGAAGATGCGACGCTTACTAAAAAGTTCGAAACTGCGGATGCGGAGATTGATTTTGTAAAAGATAGCGCCCTCTCGGTCTATCGTAAGATTCAGGCGCTCAATCCGGAGCCGGGGGCGTATACAATGAACTATCCAGGTCACGAGGGTAAGCGCGTAAAGCTACTCGCAGCTGCGCTTGCTGACGGCAAGGTTGTACCAACTCAAATTCAGGTTGAGGGCAAAAAGCCCCAAGCACTGTAATCTTGACTTTTTTCAAATAAATAGTAATACTATATTTTGTAGGCCATTCAACCCTGGAGGCGTTTAATGACTCGCGAAGAATTCCTTTCGCTCCTTTCGGAGCTGTACAAGAGCGGGAAGATCAAGGCGACCCTCGGACTCCGCAAGGGGTTCGATCGTGGGACGATTCTCCTGCGTAAGTCAGGCGACGAGGACTGCCACCTCTCTACCGGAACGGTGGTGGTGTTCATCGCCAAGTTCCTCAACCCGGACAAGCCGAGCTGGCTCTGCATGGCCTACGTCAACGCGGGCAAGGACATCGACCTCTCCCCCGAGGACTCGACCGCGGCCTAGACCGACACGGCCTGACACTCGCATCGCGAGTGTCGGGCCGCTTTTTTTATTTCCAGCGATTTTTCTACTTACCCTCCCTGCTCGCTAGACCGTATTCAGCAACAATCTTATTAGCAAACTTCCAGTCGAGATTTTTAAAGAATGAGTCGATATACGCCTTACGGCTCGTGCCGTAATCAATAAAGTACGCGTGCTCGTACACATCTAATACGATAACCGGAACTGCTGCCCAAACTGCTCCGACGTTGTGCGCGTCTGAAGCGTAGTTGTGCAAGCGGTTGTCCTTGAAGTCAAAAGCGGTGATCGCCCAGCCACGCGCTGAAAGTCCCGTAGCAACAAGATCGGCCTTCCACTCATCAAGCGAGCCAAAGTCGCGCTCAATCATTTTCACGAGCTCACCTTCTGGCTTACCGTCGCCGCTTAAGTGACCAAAATATACTTCGTGCAGCTTCATTCCGTTAACTGCAAACGTCTCTTCGCGCTTAAGCTCACCAACTAAGCTATATACGCCATTAGCCTCACTCTTGTCCGCCGTCTCAAGCTTAGCCTGAATCTCGTTGGTCTTTTTTACATACCCTTCGTACAGCTTAAAGTGCTGCTCGAGCATTTTTACACTAATCCCATCAATATCTTTCGTAAACGGAAACTTATCAGCTATAAAATCTTTTCTGTTTTTCATTTGTTTTGGGTTGAATTATCCCGTTAGAGGTAATTATTAATAATTATTTCCAAGACTATACACCTTAATAGATTTTTATCATTATATCACCGCGAAAGTACGGATGTGCTTTAAGCACATCCTACCTCTAACGGGACGCCCTTAGTATATCTTGCTCGCCGCTAAACAAAAAGACCGCCCTTAGGCGGTCTTTTCTAAATACTAGCGAGTTACCGAGATCGTCTGTCCGAGCTCTGCCGATGGAGCAGAAACCGTCACGCGACCAGTCGTACCACCGGTCTGACTGACGTAGTAGCCGGAGTTGTATGAGCTCGTCGAGGTCCAAGCAGCATTCGCAGCCGATGGGTCAAACGGCATAGATGGAATATACGTGTCTACTAAACAAGGACCGATATTGTAGCCACCCGAAGACGCCATAAGACTCGAGCTAGCTGGAATTGCCGATCCGCAAGTAAAGACACCACGGTTATCAGCCATATTTTGGCCAATAGCGTTAAGGATCGCGTTCACGTTCGCAGAGCGCTGCGTGTTGCGAGCCTGGGCAAACTGACGGGCTGGGTTCAAAGCTACGATGACGACAGACGCCAAGATAGCGATGATACCGATTACTACTAATAACTCAATAAGCGTAAAACCCTTCGACTGACTCAGGACGATGCCTTTTTGTTTGTTCATATGGTAGAAATTATATCATATTCTGTTCAATTCCCTATCTAGGCTTATCCACAAACAAAAAGAGCCCGTTGGGCTCTTTTTGTTTGCTCATGACTAGCGGCTAACGGAAATTACCTGGCCCAACTCTTGAGCTGGGGCGGCAACCGTTACGCGACCACTGGTCGCATCACGCAAAACTGTGTAACCAGTCTTGTATGAGCTCGTCGAGGTCCAAGCAGCATCTGCAGCTGATGGGTCAAACGGCATAGATGGAAGGTAGGTCGTGACTAAGCAAGAAGCGATGTCGTAACCACCTGACGAAGCCATCTCTGTCGCGGTTGATGGCAAAGCGCCGGCACCACACGTCCAGTTACCACGGTTATCGGCGATATTCTGACCGATAGCGTTAAGGATCGCGTTAATGTTCGCAGAGCGCTGCGTGTTGCGAGCCTGGGCAAACTGACGGGCTGGGTTCAAAGCTACGATGACGACAGACGCCAAGATAGCGATGATACCGATAACCACGAGAAGTTCGATGAGGGTGAAACCCTTTTGTTTGTTCATTTTTTCGTTTTGAAAATAAAACTCGACCTTTCCTATACCCTAAGAATAGCAAAGCTATGCAAAGCTCGCCATTTATCGCTGTGTATAACTACCCAAGCTATAGCCTTATCTATCTCACCTCTTCCCAGCTGATAATATCGTATTGACTCGCGGTAATTGGGAAACTCGGCGGTGGCCCGTAGAGCAAGTTCCCGTCGTACGTAATAATGCGCGTGTTATACCCCGTACCGTCCGTATACGCAAACCCGTAACGCTGATTAGTTGCGAGCATACCATAGAGCGTAATTTTGCTACGCTTATACTCTGTACCGCAGCTTGAGCTGTAGTAGTACCGGCCGATGCGACCGTTTTGAGCCACGAGCGCCGCATCAATCTCGAGATCATCATCACTCTTTAAGGCGGCGTTGATATTTCCCTGGGTCATCAAACTGATCACGTCTTGCCCGTCGTAGTTTGTATACAATAAGTCGCTGTTAATAGTGATGTTGGCGTAGGTATTAGAACTTACTGGGAAGCGGCCGGAGGCGATCGTAAGTCGCGCGGTGTTGATTTTGCCACGCACCCAAATATCATCTTCGAAAAAGAGTAGACCGTTAGCCGGGAACGCGACATTAGTCGCTACTGATGAGGTCGTGTTGATAGACCACGTTCCCCAGCCGGTCGACCCATCACTATTACAGTTATTTGGAGCATTTTTTAATCCCGTCACCTTATACACATCAAAGGTGTCGTTTGTTTTTAACACAATCTCATACCCCTTTGAGCCCGATGGTCCTTTGTAATATCCGCTTGATGAGGCGGCGGTTTTTATATTTGCGAGATCGGTTGTAATACCGTTAAAGTCAACGGCTGGTACGGGGAAGCTGCGACCGGCAGTAAATACATCGGTACGCGTCGGCACTGCGGCTGGCGGTAGCGGGTCAACAGTTCCCGAGTGCGTATGCACGCCAAACTCCTGTCCACCGGAGTGGTCCGGATCATCATACTTATCTTTCGCGCTCGTCACGACGTTATGCGCCACACCGTCAAAACGAATACCGCCATTACTGTGCAGCTGACCATACACATCGGTTCCCTCTCCAAAACGAATATCTGCATTAGCAGCAACCGAATAACGCGCGAGTGATGGCAAACCCATCTTTACCTTAATCACCTTATACGCGGTTGGGTCCGAATCAACGCGACCAGTTGAAGTAATCGTGGTAATCGTAGTGCCACTCGCTGGCGTAGTAATTTGTAGCTCAAACTGACCAAGCCGATTTCCGTCTTTGTCGTTATATACGTGTACATAAGGCTGTGTAGACGTTCCTGTTCCATCCTTAAAATCTTGCGGGGCGTGGGCTAAGTGCCAGCGATAATACTCGATACCACTCTCGGCGATTGTAAAAGCGAGCGACTTATACTGATCACGGCTCACGCTCTTTACATACGTATCAGACCAGAGCACAAATCCCGATATCAATAAGATTGAAATGAATCCGAATAAAAGAACCTGGATAGCCAGCTGACCTGACATAGCTGATGGCCTTCGACTCGCAAATGTTAGTTTGAAAAAAGGAATATACATACTATTTGTATCGAAGATTACGAATCGTCGCCTCATTTTCTACCCCAACGATTGATGGCGTACTTGTTGAAGGGCTTTGATTTGCGATTAGCGATATTTTCACTGTCTTTATTTTCAGCGGATCAACCGGCGATGGAAGTGCTATAGATTGAGTGCTGGTTGCGCTCGCGTCGTAATACGAAAATATCTGCCCACTCATCATATTATGAACCATATCTCTTACATCTTCACTGGAGCTTGGGTACGTTACTGGGTTACCAGTTGGGCGAATCACCCCCTTCTGGAAGGTTGTACCGTTAAGAAAATATCGCACCTGATCGTACCCGCCATCACGATCAATGTCGCTGTAAAACGCAAATGAACCCGAAGCGGCGCTGATAATCGGATATGCTCCATTGTTTGATTGCGCGATCGAACGAATCTCCGGCAGCATAATCTGTAATGTTTGCTGCATCTCTTGCTGTACGATCAGACTGTTATTAAAACGAAGGCTATATTTTGTCAGATCACTTCCCAATAAACCGACCGCCATTGCGATTCCTGCAACAATACCCATCACAATAAGAAGCTCGATAAGCGTAAAGCCACGCGTCTCGCCTTGATCCCTCCAGCTCTGTATCTGTATTTTTTTCATATATCTATTATTGGAGAGTTAAGCGTTTTTCTTGCCAGCCACTTACGACCGAAACCGAACTGGTCGCAGTAGTATAGCCGGACTTACTAACCGTCATCGTATAGGTGCCGGTTGGGATATTACTAAATAATGTTTGCCCCTGTGGTACACAGCTTGATGTGAATCCGATCTGAACACTTGAGAGTGTCGGCGTATAGTTTTGATCAACCGTGTTTAAGTACGCCTTATAACGCAGATACCGATGCCCATCATGCATAGTTCCGATCGTACTTGTTGCGGTGTAATAGGTGCTGCCCGTGCCATCTGGGCCGAGGTAGTTCCATGTACTGTTGTCGGTATTTGATGCGATCTGGAATTTTAGACAGTTTGTTCCACACTGGCTTGGTTGGGTAGTCGGCGTCCAAACAAGGTCGTACAGTACGGTGCCGGTAGTCGTGCCAAGGTCGTATGTGTTTGAGATTAAATAGCTATTCGTACTAGTTGGATATACTCCCCCATTTTGTGCGAGCTTCACATCACCAGCCGGATTAGCGTCGGCAAGATTGCCGTCTTGTGCGTTGTAATTTCCATTAGACCAGTCGGTTTGGCTTAAAAACTTTTTACCAGTAATTTGCGTAAGGTTTGTGCCGGTCTTAGCGATAGTAACCGTCGCTCCCAAAATCGGCGTGCTTGAGGCGTCCACAACTGTCGCCATGAGCGATGTCGAAGCTTTTGGTTCAAGTAAAAACGAAAGTCCGACCGTCGTATTTGGATCGATCGTTAATGGGGCGAGCGGAATACTGCCCGCGAGATCATACACCGCAGAAGTGTTGGTAAACGTATAGGTATCCCACTCGAGTGATGAGATCGTTTTTAACCCAGAGGTATCAGTAGTAAAACTCGAGCTATATTTATTTACATTTGGGCCGGAGCCGATTAATTTACTGCCTACCTGATTAAATGGAATTGAGGCGACTCCGTTACACTGCGCATCTTGCGTCTTCACGTTTAGCGTACTCACCCGGTCAACACCGAAACTGATTGAAGTTATTTGCTGCGTCGCAACCGTCGCGTGCGGCTGAATTGGATTTGGGTTAGCGGCCGCACCTGGTTTATAGGTTTGCGCTGACGAGTACCCATTTTTACTTACCGTAATCTGATACGCGGTTGTGCTAGTCGGAATATCAACTAATTGGAGCGTGCCGGAGTTGTTTGTGCTGTCTGTGATTGAGATGGCTGGTGAAGTGCTATTGTTTACAACACTCACCGAGACGTTTCCAACTGGCTGACCGTTCGCATCAAACGTGTTGATAAAGAGTGATCCATTTTTACTGGTGGACTCGAGCGTTTGCGGTGCGACCCAGGTCGTATAGGTAACTGGGGCGAACCTAAAACAAGTTGGACAGCTCACCTCGAGCTGCACCATACGATAGTCAGCTGGCGCGGTATCGTTTGGTGTCCCGCCCTGCTTGCCATCAAACGCGTCATCGATATTACGCACATACGACTTTACGACAAATGAGTTGTTTTCGTAGAGCACGGTCTTTTGAGCCAGCAACACTCCAGCTGGCGAACCGCTGACTGTACCGACTTGGTCAAACGGAACGTTGCGCAGGATTTCGATTTCTTTATTAAGCACTGATGTCGCGAGCGTACGGAGTCTCGTGCGTCCCATAATCTCTAGCACGTTGGCGAATGTAAAATAGATACCGCCAACTAAAATCAAAAAGATGCAGATCGTGATGAGTACCTCGATCAAACTGACGCCAGATTGGCTGTGAAGTTTACTACGCGATTGAGACATAGATAGGTACGCGCTTATACCTTGATGCTCTGACTGATTTGATAGATTGGAGTGATAACCGAAAGTGCGATGAATCCGACAAGCAAACCCATAAAGAGCAACAAGGCTGGCTCGATAACGCTGCCGATATTTTTCAAAAACTCATCAACTTCAGACTGATAAAATTCGGAAAGGTACTTTAGGTTTTCAGTTAAGTTTCCTGTGTTCTCCCCCACCTCTATCATGTTAGCCAAAATAATCGGGAATAATCTCTCATTCTTTTTTAAATAGCTTGAGAAAAAATCACCGCGGCGGAGCGTCTCGCCGGCATTTTTGAGCTCGTGACGGTAGACGAGGTTATCGAGTGTTTCGGCAGTAATATTTACCGCCTCGATAATTTTCACACCCGAGTTGAGCAACAATCCGAGCGTACGCGTCATCGTAGTTGCGTTTACGCGCACTGACATCTTGCCGATAACAGGTAGGCGCAAAATGAAATGGTGCCACGCGTGACGATACCAGTAGTAGTGCGAAAGAATCCAGAGTACGGCGATAAAGAGGAAAAAGCCCAGCGCGAGCCAGATACTATTAGCAGTCATAAACTTGGAACTGGCGATAAGAATCTTGGTTGTGATAGGTAAGTCTACGCGCAAACTGGTAAAGACCGGCAAAATTTTTGGAAATACGCCGATCATAAGCGTGGCGACAATACCAATCGTCGCGAAAAAGATAACAGCTGGGTAAATAAGTGCACCGCGAATCTTACTGCGCAACTCCTGCTTCTTTTTAAGCTCTTCGGCGAGGTAGTTAAGGTTTTCAGTTAATGTACCAGAGGTTTCACCGACGTGAACGATGTTAATAAAGAGCTCACCAAACACGCTCTGGTACTTGCGCATACTCTCTGACAAAAACATACCGTTGGCAGTATCAGAAATAATTTGGTCAAGGATTTTCTTAAATGAGGGCGACTTGGTTTGTCTATAAATAAGACGCAAACTATCCTGCATCGTCATGCCCGAGCGAATACCAACAGCTAAGTGGCGGGCAAAAACAACGCGCTCCTGAAGACCAACGCGCAAAAATATATTTTGAAAAATAGACTTAGCGACCGCACCCTTTGGCTGGTCGTCGTTTTCAGTTTTCTTAACTTTTTCGGGTAAGCCTAACATGAGAGTTCTGTATATAAGTATACACTAGAACTACTCCACTGTTATTCGTGAAAGACTCTTAACACTTCTTCGATAGTTGTCATCCCCTTTACCGCTTTCTCAAAGCCATCTTCCATCATCGTTTTCATTCCTTCAGCAATCGCCTGGCGACGGATTTCGTCTGCATTAGCTTTTTTCATAATAAGTTCACGAATTTTTTCTGTAATCTCAATAACCTCGTGAATACCAATACGGCCGCGGTACCCACTCCCGTTACAGCGTGCGCACCCCTGCCCTTTATAAAACGCGTTGGTATCGCCAAGCATCTTTTCAGAAATCGAATCTTTGAGCGCCTTTAGCTCAACGTCAGTAAATACTTTTTTAACCTTACAGTCCGGGCAAATCGTGCGCACGAGACGCTGACCAATGGCGATGTTGAGTGTTGAGGCGATCAAAAATGGCTCGACGCCTAAGTCGAGTAAGCGCGGCAAGGTCGTCGGTGCATCGTTAGTGTGAAGTGTTGAGAGCACTAAGTGACCAGTCATAGCGGCGTTGACGGCGATACTCGCTGTTTCGCCGTCACGAATCTCACCCACCATGATGACGTTTGGGTCCTGACGCAAGATAGAACGCAGTCCGGTTGAAAATAGTAAGCCGGTTTTGACGTTGACCTGAATCTGGTCGACGCCCGGGAGTGAGTATTCGATTGGGTCTTCGATGGTAACAATCGAGACGTCCGGCGTATTAATTTTTTTCAAAATCATGTATAGGGTCGTCGTCTTACCCGAACCAGTTGGACCGGTCGCGAGGATTAATCCATATGGCTTTTTCATCGCACGCGCGATGCGTCCAAGATTGAGCTCGGAAAATCCAAGCTTTTCCAAACTAAACTCATCACTCGAGTGGTCGGCGAGCAAACGCATGACGCAGTTTTCGCCGAAATAGGTCGGGGTAATAGAAACACGTACGTCGAGGTTAGCTCCGTCTTTTAAGACAATACGCAGACGGCCGTCTTGAGCGGCTTGGTGTTCGTCGGTACGTAGTCCAGAGAGCACTTTGATACGCGTAATGATTTCCGAGTGGAGCTCTTTCGGAAACTTATAAATATCGTGGAGTACACCGTCAACGCGAAAGCGCAGACGTAAGGCGTGCTCTTCTGGATCCATATGGATATCTGAAGCGCGCATTAAAAACGCCTGCTGAATAATAACATCAACGATTTTGATGATTGAGCGAAACGCGTCAGCCTTTTTTACCTCCTTATCAAGCGCTTCTACGTCGGCTTGGAGTTGGGGTTCTTTTTCTGTTTCGGTTTCCGCCATAGCGATATATCTATTATAGTACAGTTTCATTTCGCTCACGAACAAAACCGGCGCATATTGCGAAAATATGTCAAAATCTATAGAATAACGGCACGCTTCAATATCGGTAGCCAAGTGCCCCTTCTCTGCACTTCGTGACGATATTGTGGGCTCGCCAAACCGAAAGTCTTAATCAAAAGGACTGTAGGTGCTGAGCGCAGTGAAGCATTGCCAGATCGCCTGCCTGCGCAGGCAGGTCTAATGGTAGGACTAATATGTGGCACGTCTATCTTCTAAAAAGCCAGAAACAAAAATGGTATTATGTCGGGAGTACAAACCGACTCGAAGAAAGACTTAGCGAGCATAATCAGGGTCGAGTGCGATCGACTAAGAGCTATCGTCCACTAGATATTGCCTACGCTAAGGAGTTCGGAAGCGAGAAAGAAGCGAGAAGTTATGAGAGAATGATAAAAGACAGGCGCATACTAAAGGAAGCGATTGTACGAGAAATTGAAGGAAGGTAAATATTGCCAGATCGTCTAATGGTAGGACAGCGGACTCTGAATCCGCGAATCTTGGTTCGATTCCAGGTCTGGCAGCAAAGTTAAAATAGGTTCGGAGTCCGAGGAGCTTAACAGATTTAAATAATTAAATTATGAATAATTTTGAGCTGGAAGGATGGGACGAAATAAATCAAAACGGAGGTACTATTGGAACGGGTATAAATAAATCTATTCACAAGCTCACCGTTGCAATATTCAACTCTGGCTCAAAAACCTCTACTCATGTAGGTTATCTTAAGGATAAGGTTGAACAGCTAAATAAGAATCTGGAAGAATCGAGTAAATCCTCCGATAGGAATTCCAGAGCGATGAAGTATTTAACCGGAGCTTTGGTTTTTCTGGGTATCGTGCAAGTTCTAGTAGCTTGGTTAAGCTATTCTGCCGATCGATCAATAATTGGAACTAAGAAAAATTGCTATAAAACTGCACTTCAAACTTCTGATATAGAATTAAACTATAGAAGCTGCCTTCATAGCAATGGACTTTCAGAATAAATATGCTTCAAATAGTGTAATTCTATGGAAGAAAGAACAAGTCCTAAGCAACTTAAGTCAGATACAAGACAGTGGAATTCTGGCAGGGTTCATTTTGCAGTCATTGGTTGGCCAGGAAAACCTGAGGATAATTATATTGTTTTTCAAAAAAATTTCTTTGGAAAAACGAAAAACCAAGACCAAAAATTCAATTTACGTTTTAGAGATTGGCAAAATCTCAAGAAGCTTATTGATGGCGAGTTGACCCCTATTACTGAGTGGGAAAAGACAATTTCTGTCGTTGACAAAGAAAGTCTCGAAAAACTCATAAATGATGATCCTGATATTTTTTCAAAAGTCCTAGCAAGTCCGAATATATTAAAGTTGAGCGATTCCAGCTTCGAATCTCTTGATCGAATTGCAGTAAAAATATACGAAGTTAAGGCAGAAAAAATTGATCTAATCTTAAAAAAGATAGCTGAGACGCCATCAGCAGATCTCGAAAAGTTTAGTACCCTATTGAATGATTTGAGACTAAACCAGATTTCAATGATGACCACTTTGGTTTACCAGAAATTAAAAATAATTGATTTGCTTGAAAAAGTTATCATATCTCCTAGAAGTAAAGAAAAGGATGTACATCAGATTTTTGAAAAACACCCATGGCTTTTGGGGAGAGCTTTCGAAATCGTTTCAAGTGATAAGGCGCTTATAAATTATCTAGAAACAAATTTACAAGAAGACCCAGAAACCCGCGTAAGACCTGATATAATCGCCAGCACTATTCCTTACACAAATGATGTCGTAATTATTGAACTTAAAAAACCAGGGATTAAACTTAAGGCAAAACATATTGGACAAGTCCTGGAGTATAAGGCATTAGTACAAAGACATAAGCCAAATGTAAAGAATATAAATTGTTTTGTTTTTGGTTACGAGAAAGATACCACTTTTACTTTTTCAAAAGATGCAACAATAAAGACTTTCTCAGAATTAGTATCAGAGCTTAGGCATGAATACAAAGAATATCAAAAAGTATTAGATGTAGGAAAAGATCTTGAAGTAGAAAATTTATGATATTCCGAAAAATGGTGAAGTGATAAGATTATTGTAATTATTATAAAACACTTGTGGGGGTGAGGTATGAAAATATCCAAATCCGATGAGGTCGACAAATGAATAAAAACGAATTCCCTCGAGCAATTCAGTTTCTAGAAAGTTTAAATGTCTCCTACTATATCCATGCCGGATTTGCGATGCACCTACATGGACTCCTGTCTGACCTCGATGATTTAGATGTGCGCATCGACCACCCAAATCTCGAGCAGGTTTTAAAACAAGCAAAGGAAAATTTTGCCTGCCCCGTGCTATTAACCATCGGTGGCGAATATGATAATGGGCAGTATCGCTTTGGTCGTATAGAGATCGAAGCATCAACCCCTATCGATATCTGCTCATCAATGGGAGTTATTAATGATTGGGGCACCGTCGACTTCCCTCCCTTCGCGACCTCTTCGCTGAATAGCACGGCAATCAACTATCATGGTGTGTCGGCGCGAGTTGCCTCCCCGGAGACATTGCTGTTGTATTACCTTATCTTACGCCGGAAGCAGAATAAAAATGACAAAGAAAAAATTAGAGCCCTATTTTTATCAGGGAAAATTAATGAGGATCGATTCCGCGCGCTCTTAAAAAATAACAAACATGAATCTCAAATCCTAAACCTATATCGGTATTATAAAAAAATAGCTTCTAAACCTAGGAATAAGTAGTTTTTACCAAGAAAATAATTTTATGCTTCACGATTTCCTCATCTTCGCCCTTAAACAGGCGCGGGCGGCGCTGTTTGCCGGAGTGTTTTTGTTTTTGATTTTCGCCTCAAAATATATTGCGATTCCGGGATTATATCGCTACGACTTTCTCTTTTTGGCCGCAGTAGCCATTCAGCTCCTGATGCTTCTGTTTAAGCTCGAGACAGTAGATGAAGCTAAGACTATCGTCCTCTTTCACCTCATCGGTCTTATCCTTGAGATTTATAAAACCAGTCCAGCGATTGGGTCGTGGACGTATCCGGAGCCTGGGTACCTGAAGATTTTTACCGTGCCACTGTATAGCGGATTTATGTACGCTTCGATTGGCAGCTATATCGCTCACGCGTGGAAGGGCTTTAACCTTAAACTCATCAACTCCCCTCGCTATCTCTATAGCATCATCCTCTGCGCACTTATCTATCTCAACTTTTTTACCAACCACTTTATATATGACTTTCGTCTTTTTCTTATCGCGGGAATCTTTATCTTATACCGAAAAGCTTACGTTGAGTTTACGCCGGATAAGCGCACCTATCGCCTTCCGCTTAATGTCAGCTTTTTACTCATCTCGCTCTTTGTGTGGATAGCGGAAAATATCGGAACGTTTTATGGCGCGTGGCAGTACCCTTCGCAGATTCACGCGTGGCAAATTGTTTCGTTTCAAAAAATCACCTCGTGGTTTTTGATGGTGATTATCTCCTTTATCATCGTCGCGTATTTAAAACATGTTAAGGCGGAGCGTACTTTGAATGCCGCTTAGTTTCTTGGCTGGTTTTTTGCTTTATGTAAAAATACTGCTTCCGTTTGTCGGCGTAGTGTCGACGATGGACCTATGAGGTGTACTTTGAAGCGTTCCTTTCTGCTCGCACTCGCGCTGATCGTGATGGCACTCGGCTTCCTGAACTCCCCGCTGGTCGAGCCGGCCAACGCTGGCGGCTTCACCATGCTGCTGCCGAACACCCCGGTGTTCTCGATTGGGGTCTGGAGTCTGGAGACCGACGACTTCAAGTCGGTGGTCGTCCCTGCGGACCGGGCCGCCGACCTCTGCGCGGCGCTGGGCATCTCCATAAGCCAGGGCACGTTTAGCACGGCGGCCCAGGTCGTCACACTCAACCCGAACGCCACGGCGATCGTGACGTGCGATTGTCAGCCCACCCAGGGCCTATCCACGTACTGGGGAGTCCAGAGTACGTGCTGGCAGGACCAGTACGCACAGTTCTCTTTCGAGCAGGTCAACACACGCTGACCCGCTCTCGCCCCAACGACTTCGGTCTGCGGGGCTTTTTTATATCATAGCTTTTCGTGATACGATGCGTATATATGAAACTTTTTTACCGCCTCTTACTCGCACTGATTATCGGCGCGGCGGCCTGGTTCTTTTTCTTGCGCGACACCACCTCTTCACTTAACACATATACAAGCGCTGAATATGGCATCTCATTTTCGTATCCTAGTATGTATCTCCTAGAAGAAATGGACGCGCCAGGAAACGAACTACGCAAACATCACGTAATTACGTTGATGCGCAAAGACTCACTCCCAGCTCCCGAAGGTGGCGAGGGTCCGACCTATATCGCGCTGGAGATATATCAGAACAATTTAGATAACCAAACAGCGGAGGGTTGGATTAAACATACGAGCGAGTCGAACTACAAGCTTAGCGATGGAACGCTTACATCGATCACGCTCGCTAATGGACTCCCTGCCACCTCGTATCGCTGGTCCGGATTATATGAAGGAACGACGATTGTGACCGCCCAGCCGAAATGGATATATGCGTTTACGGCAACCTATATGGAGATGGGTGAACAGATTATTCAAGACTTTGTCGCGATTCGGGATAGTATTCGTATAACCAAATAACCACTATACTGTTAGTATGGAGCAACCAACAGGACTACATTTTGATGACGCGAATAAGTTTGAAGTGCCTCGCGGCATCGTTGACGAGAGTGGAATCGAACAGGTGCGCAAGTTCGAGATACCGGGTGGACGATTTGCTTTTATTACTCACCGAGGTGGACGGCCGGAAAAACCAAACGAGGACTGTGTAGTGCTCGATCCTGAACATAAAGCGTTTGCGGTTGTTGACGCGATGGGTGGACAGAGCAACCCCCTACTCTCTAAGCAACTGACGAGCGAGGAGCTCTTGAAAGCGTTTACTACTAATGAGCCTCTTGTGCGCGCACACTATAGTGCGATGAGGCGAATGGAGAGCGAGAACCGTAATGGTGGTGCGTGTTATAGCGCCTTTCGTATTAATGGCAAGATGCTCGAAGCTATCCAAGGAGGAGACACGAGCATTGTTGTTGTAAATACGATCAATAGAAAAGTAAAACTAGGAGCTACGGGAGGCGAAAACCTTGCAATGGATCTGCGCCAGGCGATACAAAAAAGCTATCATGGCGTAGAGCCTCCAAGTACCGCAGCTATTGAGCTCCAAAATGGTGATCGCATCTATGCTATGAGTGATGGCGCGTGGGAAAACTTCAGCACCGAAAGACTCTTAAGCAAAGAGATGCTTCGACTTCCTATTGATACGGTCCTTAAAATGGCATACGAAGAAGCACTTCAGGAGATGTTTCAAAAAACAAGAGGACCTGAATGGGGCAATCCTGATAACTTTACGCTTTTCGTCTACGAAAAAGACTCTGCGATTACATAGCTTTAAAAAAATACTCGCTCATTGAACGAGTATTTTTTACCATTTTCCGGAGGCGCCGCCACCACCTGAACCTCCTCCACCGAATCCACCAAACCCGCCGCCGCCGCTGTGCCCGCCTCCGCCAAACCCGCCACCAAATCCACCTCCACCACGGAACCAGTTTGAGCCACCGGCTTTTGAAGCTATGAAATCAATAAGGAGACCGAGCGGAATTAAGACTATGGCTGAAAGTGCACCATAAACAAATGAGGCGAAGACAAAACCGATAGCGGTACCAGCTACTCCGCCCAAGACTCCGCCAAGCCACCACGACTTTGTGCGAGCGAGGACTCCAAGTACTAAACTCAAGAAAAACCAGATGCCAAAAATTAAAAATGGAAAGAGGTCGCCAATAGACTGACTAGATACTGGGACTGGCGGAGCGTACTCGCTGGCGATCGCCTGCTCAATCGCACCCACTCCTTGCGTAATGCCCGCATCAAAATCACCCTGCGCAAATGCGGGCACGATCACCTTGTCGATAATCTGCTTACTTTCTAAGTCGGTGAGCGCGCCCTCGAGACCGTAACCGACTTCGATACGCACTTCGCGCTCATCGCGGGCGATAAGCAGTAAGACTCCATTGTCTTTTTCTTTGCCTCCAATCCCCCACTCGGCAAATAGTTTTACCGCGTACGTCTCGATCGTTTCATCTGTAAGCGTTGGGATAGTTACTACCGCTATCTCGTGCGCTTTTTCAGCACGAAAATTTTTCAACTCTTGCTCGAGTGAGGCGCGCACCCCACTACTCATCATCTGCGCAAAGTCGTTCACAAATCCGACCGGCTTTCCTGGGCTGGTGTACGCAAAAACAGTTAGCGGCAAAAATACTATCAGTGCGAACAAACGTCGCATATCGTGTTGAGATTATTGGAGATCGACTTTCGGAGCCTCTTCTGCGCCCTGCGCGGCTTCAAAATATGCGCGCTCATCAAACCCAGAGATACCGGCGATGAGGTTAGATGGGAAACGCTTAATCGCGAGGTTGAATGCTTTGACCGCTTCGTTAAAGCGCATACGCTCTACGCTCACCCGGTTTTCGGTTCCCTCGAGCTGCGTCATTAAGTTCGTTACTGCTTCCGAACTGCGCAGCTGCGGATAGTTTTCGATAATTACGAGCAAACGAGAAAGCGCCCCTTCTACCTCGGTTGCGGCGGAGGCTTTTTGATCAATGGTCTGGGCGCCGGAGTATTTCGCGCGAGCGTCAGCGAGCGCGGTGAATACTGTTTTTTCTTGCGTGAAAATGCCCTTTACGGATTCGGTTAAATTTGGAATCAAATCAAAGCGACGCTGATACTGACTCTCAACTTGTGCCCACTGACTGTCGACTCCTTCATTTAAACTTACAAAGCGGTTGTACGAACTAATACCCCAGACTGCGAGAACGATGACGATTGCGAGAACAATAAGTGATTTTTTCATATGAGATGTATTGATTACTGAATAATACTGACAACGACTCAATCGCCTAGAGCTTACCGAGCTCTTTGAGGTCGTGGTCGGGAATGTAGAGGATAAGAAGCCCAAGGATTAAGCCGGCGATAGTGGTGATGATATGGCTTCCTCCGAAGACTACTTTATCAATCCAATCGAGAACGTACCAAATGCCGCGCCAGACGAGAACGATACCGATAATGACCGAAAGATTTTTTAGCAAGTTTAGTTTCATACCTCAACAATATCATCCTCTTCATTCTCATTCAATTGCGCAAAGCGATTTGATTTTTACCCTACTTCCTATACTCTAGCAATCATGGATACTACACTGCTCGCCCTGGCGACTAAGAACATCGGAGATACTGTCCGCCTCGCACTCGAACACACTTCTAACCATAAAGCTTTGGTGGTTTATGATACGCAAAATGGACTGACTAATATTTTGACGGCTGCGTATCGTGCCACCCTGCCAGACGCGACCTATATCGATTTTGATAAGACCTCGCGCGAAGAGGTTATTGCTGCGTTTGATACGATGAGCCCGGGCGACTTGGTTGTTTTGATTCAGTCATCAAACTTCCGCTTAAACGAGTTTCGTATTCGTCTGCATCTCTTTAGCAAAAAGCTCAAAGTGATTGAGCATATGCACCTCTACCGCAATACCCCGGATGTGTGGGACGTGTATATCAACTCGATCGCGTATGATATCAATTGGTATCGTAATGTTGGTCCAAAACTTAAGGCTAAGCTTGAGCCGATCAAGACATTGCGCATCCAGGCGATGGGTCAGGAGCTTGCTATTACCGGCGGACTGGAAACTCCAAAGTTAAATATCGGAGACTACACAGGGATGGAAAATGTCGGGGGAACGTTTCCGATTGGCGAAGTGTTTACCGAGGCACTCGACTTCAGCACGATGAACGGCTCATTTATGATTTATGCGTTTGCGGGTGCGGAGTTTACCGTTGATATGCATGAACCGTTTCGCGTTGATATCAAAGAGGGTCAGGTAGTTGGCTGGGGAGAAAACACACCGAAAAATTTTATTGAAATTGTCGGAGCGATTAAGGCTGAAGAGCGCGCTATTATTCGCGAGATCGGGTTTGGACTTAACCGTGCGATTACCCGCCAGCGCTATATGCAAGATATTACCGCGTTTGAACGTATCTTAGGCATGCACCTCTCGCTCGGCGAAAAGCACGCGGTCTATAAAAAAGAAGGTATTGTTACCGCAAAAGCACGTTTTCACGTCGACCTCTTCCCTGTTGTCGATAAAGTAATCGCTGACGAGACGGTTATTTTTGAAAACGGTCAGTACGTTGTCTAGCCGTTATCTGCGTAAACTGTTTCGACATACAACCCCTCTACTTTCTCCCGCGCCCACGGTGTTTTACGCAAAAATGTCAGACTCGAGTTAATACTCGGGTTGCTCATAAAGCAGTTGATTTTGATACGCGCGCCCAACTCGGCCCAGCCGTAACGCTCAACTAAAAATTCTAAAATCGCCTGGAGTGTTTTGCCATGCAGCGGATTATTGAGGTGCGCGTGCATACTTATTGTCCTAATCCGGTACAGCGCCAGTTTATTTCGGCGGTCTTGCTTTCTTCGAGCACTACGCAGGCCGGATTACAGCCAGGCTTGGTTGCGTTTAGGTTTGCGTCAAACCACCAGGTCTTCGTTATTTCGTTATACTGCCCGGCGGCGAGCGCCTCCCCTCCTTTGATGCAGGCTTGTTCGGCGATGGTGCGCGCTTGAGCCTCGGTGAGCGAACTCTTTATTTCAACGATTGGCGTAGGAGAGTTGGTGGTCGCGATAGTGAGTTGAAGTACGGTCGCAAAACTACCCCACAGCAAATATGGAAGTAAGAGCCAGAAGATAAGCTTGGAGAATTTAACTACTTTTACTTCTAGAATAAGCAGCGTGATTAAAACCGCGAGGATGTCGATTGAGGCTGGCCAAAATGCGGCGTAGTCAAGTTGAAGCGGCGTAAAGAGCAGGTTGGCAACAATGTTAAGCGCAAACACAATGATTAGATATGGCGGGACGCGTTTTTTGACCGTGAGATACAGCAAATAAATACCAGCGATAATAATCAGCGGATAGATAATCCCCCACGCGACTCCAAACACCCAGTCAGGCGGAGCAAATGATGGCTTGATAATACCCGCATAAAATTCTTGATAGGTACGCATATAGTATCAGTATACTCTTACATCTTTCGGCTGTCGTACGCCCAGTGGAGTAAGGCTTGGCGCTGTTTCGTGTGGCAACTAAAATCCCCTATGCGGCAGCTCTTTTTGATTTGCGCGATATGGCGCACCATCGCCTTCCAGCGCTTAATTTGGCGGACATCTTCATCTGGAATGCGCCTGCCCATATAGTAGCGACAGTACCACTGAAACCAACCACGCGGATCATCTTTATATATCCACCCCTTCGCCTGCCAGACTGCGATCGGCTGACTCGCGTCTACTTTAAAAAAGTTAAGCTTGGGGTCGTGTCCCGCCACCCCCTGGGGTAACAGAATAGCTTTTGCAAACCAAGCTGCGGGAAATTCTTTTTGGCAGTCTCGCATATAGCGCCCACCAAATACGCCAAGCTCGAGCATCTGCTTTGGTGTCAGATCGGGCTTAAAGTCTGACGCAAAATTACGTCCCTCTGGCTCGGTGAGCTCGTAGGAGTAGTTTTTCTGCATCAGGTCATTTACCGTTATTCGATTACCCATACTATTCTTTTGCTTCTTTAAGGTCGGTGAGCACCTCGCCAGCGTGTAGCTCGGGCTTTACCTTTTCGTACACTTTAGCAATCCTTCCTTTTGGGTCGATTAAAAATGAGGTGCGGAGCGTACCCATATACTCACGACCCATAAACTTTTTCAGCTGCCAGACGCCGTACCGTGCGACTACTTTCTTTTCTTCGTCAGACAGTAGTGTAAATGGGAGCTTATATTTTTTCGCAAACTTCTCATGACTTTTCACCGAGTCGGTACTTATGCCAAACACCTTCGCCTTGAGCTTTTCAAACTTTGGAAACTCGGCGGCGATTGAGCACGCTTCTTTTGTGCACCCTGGAGTGTCATCTTTTGGATAGAAATACAACAAAACCCACTGACCCTGATAGTCAGAGAGTGTATGTTGTTTGCCTTGTTGATCGAGTAATTGGAAATCCGGAGCCTGGTCGCCGACTGATAGGTTATTGGCCATATATCCGGATTATAGCACTTTAGCCCTGATGGCGGCTGCCGTGAAACCCTCCACCCCTGCTGCGATTGCCCTGGCGACGCCACGGACCACGCTGCGGATGATTCGATGAACCGCGACGGTGATGATTTGATCCTGACTCACGAAATCCGCGCTGTGGCAGATCTGGCTGCAGATGAGCGAGTTTAATCTTTGGACGAGCTGGCGGAAGAATTGGAAGCTTAGAAACTGGAAGCGTTGCTTTAATTAAGCGTTCGATCGACATAACGTCGCGGCGCTCGGTCGGCATCGCAAATGAGATCGCGTGGCCACTGCCTCCGGCACGGCCGGTACGACCGATGCGGTGCACGTAGTCTTCGCTCGCTGCCGGTAAGTCGTAGTTGATAACGAGCTCGATATTATTGACGTCGATACCACGGGCGGCGATGTCGGTCGCGACCAATACGCGATAACGACCGGTCTTAAATCCCTCTAAAGCGTCTTTGCGCTGATTCAGTGAGCGGTTGGCGTGAATCTCGCTCGCCTGGTGCCCCATTTCGCGGACTGCGGCAGCGACACGCTTCGCCTGAAACTTCATACGACAAAATACTAATACTGAACCACGATACTCCTGAAGTAATTTTTCGAGCAAGCGCGACTTGTCGTCTTTAGAAACGAAAAATACTTCTTGCGTAACATCTTTCGCGGTCGTTCCCGGACGGGCGATCTCGACGCGAATTGGCAACTTTAAATAAGTGTTTGCGATTTTTACAATTTGTTCAGGCATCGTCGCTGAAAATAGCATCGTTTGACGCTCTTTTGGAACGGCCATCAAAATCTGCTTCAGCTGTACCTCAAAACCCATATCAAGCATGCGATCGGCCTCATCTAATACGAGCGTCTTTACCTTCGCGAGATTAACGGTCTTTTGCATCATATGGTCGAGCAAGCGACCCGGGGTAGCGATAATCACATGCGGATTGGCACGTAAGCGCTGGTGCTGACGAAACATTGGTTCGCCACCGATTAAGCACGCGTTGCGCATACCAAGCGGGCGACCGATTTTCTCAAATGTTTCAGCGATTTGCAGAGCGAGCTCGCGCGTTGGAGCGATGACCAAGCCGATGCCGGCTCCCTTTAATACCGACTGAAGAAGCGGTACGCCAAAAGCGAGCGTCTTCCCTGTTCCGGTTTGGGCGATACCCATTAGGTCTTTTCCTTCGATGGCGATAGGAATCGACTGTTTTTGAATTGGAGTCGGCGCCTTATACCCGATTTGATCGAGGACCGTTAAAATACCCGGTGCGATGCCCAACCCCTGAAAGCTTTGTTCACTGTTTTCCATAAGAACATCACTCTAGCAGACTATTGCCAAAATAGCTAATATTTGTTGCTATAAAGAAAAACCCGCCAAACCATTGCTGCTTTGGCGGGTGCGATTTATTTGTGGCGCGAAAGGTTGAAATTACTCCATTCTGGATTACCAGTCACCTCTTTGATGACCGTGATGAACGGTGGTAACTCAACGCGTTGCTGCTCTTCGGTAAGCTCAACCTCTAGCAGGTACATCCCCGCTAGATGATCGCAAAATCGGTCGAGCTCGAAGTACTGGTTTTTCCAGAGAAATGGATATCGCATCTTGCGTATGCGTCGCCTAGACGGATCCGCCTCTTCGAGCAGGAGATTGTATCCGCCTAAATCCAGCTGACGCGTGCGCTCACCCCGAGCGTTTGTGTCCGGGAGCTTACGTTTCGTCGTCTGGAAAAAGGTAGAACACCCATCAAGCGTGCGCCGGCGCACACGGCGCTCTTCTCCCGGTCTGTGCGAGTGCAAATACTGCTGCGTAATCATCACGCCGCGAGTATGCACGGGAAACTCTGACGGCTTACACGCCATAACGACAAACTTTCGTTCGTCCTCGATTGGCACAGGGATACCCAGTCCGCGCGCCAACACCTGCTTGAGGCGCAACAACTTTCTGGGAAAGTCAGTCGAGTTATCGATGACGCGCAAGTGCTCGGCACCAACCCAGGCGTTTTGCGTGAGCAGATCTAACTCGCGCGCCCTACTTGGACTCTCGGTGCGCACCTTGTTGTTCTCGAGCGTGTAAAACGCCTCGGCACCATTCGCAGCGGTTATCAAGTGAGCAATCACATCGTATCTATCCAAAAGCGCTAGCTCTCTGACGCCGGTACGCTTTAAGATTTTCTCGACGTGAATGGGATCTACATACGCCCTGAAATCGAGCGCTCCGCGATCACACAGCAGAATTCGTCCGCGCTCCCCTGGCTCAACTTGAGCGAGCGCTTCTGCATACGCCTGTTCAGTTGCGAGCTGAAGCTTGAGCAGATGGACTTGAAATGCGAGTGGGTCTTTCCATCGCTGCATCGGACTCAAGCCCGCGTTTGCAATGCGAGTCGCCTGCTCTTCAACCACTGCGACCGAGTATCCCGCCGCCCTAAGCCAGTCGGGAATTTCGAGCACTGCCGTCGTCTTGCCGCTGCAAGGACCGCCGGTGATTACTGCACGACTAAGCTTTTCTTCCATGACTACCAACCTCCGTAGGATGTACCGCAGGCATCATACCCCACCTGTCTTCTCCTAATCAAGCTATCCAAAACTAAAAACCACCAGGCAGCCTGGTGGTTTTTAGTTTTACTTTTGCTGCGGAGGAATCATCGGCTCCATCTGCCCAGTGTAGAGCGGGCGAACCTGGAACAAGATGTAAAACCCAATCGCGAGACTAATAATCATTCCGACAATATTCATCATTAGGAGATTTTGTAATCCACTTACAAGCACTCCATAAAATATGAAGTTCCAACCAACAAGCGAGCGCTTGCGAAGCCCTGGAATAGCAAGGGCGTTTAAAATAACGCCCACTAAAAGAAAGATCCAGGCGGCACCAAATCCACTATACGCCATATAGCCGTACCCTCCCATCATCGCGAAACGCGAAAATCCAAATACGGTAAGGATTGCCGGAATGGCCAATACGACACCGATAATTGCGAGCCATGGCGCGATTTTCACCAAAAACTCTTTCGCCTTTCCTGGTAGCTGCGGAGCCTTTTGCCCAAAGTACAGATCAAGCCACTTGATAAGCTGATTCATAGGTATGTTTATAATTACTTAATTAGTATCTAGTATACTCCTTCTGCTTGCGAGCGCAAAAACTGATATACTTTATATATGATGCGCTTACGCGGCCTCTTTCTTTTCTTTACTCTTCTTTCTTCACTCACCTCACCACTCATTACCCAGGCGCATGACGAAGGATTTTTTGAGTTCGCACCAGATGCGTGGCAGTCAGAACGAGTACTCGTCTCCAGCCTCCAAACTCCGATTCAAATATTTCAACCGGCTATTAGCACTACCTTAACCGGTTTTTCATTTTGGGTAGACAACACTGGAAGTGCGGGCGATGTAAGCTTTGCACTTATTGATAGCGACTACAATACACTTGCTACAAAAACTGTAACTCTCCCCGCTACCGCAGCAGTTGATGGTGGCACAAAATTTCACGTAGACCTCACAACCCCGATTACTCTGACTGCCGGAGCTACCTATGGAATTCAGATCAACTCCACACTCCCGGGATTTGGCATATATTACGCTAACCGCATCACCATCCTTGAACACAACCTCCCCTACACCCTAACCTACCAGTATGGTGCGGCTCGCGTTGGTGGCGACGATCAGTCGTATACTTTTAAATTCGCACTCTATCGTCCGCCGACCGGCTCGGCGACTATCACCAGCCCAACACCAGATCCGACGCCAACTAGCACTGCACCGACATCGGCCGTGATGAATAATGTGCACGCGGTACTCATCACTGGTACGAGTGCGACGTTTGCCTGGTCAACAAATATCGCCACTGACTCACGTATTGCGATTCGTACCCAGCTCAACTCACTCTATACCATCGCCACGACCTTTGATCCGACGCTTGAACTCGAACACACGCTCACCATCTACGGACTTAGTCCAAGTATCGCCTACTTTGCGGATATCAGCTCGGGCTTAGGAGAGCAATACACCCTCGCAACTTATACGCTCGGGTTTAGTACGACAGCCAGCGGACAAGAGAGTACGACGGTGTATCAAAATCCAGGAACAACAACCAACTCAACGACTACGAGTAATACGAATACGAACTCAAACACTTCGACGACAAACACAAATACATCAAGCTCGAGCACTTCCAATAACACAAATTCGAATACTACCGGGAGCCAATCTAACACTTCTAACTCCGGACAGAGCACTTCAAATACAACTAGCTCAAACACTCCTCCTGATTTAGTAGTCGAGTCAGGTACTAAAGCTGACAACTTTACGCTCGCCTGGGAAGAGCCAACTACTGGCGCGCCAGCAAACGGATATCGTGTCGATATCTTTGATGCAAATAATGGCCTTGAGCGTCAGTTTCATGTTGGCGCGAGCACTACCGAACAGGTCATTGGAGGTTTACCAGCTGGCGATCACCGCGCGATTGTGTATGCGAATAATGAGGGAACGTTTACGAAAGTAGCGCCAAGCAAGGAGTTTAGTATTAAGTCGCAAGTTAATAAGCATATCTGGATTTCGGTCACTCTCGCCGCGCTCTTTTTCCTCCTCTCGTCTGCGGCAGTAATCTGGTGGTTTACTAAAGAGAAATCTCCGTTGCCGGTTATTGAGGAGTAGGAGCGTTACTTATAGTAGGTCTGGCTTATAAGCCAGACTTTTTATTAGGATATTTTCGAAAATAAAAACAGCCCAGTGACAGACGCTTGCGCGTATGCACCGGGCTGAACAGGGCCGAACTGCTGACTACCCCTTGCCCCCTGGAGGAGGCGCGAAGGCGGCGATCGGAGTCCAGCCGAGCAACTTGTCACCTGGCTTGGACCCCTCCGGACCCTGGATCATCGGGAGCGGATCGGTCCGCTGCCCGAAGTTGAGCTCGAAGCCCGTCGCCAGACGCGAGATGAGCACGTACTCCTTCTCCTGCCCCACCGGAGCCGTGGGCAGGACCGTCGCCCCGTTGAGGACCCAGGCGCGGCGCTTGTCGCACGTGCCGACGTTGCCGCAGACCTTGACCCAGCCCGCCTCGCCGACCTGCAGCGTCGCCACCGTGAGGTGGTAGAACTGCGAGGGAACGACGGCCGGGACCGGCTTGGACGACTCGCTGGGCGACTTCATCGCCGGCACCGTCGGGCAGTCCATGTCCGACTGCGGGAGACCCGGTACGGTCGGAGCCATGAGCCACTCGTTGAAGCCCGAGGCCTCCTTGGAGTTCGGCGAGGACGTGAACGTCTTCACCGCCTGCTTCGTCTCCTTGTCGTCGCCGCTGTTCCAGCAGAGGCCGACGATGATGACGATGATCAGGACGATGATACCCCCGATCGCCACGAGGCGACCGCGGGTGATCCCCCCGGGCACCTCGTGCGGGACGGGGTCGCCGCCGGACGAAGCCGGGGCGTGGGGGTCGTGGGAATCGTGGGAATCGGCGGACACAGACACCTCCTTATTGGACTAGAGACATAGCCGTTTTGGCTTTTACTATAATAGCATACTATTTATATAAAGTCAATAGTTCGGGCAAAGGCGGCAATTCGAACATACCCCCTTCGACTTCCTATCTCAGGCCATTCGGCTCTGAAAGCTTCAGGCTCGATGAGGTCATTTCCCTTTGGAAAATGAAATAAAAAGCAGCGCCGAAGGAAGGTCCTTCTGCGCTGCGGAGAGAAAGCCGGGTGACTCTTTGGTTTGCTTTGGCCTGGGAAATGGGGATGTGGAGGTCGAGGTCCGCAGGGACGCCCGACGAAAGCCTTAGCTCACCGCTAAGCCACCCGGAAAAGCGGTATCGCCGAGGGTTTGGAGACTACCCTCTTTGATGTACTCAAAGAGTACCCTTCCTCCGAAGGCTCGTCAACTAGACTTTGAGGTAGCGCCTGATAGCGATCCAACTACTGATAATACCGAGACCACAGCCGGCTAAGATGAGATATCCAAACAATTGAAATAGATTTGAGTAGAAATACACTTCGATATTAACCTCGGGTATAACTGCAGCAAAATATGGCGAGGCGAAGTTGATTGCCGGAGCGGCGATAAGCATCGTAAAGACGGCTCCAAATACTCCGTACAAGATTCCGTTTACAATATATGGCCCTTTGATAAAGGTGTTAGACCCTCCGACTAAACGCATAATCGCGATCTCTTCTCGATTGCTGTAAATCGCCAGACGAATCGTGTTGAATGCGACAAGACAAGCGGCGATGGCGATAAATACAGCGAGAACAAATCCAACTTTATTGACCGTATCAATAATCTTGTTGAGGCGCTCGATCGCTTTTTGGTTTTGGGCGTAGGTAATTTTCTCGACAATTGATTTAAAGTTGTCGTTTTCTAAATATGAGGCGATGATTGGATAATCCTTTGTGTCGTTCGCTTTAATGTTTACCGAGGCACGCAACGGATTAGCACTTAACTCCTGAAGCGCCTGACTGATGGTCGGGTCTTCTTTGTGGTTCTCTTTAAAAATTTCAAGCGCTTTGTCGCGCGAGATATACTCGACGCTCTTTACCTCCGGGAGTTGCTCGAGTGCTTTTTCGATTTTCAAAATATCATCTTCTGGAGCGGCAACTTTGAAATACACGGCGATGTCTATTTTGTCGCGTAATGAGTCGGTAGCGGTCTTAGTTAACACATCAAACATCGTAAGTCCGTTGAATAAGAGTAGCGCCAATACCATAACCACGATGGTCGCGATTGAAAGTGAGCTGTTACGCCAAAAGCTCTGGAAGCCGTATTTAATCATTCGTAATAGTCCGGTAAGCATATGATTACATTATGACGTATTTACCGTTTGCCTCATCTCGTACGATGCGCCCATCAACGAGGGTAATAACGCGCTTATTTAACTTATTAACCACATCTTTGTTATGGCTCGCTAAAATAATCGTCGTGCCAAGCTCGTTAATGCGCTGAAGCAACTTAATAATTTCATCGGTATTTAAATCATCGAGGTTTCCGGTCGGCTCGTCAGCGACGATGACTGATGGGTGGTGGATCATAGCTCTTGCGATTGCGACGCGTTGCTTTTCACCGCCAGACAGTTCGTGTGGAAAGTTGTGATGTTTGTCGGAAAGACCGACGAGGTCGAGCACCTGCGGTACAAACTCTTCGATCTCATCTTGAGCGCGTCCCCCTACTTCGAGCGCGAATGCAACGTTTTCATACGCAGTTTTTTTCGGCAATAATTTAAAGTCTTGGAATACGATGCCGATTTGTCGGCGCAGTCGTGGAAGCTCATTATTTTTAAGCTTATTCACTTCTTTGTCTTCAATAACAATCCGCCCTTTGCTTGGGCGGTCTTCGCCGATCATTAGCTTAATAAGCGTGCTCTTACCCGCTCCGGACTTACCTACCAGCGACACAAACTCACCCGGCTTTATCTTAAAGCTAATATCTTCGACACCAACAGACTTATTACTGTAGATTTTAGAAACGCCAAAAAATTCAATCATAGTAGGTGCGCTTTTTCTGACTACAACGCTCACTTAGCGCATACCGTATAGTATAGCAAATTTTCACCTCTTACGGCAGTTGCAACTCGGCCTCGATAAACTTATCAAGATCACCCTTGAGTACGTTTTCAACTTGCGTTGTTTCTGCCTTAGTGCGGTGGTCCTTAACCATCTTGTATGGGTTGAGCACGTACGAGCGAATCTGGCTCCCCCACTCCGGCTTGGCGTGGACGCGCAAATCCGACATCTCCTGTTTTTGATGCACCTCCATCAAATGAATCAATTTTGATTTTAACAATGCGACCGCCTTTTCTTTGTTTTGCGCCTGGCCGCGCTCGGCCTGACTTTCGGTCGCAATACCGGTCGGAATATGTACGACTCGCACCGCGGTCTCGCGCTTGTTCACATTTTGTCCGCCCGGACCCGATGAGCGCGTAGTCTCAAATCGCAAGTCAGCATCTGGAATACGAAACTTCATATGTTCAACAGCCGGCAAAATTGGAACAACCTCAACGAGCGCGAAGCTCGTATGGCGAGCTTTTTTTGAATCAAATGGACTGATACGTACGAGACGATGTACGCCTGATTCTTTTCTAAGCGTTCCATACGCAAAATCACCCTTAATCTCAATCGCACGATCAGTAATAAGCGAAACTTTAAATCCTCGCTTACCGCAGTACTTGATATACATCTCGACAAGCATATTTGCCCAATCTTTAGCATCATCGCCGCCGACGCCAGGATAGACTGAAAGATGAGCCGAACCTTTGTCATATTTGCCGGTAAGAGGTTTTAACGGAAGTGTTGTTTCCATGATTTGTTTACTGTAACAGACTTATTAAACTATCTCCATCTCATCTTTATGCCTCGCTTTTATCAGCCCGCGCCCTTCTTTTGCCCGCTTACTTAAAACCCGATTTCCTCTTCCCCTCCCTCTATTCAAACCAGCATACGTTGCAGTAAGCGAATCGCAATTTGGACAGATCAACCGTAAATTCCTTTCGCTATTATTACGCCAATTCCCATCAATATGATCAGCTACTAATGGAGAGTATCCTATCTTCGTGTTAATTTTTGCCCATCCACAGAGACAGCATTTATCTTCAAATTTCCGCCTTAAATATCTCTTGATGTATCCCGATACAATACCAAGACCTTGTAGCCCGCTCACCTCTCCCGCCTGCCACTTTTTTATATACAGTTGATACTGATATTCAATCTGGCAAGCATTACTACAATACTTGTATTGAGAACGTGCAGTTTGGCTACCGCATAAGAGACAAGCGGCTCTCGGCTTTTTAATTTGAGGCATACTAATATACTTCAATATTATCAAAAAACAACCAGTTTTGAAATATAGACTGGTCGCATTTTATCTTGAGCCACCTCGCGGATTTGCACCGCGGACCTTCTCGTTACGAGTGAGATGCTCTACTATCTGAGCTAAGGTGGCAGTTAGTGCCTACTATACCGATTTTAGAAAGTAATTTCAATGCTGGAGCGGGTAACGAGAATCGGACTCGTGTCTCAACCTTGGGAAGGTCGCGTTCTACCACTGAACCATACCCGCGCTTTTAACGCGTCAGTAGCTCACCTTCTTGCCATTGATAACTGGCGAGGAAGATACTGACATCTGCGTCTTTACGCTTCTGTAGTATCCAATCATTTAGATTGGTTTTTTGCAAGATAAGCGAACTGCTTAAGATATTTCGCTGCGCCTGTGGAACTAAAATAAGGCGGGTAAAATCTCCGGGCATCAGACCATAGAGCTCGTTGATCGCTGGCGCGAGAGCTTGCGAGCTGGTTGTATTACCAATCATTTTCGAAAGGTCTTCTTCTCCCTGTTTGCCAAGCGTCAGAAATCCAGCCTCTACGACCTTATTTTCAATAAGCGTATCAAGACTTACTCGACGGAGTTCGATTAAAAACTTCGGATCAGCTAATTTTTCTTTTTCAGCAACAGAAGCGTTTCTCGAGGCTTTCTCGTAATAGTGATAGGCGGCATCAAAATGCTTCTGTACATCTCCCGCCCAGATCATCTCACCGTTTACGCTTGCAACTGGATATAAATTAAAAACACTCGCAAAGTATACAATCCCGAAAATACCAACAAGCGCGGCAAGAATAATCGCGGTTCGTTTCATTGCGCTAGAGGCAATCCTGATGTTGTATAAGCGACCGGTAGGAGTTCATAGGTATTGATATATTGTAGCGTATATTCGTATGTAGCATCGGCGGCAGAGCCGCTCTGCCTCTAACGGGATTCATTGGTAGTTGAAGGCACGAGAATAAAGAGCTTCTCGTCTGGCTTCTTGTAATTAAACTGGGCGGTAGATTCTTTGGCAAGATTTGGATCTTGACGATAGTACTCAAGGTCCTGCTCAAGCTTAGCATTTTCCGCCTCGAGCGCCTTCATCTGCAGACCCAACTCGTCTGAACGCTTAGTTAGCTCATTTTTCTGATCAATAAGCTGGTATAGCTGAAAGCTTGCAAAGACTAGAATAGCAGCTAAAAACAATATGAGAAAGAATTTCATCCCGTTAGAGGCAACTCTTATATTGTATAAGCGACCGGTAGGAGTTCATGGGTATTGATATATTGTAGCGTATATTCGTATATAGCACGGGTGGCAGAGCCGCCCTGCCCCTAACGGGATGAGTCGCCTTTCATTATAGCGGAAAATGTACGACCAACCAAAAAACCGCTGACGCGGTTTTTTGAAAGGAAAGGATTACTTAATCTCGTATGTAACGTTAACCGTTACGTTGATGTCCTGCTCTCCCGGCTGAATGCTTGGAGCAACTGGCGCAGAAGATCCAGCTTCTGCCTTTACTGCGTACACTCGGTCGTAGTATGGCATAGGGTATCCGCCGTTTGACTCACTAAATGTGATCACACGAGCGATGCGGACTCCATTGGCGCGCGCCATTGACTCGGCCTTGGCGCGTGCCTGCTCAAACGCTTCGGCGCGTGCCTCTGCTTGCTTTGCCTCTGGGTTCTCAACGCTAAAGCTTAATTGACTAATCTGATTAACCCCCTGCGCAGTGAGCCCACCCATTACCTCGCCCACCTTGGCAAGATTACGCATCTTTACCGTAACCGTCTGACTTAGCTCATATCCGATAATGTTTGATTGGCTTGAGAGCTTGTCGTACTGATATCGTGGGTACAAGTTGTAGCCAGTGGTCGTGATATCCTTTTCGGCAATATCTTTTGACTTCAAGTACTCGATTACTTTATTGATTTTCGTGGTATTCGCGGTTTGAATTGCGGCTGGATCGGTTCCATTAGAAACGACCGAGAAAGAAGCCGTGGCGATATCTGGAGCGACACTTACCTTGCCCTCTCCGCTTACCATAATCGTGCGACTTGGATTTACCGCGTTACTTCCTCGAACAATTGCCTGAATGCCTACAAGCCCGAACACAATCGCTACAATGAGCGAAACATTTACGAGCTTCCACATAATCGACTTTACTGAATAATCCATACTGTTTAATAAATTAATTGTTAATACTTGCTTATATACTGTACAACGCGCGGACTATGCTTTTGTGACAATTTTAGTAATCGATTTTATTTCTGCCACTTTGAGACTCGCTCCCCCAATCAACACTCCATCAATCTGCGCCTCTGTTAAAAATGAAAGGATGTCTGACGAACTTACCGAACCACCATATAACACCTTTACTGGTTTTGAGAGGTCAGTAGTTTGACTCTTGATATACGAAGCAATCTCATTTGCATCAGTCGGCGTCTCCACGCTTAATCCGGCAGTCTTTTCGGAAGTTGAGATCGCCCAAACTGGCTCGTAGGCTACGATGAGCGGCTTTTTAAACTCGCGACCTCTTACTTGGACTAATGCGACTCGCAACTGATGATCAAGAACTTCGTGCGTCTGTCCAAGCTGTCGCTGCTCACCGGTTTCACCCACGCACAAAATTGGGGTAAGTCCGGCTTCAAATGCACATACGAGCTTTTGCCCAATCTCCTCATCAGTCTCCCCTAATGCTCGCCGCTCGGAGTGCCCAATAATTACATACTCTGCTCCCACTGCTTTAATTTGATCCGCAGAATACTCGCCCGTCAGCGGGCCCATTCGTTTTACTGATACGTTTTGCGCACCCACCTTTGCCTTCGTTAATACCTTCTTCGCCTCGCCAATAAACGGTGCTGGTGGACAGACTACCCACTGGACAGCATCTGTTGCCTTAAATAATTTCAGCGCTTCAGCCTTGGTTTGCGGATTCATCTTCCAGTTTGCGATAAGTAGTTTTTTCATAGATTAGAAAATAGCGGCGATACCGAGCGTGGCGACCAGCACGATACAGCCAGCAGTAATTACCCCTAATGATATCGCATAGAATGACTTCCTCAAAGGTAGGTCAAAGATGAATGCGGCGATGGTCGCACTCCACGCACCGGTCAGCGGAAACGGAACAGCGGTAAAGATAAATAACCCAATCACCCCCATTGCGGTGAACAACTGGGTATGTCTTACCCGTGTACGCTCAAATAGCCAGTTAAAAAATCGATTTGCCCAATACAAATGCTGACTCAATACTTTTGAAAGCTTGTGCCAGAAATACAGAAGTGGAAGTATCGGCGCAATATTACCAATTACTGACAAGAGGAGTGCCTTGATCGCTGAAAAATGAAACACCCCGATGGCGAGCGGAATAGCGCCACGCAATTCAGAAATAGGCGCAGCTGCGACAAGCATCGTGATTAGTTCTTGCTTCATAGATTATTCAGTCGGCGCTACATTAATACGATTATCGTAATACCATTGTAGTACATCTTTAGCGATTGGCACTGCGTTTAAGCTTCCCTCTTTTGCATCTTCGACGAGCACGAGAATTGCGATCTCCGGCTCGTCAGCAGGAGCGTACCCGACAAAAAAGGCGTTTGTTTTTGTGTTGTTTTGAATCTGTGCACTACCTGTTTTCGCCGCCACTGACATTGGTAAATCGGCGAGCTTATACGACGTACCATAACTCTTACTCGCACCATCACGCATACCCTGCCTGACATCAGCTAGCTCACTCTTAAATGCTGAACTGTAATCAAGTAAGAGCTGGGGTTCTTGTAAGTCTTTTGTTATCTTTCCACCCGCACTCATCTCTAAGGCGAGCTTAGGCGCGAATAACTTACCGCCATTAGCGATCGAGGAGATAAAGTTAATCAACTGAATCGGCGAGACGAGGAGATCTCCCTGTCCAATCGAAACGTTATACGTATCACCAATACGCCACGGCTGTCCGGTGCGTTTTTCCTTTTCGGCGGCGTCTGGAAGAAATCCTGTATTTTCAGAATCAGCATCGATATTGGTTTTTTGTCCAAATCCAAAATACTGCCAATACTGCTTAAGCTTATCAATACCTAACCCTTTTATCGCTGGCTCACCCGGACTTCCCGGAAAGCCACCACCAACCTCATAGAAGTATACGTTTGAAGAACGCGCGAGTGCCGAGTGCACATCTACCCATCCCTGCGGTCGCCAGTCAACAAATCGGCTCGGTTTATCCGGGAAAAACGGGTTAGCGATCTCAATATAGCCTTTTGAGTAAATCTGAAAATCTGGCGTGACAATATTTTCTTTTAAAGCGGCGAGTGCTACCAATGGCTTAATGATTGATCCTGGGTTGTATGCTCCTAATAATGCGCGATTAAATAATGGCTTGCGCTTATCAGTAAAGAGCGAGGTAAGCTCGCTACCTGCACCGGGAGTGACGAACAAATTGTTGTCATAGCTTGGCTCACTAATGAGTGCCAATACCTGGCCAGTCTTTGGCTGCATCGCAATCCCAACGCCACCACTCACCCCAAGACTGCGCAGACTTTGTGATAGTCTTTGATGAAAATACTCTTGGAGCTTGGCATCGATTGTCGTCTTTAATATCTGCCCCGCCTCTGGCTCGCTGACAATGCGCTCATCAATCTGCTTACCCTTAGCATCTTTATATATAGCTTTCGCACCGTCGGTTCCGCGCAGCGATGCATCATAATAACTCTCGAGCCCACTTTTTCCGACGATATCATTACTCGTCTTACTCACCCCGGTATAGCCAATCACCTGACTAAATACTGGCCCCTCAACATACTCTCGTCGATAGTCATTGCGCACCTCTACTTCAGGAATCGCCAACCCTTTAATCGCAATCGCTGTCTCTGGCGAGACGTTGCGCGCTACAGCAACAGTGCTTTTTTTCTCAAAATCATTGGTTTGAATAATCGTACGAACCTCATCTGGAGCAAGCTCAAGCGCCTGGGAAAGTTTATCAATCACCTCTTCAAAATGACGCCTATCTTTTAAAAGACTCGCGGTACTCACAAACACACTGAATGTTTCGGCATTTTTCGCGAGCACCTCACCGTACCGATCGGTAATTAATCCACGATGCGCCGGAAGCGAAACTTCTTGGTTAGCGTTAGCCTGTGCACGAGCTGCGTAGAAACTCTTTTTCGTCATATTTAAAAACGCAACGCGCCCAAGGACAATAAAGCTTGTAATCCCAGCGAGAATCAATACAAACAAAAAGACGCGTTGCGAAATCGGAAGCTCTACATAGCCAGCATCCTTATCTGCAAACGCTTCTGACACAAAATCATCGAATTGAAGATCGTGCTTCATATAATCGTCTTAGCACTGCAGCAAGCAGTAAACCAATACACCCATTATAGATGATTTCTTTCACGACAATGACTGGGTGGGTATAGATAAAGTCTGGAGCGACAATTAGCGTATTAATGAGCGTCGCAACGACTACCACAATCAGGGTCGCTCCAGTAGCAACTTGTACTACGCGCTCTTTGAGCCAAAAAATAATAAGCATCGCGCTTAATAGACCGATCGCCTCCTTGCTTACCCCAGGCGTAAATCTGGCAAAAATAAGACTGAAGAATAATAGCCAACCATATGCTGCGAAGTCTTGCGCAAAGAGCGTGCAGACTGCGGCCACTACAAGAATAAGGTTGGGTTTTATACCAAACGCAGTCAACACTCCCATTTGCTCAACTACAGCAGAAAAAAATAGGAGGGAGAAAAAAACTACTACCTGATAATTACCTTGGCGCATATACTATTTAACTCGGACCAGTACGGTTTCAATATCGCTCATTTGGTATGGAATTGTGATGTCGGCCTCACGAAACACTCCTTCAACCGTCTCTCGCAACTCACCTACCTGACCAAGCTCAATCCCGAATGGTAAATCCTTACTCGCACTGATTACCGTCTCGCCACCAAGCACTGTTTTCTTCTTGGAGATCAGCGTTAGCTTTGGCGTATGCCCTCCAACATAGAGTGCATCAACTTTATTCGCCCCAATCTTTACCGGAATCTCCCAATTAGGAGTTAAGATCGTCTTTACGACACTCTGATTGCTATACACGTTAATAATCTGACCCAGTAAAATACCCTTATCGGCGTATACTGCCATTCCTTCTTTGATGCCCTGTTCGCTTCCCGCATTGATGAGCAGCTCATCGCTCACATTGAGCGGATAGTATGAGTACACGCTCGCGCTTACATATAACTCCTTCCCCTCCTCTACAAACTGCGGCCGCTGGAGCAACTCAACGAGTTGAGCGCGCAAGCTCTGATTTTCCAATTGTAATGTTTGGATCTGCCGTGAAAGTGCGACGCGATTAAATAAACTTTGAATGAACACCACTGGCGCCTGAAACGCCTGGCCAAATCTCGAAACAAGATATGTCTTAGGGGCGAACAAAAGCTGGCTTAAAAAAAACAATACTGAAAGCGCTAGTACGAGCGCCAAGATAGTACTTCGTCCTCTCATAGATGTTAAAGCTTAATATCCCGTGGCTTAAGCGGGTTGTCGAGAATGTAATCGTACTTCTCGAGATTTTCTACTGCCAGGCCGGTGCCGCGAGCAACACATGTAAGTGGGTCATCTACGATATTCACGAGCACAGAAAGTTCCTTGCTGATTAGCTGATCAATCCCACGCAAAAGTGATCCCCCACCACACATATAAATACCACGTTTTAAGATATCGCCGACGAGCTCTGGTGGTGCGACCTCAATAACCTCGCGCACCGACTCAACGATCTGCTTAAGCGATTTTGCGAGTGCGGCTCGAATATGCGTGTCTTTTAAAAGAATTTCTTTCGGCAACCCCGTGGCGAGATCGCGCCCGCGCACCGGCATCTCAAGCTTTTCAGTTGGCGGAATTGCTGACCCGATTGATATTTTTAAATCTTCTGCGGTCGGCTCGCCAATTGCCAAGTGGAACTCATCGCGAACGAACTTAATAATATCGTCATTAAACTTATCGCCGGCAACCTTCAAGCTTTTTACAGTAACCGTGCCACCCATTGAGATAATCGCCATCTCGGTCGTTCCTCCGCCGATGTCGATAATCATATTCGCAACTGGCTCGTGAACCGGTAAGCGCGCGCCTAATGCGGCAGCGAGTGCGGACTCGATTACGTACGCCTTAGAAACTCCGGCGCCAATAACCGCATCTTCAACTGACTTGCGCTCAACTTCGGTTAGGTCGGCTGGTACGCCGATAACTGCTTTGTGGTAGTAGCTGAAAAAATTATTCTGCCCGAGCTTTTTTAAAAATGCGCGCAAAATCTCCTGCGCCATTTCGAAGTCAGAAATAACTCCATTAACGAGCGGACGGATAACGCTGATCTGCAGCGGTGTGCGCCCAAGCATCTCTTTGGCCTCTTTGCCAACCGCAACCACCTTACCGGTTTTGTTGTTGACGGCGACGCAGCTCGGCTCATTAATCACAATGCCCCGCCCCGCGAGATACACGAGAGAGTTGGCTGTGCCTAAGTCGATACCGACGTCACGCTTAAAGATGCCAAATGGATTCTTCATATCGTGCCCGTATCATAGCAGACGGCCCGTAGATTATTCAATAGGACCCTTCGGGCATACTCAGGGCGAGCACGACTTGACTAAATCGACTGAAATCTAAAACCGCCCAGCGGGCGGTTTTAGGCAGTCATTATTTGATGTGGTCGATGAGATGGTCGGCTTTCACTATCTTCTCCTCACCTGTCCGGCGGTGGCGTACTTCGTACCCACCTTTCTCGAGCGTCTTCTCGCTTACTACTATACGATATGGAATACCAAGCAAATCGGCGTCATTGAGTTTTTGGCCGGCGGTTGCGTCGCGATCGTCAAACAATACTTCGACATTTTCGTTACGAAGTTTTTTATACAACTCTTCAGCCGCTTTTTCTGCCTCTCCGGTTTTACTCTTAAGCGAGATCAAGTGTGCGCGAAATGGCGCGACTGATTCTGGCCAGACAATTCCCTTTTCGTCTGAAAGCACTTCGACGATCGTACCCATCACGCGCCCCAAACCGATACCATAACAACCCATTACCACCGGCTGAAGCTCACCCTTTTCATCTTTATAGGTAACTTTAAACGGCTCGGTAAACTTAGTCTTGAGCTCAAAGATGTTTCCCACCTCAATCGCCTTTTCTTCTCGTAGGCCGGTCGCGCCACATTGCGGACAGTTCGGTTGATCGGCTTTGATTTCTTTGTTCACTGCGATCGCGCACTGGTCGCAAAGATAGATGATATCCTCACCAGCCGAGGTAAGTGTCTGAAACTCGTGGCTATACTTACTAAAACTTCCACCTGAAGCGTAGGTTACATAGGTGCGCTCACCAATACCAACGCGCTTAAATATTTCGCGATACGCCTGCTTCATAATCTCGTAGTACATCTTTAAATCTTTCTCATCGCGATGGAACGAATAGAAGTCCTTCATAATAAACTCACGGCCGCGCAAAATACCGCTCTTCGCGCGCAGCTCCATACGGAACTTGTTTTGGAATTGATAGACGCCAAACGGCAGGTCTTTATAGGAAGAGATAAACTGCTTAGCGAGCGGAACTACGATTTCTTCGTGGGTTGGACCGAGAGCGTTTTCACGACCCGAAGCGTCTTTGACTTTGTACAAGTCATCCATCGTCGTCCAGCGACCGGTCGTCTCCCAGTTTTCTTTTGGATGGAGCGACGGCATCAGTACCTCTTGTCCGCCAACCTTATTCATCTCCTCGCGGATAATCGTTTCGATTTTTCGCAGCACGCGAAGACCAAGCGGTAAGTAGGTGTATACCCCGGCTTGAAGCTTATCGATATAGCCAGCACGAATTAAGAGCTGGGCGTTTTTAGCCACCTCTTCAGACGGATTGTCTTTTTGAGTGCGGGTAAATAGTTCGGTTTGTCTCATACGCCCATTATACAGAAATAATCGTCCTATACAAAAATTGACACCCCACTCGGCTTTTGATAAAAATCAGCTAGCACCTTTCATCCTCTTTTGGAGAATGCGTTATGCGCAAGCACCAGGCTGGTTATACGGGAACTGAAGTAATCATCACTTTCGCCCTCATCGCCCTTTTAGCGTCGGCGGTGGCCGGGCTTCTAAGCGTGACTCGAAGATACAAAGAGCAGACTGAACGAACGACTGCTCTCGCAGGCTGGCTCACTGCCAACAACCCCGAGATGAACTTCTCGGCGAAGGTTGGTGATACGTGCGGATGCGATCACGGCAAGACCGTCCCCTATCAGCTCGAGCTGATGGACAAGGTCTCGGACAAGTTCGCTCCCGGACTCATCTTCGTCGTCGAGCAACCGAAAGAACGCCCACTCCAGAAGGGGCAGCTCGTCACGCTCCACCTAGTCGACGGCAAGATCGAAGTCGAAAGCCCTTGATTCTCAAAGCCCCACCTCCCTGCGGAGGTCGGGCTTTTTAATTTTTAAAATAATCGAATGATATCCCGACCCGTAATTGCAATCATCAGAATAAAGAGTAGCCCAAACCCAACGAGGTTAAAGACAAGCTCTTTTTTCTGACCAATTGGCGAACCCTTTATTTTTTCAATGATGATAAATAAGAAACGACCGCCGTCTAAAGCAGGAAATGGAATCGCGTTAAGAATTGCGAGGTTGAGCGAGATCATGCCAAGTAGCTGCATCAGATAAACGAGACCGAGGCCGCCAAGCTGATTGGCTACGCCCCAGATACCAATTGGCCCAACTACGCCCTCAAGTAGTTCCGCGTGTACAAATAGCCGACTCACCATCGAGCCGAATGTCTGAAGAATCTGACCCATCACTTCGAGCGAGGTCGTCAGCCCTTTCCAAAGAGCGGTGAAAAATGGAAGCTTTTCAAATCCGGCTTCAGAAATAATAACGCCGGTTGCGCCCTGCCCTTTTATATTTTCTAAGCGCGGCGTAACTTCAACATTTATTTTCTCTCCATTGCGGGTTATCTCAATCGGAAATACTTGGCCACGATGAGCCTCGGTTGCCTGAATAAAATCTGAAGCGGTTTTAAACTGTAATACTTGGTCGCCTGGAAGGATACCGGCGAGTGCGGCCGGAGAGTCCGGCATCACATTGGTAATCACTACCGCTTGCGGTGCGCCCACCATAAATACTGCCGAGAGTAAGAGCCAGCCGGCGAAGAAGTTAATCGCCACCCCGGCAAATACAATCGTTAAACGGCGCCAGGCGCTTTGGTGCGCAAAGCTACGCGAAGGTTCGATGATCTCCCCGGTCTGTGCGGCTCGGCGCTCCATCTGCTCCTTGCTTTCACCATAGATTTTTACAAATCCGCCAAACGGGATCCAGTTAAAGCTGTACTCGGTCTCCCCTTTTTTAATCGCAAAGATGCGCGGCGGAAACCCAAAGCCAAACTCCTCGACTTTCAGCCCCGCTTGCTTAGCGGCGATAAAGTGACCAGCCTCGTGGACGATAATAAGCAGTGAGATTCCAATAACAATGATTAATCCAAATAACATATGTGCTTATTGTAAGGGAAAATAGGTACTAGCGCCACTCAATGAATCACCCCCACTAGAAGTCTGGTGGGGGTGATTTTTATTCCAAGATTTCTTTTTCCTTTTTCTTGAGCAAGTTCTCGATTTCCATATTACCCTTATCGATCAACTCCTGAATCTTTTTGCGTCCGCGGGTTTTTTGATCTTCGGTGATCGCTTTCATCTTTTCAGCAGCATCGGTTTTTTTATTCGCATCATCGCGAATACCGCGAAGCTGAATCTTTGACTTCTCTGTAGTTGCTTTTAATAACTTAATGAGCTCGTCGCGACGCTCCTGACTAAGTGGCGGAAGCGAAACACGGATACTACTCCCTTGGGCAGCGAGAGAAAACCCGCGCTTAGAATCTTCGAGCGCTTTCATTACTTGTTCAGTGCCTGATGGGTCCCAGAGTGTGATGACCATTTCGCGTGGTGGGACAACTGAAATTGAGCCAAGCTGCTTAATCTGAAGCTGCTGACCCATGTAGTCGATTTTTACATCCTCAACCAACGCCGGAGACGGGCGGTTGGTTCGAATCGCGCCCGCCTCACCTACTAAGGCGGCAAGGGCGGAAGCGATGCGCTGTTCTAACTCTTTAATGATTTGGTCCATAATTTTATTTTAAGAAATTCTCGATAAGCTTTTCTACTTGTTTTCCATTCGCCCTCTCTAGATCGAAATCCCAATCCTTTGGAACTTCATATACTGCATTGCAGTATCCGCACTTGAAACACTCCTTTGTATCGCTAGTTGGGAAAAGTGAAATGAAAAACATCTGGAAATACCTCCTACCCCTCACCCTAATTAACGGGGCCTCTTTCTTGCAATGTGGACATGTCGCTTTTTGCACCTTTGCATAAGGGACTTCCTCATTTACAAACTTTTCACCAAAGATAGCAAACATATTAACTGATAAATGGTAAGACTGATTCTAATTGTAATCGTTTATTGGTTGAGTAGTCGCCCATCGCGGTCTGGCGATAGAGCAGTGCTTTGAGCGCGCGCCAGTTGAGTTCGGGCTTTTTCGCCAGCTCCTCAATTAGTGCGTCGACGAAAGTATCTATCATTTTGTCCCCTTTTTCAAGAATCTCTTTCTCATTCGTCGCCAACTCTTTAATCATATCACTGCGCCCTTTTGCGGTTGAGCCAAGAAACTTACGCACGAGCTCATCTGCCTGACTTTCGATTTCAGAGCGATTTGGACGGGCACCTTTGGCCGCACTGATATACAGTTTTTGAAAGCGTGAAAGGAGCGGAGGAAGTAAGACCCCGAGATCTCGCACCACTAAAATAATCAGCGCGTGCTTTGGGGGCTCTTCGGCGATTTTCAGCAAAGCGTTTTGCGCTTGCGTAGTCAGGTCACCGGCGGCATGAACGATGAGCGTACGCTTTTGTGAGGCGACTGGCTGCTTATATAAAAAGGATGAGAACTCGCGCGCTACATCAACGCCCAAGTCTTGCTTTTTGCCGTCGATAACCAACGCATCAAACAAAACTGCTTGTGATTGCTCCCATTGTTTGGTTTCTAAGTAATTTGCGATTGAGTGTGCGGCAAGAAACGCCTGCGCCATATCCGGACCAAAAAAAATATATCCTTGAGCGAGGGTTTCTTTTTCGGCGAGCTTTTTAAAATCAGACTCTATTTCTTTAATTGACGCCATCACCCTTATCCTACCTCTTCTTACTGATTATTTGTATCCAGTTCGTTTTGCCAGTCTTTTCAATCTGTTTGTGCACTACCTGAAGTCCCACCTGCTTGAAATATCCCTCGAGCTCCGGGATAGTGTAATAGCTGAAGAAGATCTCCTGCGGCTGGTCATAGTCGGTATCGATCTTCACCTCTTCATCAGGTTGCCCCTCCCACACCTCTTTGACGGCGACATAGAACAATCCACCTGGTTTCAACTTACTATTAAGCGCTTTCATCGTTGCGAGAATATCTTTCTTGGCGACGTGTAAAAGTGAAGCCTGCGCAAAAATAGCATCAAACTCTTTCGTTAGTTTTCCTGTCTCTTCGAGACTCAGCACCTGATACTCCCCCGCCGGTGCGGTCTTTTTGGCGATCTCAATGAAAGATTCTGCGATGTCAGTCCCATACACCTTCATCCCTCGGTCAATTAAGTATTTCGACTTCATGCCGCCGCCACAGCCAGCGTCTAGAACAAGTGAGCCCGACTTGAGCATCGAAATAAACCGGTCCGTCCCGGCAACCCACCAGGTATCAGAAGAGTGAGTAGCGTGCCAATCTGCAGCTATTTTGTTATAGGTTTCTTTTAATGAAGCCATTATGCTCGGCCTCGAATAATTAATTCTACTTGTCTAAGAAATTTATCGAGGTTTTTCTGATCTTTCTCCCGAATGATTCTTTCTCGCTCTGCATTAAATTGAGCGACAAGAGCGTCTATTCTTTTGACGTTCTCTGCATTACTTAACTCTACTATCTTCTTTACTTCACTTCCCCACCCCTTCTCTCGAAAATATTCCTCATAGGATCGGACAGGCTTTTCCATATTTTACCTCTTATTTAAGAGTGTACGCTTGTATACGTCGAGGTGGCCCAAGATAAGGCCGGTGCCTTTAGCAACGCAGAACAGTGGCTCGTCGGCGATATAGGTCGCGACGCCAGTAATACGCTTAAAGAACTCATCAATATTGCGGAGATTCGCACCACCGCCGGAAACGATAATACCCTTTTCCATAATGTCAGCAACGAGCTCCGGAGGCGTGTTGTTAAAGACACTCTGTACCCCACCGGCGATATCCATCAAATGTGGGTTAAGTGCCTCGGCGATTTCGTTGGAGGTAAGCGTGATGTCTTTTGGAAGTCCGCTGGCGATATCGCGTCCGCGAACTTTAGTTGAAAGTTTTTCTTTGGTCGGAAGTGCGGAACCGATTTCAATCTTTACCGCTTCGGCAGTTTGCTCACCGATAAAGACGCCATATTTCTTTTTCACATAATCCATAATCGCCTGGTCAAACTTGTTACCGGCGACGCGCAGCGACGACCAGCTCACGATGCTCCCCAGGGATACCACCGCGACTTCAGCCGTTCCACCTCCGATATTAATGATCATATTACCCGAGTGTGAGTTGATAGGAATATCAGCGCCGAGCGCGGCGAGAATTGGTTCTTTGACGATATAGACTTCTTTCGCTCCGGCTTCACGCGTTGCGTTAGTTACCGCACGACGCTCGGTCTGCGTAATACCTGCAGGAACAGAGATAACAACGTCTGGGCGGAAGACGTTAAATGAACCGGTAGCTTTGGCGATAAAATACTTGAGCATCGCCTTAGTAATATAGTAGTCGGCGATCACTCCATCTTTGAGAGGCTTGTACGCGGTAATATCTTGCGGAGTGCGGCCGATCATATTCTTTGCTTCTTGGCCGACGGCGAGTACTTGGTTATCCGGAGAACCCAACGCGACAATAGTCGGCTCATTCACAATAAACCCTCTTCCTGGAACGAAGACGATGGTGTTTGCGGTACCTAAGTCTATGCCGATTTTGCGTACAAACATGTGCAGGTATCCTAGCAGATAGGCATTAAGAATTCAATAATATTTAAAAATAAACGGGGCGCGACTAACTAGTCACGCCCCGAGAACGATCCGCCATTAACCCCACCGCTGCATGCAACATCAGGCAATTGACCGGATAGACGAAATCCTGCCATTGCCCTCGCCATCGCATAACAATGACAACGATACTGAGAACATACGCCACACTCCAAATGAACCACGGAAGAGGCTTTTCACTTGTTCGGTCGAGCCTTATGCTCCGCAGGGTTGGCGCAAACGAGATAGCGATCGAACCCTGAAGGATTAGGTTCGCGTACGTAGCAGAGTTGTATTGCCACCACGCAAAGCCGGCAATGATGCCAACTCCGAGTGCCGCCCCATCCCAAGGATCGATTTTTGAAAGCTTCCCTTTCGCGAGAGCAAAGATAAAGGTGAAAAGGCAGGCAGTCGAACTCGCCAATGGAAGAATGCTCTTCACCCAATCGCCGCTCATCGCGCGGTAACTTCCGAGATTCAGAAACGTAAGAAACACCCACAGTGTCCAAGTCGCCGTATTAGGACGAGAAACGCCCTTGAGCATCTGTCTATTGTAAAGAACAAACGCTACCACATGCATCACCCCAGCAATCACGCCAAGAAAAAGATCGGTAGACATGATTACCTTTCTCCCAGTGAAATACTGAGGCTTGGAGAAAAATGTCAGTAAATATTATACAATACTTCTCAATTTTTGCAATTCCTAACTAAGAATTCAACCAGATGCGTTTTAAAATAATAACGCCCCGAACCTCTTGCGAAGGCGCGGGGCAGGAACGAGGCGAGACGCGAAGACTAGGGCCGCTGACCAACCAGCTGGGCCACCAACCTCTTCGTCTTCGGATCGCCGCGGCACTCGAAGCTCCACGTCGGCTCGCCGTGACGAATGAGATTGTTCGGAGGAAGCTGGATCTGGATGGATCCTTCCAAGCCCTGAACGATCGCATTCGCAGAAACGTGGACGTCCGGGTAGATGAGGATGCTGAGAACCACGCGCCTCTCCGAGGCATCATGACCCTCCATCTCGAAGTTCATCTGCATGAACATCGAACTGAGCTCGAGTTCACGCCCTGGGATGAGGGGCAGGCACGCGCGGACCATCTCGAGCGCGAACACAACACTTCTGCTGAGTTGGATCTTGGACACGAGAAACTCCTGTCAAAGGAGGCGCATGGGCGAGCTGCCCACACGAATGCCGTCAAAGCATTAGATATATTATACTCTTAATTATGATAAGTGTCAATAGTAAATAGCCCTTGTTTCAAGGTTTTTGTAGCTTCCTAGTACTAAATAAGCTACTAGTCTACCCTCTGAATATCCGCACCGAGACTGCGAAGGCGTTCATCAAGATACTGATAGCCACGGTCGATTTCTTCAACACCGGTAATGGTCGACGGACCTTCGGCGATAAGTGCGGCGATGACATTTACCATACCGCTGCGTAAGTCCTTAACGGTTGTGTCGGCGGCTTTCAGTTTGGTCGGACCACTGATAATCGCGCTGTGTGGAAAGTTTTGTCCGTTGAATCGGCAAGTTAGCTCACCCATACATTTAGAGAGCACTTTGATATCCGCGCCCATGCTATTTAAATCTTTCGTGTAGCTAAAACGGTCTTCGTAAATTGTTTCGTGAATAACCGAGAGGCCAGCGGCTTGAGTAAGCACAACTGAAAATGGCTGCTGCCAGTCAGTCATAAATCCCGGGTGAGTGTCGGTTTCGATTTCGATACCCTTGAAGTGTTTTAGATTTTTCGGTCGATAAAAAACGATACCATCTTCGCGCACCTCGTACTCCCCTCCGATACGGCGTACCGCGTTTAAAAAGGTGATGAGGTCGTGCTGGCGCGCGTCTTTAACCAGCACCGGCCCACCACAGGCGAGACCGAGACAGGCGAAACTTACCGCTTCGTTGCGGTCCGGGATAATCTTGTGCTTTACGCCATGTAGGCGCTCAACACCCTCAACGCTAATAACACGATTAGCTCCGCGCTCGATAATCGCGCCCATATTTTGGAGCATCTTAATCAAGTCAACGATTTCCGGCTCAACGGCGCAGTTGTTAATCACCGTGCGCCCTTTCGCGAGTACGGCGGCGAGAATCGTATTTTCGGTAGCGCCGACGCTCGGAAACTTTAAATCGATACGCGTACCTTTGAGGCCGTTTTTCGCAATCGCATAATAACTGTTTTCACGCACTTCGATTTGCGCACCCATCGCGGTTAACGCAGCGAGGTGTAAATCAACCGGACGTGGGCCGATCTTGTCCCCGCCTAAAAACGGTACTTCGGCTTCGCCAACGCGTGCGAGCAAAGGACCGAGCGCGAGAATTGGAATACGATTACGACGAGAGAGTGAAACTACGCGATGATTTTTTATTTTCGGCGTGCTAATGGTGACCACCGACCCGTCACGCTTCACATTGCTACCAATCGCCTCGCAAAGCTCGGTAACAATTTCCGTCTCACCAATATTTGGAGCGTTTTCGATTACACACTCGTCTTCAGTTAAGAGCGTAGCGATCATCGCCTTACTGATACTGTTTTTCGCGCCAGCTAAGGTGATTTCTCCGGTTAGATTTTTTCCACCGTTAATAACGAATCTCATATAGCTCTATAGTACTTTACTCCTATGTACTAAGTACATAGCCTGGTGGTATTCTATATATATGATTTCACGTATTATCCGCTCGCTGATCGCTAATGGTATCGCGTTTGCGCTCGCCGCCTACTTTTTACCGGGATTTGTTCTTTCGGGAGATATTGTCTCCATAGCAGCGCTTGTCCTTGTCTTTACCGCGATTAACGCGTTTATCTATCCAATTATCAAGCTTGTCTTGAGTCCGATCATCTTTTTCACTCTCGGACTCTTTACGATTGTCATTCACGCAGGAATCCTCTATATCATTGACATTTACTCTACAAACATTAGTATAAGTGGACCAATTACCCTGCTCTACGCGACCCTGATTATTACCGCAGTTAACATCCTGTTCGGCGTAGGCAGTAAACTATCTAAGTAATCATATGCAAACAATCATCTCAATCGCTCAAATCGTCGTTTCGGTTCTTTTAATGATCTTGATCCTTCTTCAGGAGCGTGACAGCGATATGTCTGGATTTTTAAGCGGCGGTAGCGCCGGTGGTGGTTTCTATCAACAGCGCCGCGGCCTCGAGAAAGTCATGTTCTATGCTACGATTATTTTAGTGTTCGTATTCGCAGGTTTGGCGCTTGCCAGCCTTTTCGTCTAGACCCTCCTCTCGTCGGAATCGATTTTTGTTTTGAATTAGCTCTCGTATCATTAGGAGCTTACTCTTTTATATCTCGACTTCATGTTTTCCGATATTGTCAGTCTTCTCAAATCCCTAACCCGACGCGAACGACTAGTCTTTTTTGGCTCGGTCCTCATTTTTTTCGTCGCTCTTATCTTTACACTCATTGCTGTTTTTTATCGCAATACGGTACTCGAACCAGCCCAGGGTGGTGAGTATCGCGAAGGACTTGTTGGTCAGCCGGTAGTCATCAACCCGATTCTTGCGGGCAATAACGATGTCGACCGGGACTTATCAGAAATTTTATTTTCAGACCTCATTACGCTTGCCGACCGCTTTGCGACGAGCACTGACGGAAAAACATTTACGATTACACTCAAGCCAGATCTTCGCTGGAGTGATGATGAGCCGCTCACCTCTGACGATGTTATTTTTACGCTTGAGATGATTCAAAATCTCGACACCAACTCCCCGCTTCTTACCAACTGGCAGGGTGTAATTGCGGAGCGTTTGAGTGAGCGCGAAATTCGCTTTACCATTCGCACCCCATACGCGTTTTTCATCGACAACTTGCGCATGCTCCGCCCGATTCCAAAACATATCTTTGAAAGTGTTCCACCGGCCAATCTCCGTCTCTCAACATACAACCTTGAGCCGATTGGCAGCGGGCCGTACCAATTTAGCCGATACGAAAAACAAAAGACCGGATTCCTCTCTTCTTACGTCCTCGAACTTAATCACAACTTCGCAGGCACGAAGCCACACATTCAGACTATTCGGCTCGTCTTCTACCAAACCTACAAGGATGCGCTAACCGCGTTTAATACGAAAGAGATTGATGGCTTGGGCGGACTCGACCCTGCGCAACTCCCCGATTTACGTGTTGTACATCAGATTTTTGAACTCAATATTCCTCGCTACTACGCGATCTTCTTTAACCAGACCGTTCAGCCGCTCCTTAAAGAGCTCGCAGTACGCCAAGCCCTTGAGCTCGCAACTGACAAAGAAGAGATTATTAAAGCGGTGTTTGATAATCACGCACTCATTGTTAACGGCCCACTCCTTCCTTATATCGAAGGATATGATGCGGCCAGGTATGCGAGCGATACGCTCTCGCTTGAGCTCGCCTCTTCAACACTCAACAAGGCTGGGTGGAAGCTCGGTGACGACGGAATACGCGCCAAGACGGTCAATAAAACTGTCCAGAGACTTTCGTTTGAAATCGTAGTTCCGCAAATTCCTTTCCTAGTTAACACCGCCAACCTACTCAAGGCGCAATGGGGAAAAGTTGGTATCGAACTCACGCCTATCGTGCTTACCCCGCAAGAAGTTGCCAATAATGCGATCAAGACTCGTAGTTATCAGATGCTTCTTTTTGGAAACATTCTTCGTGGCAATCCAGACATCTTCTCCTTCTGGCACAGCAGTCAGCGCTTCTCGCCAGGACTTAACTTATCGCTCTATGAAAATAAATCGGTAGACGCCCTCCTCGAGTCACTTCGCAAAGACAGCAAAAAGGAGTCTCGCCAACAGAGCCTCGCTAAGATTCAAAAATCAATCGCAGACGATCGCCCAGCTATCTTCTTGTACTCGCCAACCTATCTGTATGCCGGCCCGAAAGACTTAGGTGGATTTGGTGCGCCATTTATCACCTCGCCCGCAGAACGTCTCCGCACTATCGAGTCCTGGTATCTCGAAACGACTCGCGTCTTTAAATAATCCATGAACTCACTCGATCGCTTTGAAAAGCACATTTTCACCCTTGGCGAGCAGTTTTCGCCGAGTGCGGTTATCGTTGAAGACGTAAAGCAGCTTAAAGGCGCAAAGCCTGATGTAGTGGTGCTTTGTGGCATGGGCGGCTCGGGGATTCCGGCCGCGGTCTTGCAAAATATCGCAGAGTATGCTAATATAACTATACCGTTAGTTTCTTGGCATGATTTCGGCTTGCCTGCCCTTTCCTCCTATAGGCGGCCACTCTTCATTTTTGTTTCCTTTTCCGGAGACACCGAAGAGACACTTTCCAGCTTTGAATTGGCACACAAAGCAAAGCTACGAGCGGTTGTCACTAGTGGTGGCAAGCTACTGGATCACGCACGCACCGAAGGGATAGCGCGTGCGATCGTTCCGGTTGCGCCAGGTATTTTAGCTCGGCAAACGAGTGGTGCTCTTCTTTATGGAGTCCTATCGATACTGCAAGCCGTACTAACTACCACTGCCCTCCCTGATCTTTCAAACTCACTCCGCCCAGAGCTTTTTCGCACTATCGGCAAAGATATCGCCCGCGAACTGCTCTATAAAACGGTTTTAATCTACACCCCTACGCGCGAAAGCCATATCGGGCAGCTGATTAAAATCCAGCTGAATGAGTCGGCAAAAACACCGGCCTTTGCAAACACGTATCCACATATAAATCATTTTGAGATATCGGGGTTTGATCGAAAGCCGCAACACTTTGTCGCGCTACTCCCTGCGAGTCAGCATCAAAACGCGATTACTAAGAAGCTCTTAAAAATCGTGCGCGAAACACTTGAAAATGATGGGGTCAAAACAATAACCGTGAGCATCCCTGGGGAGAGCTCACTGGAAATTGTCGCTAACTCGTTTATACTGGCAAATTGGATTGGCCTTGAGCTTGCGAGACTGCTTAACCTCGACCCTTCGCAAAATGAGACGGTCGCTAAAATTAAGCGGAAGCTGCGAAGCTAGAGACTGATCAGGGTTTAAACGGGGGGATGTGGCGAAATGGCAGACGCGCACGTTTCAGGTACGTGTGAGGCAACTCATGTGGGTTCAAGTCCCACCATCCCCACCCTTCGGTGCGCTCAGGGCGTGCCAGAAATAGCAAAAAGTTTATAGTTGTGAGTTGAGGTTTGTCCCTCATCTGACCACTGTAAGCTTACAGCTATAAGCTACGTTATCTTGTCGGAGATATACGAACTACAAAAATTATAATTTATTATTAACATTAAAATTATTTATGGCACCAAAGCCACCGAAAATTAGGCCTCGTCCGCAGCGAACCGTGATTACCAATGACGTTTCTCGTGGACCATCGGCCCACCCTGCCCCAAAGCAGGACGCACCAAAACACGTCGCCCATTCAGCAAAAGCGAAAGATTTCGACCAAGTGAAGGATGCGATGTTTTATAAACCACAAGCTTCGTCAGCACCGATTGATCCGAGCGCTATTGTCGTTCGCAAGCGAACTGACCCAGAGCACTCTTCGCATCGCCACGCACCACACCAACACGGTGCGGCCCGTCCACACGGACACGGCGACGCGAGTCGGCGCACAGAAAAGATGTACCGCATGTCTTCAGCGATTAAGCGCAACCCGATTGCTGACAAGAAACTTTACGCTCAAGAGAACTCACTCAAAGGACATGAGCAAAAAGACGAACACGGCACTACCGGCGGACTCAAGCGCGACACACTCTACTACGTCCCGCTCGGAGGACTCGAAGAGGTTGGACGCAACTCGATGTTTTTCGAATACAACGATGAGATCGTTATTGTTGATATGGGTATTCAGTTCCCGGTTGAAGAAACGCCGGGCGTAGACTGGATTATTCCAAACGTCAGCTACCTCGAAAAGAAAAAACAGAATATCAAAGCACTTATTATTACCCACGCACACTACGACCACTTTGGCGCCGTGCCGTATGTACTTGAGAAACTTGGTAATCCGACCATTTATGGAACTGCACTTATTCGTGCTGTTTTGGAAAAGCGCTTAGCTGAAATTCCTAACGCACCGAAAATGAAGTTCCACGAAATCAAGAATCACGACAAGATTAAGCTTTCTGAAAACTTCACCTCCGAGTTCTTTGGCGTAAGCCACACCGTACCGGATACGACCGGCGTCGCGCTCCACACCCCTGCCGGACTGATGGTGCACTTTGCCGACTTCCGCTTGGACTACAACGAAGAAGGAACGGCAGAAAATCTTCAAGAGTTTGAGCGCCTCGGTAAGATGAACGTGCATACGCTCTGCATCGACTCAACTAACGCTTGGGAGTCTGGACACTCGGTTTCCGAGAAGATTGTTGAAGCGAACTTGGAAAAGATGATGCTTGAAGCCGAGGGACGTATTATTCTCTCGACCTTTGCTTCGATGATCACGCGTATCGCCGAGATCGTAAAAATCGCCGAGAAAATTGGGCGCAAAGTTATGATTAACGGGCGCAGTATGAAAGAAAACCTGGAGATTGCGCGCAGCCTTGGTTATGTGAAGTTTAAACCAGGTAGTGTTGTTCCAATTGAAGACATTGCTAAGTATAAAGACGACAAAATTTTGATCCTCTCTACTGGAGCACAGGGTCAAGAAAATGCTGGACTTATGCGCATCGTGAATGGCGAACACCGCTTTGTGAAGGTAAAAGCTGGCGACACCGTCATCTTTTCTTCCTCGGTCATCCCGGGTAACGAGCGTGGCGTACAGACGCTTAAAGATAACTTTGCCCGTCAGGGAGCGACAGTTATTACAAACAACGACCTCGACATTCACTCCTCCGGACACGCTCCGGGAGCAGACCTGGGCCTCGTCGCACAACTCTGTAAGCCAAAGTTTGTTATTCCAGTTCACGGCCACTACTTTATGCGCGCGTCTAACGTGCTCAACATGAAGCGTATTGGCATCGCAAAAGAACGCGTCATTTTGATGGATAACGGACAGATCGCTGAAGTTACTCCAGATAATGTAAAAATCACTGATAAAACTGTTGATGCGTTTTACGTACTCGTCGACGGTCTCGGCGTCGGTGATGTCGAAGCGGTTGTACTTCGCGATCGCAAACTCCTCTCACAAGAAGGAATGGTGGTTATTATCTCGACCGTCGACCGTCGCACGGGTAGGTTAATGAAAAATCCAGACGTGATTAGCCGTGGATTTATTTACCTCAAAGACCATACCTCGCTCATTGATGAGATTCGCACAAAGATTCGCAATATTCTTACGCAAACCCAGCATAAGAAACAGGCTCCAGAAAGCGACTACATCAAGGGACTGATTCGCGATCAAGTTGGGCTCTTCCTGTACAACAAGACGATGCGTCGTCCGATGATTCTTCCGGTAATTATCGAAGTCTAGCACTTCATCAAAAAACCAGCTCGCGAGGGCTGGTTTTTTGATTTTTAAAGCATAATTCGTTAGGGTTGGGGTAGAACCTTTCACTAATCCAAACTTCATGGAGGGATGTCATGAAGAAGATTTCAGACAAAGAGGTCGCCCCTCTCTGGACAGCCTACCACGATGGGTGCACGGACGAGCAAAAACTCGACCTGCGTAATCGCCTAGCTACTCACTATTACCTTCTTGTTAGATTTCATGCAGAACGCATGGCCTCAACCCTTCCTGCTTCGGTTGATGTTGATGATCTGATTTCTATGGGTACTTTTGGTCTCCTGGAGGCGATTGAGAATTTTGATCCCACTCGAGGATTCCAATTCAAGACATACGCAGTAGATCGTATCCGTGGAGCGATGTTTGACGGGCTAAGAAAAAGTGACTGGGTTGCTCGCCTCGTCCGGATCAGGCAAAAACTTTACCGGCGAACGCTTGATGGGCTTCGCGCAACGCTTGGTCATGAGCCGTCTGACGATGAGGTGCGAGCTAAGCTCAAAATGAGTCGTCAGGAATACGAGAACTTCATGTCTGATGCCCAGGAAGAGATCTCGGTCCTCTCGCTCACCGATGAGGCTGAAGGTGCCGAAGATGAGGGCGGGGCACGAATGATCGACCTGATTGAGGATAAGAGTACACCCTCTCCGCTCACCTCCAGTCTCCAAAATGACAACTTCAGATGGATACTGCGCGCCCTACCGAGAACAGAGCGCGCAATACTACTCCTCTACCTAAGCAGCGGAATGACTATGGCAGAGATTGCCGAAGAGCTTTTGCTCACCGAAAGTAGAATATGCCAACTCTATTCCCGAGCGCTTGAACGCCTCCGCGAACATCTCTCACGGCATAATTACCTCGAACGCAATACCTAAACAGAGCTTTCCGCGAAGATGCCATTGGTTTTCTTGGCCGCCCACTTAGAGATGAGTAGGCGGCCATTTATTTTAGAAACCCTTGAAAAGAATCTTTCAATTGTATAGGATTCAGCTAGTCTTAGGAGGATTTCCCATGGCTTCCCAACCCGCACTGAAGATCGACAACCAGATCGTTCTAATTCCGCGCGTACGGATTCGGCCCTTCAAAGACCAGCCGCGTACCTACTTTGATCCCGATGCCCTTGAGGAGCTCGCAAATAGCATCTCCGAGGTTGGACAGCTAACCCCCGTACTCGTTCGCCGCATCGATGGCGACCCTGAGCATGACTATCAGCTTATCGCCGGGCAACGACGCTGGCATGCGTGTGAGGCTGCGGGTGTGGCGTTGATGCGTGCCGAGATCAAGGACGTTAAGAGCGAAGAAGAGGCTTATCTCCTTTCTGCAGTTGAGAACTTTGCTCGCCTTGACCTTTCGGACATCGAGACGGCTCGGACACTCAAGAAGGTCAGGGATCAGCAAAACTGGACCGCTGATCGACTCGCTCGTGCTTTCGGTCGAACGAGATCTTGGGTTACCCAGCGTCTCCAACTTCTCACGCTACACCCTGGCGTTCAGGCAATGATGGAGCCGAGGCCGGGCGTCCCAGAAAATCAGCGCATCACCTTCTCGTTTGCGCTTCGTCTCGCCGGTATCCGCCGTGATCTCCAGCTGGATATTGCGCGTACCGTCATCGAACGTGGAATGAAACTCAATCAGGCGACCGCCTTTTTGAAGCGCAAGATGGAAGATGTGGGAGAGACGGGGCCCGACCACCGACCCCCGCCCCGCAAAGCGTATAGTCGAGTGATCAGTATTCTCGGTGGCCTCTCGGCTGACCTGGAATCCTTCCTACAAATCGTCACTGACAAGGATGTGCAGGCGATGGTAAGGTATCGCCCAGAGGAAGATCGCCAGAAACTCATGGCTGCCATTGCTGCCGCCCGCGAGAATCTAGATACTCTCGAAACGGCTATCAAAAAGGCATTGGGTCCCCACCGTTAGTTCCCCCGCCCCGAAGGTGCACGTGCGCACTTTCGGGGCTTTTTTATTAAGTGCTATACTGGGTATATATGAAAAAATCTACACTTTGGCTCTTAATTGCAGTTGTAGCTATTGGTGCCGTTATATTTATCAGTAATAAGCCCCAACAGCCAGCGGAAGAGATGGCTACCCAGCCAACTACGCCAGCGGAAGAGGCCCAGCCGACGACCCCAACCCCTACTCCAACCCAGGGTGGAAGCGCAGGCACTCCAGGTAAGGCGAACGCACTCGTAGTCAAAGATCAGACTCCGGGAGCAAATGTCGTTATCGAAAGCGCGACGCTCGACCGTGCGGGCTTTGTCGTCATCCATGAAGATAACCGTGGCAGTGTTGGTCGCGTACTAGCGATGAGCAACTATCTCCCTGCGGGAACTTCGAAAAATATCAACATCATCCTCGCGACCGCACCTGGCTCCGGATACTTCGCGATGCTCCACGCCGATATTGATGGCGACAAGTCGTTTTCGCAAAACATCGATGTAGCGCTTAATGATGTAGCTGGAAAACCAGTGGCGGTTGAGTTTTACGCTAACGCAGCCACTACCACTTCAGGCAAAACCGTTGTCGTACACATGAAGAACTTTGCCTTTGACCCGATCAGCGTAACGATCAACCGTGGCGACCTGGTCACCTTCATCAATGATGACTCGGCGGTCCACACAGCGACCGCGAACATCTTTGGCGGCAGCCACACCATTACTACCGGCAAGTCATACACCTTTGACAGCAAAAACACTGCGGCGGGAACGTATACCTATACCTGCGACCTACACCCGGGCATGAAAGGAACGATTGTTATCAAGTAGCCCCTACACAAAAAACGCCGGATGGCGTCTTTTGTTTTATTTCAGAAATCCTTCATTTTCTAGATCTCGAAGCGCTTTTTTGATTTGAGCAGCAGATTTGTTATATTTCCTCGCGAATACTTTTTCATCCAAAGGCTCACCTTTTAAAAATGCACGGATCAGTGCACCACGCAACTGCCGATTCGAACCAGAAAACTTCGCCTGCTTATTATAATGAGCACTCTTGCGATTTGGATTTTCAACCTTGCTCGTTAGGTGCGAGCCATAATCCATAAGCGCGTAGTACCACTCGCGGATATTTTCCTTCGGTAATGTTTTTTCAACTAACTCTAAAATCTGTTCATCGTGCACATTCTTTTTATCAGCAAAAAAGTGGTGAATAAAAACTCGGCGGATGTTAGTCTCAATAAAGATACTCGGCAGGTTAAAGGCGAACGCGCGAATCGAGCCGGCGGTGTTTGGGCCTATGCCCGGCAAGGCGTCTAAATCCCTCATATCCCTTGGTAATTGGCCCTTATAGAGGTGCATCACCTCTTGGGCGAGCTTACGGAGGTTGAGCGCCCGGCGGTTATACCCCATGCCCTGCCAAACCTTCAAAAGCTCTGTCGTATCAGCCTTCGCGAGCGCTTCAAAATTTGGAAATGCTTTAATAAATTCAGGGAGTTTTTTCTCAACGCGACTTACCTGTGTTTGCTGGAGCATCACTTCTGAAACGACGATAATATATGGGTCGAGCGCTCCATCTTTGTGCGGCTTTAATACTGGAGGCCTCCACGAGAGCTGCCTGCCCTGTTTGTGATAATAATCCCAAATATACCCCTTAAACCTCTTCAGCTTCAGCGAGGTCATAACTCAATATCGTCTTGTAGTCCTTAAATCGAAATGTTCCTTTAAATTTTTTGCCAGCGAGTAAAAGTGGCATCCAGAACTTGTCGTCAGCCCACATATCGGCAAATGGGATATCTTTATGATTAAACCACTGTGGACGCATCTCTTCAGTTTCGATCGCATTGCCAGTAAAACCTGGAACAGCAAATACATGCGTCTGCCATGTCTCACCGACTTCTTCGTAGATGAAGGTAAATACTCCTCGTTTTTCTAAATTATTAAGCTTAATCCCCGACTCTTCCTCGAGCTCGCGTAGTGCGCCCTGCTCCGGCGTCTCACCATCGGCAAGCTTGCCACCATACCCGTTCCACTTGCCCGTCGCAAACCCGCGCTTTTTCATTCCTAATAAAATCTGCTGGTCGTTATACAAGAGCACTAATGTAGTTGGTTTTTTCTGAATCATATGCCTTAAGCCTACTGTAAATCAAAAACCGGTACAATATACCGGTTTTTGAAATTTACTTACCTTTGCGGCGACTCTTGGCGCGACGACGATTCGTTGAACTGTGCGCCCTGCGCTTAAGTACGCGCTTATTTTTACGAGTCGTGCGCTTAGTGCGCTTTCCTGCTTTTGTCATATGTAATGAGAATAGCGCACTTACGATTTCGCCACAAGATGCGGCAACTCAACAATAAACCATTGCCAGATAAAATGCTTACTTGGTTCGCTGACATATTTGCGAACTTTCCATCCCCTCGTTTCAAAAAAGCTTTGCGCTTTTTCCCTCTCCCAGAACTCGAAATGTCGATTATCTCCAGCCGCATGCTCCTGCAGCCTTCTCATTGGAATCCGAATATAGCCAAATGCACCCGGTTTCATAATACTCTCGATATTCTCAAGCATCTTCGGCCATTTTTCCTCCTGTATATGCATTAAAACCGACCCTGCAAAAAATCCATCATACTTTTTCTTTGGTAACCCCTTATTGTCACTAATATCTCCTTGATGAAATACTAAATTTGGATATCTTCGCTTAGCAATTGCCAGCAATTTTTTACTAATGTCAAACCCCTCATAAGATACTTTGTTCCCGAAACCTAAAAACATTGGCACGGCCGATCCATGCGCACAACCAATTTCCAAAATCTTCCCACCTTTTTTGAGGAACGGAAGCAGTGCGCGTAATCCCTTTTCATGAAAAAATGGCGTGTCTTTTTCTGTCGCCCACCACTCTGCTTTTTGATCATACCAAGCTGCATTTTGCTTTTGTAAAATATCCATTTTCTTTAGAATAGCATTTTCCTCTGATTTTGCTAAACTTAGCCCATATACAACTTCTATGCCTAAACCAGTTATTATCTCGGGAATTCAGCCGTCCGGGCGGCTCCACATTGGCAACTACCTTGGTGCGATGAAGAACTTTCTCGCCCTGCAAAATGAGGGAAAGTATCAGTGCCTCTTTTTTATCGCCGATTTGCACTCCCTCACTGAAACGTACGAGGCGAATGAAAAAGCTAATCAAATTCAGGACTTAGCCATCTCATATCTCGCCGCCGGGCTCAACCCGAAGAAATCAGTTCTCTTTATTCAGTCGCACGTCCCAGCCCATACCGAACTCGGGTGGATTTTTAACACGATTACACCAATGGGCGAGCTGGAGCGTATGACGCAGTATAAGGACAAAGCAGAGCGAGCTGGAAACAATGTCGGCCTCTTCGCCTACCCCGTCTTAATGGCGGCAGACATTTTGCTCTACGACAGCGCAGCCGTGCCGGTTGGCAACGACCAAGACCAGCACCTCGAGCTCACTCGTACGATCGCACGTAAGTTTAATAACCGCTTCGGGCAAACGTTTGTCGAACCAAAATCGGTTATCACCTCTACCCCGCGCGTTATGAGTCTAGACGACCCGATGAAAAAAATGAGCAAGAGCCGCCCAGCTGGATGTCTATTTATTGATGACGAGCCGGAAGTGATTAAGAAAAAAATTATGTCCGCGGTTACTGACTCGGGCAAAGAGATACTCTTTAGTCCGGAAGCAAAGCCAGGCATTGCGAACCTCCTAATGATTACCGAGGCGATTACGGGCAAACCGATCGCTGAACTTGAACAGATGTTTGCGGGCAAGAACTATGGTGAGTTTAAAGCCTTTGTCGCCGAAGCAGTAGCTGACTACTTCGCTCCATTTCGAGCAGCGAAAGCTAAGCTGATGAAGAATCCGAAAAAAGCGCTCGCTGAATTTACTAAGGGAGCGAAGAAAGCCACCGTGCTCGCAACGAAGAAAATGAAAGAGGTAAAGAAAAAAGTCGGCCTTATTTAATCCCCTACTCGTATGTTTGGATTTGGTAAATCAAAAGAGTCTGATATGCAGCCGATTGAAGCTTCGTCGTCTCCGGAGTCATTGCGTGCTCCTCAAGTCGGTGACCCAGTAGTCATTATCGGTAAGGAAAATGAGATTTGGAGTTTTGACTCCCAGTAGGTTATCGATGGCGACATTATTGCGAATTTGAGCCGAGCTGAAGACGATCGAGATATCTTTGTTAAAGTACCGCTCGCCTCTATCCGCCTTTATGTCGAGCCACCAGCAAAGCGACCAAAACGTGCAGCCTAATCAAGACACCCAGCAAACGCTGGGTGTTTTGATTATTATTTTACTTGAGCGAGTGGTCCGTTTGGGTTCACGAATTCTCTGATTTGGTCGAGCCGAAATACTACTTTCTGCTGACCGGCCGCATATGCGGCTACGCGATTTGGATTAAATACTACTACGAAACTACCTGGGGTGATGAGAAACACCTGATAGTTATCTGGTTGTGGCGAGGCGCCTTCTTTAATCCAGCGCGCGCCTACTCCTGTTCCTAATTTAGTCTTTAGGCTCTCGGTAGCTATCGCGCTTAGCTTCTTTAAGTAATTCTCGCCAATAAATAAATCACTTAGCTGAATATGCTTCTTTCCAATCAAGTCATAATTAATACTTATCTCATAATTAGTCGGCTTACTCTCGGCGGCGAGCTGACTCGAGATTAAAAACTCGATACTCGCAACTTTAGTGGTTATAAGTGGCACGCCATACCGAATCGTAAGCGTACTAAATCGCTCCGAACTTGAAGTGTAGTCTTTTAGCGCACGCTCCCTAAACTCTGCGACTGTCTTTGTAATTAATTCGGCGATCTCATTGTTTAGGCTTGTTTCTGCGGCTTCGTCCTTAAAACCAGAAAACTGTGGATACTCCGCATTAATGGTGTAGTGATCTTTAATTGAGCGATCAATTGTCCGATACTTTTCGTATCCAGGCATCGCAGTTCGGTCGGCGATAAGATAGATAAATATGCCGGCGATGATAACAGGAAGAAGATAGAGTAGTTTGCGCATATAGAAAATCATATCATACCTCACATAATCAACGCGCCCGGCTCGATATCGAGCCGGGCGCGCTTTCATTTCTATATTTTCCTTAGACCAATCCAGATCGGAGCATCGTCGAGCTTGCTCTCAAGCTGAATATCAAACTTTTCTGATTTCTTCATCTCGAGCTGCCCCGCACCCACCGCTTTCTTAAGTTGGATGGAGTTGCGCTGAACAACATCAAACAGTTTATCAGCGGCCTCAATCATCAGTACAATCTCGTCGCCAACCTGATACCCGGCGTCTTGGCGCAATCCCTGAATCGTACGTACAAGCTCACGTACCATACCCTCTTCTTTGAGTTCGGCGGTAAGCTCGGTGTCGAGGATAATCCCCTTGCCTTCAGGAAGCTGCTCGGCAAACAAAATCTTTTTGACGTTAATTTCGTCTTTGAGAATCGCCATCAGCTCATCATCGGCGTACTCTTCAAATGCACCCTTTTTAATCGTTGCGGAAGCGAGTGGCTGGCGAACCTTAAGCTTGAGTTCAGCACGCAGAGCGAGAGCTTCAGCGGCCAACGCGCGCACCTTCGCCATTTTTTGTGGCAGTAGCTTATCCTCCTCATCACCCTCTTCGGCAAACGTCGGCCAGTCAGCGAGGTGGACTGATTTCTGTGCGCCACCTACCGACTGATACAACGCGTCGGAGAAAAACGGCATAAATGGAGCGAGCAAACGACTGATTGTTTCGAGTGCGAGACGCAACGTATGCGAAGCTGCCTCGTGGTCTTGCTCCTCGTCAGTGCTTCCCGATTGGAAACGATCGCGACTTCGACGGATATACCAGCGCGAGAGATCGTCAGCAAACGCTTCGATTAAACGGCCAGCCTCGCCAATCTGATACGCATCGAGCTTAGTCGTCACCTCTTTAGTGAGTGTGCTTAGCGAAGCGAGAATCCAACGGTCGAGTACGTGCTTAATCTTCGGCTCACCCTTACGCGCACTCTCATGTTTTCCATAACTATTCCAAAATACAAATGAGTTGTAGATGATGAGAATAAACTTGCGCGTGATTTTAGCTAGATCGTCTTCAGTAAAGCGCTTTGAATCACCTGGGTCGTTGATCGTATAGAAGTACCAGCGCAGCACGTCGGCTCCGTACTTTTTCATAATCATCATCGGATCGACGATGTTCCCCTTACTCTTGCTCATCTTGATACCGTTTTTATCGAGCACTAGACCAAGACAGATGACATTTTTATACGCTGGTTCAAGACCGAGTGCGGTCGACATTGCCAAGAGTGTATAGAACCAACCGCGCGTCTGATCAACTGCTTCGGCGATATAATCGGCCGGATAGTCGAGTTGCTTAAATAACTGCTTCGCCTCTTCGGAAGTTGGTCGCTTGCCGTCTTTAGTGAGTGCGTACGGGAAGTTTACTGATGCGTATGGCATCGCTCCAGACTCGAGCCAGACGTCGAGCACCTCTTTAATACGCTGCATCGGTTTTTTACAAGATGGACATGCGATATGCACCTCGTCGACAAACGGACGGTGTAAATCAAGCGCACCCTCTCTGTTTACCGGCCAGTTGTTAACCGTAAGTTCTTTGTGATGATCATGCGCTGGATAGTAATCAGAAGCGAGTGCCTCTTCATTAGTCATTCCCCGTAAGCTTGCATCGAGCAGCCAGAGTGGGTCACCATGACCAACGATGACAATACGCTTATTGCTGTATTTTTTATTAACGTCATTAAAGAAGTCCATCATGCGCTTGCGCACTTCAGTGAGCGTCTCCGCCTTTCCCTTTGGACGCACCGTAAAACGCTCCAACTTGTTATTGAAGAACGCGTGATACGCTGGAACCATCGCCCGGTTGTACTCACCTACCTGAATCTCACCAATACGCTTATCAATAATCACCTTTGCCTTAGTCGCTTTTGCGATGATTTTTGCGGTCTCTTTCGTGCGAGCGTACGGCGAACAGATAATAAGATCTATTTTTTCTTTCTTGAGCTTGCCAGCAATATTTTCCGCCTGTCTGACTCCCTTTTCGGTAAGGTGCGAAGCGTTTTTGGCTGTCTCGACTCCGGAAGCTATCCAGTTTTCAACGTTATGCTGCGCCTCGGCGTGACGCACTGCAAAGAAACGATTATGACTGACTGCGCGGTCGTTAAGCTCCTGTCGTCCGCTGATTACGATATGCTTTTCGCAATCTGCGCACTCCCAAATTGGAATTGGCGCACCCCAGTAGCGATTGCGCGAGATAGACCAGTCTTTCAAATCTTTTAGCCACTCACCAAAACGCCCCTCCTTAATATTTGCCGGAGTCCAGTTAATCTTTTGGTTGTTCTTGAGCATCTGGTCGCGCAACTTGCTCATCTCAATAAACCAGGAGCTGCGAACCATATACACAAGCGCACTATTACAGCGCCAGCAGTGTGGATACTCGTGCTCGATCTCGCCCTGCTGATATAACAACCCACGCTTAATCAAATCGGCAACAACGTCGCTATCCGCTTGCTTGATATACTTTCCAGCGCCTGGATACCCCTTGCCCATCTTGCCCTGATCATCAATGGTCATTGGTAGCCCCTCTTTGATACCCATCAACTTAAAGTCTTCTTCTCCAAATGATGGAGCGATGTGTACGATACCCGAACCGTCTTCGGTCGAAACGAAATCACCCGCACGGACTTTGTATAGGTCGGCGAGTTTCAGCTTTGGATGTTTGGCCTTGAGCGGATAGAGCGGGACGTATTTTTTGCCAACGAGTTTTTTTCCAATAACCGCTTCGAGCTCTTTAACCTCATACCCTTCACGCGCAGCTGGCGTATTGTACGCGTACAAGTACTCGATTGTTCCCGTATCGACTTTCTTTACCTCAAACTTTTTGTACGTCAGCCTTGGGTTAATCGCCAATGCTAAGTTACCCGGAAGTGTCCACGGTGTCGTAGTCCAGGCCAAGAAGTAGGTTTTTGGTTTTTTCTTCGATGTTCCAGCCTCTTTAAGCTCAAACTTTACGAACAACGATGGGTCTTTAGTTGGGCGATACGCTCCCGGCTGACCAAGCTCGTGGCTACTAAGCGGAGTCTGGCATCGCGTACACCATGGAACGGTGCGAAGCATCTTCTTAAGCAATCCGGTTTTATTTATCTCTGATAAGAGCCACCAGATACTTTCGATGTAACGGTTTTCGTAGGTTACATACGGGTTCTTCATATCAAGCCAAAAACCCATACGCTCGGTGCTCGCCTCAAACTCACTGCGATAGCGCCACACAAGCTCCTTACACTTTGCGTTAAACTCGGCGATACCGTACTTTTCAATTTCACTCTTATTTTTCATTCCGAGCTCCTTTTCAGTCTGGAGCTCGACCGGCAAACCGTGCGTGTCCCAGCCGGCTTTACGTGGAACGTTAAAGCCACGCATCGTTTTGTAGCGCGGAATGACATCCTTAAAGGCACGCGCCTCGATGTGGTGAATACCCGGCATACCGTTGGCGGTTGGTGGGCCTTCGAAGAATACAAACTTCTTCCCTCCAGCGGAGTTTTTCTTTAGTGATTGTTCGAAAATTTGATTCTGCTTCCAAAAGGCTAATATCTGATCCTCTAACTCTGGCAATGAGAAATTTTTAAGATTTTTTAACATATGAAATTTAACGGATAAGTTACGAATTATAAATAAAAAACCGCAAGCTAGTGCGGCGCGACATCACCACAACTAGCTGTATATCAGACAGCAATCGTTGCTATTTCCTATTCCTATGTACATCAACTATAGCAAAAATCTATATACATGCAAATAATAAGTGCCTTGTCGAAAGAGCCCGACAAGGCACGATATAGATCACTCTCCGAGAAACGACTCAAGCTTCCTGCGACGAACTGGGTGCTGAAGCCTTCGGACTGCTTCGAGGCATAGTTGCCTAACCCGCTCTCGGCTTAGACCTATTTCTCGCCCGATTGCCGCATGGGTCATTCCTTCAAGAAAATGCTTGCGAACAATCAAAGCATCCTTTGGGTTGAGCGTTCCAAGCACCTTCCCGATTAATGCACGAAGCTCCTTCTGCTCGGCTCCTTCACTCGCCGGCCCGGCGGGAAGAGTAGCAAATGCAGTCGCGCGCCCCAACATCCTCACAGGAATAGCTCGCGTCGCCTCGAAGGTCTTCGGCGTGGTTAGGAACTCTTGCGTGAAGACTTTCTCCGGCCAAAGCTCGGAAACGCTCTTCCTGGTTAATTCGAAGAGCTTCGCCGCCACCAGCGGACTGACCTCCTTCGGTCTTTTCCGCATATTGACCCACCGCCCGAATGTGACATGATCCACTCCGACGAATTCTGCGCCCTGCTTTTGCGTCCAGCCACGCCTGCGCAACGCCTCCCAGAGGATGCCGTGCTTAAGCTGTGCGCGGATTGCGATCGGAAACCTTGATTCGGACATACCGACCTCCTACAAAAATAACCGTTCCTATTGTGAAATATATTCTTTATTTCGTCAAACAAAAGCAAGCTCCGATGTGAGTCCGATTTTATTAAATTCTCTCAAGAACTTTAATGCCAAGCAGGCTCAATCCTTGTTTCATCGCCTGCGCGACGTTGCTGATTAAAACTAACCGAGCGTTTTTGCGTAACTCGTTTTCGTCGTTTAACACCCTCACCTGTTCGTAGAACTGGCTCGTTAATTTAGCGAGATCAAACACATACTTTGCTAGGTGGCTGGTGAAGTTTGTTTCTACACACAGCGCGACTACATCCGGCAGGTCGAGAATCTTTTTAGACAACTCCTGCTCAACTGGTTCGGTGAGTAAACTCAAGTCAGCCTTTTTAATCTTGCCGGCTTTTTCTAAGATGCTCATCAGCCTGGCGTACGTGTACTGGAGGTATGGGGCGCTATCACCGGCGAAATCGAGCATCTGCTCCCAGTTGAAGATAATGTCGGACTGCCTGTTTTCTTTGAGGTCGTTGTACTTAAGCGCACCAATACCGACAATTTCGGCGATTTCTTTCTGGCGCTCTGCGGACAAATTGCTGTTTTTTATTTTTACCCTTTCAATGGCGAGCTCAACGATTTTATCCATCAACTCTTCAAGACGAATCGCCCTGCCCTCACGAGTTGAAAACTTTTTCCCGTCTTCGCCAAGCACCATTCCGTACTTAATATGCTCGGACTCGGTTTTTATACCCAGGAGCTTATCAATCGCAAATAACTGGCTAAAGTGGAGTGCTTGGTCGTTGGCTACTACGTGTAAAATCTTGGCTGGTTTGTACTTTTTCTCACGATAAAGTGCGGTCGCGATATCGCGGGTTATATACAGACTCGCCCCGTCAGACTTTTGTACAAGCGCCGGTGGCAAACCGAACTGATCAAGTGGAACAATAATCGAACTCCCCTCGCCAGGCTTGGCGATAGTTTTCTTGAGTAACGCTAATACTGCCGGCAAATCACGTTCGAAAAATCCTTCGCCTAAATCAACGTCAAAGTGAATACCGAGGCGCGTAAACAATTTATTAAATGCGACCATCGACTCATCCTTAAACCACTGCCAGAGCTTGCGATTCTCTTTGTCCCCCTGCTCGAGCTTACGAAACTCTTCTTGGCCCACATTTTCCAAATCCGGACGATGCTTAATCTCGTCGTGGAAGCGCACATAAAGTGCGAGCAGTGTTTCGATCGGGTCGCGCTCAACCGAGGCGCGGTCTCCCCACATCTTGTACGCGGAAATCAGTTTTCCAAACTGCGTGCCCCAGTCGCCAATCCAGTTCCAGCGAATCACCTTATACCCTGACGCCTGATACATATTTGAAAGCGCCTCGCCGATGATCATTGAGCGAAGGTGTCCGACGTGCGCCGGCTTGGCGATATTGAGCGACGCGTACTCGATAATCACCTTTTGCCCATCGCCGATATTTGTAAATGCGAACCCCTTTTTAAAAATGCGCTCGAGTTGAGTCGCAAGATATCCCTGGCTCAAGGTGAAATTAATAAAGCCCGGAGCGACAGCCTCAATACTGCTAAACATTCCCTTTTTGTCGGCGAGCTTAAGCTGCTGTGCAAACTTAGTTGCGATATCAAGCGGATTACTTTTGAGTTCCTTTGCCAAACGCATCGCAACGTTAGTCGCGTAGTGGCCGAACTCCTTTGCTTTTGGTACATCAAGAGCGGGCTCAAAGGAGAGCTTGAGTGTGTTCTTAATAAAGTCTTTTACGGCTTGTTGGGTCATTGCTTCAATTATACGCAACTATCCTAAAATGAAAATCGGCGACCTCTTCCTGCGGGCAGGAAAAGGTCGCCGAATGAATCCGTCAGTGCGGATGCTTGCAGCTCGTCTCGAGCAATCCCTTGCCGAAGCGACTGTCGGCCATCCGGCAGAAGAGCTTACAGGCGAGCCGAACCGGCGCCAGAATCAGGCTCATGAGCCTCCTTTCGTGCGCCGTTGCCGTGGGCGCATTCATTTATTATGCCAAAAAATGCTGCTTTAGGCAATTTATGCTATTAATGAGTATAATTGAACTATGCTCAAGAAAATGGAGATATTTGCGGAAAACCGAACAGCTAAATTTGACTATGAGATTATCGACACGTTTGAGGCGGGTATCGCCCTACTCGGCGGCGAGGTCAAATCTATTCAAAGCGGTAGAGTAAATCTCACCGGCTCGATTATTCGCTTTGAGAAAGGAAAACTCGCACTCTTAAACGCCGATATCCCTGCGTATCAGCCCAATAACGCCTCGGAGGGTTATGTGCCGACACGTCCACGCTTTTTGCTTTTAAAGAAAAATGAAATCGCAAAAATCGCTGATTATCTCGACCAACGCACATTGACAATACTGCCTATTTCGGTTTATAATAATGGTAATCTCATCAAGCTGAAGATAGCGGTTGGGCGCAAGCGTAAGAAATCAGACAAGCGAGCCGTTATAAAGAAGCGAGAGACCTCACGAGAAATCCAGAGGACTCTGAGATAACACATGGGGACGCCAGGCTTTGACGGCGCGTCTTGTGTGTATCATGCAAGCCGAGCAGAATTAACTCGTAAATCTGATTCAAACTTACTAAACTGCCAACTTTACTCGCGAGAGCAATTTTGCTTTAGCCTACGCCTAGCGTAAGCCATCGGCCTATCGACATCCCATAGGTAGATCCCGGTGTTATATTGGGAATAAGAATCGCTTAGTTGAACACGCGCGGCGATTACGAAAATCCAGGTGTTCGGAAGATCTCACGTTTTGAGACCTAAGCTTGTAGAGTGATACATATGAACGCATCGGACGGGATTTCAATATCCCCGTCTCCACCAGAAGACACAAAAAACGCCCTAGGGCGTTTTTTGGACTATTTTTAAAAGGAGGGGCATAATTTATAAATGAGCATTAAAGGAATATTATTCCCCTTTCGTAAACGCTATAAAGATCTCCAGTCTAAATGGTGGCACCGCTTACTCGTGGTTGCTTTCGCAGTCTTTCTCTGCTTCTATGCATATCTTCTAGCGATTGATTTGATAGAAGACAGCTCGCATACGCCACGAAATACAAACTATGTATCTCTAGCGCAGTTCACTAAAGAATACTCTGGATCTGGTAATGCTATTAAACCGTTTTTAGCTAAAAGTTGGACGGTTGCATGCCTTCAACGCAATACTTTTTCTGACCTATATACCGCTAGCTTTGGCAATGAATTAGTCTCTGGAAATGGCAAATTTAATTTTAGTGGAGGAGATTTTTTGGCTAACGCATCATACTGCAACGCGAATCTTAGAGAAAACATCCCTGATTTTATTCGACAACTCCAAGAGAAAGCTCCAAATGTTGAAAAGATGTACAAAAATCAAGGAGTTGATTTAACTGAGGCCTTGAACACCTACATTGATCGAAATCCGAGTAATTTATGTATAATTCACCCATCTGTAAAATGTGGCATCAAAAACTTGAGCGATCCAGATCAAATCGTCATATTTAGCCCATCCTACAAATTAAATCTCTATGTACTGGGGGCAGGGGTTATAATTTTGCGTATCTATTTATTGAGCCTATTTATTCAATTCCTATACTATTTCGGACTCCTCTATGTAATTCTTGGCAAAGAAAATGGCTAATTGGCTCAAACAAAATTGGTTTAAGATAAGTTTGATAGGCTGCTTGTTAATTTACCTTATGCTCGCAATTAGTTCTCAAGCGGGTAAATTTTCCCCCGGCAAGTGCGTACAGGGACTGGACGGGTATATATGGCACATAAATAGATTGAATATGGGAGAATATTACTTAATGGGATGGCAAGGTAAGGCATGGGGCAATGAGGTTAAGTTGGATAAAAGCATACTGGAAAGAAAAACTATTTCGGGAATCCCCGAATATCACGAAATAGAATGCCTTGAATTTAACCCAAGTTAAAAGACTGTCCTCGACAGAATAGACGATAATCGCTCACGCTCCCTCATGAACTGATTCCAAAAGACTGCTCCTGAAGACACCAAAAAGGAAGGATTCATCAGTGTTTCCCCTTTTTGCCTATTATAGGGGGGAGAAAAATAAAAATACAACATCCCGAATGACTAAAAAAGAATTTTTTTGGATCACGATCTATCTCCTGGCTTTAGGTGTTGCTGCGTACTTCGACAACAAGCACGATAAAGAGTATGAGGAATTTCAGTCTAGGATAACGCCAGAAATAAGAGAGCAATTTAAAAGATGTATTAATGATACTAATAGCTATAAAGACTTCCAAGAATGCGAAAGTAAAATAAAATTCTAATGTCTCCTGCTTTCGCTAAGCTTTTTAAATTGACCATAATCCCCTTGGCAATTTTCAGTTGCGTCTACGCAACACTCAACCAGCTACTGCCGGAACCAATTCAAGGCTGGACATCAGAAAAGACATCGCTTGAAATGGAGCCTGAAAATATCAATCTGACTAGCGTCAAGATAATTGATCTCGCAGGATATTTATCTGCTGTTGATGAAGTTGGAGATTCTCAATTTAGTACGTTTGTTTCAAAAAATTTAGACGAACGCTGTCCTTTCTATGAGCCAAATGGGATCGCCTACCGAGATTGTCTATATGCTTTTGCGGAAGAACAGCGAGCTTTATTTAAGGGTAGCGAAGCTAAAATTGAAGAAGTTGAACAGTATTGCAATTTAATTAGCGAAAAGTATTTTCCGAGCCTTAAAGGGATTGAACTCTATAATTGGTGCCTGGCGTATAAATTCAGCTAGCAGACCCGTTGATTTAGCTAGGATTTGTGCTAAAATCTTCGCATGTTACCAAACCGCATCAATAATCAGATTACCGCACCAGAGGTGCGCGTTATCGATGAGAACGACGAAAACGTTGGCGTTTTAGCGATCGCTGAAGCTTTGAAGGTTGCGAAAGAGCGGGGACTCGACTTGATTGAGATTTCAGCTGAAGCAAAGCCGCCGGTTTGTAAGATTATCAGCTTTGACAAGTTCCGCTATCAGCAGGAGAAAAAGCTCAAGAAGCAAAAAGCGGCGCAGAAAAACACTGGTGGCAATAAGCAGGTGCAAATCAGTATCCGTGAGGCGAAAAACGACCTCATTATGAAGGCTAACCGTGTAAATGAGTTTTTGAGCGAAGGAAACAATGTGGAAGTTCTACTCCAGCTTCGTGGACGCGAAAAAGGCAATCGCGATTTCGCCCGCAAGAAAGTCGATGAGTTCTTATTGATGATTACGCCAAATCACACGATTATCGGCGGACCTTCGAACGGAATGAGCGGTATTAGCACGCTTTTGGCTAAAAAGTAGCCCTCCCCTTGCTAAATCTCCAGCCGTCTGCTATTATCGGTTTATCTTTTTATTAGGTCCTCTGGACTTTTTTTATGAGAAAAACAGTTGCAAAACGAATTAGAATAACCAAAACCGGCAAGATCATGCGCCGTAAAATGGGTGTTGACCACTTCCGTGTTCGCAAGAGCAAGGGTCAAAAGCGTGGACAGAAACACAGTCTCGCCGTTCACTCATCTGACCGCCGTATTTTCATGCAGCAAATGCACCGTATTGGATAATCACTACCTACATTTATGACACGCGTAAAACGAGGAACACTCAATACCCGCAAGCGAAAAAAGACCCTGAAATACACCAAGGGCTTTAAGTGGGGCCGTAAGAGCAAAGAGGCGGCAGCCAAAGAAGCCTTACTCCACGCCTGGACTCACCAGTTTATGGGTCGCAAGAAGCGTAAACGAGACTTCCGCTCACTCTGGACTGTAAAGATGAACGCCGCACTCCGCGAAAACGGAACGACCTACAGCAAGTTCATCGGTGCGCTCAAGAAAGCCAACGTCAAGCTTGATCGCAAGACGCTCGCCGATCTCGCCGAGCACCAGCCAGAAGTATTCACGAAAATCGTCTCCTTGGTTAAGTAGCCAAACATAAAACCGCCGAAAGGCGGTTTTATTATTTTACTTCTTTAGGTGGCTCGACTACCTGCTTATTTGCTGCTGCCGGCACCTTGCCCTTTTGGAGGAAGTTATAGGCTTTTTCCAAAATCTTTACACTGTCTTTATATCTACCCATAATCTTTTTCGCTTCTGAAAACTTGAACCAGCCATACCCTTCGTGCTCGTCCGAGACTGTGATGTTTGGCTGCTTGGTTTCGGCAAGATATAAGATAACTACTTTAAAGATACGGTCGTTACCGCGGCGGTAGAAAAACTTCTCAAATGCTTTAAAATTGCCGACGAGTTTAAGCTCGGTCGACTTGAGTCCTGTCTCCTCGCGTACTTCACGGAAAGCCGCTTGCCAGCTGCGCTCGGCCTGTTCGAGCTTACCCTTTGGGAAGTTCCAGTAATCGCGCCCGTGGTAGAGGATTAAGAACTTTATACCCTCTTTGGTGCGGCGAAATACGATAATACCCGCGGAAATAATACGAGTAGCCTTTGTGTCTAAAGGCTGATTTTCTTTCTCCTTATTCAATTCCATTACCGCCAGTTTACCACACCTCTGCCGTTTTTTCTATTTTTCAGACTGCTCAAAAACAAAGCTGTGTCCGTTGTGCGAAACTGTCAGTGTACAGCCCCGAGGAATCTCGCCTTTAAGTACCTGCTCGGCTAAAACACCCCGGATTTGCTCTGAAATGACCTTGCGCAGCGGGCGAGCACCAAAAACCGGGTCGTAGCCCAACTCGGCGATTTTTTGTACCGCGGTGGCGTCAAATGAGAGGTCTACTGCTTGCGCTTGCTGCATCGCACTAATCACCTCTTCCAGGTTAAGCTTGGCGATTTCTATCGTGTCAGCCCGACTCAAGCTCTTGAAGACGATAATATCGGAAAAGCGATTGAGGAGCTCCGGCTTGAAGTATTCGACGAGGCGTTTCTTTAATAGATCGGAAATGGTGCTGATCGAGGTGCCCTTTTCAATTTCTTCTTTAATCAATCCCGAGTGAGCATTGCTGGTTGCGATAATAATCGTATTGGTAAAATCTACGGCACGGCCAACACTATCGTTCATCTTGCCGTCATCGAAAATCGCCAAGAATAAATTAAGAATGTCGGGATGCGCTTTTTCAAACTCATCCAGCAAGATGAGTGAGTATGGTCGCTCGAGTACCGCGTCGGCAAGCGCACCGGAAACCGAACCATCAGATGAACCGATGAAACTGACGATACTCTCCTTTGTTTGATACTGTGACATATCAAAACGTGTCATTAGGTCTTTTGAGCCGAATTGGATTTTAGCGATTATCTTACTTAACTCGGTTTTACCGACACCAGTTGGTCCGACGAATAAAAATGTGGCGATTGGCCCGCCCTTGCGCGAAAGACCGCTCCGATACTCTCGTAATGCACTACTGACCGCCTTAACCGCCTCGTCTTGATCAATAAATGATTTATGAATGGTCTCTTCGAGTTTTAAGAGTTGCTTCGCCTCGCCCGCACCGACTGTGTGAAGTGGGATATTAATCTTTTGTTCGGCTACCGCAACTACGTCATCACCCTTGATAAGACTCTTCCCTTTCTGCATCGCGTCAGCGAGTGTTTCTTTAAGCAAGTCTTCGGCCGAGCCAGGGAGCAGTTTATCGCGGAAGTATTTGTGGCTTAAACGTACCGCTTCTTTGATCGCGCTAAAGGTAATTACTACTTTGGTTTTCTGCTCGAGGAGCATACCCTGGTAAACCAGGTACTGCGTTGCTTGTGCCTCACTCACCTCTTGCACCCGCACTTCTTCAAATGCGCCCTTAAAACTCGAATTAGGCTCGATAAATTGCTTATACTCGCGCGGCAGCGTCGTGCCAACTACGGAAAATAAACTTGAGCGAATAGCTGGCAAGAAAATGTCTGCTGCCGACATTCGCATCTCACCGGAAGTCTTAACGAGATTATGCATATCCGGAACATACAGAATAATATTACCCGCGGCGACAATCTCTTCGAGTACTGCATTTAACCTCTCTTGGACATCTCCTTCGTGGGCGCCTGCGACCAAGCTCCCGATATCTAGCATCACTAAGCGCTTATCAAACAGCGGCGATGGAACGCGGTCTTTGATGATTTGAAATGCGAGGTGTGTAATCAGACTCTCCTTACCCGCACCTGGCTCGCCGATAAGGAGTGCGTTTGGATTGCCTGGACGAGAGAGCACGCTCACGAGACGCTCATACTCCTGCTCGTGTCCGATTAAAAACCCCGCCTCACCCGCTCGCACTAAGTCGGTAATATCTGTCGAGTACTCATCTAATATTGGCGTTGGTCGGGCGGTCCACGCACGATTCATAACTCGATGCCGTTGATGGAGCGGTTTGCCTAAAAATCCGGTAAGCGTAAATGGCGTTTTTTTGCTAAATAATAATGCGGCATCTAAGTCGCCGGTATTAATATCAAATAGCGCGAACAGTCGTTTAATGCGAACACCCCCAACCTCGCTCAATGCGGAAAGAATATCTTTTGGCTCGATGCTTGCCGAAAAACTTCCTCGCGCCTTTATCAAAGCCGAGAGGACGATCTTTTCAAGTTGTTCGGCGAGCGCATCCTTAGCTACCCGCTGCTTACCTGACTCTTGTAGGTATCCGTCGATTTTAGCTATTAAATCGGCACTCCCTACATCCATACGAAGCATCGCCTTCTTAATCTCGCGACGCTTTAATAACTCGGAGAGCAAGCGAAGTTCGATATCTCCTCCTGCGACCGCAACCTGGTCGTACGCGCCCTCAATCGCTGCATACGCAGCTGGGTCGAGATACATTCGCGCGTTCGCATGAGCTGCTGACAATCGAGAAAGTGGGCGCTCTGGTTTGCCAAGATGATAGAGGCGTTCAATAATAAACAACATGACGAGAGCGCCAAACGACTGAAGCCAGGCGACATCAGAGATAATACCTACAACCGCTCCGGCGAGCAGAAATCCATATGAAAAGTACGAGATAAGCCGGACAAAAAAGCGCCCGACCGCGGTCATTTTTAACCTTGGATCTTGATAATAGATTTCTATTTCTTTAGCCATACGGGAAATGGGTAAGCACCCTGATTAATCGCGTGCAAGATAATATAGATTGGAATAAGCGCCCAGACTACGTACAATACGACGCTCGCGATAATAACGGCGCTATATATGATAAGCGCTAAGCAGATACGAATCGTACGGAATATAAACCCTAGGATGCGAGCGATAAATCCGCTGTCCTGGTAGAGCGGACGGAAGATATATCTCAAGTTAATCTTTACCGCCCAGTAGCGGTCGAGACTTTCAAGGGCGTCAATGCACTTTCGTGCGATCGTCATAAAACTCCCGAGATACCAACTCGAGATGAAAATATAGATGCGATAGAAAAAGCGCTGGATGAGATAAATAAGAGAGAAGCTCACCTATTTATTTTAGCATCTTTATTCTTAAACGTATGCTACATATACCAGCCTTTTCTTATAAAATAAGCCGGCATCGTATTGATGCCGGCGATAGACTACGCCAACCCACTACGCAGGTCTTTCAAGACCTTAGTAGTTAACATCCAGAGTGGAATGAGCGAGGCGACAACCATGACCAAAAGAGCGATATCACGAAACCTTAGGGCGTGCTCCCTACTGTCCAGCATGATACCTGTCTTAAACGAAGCGGCCGCGATCAGACCAAACAACAGAATCTTGCCAACCAAGAACCCCTTCATTCGCCTGGCGAGCCTGGGATTTTTCAAAAGGAACCAGAGCATCCTCGCTACGAGAATGCTAGCGCCAACCCCCAGAACGAACTCACTCAACCCAGCGGAGATGAACAGCTTCATCGCAGTCCTCCTTATGCGTCTTTCCCTAGAATAAGAAGTCGACTACTTTTTGTCAAAATCACTACTCTTTCCTATTGGCGATCGCCTTTTTCTCTTTTGGGCTAAAGATTTTTACTACACCGTACTCACCGTCATAGCCCGGGGTGATACTCAACTGACCTAGGCGCATGCGCTTGAGCCCCTCGACTACTCCCGGAGTAGCTACGGCCGCGAAGTCTTTGAGTGGTACCTTCATCAGAATATCGATTTCGGTTGTAAACGCCTTAATCAGCTTTTCATACTCGCGCCAAACTGATTTAGATTTCACACCTACGTCAAACGCTTCGCCGATAATACTATCGAGCGTAACAAGATTGATATACGGAACGCGGTTTTGATGATGATTGGCGATGACCTGCTCAAATGGTTTTTGTACCGGTCTAATCTCGTCTCTGTCCGCGAGCCGATCGACGCGGTTCATCACCCCCACCACCACTGGCTTACCGCACGCACTACAAATGCCGCGATGTTTTTTAGTTTCGTCTGGCGTCCAGCTGATACCACAGGCGCGATGACCATCATAATGATACTTTCCCTCTTCGGGATAATACTCGATGGTCGCGACAAATGATTTTGGATCGTTCTTTTTAAGCGCGTTTATAATACCAGCGTAAGAGAGTTCGGTATCAAATATATTCGCCTCTCTACCAATACGCTCAAGACTGTGACTGTCAGAGTTTGAGATGAGCGCGATGCGGTCGAGCATCGAAAGTCTCCAGTTCATCGCAGGATCAGATGAGAGCCCGGTCTCCATCGCAAAAATTTGATTACTATACTCACCAAAACACTCTTCTATCGTATTAAATCCGGACATTGATCCAAAAAGTGCGAACCACGGAGTCCAAATGTGCGCCGGGATCACTACCGCCTCGGGATTACTTACAAAAGCGATTTTGGCGACTTCGCGCGCATCAAGCCCCACAATTGGCCGGCCATCCGAACTCAACTTCGCCCCTGCCTTAAGAAGCGCGGCGTTAATCGTTTCGATCGTCTTAATATCTGGCGCGAGGATAATATTATGCACTCGCCGAGTCTGTCCATCCTTTCTGTAGATACTGGAAATCTCAACGGTTAGCACAAATCGAGTCTGTCCAAACGTACCCTTGATTGTTTTTTCTTGATACCTCTTTTTGACACGAAAAAGGCCCGGCTCTGCTGGCTCAAGCGTCTCCTTAAGATGCTTTATCCAAAGTGGATGCGTAAAATCCCCCGTTCCCATTACTAAGATTCCTTTGTCATCAGCCCAACGGTCGAGCATCGGAATCGTCATCTGCTTACTCACTGCCCGCGAGTATTTGGAGTGAATATGAAAGTCGCCAATAAAACGCATAGAGCTTATTGCTCGTAGCTTAAAACGTTCTGCGCGAAAAAGAAATAGTCTAACTAGTTAACGATCTTGATCGTTCCCTTAAACGCCGGAAAGGTTTTATCGTAAAACGTACAGGACTGTGCCTTATCAAAAACAATTCCATACGCCTCGCGCTGATTAAGTGCTCGATGTGAGTCGAGTGCCGGGCAGGTATCTGAAATCGGCCAGTGCTGACGGGTGTCGGTATTAGTAAAAGTAAGCGTGTCGTATCGCTTGATGACAAGGTCTTTAGGCGCAAATCCCTGCGCGGTCATCTGAATAGCATACTTTTTTCCTTCGGCGATCAATGTCGCTTCTGATTTATTAGTCTTCGAGCTCTTGCTCGTAGAGCTGCCGATTGGAGCGAGTCCGGAGTTGAGGTACCAAGCGCCAAAAATTAATAAGCCGGCGATAACAAGCAGGCCGAGAAACGCCCCGGCTCCACCACCGCCCTCTCCCCCTGAACTACCCCGCTGACTCTTAAAGTCAAAATATGAAATCATACAGCTAGTATAGCAAATACCTCCCTCCGCTTTAAGACAGCCCTTGCTTGACTGGTGATATACGCCTGCTAGGTTAAAGGTAGTTCTTCAACACCCTACAGAAAGGAGGTGGCACCTCTATGCCGAAAAAGATCTCTCGCGTAAGCGAGCTGAAGGTGCAGCAAGTCACCTCCCGCATCGCATCGATGGCGCAGATTGTCATCGAACTCCTCCCTGACGGAAGCGTGACTACGCACTGGAATGCGACTCCGCAGATACATCTTCTCGTGGTTATTGGTCCTGGGCGCGCCTGGGATTACGACTACCAGCGAGCGATTCTTTGCGAGATTGGACTCCACCGGACTCGTCCTTACCGTCAGGCGTACGCTATCGGCTCGGGAACGAGTCGAATGAAAACGGGTAAGCGGCCACTGGTGATTCCGAAGCGTACAAAAAAGTTCTTCTTAACGGACGAGCAGCACCTACGCGTAGCTCCAGCGATTTTCGCAGCCCTTCAGGATTGGGCCGACCTCTGCGTCGCTCCGTGGAAAAATCGAACCTTCGCACTCCCCCAGCAGCGTCTCTACTATCTACGCAGAGGACGCCGAACTGCTGAATCTGTCTCAGTTAAGGAGTGGAAACGTGGCATCCGCGTCCATGTGAGTCCGCTCGACGAGCTTCTTCTGGCTGACTTCTATGCAGCCGAAGCTCGACTAAACACTCAACGACAGGACTGGCGGACGAGCATCGCCAAACGGTTAAGCATGATGCTCTCTGATACCAGAGGTGCGCACGTGCGACCGCTCGAGCAGCTCAAGCCGTTTGCTAACGCGGTAGAGTTCCTAACCAAGAGCAGCTATCCTCGCCATCTCATCTTTGGACTTAGATCGACACTCGGCAAGCGTCTTCGTGAAGACATCTTCCCTAAGCTCCTCCCGAGGGTCTTTAACGGCGACTTGCGTTATTACCGAGAGATGAGCAAGTGGGAAAGTCGAGCGTTAGACGGCCTTAGAGAGCGCGTTGGCGAACTTCAGGTGTTCTACGTACCAGAGCGCGAAGCAGTAGGTGGCCCGCAGCACAGCGGAGTTACGTTTGAGCTTTGGGCTCACCCGGAGCTCTATGTGAACACTCGGCCGAAGCCACCCGAGGGCGACTTCGCTGATCGAGAGTCTACTAGCACCGAAGAAACCACAAACTCACCCGGGTTGAACTTTGACCCCGAGGGTGAGATTCCCTTCTAACCCGCCCTTTTGCGCAAGCGACTGGGCGGGCTTTTTATTTTACTGTCTCAAAATCAAGATTTTCCTTAGTTATCTCAACAATCTCACCGTCTTGAATCGGTAGATCGTATTTTTTTGTTTTAGAATTGAACTTTTTCCTTCCCACTGACATTTTGGCGATAATTTTCCCGATAATAGCTGGGTTACTTAACCGTCCGGCTGCTTTTCCCACCTTAGACATTGAAGCGAGTGCGGGTGGTCCAAATTGCGCGATTTCTTCGTGCATACGCGTATCAACCGCCCCCGGACTCACGCTAAAATAGTGAATGCCTTTGTTTTCCGGGCGCTTCATAAACTCATCGAGAAACTCCTCAACTCGCTTCTTACTCTTCCCATACTCTTCTGCTCCAGGCAAAGCCCTTCGGGCGAGACCGGAGGTCATAAATACCACCACCCCGTTATTTTTCTTGAGCTCTGCCGCAGCAGAATGCGTTAAAGCCACCTGCGCCACCTCGTTTACCTTAATAATGGCCCGACGACGCTCTTCAGCTTGTGCTTCTGTCTCTCCCTGACGCGGCACCCCAGGAATGGCGGCGTTGAGAATTAACAAATCTAATCCTTCCATTTCAGTAATCGCATCTTGCACAAAGTCATGCGCATCGCCGTGATTCGCAAGATCAACTTCATAAGCGGAGATGTTCGCATTTTCTTTAACAATAGATTCAAGCCGCTCTTTTGTTCTTGCGCAAATAACTACCTCTTGGTTCTGTGATGAAAGTTCGAGCGCAATCGCCCGCCCAATCCCCTCCGTACCTCCGGTAATGACCACTTTCTTTTTTTCGAAATTATTTTCGTTGTTAAAATGCTCTATAGACATACGAGCTATCGATTATAGCATGATAAAATATCCACTCGTCGAGATATTTTCTGTGGAAAAATAAAAGCTCTCCGTAATGCGGATTATTTCTGTTTTTGTGCTCGCGTGTGGAATCGAACCACAATTGCAGGATTCGGAATCCTGCGTCCTATCCATTAAACGACGCGAGCTTATCTACTCTCTATGCGAAAGCGAGAATGAGTACGAGCGAGAAGATAAGCCTTCCCTGCTCGAGCGTCAAGAAGAAGTGATCAAACATCGCACTCGTTAGCAATACTGCTATTAAACTAAGTGCGAGTGCTGACTTTTCGGTTTGCTGACGCAACAAACGTATCACCACGATAGCTAAAAGGCCAAGAAAACTCAATAAACCGATTAATCCTGTTTCAGCGGCGATAGCAATCAATAGATTGTGCGCTGGCTGCCACTGCCATGGCTGCGTAAGCCCCAAAAATCTAAATGCCTGCGTAGACTGCGAAATCACATAATTGCCAATGCCGACCCCCGTAAGCGGATTATTTATCGCAACTGCCAACCCAATACCGTTATACATTACCCGCTCGTTTAGCGAGGTAGTATAGTTTTGCGTGTTTATTCTATTTAGGAGAAATGGGTGGAGCACGATACTAACGGCAACTATCATACACGCTAATCCAGCAGCTAGGCGCAGCACTGGCCGCACACCCCGACCTATTGATCGGGCAGCAAATATACCAATACCGATGCTCGCCGCAAGCCAGCCAGAGCGGGAAAATGTCAGCGCTAAGCCGAAGACAAGAAAGCTCATAGCTAGAATAAGCACCAGGCGAATGTAGAAATATTTGCTCGTAATAAATGCATCAAAGTTTTTACCAATCGACTGCCGCCAATTAAATAAATACAACTTTTTATCTGCGCGTAAGTAGAAGTAGCTCGCAGCTACCAATCCGAGAGCGAGGAAAACTGCTAAGACATTTGGATGCAAAAATGTTCCATATGCACGCAGAAACTTAAACCCCGCAACATCTAGCTTGGCGACTCCCGCAATTTGTGTACTAAGATGCGACTCACCTAATACTCTCAAGCCGAGATCGTGCTGATAGAGATACTGGAGAATACCTATCCCCGCTTCAATTACGCTCATCGCGAGAACTATTATTAGTGTAAGGCGTAGTATGCCCTCTTTTTTGATATACCGTACACCAAATAATATATATGCGATGGCCAACACGAGTCGGAGTGTCGCCATAAGAGCGATTATTTTATTTGGAGCAACAATAACTGATCCCATAACGGCAGCGGCACCGCCAAGCATCAATATGCGATTTAGTAGACCGAGACGAAAAGAGATATGCCCACTTAACAATGAGGAGAGTAAGAAGCCGATAATCGCTATATCAGAAGCGTACAAAAAGATCGCTGAATACTCGATCGGCAGAGAAGCAAATGATCCGAGAAAAAGGCGCGGGTTAAGCGCAATTGTGATTAGGCTAAGCACCCAAAAGATTTTTTTCATCGCCTAGAATGCGAGCGCAACTAGCGCCCCAAAGAAAATGATAAGAAGGAATGCGGTTAAGAATGGAGTGGCGGTTTTTGGAATTAACACTCCCCCTTTCCCGTTCTGTTTATTTATCCTACGCCAAATCGCCATCACAAAAATACCTTCGAGCGAGAGAAATACTCCACCCACGATACTAATAAGTGCTAAAAAGTTTTGAATGCCAAGCAGGTACAGCAAGAGCGGCGCAAACACTACTAAGACAAGGCGGAGAAACGTTGGTACCCGTAAGTCTTCGGCTAAGGTTCGCTCGATATCTAGACCGACAAGGATATAGGAGCTCCAGAGTGAGAGCCAACCAAGAATACCGATAAGTAATAGGAGTTGGCCGGGCAACACACCCAATAAACCCGAAACTCCATCAGCACTCACCTGCCCGGAAAGAGTCATCACGCCATACACAAATAGGGCGTAAACGAGCGCCGGAAGCACCGTTCCGACAACAATCGCTTTCTTGATTGCTTTTGGATGAACTTGTTGTTCGGATTTAAACCAATCGATTACTGACGGAATGGCGACTCGGCCAGACAGCGCGAACAGGATCGCGGGGAGCGGAAGCAAGAAGCTGCCCCATTGTCCGATGAGCGGAATATTTTTTACACCCCCACCATACACAAGACTAAATCCGAACAGTACGGCGATAATTCCAATCATCGCGAGCGTGACTAGCCCTTCAGAAAGTGCGAGACGTTTGATATTAAAAAAGATGGCAATTGACCCAAGTATCCAAAAAATGGCGATTGCGGTTAATGGAGAAACTGCTCCAATAATGAGGGTGCTAAATCCTTGCGAGAGTAATAAATAGATTGTCAGCACAAGAATCATCTCGATAACTACCATAAGCACCGAAAGCCAAAACGGACCGGCGCCTAAGTATCTGGCGACATAGCCGGCAAACCGGTGACGTCCGGGCGTACGCAGGATGATGTCTGCATACATCAGATGAATAACCGTGTACGCTCCCGCTGCAAGTAGCAGATAGATCAAACCGATAAGTGCCCCCGATGAGACAAATACAAATGGCAATGAAAACATGCCAGCACCAATAATACCGCCGGCTAAGATACCAATCGGAGCGAGTATGCTAGTCTTCCCGGGCATTGCGCTTGGCTTTGCGGCCGTCCAAACCATCAACGACGCGCTCCTCGATGAGCCACAACCCAGAAAGGACGACCAAGGTTAATATTGTTGCGTAGATTGCTACTGAATAGAGCCCAAAGCCGACCGCCATACCAACGCCTCCCGAAACCCAGAGGCCAGCACTGGTTGTTAACCCTTGAATCTTTTCGTGATTGAAAATGATGATTCCTCCCGCTAAAAATCCGATACCAACAACAATCTGACTCGCGATGCGTGATGGATCAAATCCCGCAGTATTAAACTGGTGATACATAATCTCTGAAACAATCGTAAAGAGCGCTGCTCCCATCGAGACGAGCGCAAACGTTCTCATACCCGCGGTTTTATGCGCGATACTCCGCTCAAGGCCGATAATCATGCCAAGCAATAATGCCAAAGCGAGCTGTCCGAGTACTTGCGCGTTTGGTACAAAAAATAAATCAAACATATATTAAACTGGGAACACCTGATCTCCTTCGTGAACTTTCTTAGCGACTTTTATACCGATTTGCTTCCCCTTCTTCGCCATCATAACTGGCTCGTGATCAAGCTGCATTGAGGTAATTTTTTGCGTGAAGTCAGTGTGCGCGCCGCGAATTTTTATCTCCGCACCAACCTTTACCGGCTTATTGAATTTAAAAATACCGACTTTAATCTTTCCATAGAAATGAGTAATAACCCCGATCGATTTTTGAGGCTTACTAACCTTAGCGACTTTCTTCACCGCCTTTTTCTTTGGCGCAGCCTTCTTTTTTACCGCCTTCTTTTTAGTTGCCATAGATTATCCGCTTACGTGATGATTGTTTCTAAAAGCTCCCGGAGAGTGAATAATGCGCTCATTGTCTTTAATTAGCGCCACTACTTTTTTAATCAACTCCTTTGGATCGGTAGAAAAAACGGTTTTGCCAAATCCACGCTTTCCTTTAATCAGGATTTCTTTAATCATGTCGGCAGCTCCACCAGTCCCCTCGAGCACCCCACTCGGCTTCTGATCTTCGAAGGCGATCGTAAACTCGTTCAGCGTGCCAGTGCGTCCGCAAATAGTAATAACTGCGTCTGAAGAGCGGATAAGTAATAAGTTGCGCCCCGAATACTCAAATCCTGTGTAAATAATCAAATCGTGATAGTCGGTTGGGAGATGATACGTTTTGACGTGCGCTATTTCGCTAGCCGCTGGAGAAAGGCCAATGACAATACCGCCAGCTTCTTTTGCGCCCTTGGCAGCCCAATACGGGATGCCGATAGTCGCACCGGTTACCAGCACCATGCCCTGCCTGGCGATTTCTCGTCCTACTTCTTCGGCTTTTTGTGCCGCATCAATAGAGCAATGTCCGGTTTCTGCTGCACCCGAAACACAAATTTTGTACTTTAAATGATGCCGCGGATTTAAACGCAGATGATTTTTTGGAGCGATTTCAGAAGATTTTTTTCTGATTGGCATACGATACAGATATTATATCACACGCGCTACAGTGTTGTTTTTACAGCTCAACGCTCATCCCCTCGGTTGGCACTATGGCGGGAACATTAATCCGCTCGGTTATCTTTTTAGCTAATACAGCAGCCGCTGATTGCTCCCCTTGCACTACAAATACCTTTTTCGCCTTATCTTTAAGTGGTGCTATCCAGGCGAGCAGTTGATTTTGGTCGGCGTGAGCCGAGTACGCACCAATCGCTTTGATTTTTGCCCGTACCTGCACCGGTTTTCCAAAGATATTCACCTCGCTCGCGCCATTGAGCAGCCTGCGTCCAAGTGAACCTTCAGCTTGATAGCCAAAAATAAGGAGTGCGCTCTTCGGGTCGGATAAGTAGAGTTGTTCGTGATACAAAATTCTCCCCCCGTGACTCATACCACTTCCCGCAATAACAATTTTTGGATTTGGCGCTAAGTTAATCGATTTACTGTCTTCGACAGTTGGTGTCATACGTAATCCCGGAAAATCAAAGATAGTTTCTTTGCTCTCAAACCGATGCGCGATTTCTTTTTTAAGTAAATGGCGATACTGCGAATACACTGCGGTGAGTTTAATTGCGAGTGGGCTATCTACAAAAACTGGCACACGCGGTATCTTATGTTTCTCGAGCATATCTTTGATCTCGAGAAGGAGCACCTGGGTACGTTCGAGGGCGAATGCTGGAATCATCAAGGTGCCGCCCGCCTTCACTGAATCTAAAATAACTGTTTCTAATTTGCGTTGGCGCTCTGGGATGCTTTCATGGATACGATCGCCATAAGCAGACTCGATCAAGCAATAATCAGCAAATGTTGGTGCTTCGGTTGGGCCGATAAGCGGCGCGGGCGAGTTGCCGAGGTCGCCAGAAAAAATAATCGACTTCCCTTCTGCTTCTATTAAATAACTCGCCGATCCTAAAATGTGTCCGGCACTAAAAGCGGTGATTTTAACTGCTCCGTTTCCCAATGTTAGTGGACGGTGATACTCTACCGGCTCCCAGTGGCGCATTAGCGTTGCAACGTTAGTCGCATCGTAAATCACCTCCTTGCCGTGTTTCCGTGCTTCATCCGCAAGAATGTGCTCTGAATCAAGCAGAAGCAGCTCGGCAAAATCACGCGTTGGTGCGGTTGAGTACACGATGCCATTAAACCCATCGCGAATTAATTTTGCGAGTCGCCCGGTGTGGTCGATGTGCGCGTGTGTTACAAATACTTCGGTTACTTCTTTGGGATTATAAGCAAACGGTTCGTAGTTATGCTGTTCACAAAAATCAGTTCCTTGATGCAACCCACAATCAATTAAAATTTTCCGTACTCCGTCTGGTCGCGAAGAATCTTTTACTTCTAGTAAGTAGTTCGCGCCCGTGACCTGACCAGCTCCGCCGTGGAACGTAAGTTTCATTGGAGATGAAGTATGAATTATGAGTTATGAATTATGAAAAGATACTAAGACTCGAAAAATCTATTAATTCAATTATAGCGCAAATTAAAAAGCCCCGCGCGACGCATAGCATCGCACGGGGGCAAAGGGGTTCAGGTGATCAAGGTCTTAGGGACCACGATAACCAGAACCCGAGGGAGCTACTTACGGAAGACCAACTCGTGCTTGGGAGACCAGAGGGTACCGCCGAGATCGGCGTAGTCCGCGCCGAGCCATCGCCCATATACGCGGCGATCGACGCAGATCACGCGCCAGTGGCCGTTCGAGTCCTTGATCGGCTCCATCGCCAACCAAAGGACCTCGTTCATCGGCTGGTCGAAGCAGCCGAGGCGAATCGCGACGCCGTCACTTGGCAAGCAGGGCTTCAAGCCCCGCTCTTGTCCGCGCTTCAGGATCTCGCGCAGTTCCACCACCTCAGTGAATCCGAGCTCATTCACCCTAAGGCGAATGAACTCCACCGTCTCTGCCGTCGTGGGCAGAGGCACCTTCCCGAGGATTTCGGCCGCCCAGTCTCCTAGTCTCATCCCGGCCCCCTGGAGCGCCAAGCGAATCTCACCGGCGTCTTTGTAGACGGTCGTCAGAGTCTTCCACGCGCTGACGAAGGCGATGTCAGGGATGTCAGGATAGTTCACGGAAACTCCTTCTCGCCTGAAAGGCGGAGGTTTCTGGCTGCCCGCCAGTTGAGAGGCGTAGGCGTTTTGCCACAGCAGAAAAAGGCCTTAGAGCCCTTTTTTGCTGTGGCAAAACGTGCAAGTAGTCTTATTAAATATCTAAGATAAATTATAGCACTTTTTGTGCTATTTGTCAATGCCTCATAACCCCGTTAGAACTAGGATATTAAACGAAATAATACGTACGAATTATGAATGATGGTACGAGAACAGCGCCTCTTCGGCGATTGCGCGCTCACTCCAAGCTATTTTTTTACCCTTCGGACCGTAGAACCACTCCTGACTCCCCATGCCCGTGATCGCAACCACATCACTTACCTTAGCAAGTTGGATTGCTTTATGAATCGCCTCTTTCCGGTCAGATACTACATGAGCTTTTTCTGGATGTTGCATACCCTTTTTCATCTCCTCGATAATCGTGCGCGGATCTTCGTCATATGGGTCATCGCTAGTCAGCACTACTTCATCACAAAACTCTTCGGCGATAGCGGCCATCTGTGGGCGCTTCCACTTGTCCCTTCCCCCACCTGCTGAGCCAATAACTCCAATCAGTCGCTCTCCTTTTGTTTTTAAAAATACATATACTGCGCGCAATGATTCTGGCGTGTGTGCATAATCAATAACAACAAGTGGTTTATTTGGATGGGAGATAAACTCGAGCCGCCCTGGTACACCCTTAAATTCGCGAAACACCCTATCGATAACCTCCTGCGCAACGCCAATATTCTGAGCGATAGCACTTACGAGCGCCGCATTTTCTAGGTTAAAATCGCTCAACAACCATGAGCTTAACTTAATTTGCTTATCCTGCGTAAGACGCTCAACATCTTTGCGTCCATACCAAATTACTTTTCCACGACTGACCGCATCTTCAAAAAATGGCCCGTGCGGACTATCTGTGTTGATGAAAAAAGTTTTTTCTAGCTTTGGCGATTTTTCATCGACATATTTAAAGAAACTTGTTTTTGCCTCTCGATAATTTTCGAATGACCCATGGCTCTCGATATGCTCGGGGTGCAGACAGGTCATCGCAGCTACATCAAACTGAATAAACCTATGTCGATGCTGAACTACTCCCTGGCTCGTCACCTCGATAATCGCATACGTACATCCTGCGTCGGCGGCTTGGCGTAAAAACTTTTGAATATACATGCGCCCCGGCATTGTGTTGCCTGTGCGATTTTTTTCAGTCTTCCCTGCTATTTTTACGTGTACTGAAGAAAGTACGGCGACTTTATATCCAGCCGCAGTTAAGACGGCGTGTAAGAGTTCTGCGGTAGTCGACTTCCCTTTTGTTCCCGTGATACCAATAACGGTTAACTCTTTAGAGGGGTTGCGGTAATACAAATTCCCAAACCAAGCGAGAAAGTGATGATATCTATTTTTCGCAAATGAAATTGGACTCATAGCTATTTCTTTGTGGTGCGCAGCGCTGCCTTGAGTCGCTCGTTAAACCCTTTTACTGACGGATCTATCTTAGCGATAGCTGCTTTTGCTTGCGCCTTACTATACCCAAGGCTTACGAGCGTCTCCTCGAGATCGAGATCTGACTCCATCAAGCCAAGCGTCTGTGTATTATCTACAAATGAGAGCTTACCCTTTAAGTCGAGCACGACACGCTCGGCAGTTTTTTTGCCGATACCTGAAGCACGTACAAGCAAATCGGTTTTGCCTTCATTGATCGCAGCAATAAGTTGGTCGCCTTTTGCCACGCCCATAATATTAATTGCTGTTTTTGGACCAACGCCGTTTACCGAGATGAGCGATTCGAATAACTTAAGTTCTGCCTCGGTTGAAAATCCAAATAAGTCGAGCGCGTCTTCGCGGACGTGAAGATGACAAAATAGCTCAACCTCCATACCAACATCCGGCAAGCTCGCCATTACTGGCAGCGGGGCGTATATTTTTAGCCCCAACCCGCCGACTGAAACAACCGCAAAACCTTCTTTTTTTACTAACAACTCTCCTTTGACTGAATAAACCATATACCACCATCATACTGCTCCGGTTAAAACAAATAAAGAAGCCGTATGTTTCTCCGAGAAACATACGGCCAAGAACCAATGCCCGAAGGCTAGCCTGCTGCGCGCGTCCAAACCCGCCGTCTGATCGCCAACTGCTGGCTCCACCTCCATGTGCTGAGCCACTGGCGAACCATCGACGAGTGGAAGTGCCTCCTGTTCTGCTGGTGCAACCTTGGACGACGGAACGCCGTCTTCGGGGTGGGTGCGTGCCCACCGCACGCCAGATGCAGGGCCAACCTCTGGACCCGACCAATCGCCTGCGACATCTACACCTCCTGCTGGCTCTCTGCGCCTACCGCATGAGCCACATATCTTCATTATTCAGAAGTCCGGGCGTATCGTCAATGGAAAGCGTATATGCTCTTGCCAAATATCGCTATTTCATCTATACTCGTTGCCATATATGCCGATTACATCTTCAGCTAAAAAGGCGCTGCGCCAGACCAAAACGCACCGCAAAGCAAACATTAAACGCCAGAACGAACTCAAGGCTGTTATTAAGGCCTTTAAGAAACTTGTCGCTACTGACAAGAAAGAGGCTGAAAAGTTTGTTAGCCAGCTCTACGCTCGTATCGATAAGTCAGCTAAGACTGGTATTATCAAGCTCAACAAGGCTGCGCGCCTCAAGAGCCGATTAGTAAAGAAGCTCGTAACTAAATAGAACTAAACTAAAACACCCCATCGGGGTGTTTTAGTTTACTGAAGAGAGAACAAAGTCTGTGAGTGCTTCGGCGTAGTCGAGTTTGCCACTTTTAATCGCGATATCGTAGTCGGCAAAGCGCACCTTGCCCGCCGGGTCGAGCTGGCTCGCGAGCACGTTAAATACTGCGGCTGGCTCGTTTTTCTCTAGGGCAAAATACAGCGAGTTGAGCTTTTTCTGGATCGGCGCACTCCCCTTGAGACTCATAATGAGCGGGAAAAAGTCTGGCGCGGCTACCGTCCCCTCGCTCTCCCCTCCGTACGCGAGCCGCTCGAGCTCGGTCATTATGAGCCATAAGTCATCACCTTCCGCATTAACGACTCGACGAATAACATCATCAGAAACTGTCCAACTCTTTTCTTTAATTTCGCTTTTAATAAATGAAAGTAGTTTCGCGCCTTCGAGCGGTTCAAACTCCGAGCTCTTTACCCCCTCTTTTAGTAAGAAGTCGAAATCTTTAGGTAGCTTTTTTTCAGCAACAACGATAAGCGTCGTCTCTTTGTCTTCGATTAAGCCTTTGAGTAAATCCTTGAGCTCTTTCTTCCCCTCATCAGCCGCGGTTAAAATGCCGAGCTTGGCTTTCGCAAAGAGCGAACGGGCGGTAGCGAACTCTTTGAGCCGACTAAAATCACCATCACTCTCAAGGGAGAACGATTGCGGAACCGCGTCAGGATATTTTTTTAGATACTGGGCGACAATTTCGGCGAGTTTTTGAGAGCGCCGATAACTGTCGGGCCCGTAAAGATAAAGAATCATCAAACTATAATGTTGTTAACGCACTCCGAACCTCGTCAGGCAGAATCTTAGATTTCCCATCTTCTCCGACAGAAACGACTACAAAATCTATAGTAGCTACAAGCGTGCCATCCTCCTTGAACATCGCTTGATGATAAGTTGCACTTTTTGCTCTTGGTGGCATCACCTTAGTAAGAACAATCGCCCGCTCACCAATCTTCATTTCGTCAACATATTCAATGTTGAGTTTTTTCGCAAAAAGACGAATTCCAAACTCCTTCAGTAAATAATCCCTGCTAATACCACGCTCTTCTTGAGATGATTTTTGAGCCTCTTCAAAAATCTTAATAAACCCAAGATAATTTAAATGGCCGTTTTCATCAATTAACTCTGTCGTTATTACTCGCTCATATCGAATGCCCCACTCCGCGGTCTCTTTTTCTTTTGGAATATCGGGAAACTTTGTTGGATTTTCTACCATAAAATTAATTTCTAGTGGCTACCTTTAGTAGTAATCTTTTTAGCCTCCATCGCTGCGGGCGCGGCATAAATACTCTTTTTCTTTACAGCAGCTTTAATAAACTCCCTAAACAATGGATGTGGGTGTAGTGGGCGGCCGAGGAGTTCCGGGTGCGACTGCGTACCGACAAAAAACGGGTGCACTTCACGTGGAAGCTCGGCGATCTCCATAAGCCGACGGTCCGGCGATACACCGGAGAAGATTAATCCTTTTTTCTCAAGGCGGTCGATAAATTTCGGGTTTACTTCGTAGCGGTGGCGGTGGCGCTCGATAATACGCTTTGCTCCATACGCTTCCATCGCGATAGTATCTGACTTGAGGAGCGCCGGATAGTTACCGAGGCGCATCGTCGCGCCATAACGCTTATTAATAATATTTTCGCGTTGCTCGGGGAGGATATCGATAACCGGGTAGCCGGTTTTCGGATCAACCTCGGTCGTACTGGCTCCGCCCATACCGGCGACATGACGGGCGAACTCAACAACGGCGAGCTGCATACCATAACAAAGGCCGAAGTATGGAATCTTTTTCGTGCGGCAGTACTCGATAACATTAATCTTTCCTTCAATGCCACGACTCCCAAATCCACCAGGAACGATAATACCCTGATACTGATCGAGCTCTTTAAGCTTTTCTTTATCTTTTTCAAATGTTTCGGCATCTAACCAAGCGATTTCCGGCTTCCTCCCCTGGTCATAGGCGGCTTGGCGAACTGCTTCGATTACTGAAATATATGAATCGGCGAGCACAAATCCTCCGGAGGTAAAGTACTTTCCCACAATACCGATCTTAACGGTCTGCGTGGCTTTGCGAATCTGTTGCACAAAACCCGCCCACTCTCTTAGGTCTGGCTTACGCGGACGCATCTTAAACTTCTCTAAGATTAAATTACCGAGGCCGTCTTTTTCAAAATTGATTGGCACTTCGTAAATACTGTTCACATCCGGAGCGGCGATGACATCTTGCTCGCGGACGCTGCAGTTAAAGGCGATTTTCTCTTTGCGCATCTTATCGATCGCCACTGCGGCGCGAGCGATAATGATATCCGGTTGGATACCGGCGGAGTTTACTGAGCGGACTGCGTACTGCGTTGGTTTACTCTTAAGCTCGCCATCCTTCATCCAAGGCAAGTGACTTACTAATACAAATAACGCGTCTTCCGGTTGGCGAACTTTTAGAATACGATACGCTTCGAGGAATAAAATGTTCTGATACTCCCCGACCGTGCCTCCGATTTCGATAACCACAAAGTCCGCCTTATCTTTTTTGGCGGCAAAATGAATCTTGTCCAACACTGCCATCGGGATTTCCGGCACTACTGACACACACTTCCCTTTGTACTCAAGATTGCGCTCTTTGCTAATAACCGACAGATAAATACTGCCGGTAGTCATATAGTTGGCGGAACTCAAATCTCTGTTTAAAAAGCGCTCGTAGTTGCCCAGGTCTTGGTCAGTTTCCATTCCGTCCTTGAGTACAAAGACCTCTCCGTGCTCAACTGGGTTCATCGTGCCCGCATCTACGTTTACATACGGGTCAATCTTCATTGCGCTGACGTTAAATCCACGGGACTGCAATATCTTGGCGATGGACGATGCGGCAATACCTTTACCGACGCCACTCATTACGCCTCCTGCTACAAAAATATATTTTGTCTTGTGGTTAACTTTTTTTGCCATTGTGGGTTTGGCATTTCGGGCAGAAATGCGCCGATCTCCCTCCTACTGTAATCCTTTTGATAGGAGTTGCGCAACGTTGACAAGGTTCATCTTCTCTTTGATAAACAAGTCGATGTCCCGTATACCCACCCTCTTTGCCACTAGGGTCACGAAAGTCGGAAGTCGAGGTACCACGCAACTCAACAGCCTTTGATAGAACTGCGCGCATCGCTTCATAGATAGCGGACAGTTCGTCGGTCTTGAGTTTATTCGCCGGGCGGCTTGGATGGACGTGGGCGCGCCAGAGGATATCGTCGGAGTAGATGTTGCCGATACCGGCCAGTACATATGGGTCCATCAGCACCTGCTTAATTGGTCGGTGTTCGTGCGTGATGATATCTGCGAAAATCTCCTCGGTAAGCTTTGGGTCGAGCGCGTCTGGCCCGAGTTCGGCGAGCTCGGGGAGTGATTCGATTTGTTCGCATGGCCCGAGCAGCACCTTTGCAAACTTGCGCACATCAGAAAGTCCGAGCATCTGCCCGTTATCTAAATACAAAATCAGATGCACGTAGCCGTTATATGAGTCTTCGATTATCTCTCTTGGTTCGAGTGCGACCGCCCTACCGCCTACAATCTCCCACTTCCCAATTAAAAAGTGGCCGGTCATTTTTTGATGTACAAGTAGAAGTTTGTCGCGCGTAAGGTCGATGAGGATATTTTTCCCTTTGCGACGGGCGCCGATTATTTTTTCACCAATGATATCTTTTTGAAACTTTGTGACTGCGGACTCTGATATATGCAGCCGAGATTGGTTGAGTGGATCTTTAATCATCTTCGGCCAGTCAAACCAAACACCGACAATAACGCGCCCGGTGAGTCGGTCGCGCAAATCTCTTACCACAGTTTCTACTTCGGGAAGTTCGGGCATAAGGGGGGGATGAGTTATGACGTATGAATTACGAACTATGAATAACAAAGAAGAGACCTTTAGCTGTCAGCTTAAAGCTTTTGGGAATAAATACAAAGCAAGCGAAGATATTGACATTATATAGAATAGAATGTATAATATATTTGCTCGTAACCTAGCACCTTTGCCCATTGGCGCTGGTGCGCAATCCTACCTCCAAGAGACAGGAAAGGAGTTCCCCGTGAAGAAGATCCGGATCGGCAAAAAACTCGCACTACTCCTCCGCGCGCTTCCGAAGATTATCGAGGCCGCCCTCAAAGAGCGGTTCCGAGAGGTTGATGAATGGGAGTTCTATCATGTCGCCAGTCGAGCCGAAGCCCCTCCCGAATACAGAGAGCCTCTCGCGGACAATGCAACAGAGGAGGAGGTTGATGAGTGGCACATGCGCCAAAATGATTGGCGCTTCGATGACTACCTGTGTACTGCCTCGATCTCCTACAACGGGCACATCCAGGTGCGCGGCAAGATCGAAATCGAGGAGTGGTTCGCGATCGGATATGACCCGATTGTGAACGCGACTCTATGGATCTGCCTGCCCGACGGAACGCAGATTCGCAAGGCGTTCCGCTATGACGAGCGGACTAGCCACCTCGCCGAAGAAAATGATGAGAAGATTCCGGAGAGCCCGCCGGAAGAGATCCCCTTCGACAAATCGAAGAGTGCAGCGTAGGAAGTCACGCCCCCGACCAGACAGCTGGTTCGGGGCTTTTTTATTCGAATGAGAGGAGAAGCGGGGCGTGATCTGAAACCTCGTCAGGCAAAATCTGAAAGTCATTTACCTGCACCCCTGGAGATACGAAGATATAGTCAGGAAATCTCTGACCACGGTTTCTACTTCAGGAAGTTCGGGTATGAAAAGTGCTATTTCTTTGGGGTCCTCCCAAGAAGCTTGTCGATTTCCTCCTTGTTGAGATTGATTCTATCTTCTTCGGTCATAAGAGCCCTTGGGGCTAAAGGCTTCCACACTTGATAGAGCCGTACGACATGAGGAAAATTTCTTTGATAGAAGTTTTTTAACACATAAAGCATAATGGCGTTTGTCTCTACCACTTCAATGAATGGATAATGAATTGCTTTATATGCTTCATGTTCTGAATTCTCGGGTAAAAGTATTTTTGCGGATAATTCTTCAAGCATATTCAACATATCAATAATTATCCTTTGCAATTTCATGTTTTTAAAAATATCTTCATTATATTCTTTGAATTTTTTGCCAAATGTCTCAATTTCTTTATCGGAAAGAGATGTTATGTCTTTTAATGAGAAGGTAGTTCCTCCGCTGAGTGACCCTAAGTTTATCATTTTTACATTTTCATCTTTTACGCTGTCAAATACTTTTTGATTCAGAGGAATAATCTCTTCCCTAAAAAAATTCAAGACGCCCAAGACAGACTCGTTAGCATTTCTTTTTCTTTCTTCATGCAGATCAATCAGCGATACTAATATTGGTATTACACCTAAAATACCAATCGTAGCTAAAATTGCTTTTGCAGCTTCTCCTAAATCTCTGATAACCTCACTTGGCAACTGAGGGATTATAAAATAAGTTAATAAGCTGACTGCAAATACATCTATCGCTACCCATGTAAAAATTTTTTTATATGACTTCATAAACTACTCCGCCTCGTACACGCCGACTTCTTTTTGAGGGACTAACGATGGGTCGGTCGGAATCGTAAAGTGAAACTCGGTGCCACGCCCTACTACTGATTGCGCCCAAATCTCGCCGCCGTGCTGCTGAATAATGTTTTTAACCAAGTATAAGCCAAGGCCGGAGCCGGTTGCGTCGAGCTTAATCGCCGCTTCGGTACGGAAGAACTTCGTAAATAACTTTTTAATCTCTTCGGGCGTGATGCCAACGCCAGTATCTTTGATTACCACTTCGACAAACGGCTTGCTGACAATTTGGTGAATGCTGACTACGACTTGGCCGTTTTCCACATTGTACTTAATCGCGTTATCAATCAGGTTGGAAAATACAATTCCCATCTTAGCCTGGTCGAGTAGAACCATAATCGGCGTGGCCGGTTTTTCGAAATATACGTTTACTTTATACTGCTTGGCGATTGGAGCCGCCTCCTCAACCACCTTGCGCGTGAAGTCGACGAGGTCAGCATTTTGATAGTTATAGCCAAACCTCCCCTCTTCGATTTTTGCCACATCTAAAAAGTCGTTGACGATACGGGATAATTTCTGGGCAGCCATCGCGCCGGTTTGCGTGAGCTCGATACGATCCTGATCTGAAATACCAACTTGCTGAAGCTCTTGAAACGCCCAGTTTACTGCGGTTAGGGGCGTACGAAGTTGGTGGCTCGTAATGGTAACAAACTCGCTCTTTGCTTTGAGGAGATTCATCTCGCGCGTGCGGTCGTGAATTACTTTAATCACACCCGTCTGCTGCCCATTTTTATCAGTCATCGGCATCGTCGCCACACGTAGTTGCATAAACGGTTGCTCAAACACAATGTCGACAATTTGCGGATACGCGCCCGGGTCGCTGCGCTTAATAATCACTGGAGCGAGCGATGGAAATAGCACCTGGGAAAGCAACTTGTGTTGCGGGTTTTGATTTGCGGATTCGAGTGCGAACTTTTTTCCCACCATCTCCTCTTGTGGAATGCGGAACAACGTTGACGCGGCTTTATTAAAAATATGTACCGTAAACTCGTTGTCATGCACGATAACTGCATCTTCAAGACCGGTAATAACTGTGTCGAGCATCTGGTGCTCGTTTTTCAGCTCGAAATTGCTACGTGCGGTGCTAAGCGAACCGGCAAATAACAGAACTCCAGCGCCGATTAAGACAACGAGTCCGATGAGCCCCCAGATTGGTGGGAGATAGAAAAAGTCGATGATCGCCATTGCTAAAAATAAAACGGCGAAAATCCAAACGACCCTCATCTCTGGCATTTTTGCGTATTGAGTAAATCCACGCTTCATATACTTATATTTAGGATAACACAGGAAAATGAGTTATGACGTATGAATTACGAGTTATGAGCGACGAGAAAATCTCAGTCATAATTCATAACTCTTACTTCGTTATTCATTACAGCTCCTCCAGCTGACGAATCAGACTGCTAAACGCGTATTTTTCAAAAAACGCCTTCAGCGCAACTTTATCAAACGGAAGCACTTTCGCGTCTTCAATTGAGTCGATAAAAATGGGCGCGTTGCGATGAATCGTTGCGAGGTCGCGGCTCATCAGGGCGATTTCTTTTTTGCCCTCGAACTTTTTTGCAATTTTCGGATTAACAATTACGAGATTGTCATAAATCTCCTCGATGGTTTTAAACTCCTGAATCAGTGGTGTGGCGGTTTTTGGACCCACCCCTTCTACGCCTGGAATATTATCCGAGGTATCACCAATTAATCCCTTGAGCTCAATGAGTTGTGCTGGTGCGAGGCCGTACTCCTCTTTCACGTGCGCCTCGTTATACTCAACCGTCTCATTACCGCCATTACGCATCAAGCGAACTACCACGTGGTCATCATCGACAAGCTGAAGCAGATCGCGGTCTCCGGAAAGAATCACCACCTGCGTACCTGGTTGGCGCTTGAGTTTTTCAGCGAGCGTGCCGATCAAGTCGTCAGCCTCAAAACCCGGCAAATCAAACTGTTTGATATGAAACGCGTCAAAGACTTCGCGGATTTTCGCGAGCTGACTCACGAGGTCGTCTGGCATCGGCTGGCGATGTGCCTTATACTCTTCGTATTTCTCTTTACGAAATGTCCGCTCTTTGCGATCAAAACACGCGATAATATAGTCAGGATTAATATCGTGATAAATCTTCAGTAAGAGTCCGGCGAGGCCGTATACCGCGCCGACCGGCTCATTTTCCGGACTAGTGAGTGGCGCCATCGCGTGATACATCCGGTAGATGAGTGCGTGTGAGTCAATTAAGAGGAGCTTCTTCATCCCGTTAGAGGTTAATTGTGTTATTAGCTATCATACCCTATTTGTCCGTATTTATTAATTTCTAACAAAATCGCCCCACCTCCATGAGAGATGCGGCGATCTTGGATTAAATCCCCTTCACCTTCGCACTGCGAACTCCGTCTTTTACTCCGTGGGCGAGCTCGATCCAGATGGTGTTTTTGGGAAGCAGCTTTTTAAACTTATCCGCCCACTCGATGATGACGATATTGTGCGGCTCGCTGAACATATCTTTAAGCCCAAGTGCTAACAACTCCTTATCACTATCAATACGATACGTATCGATGTGGTATGCGGTGTGATGACTATTGGCGGAAAGTGCGTACGGCTTTACGAGTACAAACGTTGGACTCGTAATGCGTCCGCGTGCACCGAGCGCCTTGAGAAAACTTTGTGTAAACGAAGTCTTACCCGCACCCAACTCACCCACCAAACCGATGACCGTGCCCTGTTTTGATTTTTTGGTTGAGCTCGATACTTTTTCAGCGATTGATTGCGCAAACTTTTTTGTAGCAAGCTTATTAGCTAAATGGATTATCTTTGGATTGGTCGTTTTCATGTATCTTGTTATACACGATAGTGGCGATAGTTGCTAGAGCTATGGCGACACATAGTCCAAATATATAGACCTGCGAGCTGACTCCCCCGCCAATCTGCTCGGGTAATTTCTTAAAAGCGAGGTCATCAAACATTTGAGCTTTGAGTTCGGGCGTGAGCTCGGTAATATGACGAACAATATACCCTTCGGCGGCAGTACCCGCGTAACTCAACGTATCAATAACGCTTCCTGACGCGTCGATAAGCGAAACTGTCTCGCCACTATTACCTAAACTAATTTTTGTTACTGAACTTTCAAATTTAAGCGACTGCCCGGCGGACAAGATAAACCCATTGAGATTAAATGACTTCCCAGACGCGTCTTTGAGCTGCCAGCCAGTTAAGCTTACTGAAGAGTCGTCTGTATTTTTAATGACAATATACTCCCCTGCGCTATCTTTGCCGACGGGATTGGGAAGAAATGAGTCGATGAGAACCATACACTTCTTTACTTAGCCGGCTTTTTGCGGAGATGCTGATACGCCGTTTCGGTAACTTTTCGGCCAGATGGAGTGCGCGTCAAAAGTCCGATGCTCATTAGATATGGCTCGTATACATCTTCAATTACGCCTTTGTCTTCGTTAATAGCAGCAGCGAGCGTTCCTAGACCAACTGGTCCGCCATTAAACTTATCAATAATGACCTCGAGGATGCGTCGGTCGTGCGGATCGAGCCCAAGGTTATCAATTTCCAACAACTCAAGTGTTTTTTGTGCTGCATCAGCATCAATAATCTCTCGCCCATGAACTTGAGCGTAGTCGCGAGCACGGCGCATCAAACGATTGGCGATACGCGGAGTGAAGCGAGCAGCTTTAGCGAGTATCGAGAGACCTTCTTGATTTACTTTTAAGCCTAGGAGTTTCGCACTGCGCCCTAAAATCGCCTCAACATCCGGGACTTCGTAATAGTCGAGCTTAAACGTGGCACCAAAACGGGAGCGGAGCGGTGCAGAGAGTAAATTTGGACGTGTAGTTGCGGCAATTAACGTGAATGGCGGGAGATCCATTGAAAGCGTGCGGGCGGCCGGACCTTTACCAACGATTAAGTGAAGCTTACGCATCTCCATTGCGGGATAGAGCACCTCTTCGATTAGTCGGTTTAAGCGGTGAACCTCATCAATAAAGAGGACATCCCCTTTGTTGAGGTTGGTGAGTACCGCTGCGAGGTCGGCCATTTTTTCGAGCGCCGGCCCAGAGGTGATCTTTAAATTCGCTCCTAGTTCGGATGCAACTAGACTCGCGAGCGTCGTTTTTCCTAGTCCTGCTTGTCCAAAAAATAATAAGTGATCAGAAGCTTCGCCGCGCTGTTTAGCTGCGGATAAAATAATACGTAAATTTTTCTTTACCTTCTCCTGTCCTACATACTCATCCCAATTTGTCGGGCGTAAAATCAGGTCTATCGCCCTGTCATCTACTGGTTCAGCTGTTTTTTCTTTATCAAGCTCACTCATATGCTTATTAGTATACGCTATGGGTAAAAATGCGCAAAAACCTAGATTTTATGCGGGTTAAATCCCTCCACAGCCCATACACAGACCCCCTATTGACTTTTGAGTTTCTTTGTGCTATACTGTTAATCCGAAAGTGCGAGTAGTACCTTATCACCTTTTAGCTGTGGGCAAATAGGCTGTTGCTTAGTCATTTGGATAAATTGGCTCCGGCTGGTTTTCTCCTCGGCGGCTGTCTCACCTCTTTTTAAAATTTTTTAAGAAGAATCTAATCAGTCATCTCCCCAGGTACTGATTTTGCCCACAACTAAGCGGTTATAGGTCGCTCGCGTTTTTTTATTTTTTAGCGCAAACCGAGAATTGGTCCGGTGACGTTTTCAACCTCGGCAAAACTCGTCTCTCCCTCGAGTGCTTTTAAGATACCGGCTTGCTGTAAGGTTACGAGCCCTTTGCTTAGTGCGAACTTCATAATCTCTCCTTCGGTCGCGTGACGGTTAATAAGCTCCTCAAGCTCTTCGCCTACTTCCAATAACTCAAAGATGCCGAGGCGACCACGGTAGCCGCTCATATGACACTGATCACACCCTTGGTCGTTTGCCTCAAAAAGCTTAGGTACTTCGTACGGTTTTTTATTAACCCGTGCCGGAAGTGATTCAACTATTTTCTGAATTTTAGCGAGCAACTCTGGCGTCGCCTCTTTTGGTTTGCGGCACGTCTGACAGAGTCGGCGGATTAAACGCTGCGCGATAATTAAATTAAGTGCTGGGCCGATACTGGTCTGTGGCGCGCCTAAGTCGAGTAAACGCGGGATAACGCCAGCGGCGGAGTTGGTGTGTAGCGTTGAAAATACAAGGTGACCGGTGAGTGCGGCTTGAATAGCGATTTCGGCTGTGTCTTTGTCGCGGATCTCACCAACGAGAATCACGTCCGGGTCTTGGCGCATCATCGCCTGTAGACCGTTACTAAAGGTGTACCCGCTGCGTAGATCAACCTGTGTCTGCTCAATGCCAGTCAGGTGGTACTCGATCGGGTCTTCAATAGTGATGATTTTAATTTCTGGGCTCGCTACCTTACGCAAAAATGCGTACAGCGTCGTCGTCTTACCCGAACCAGTTGGACCGGTGTTTAGAATCATTCCGTTTGGCGCTTTAAGCTGATCTTCGACAATCGCGAGATCATCTGGGCGCATACCCAGGTCGGCCATTTTTAACTGAATAACGCGTGGATCTAAAATACGCATAACGATTGTCTCGCCAAACTCCGATGGAATAACTGAAATACGTAACTCGATTTGTACGCCACCTAATCCAACTGTAAAACGTCCGTCTTGTGCGACGTTGGTGATATTTAAACGGAGACTGGCGAGCAGTTTAATACGGGAAAGCAACAAGTGATACGTCTCTTTTCCAAAAGCGGCGACCACATCACGGAGTACGCCATCAATACGGTAGCGGAGACGAACTCCTTGCTCGCCTGGCTCAAAGTGAATATCTGAAGCGCGGTTGGTAAGTGCGCCGGCGAGTACGATATTTAATACTTCACCCGGGGCTGGGTTGTTGGTTAGAAGCGAAACAAACGCCTCTTCTACTTTTATCAAACTTGTCAGTTGCTTCTCGAGTTCGAGCACGCGTTCCGGCTCGATATCCATACGCGCGGAAACACTTTCGGTTTGTTTTGGTACGAATTGATAAAACGTCAGAGCGTACTCAAAGCTCGCGGGCGAAATGATAAATGTTTTCACAATCATTCCCTTCTTAGCGAGATCGGCGCTTACCTGCTTCACCTCATCACTCTCTGGATTAATGGCCGCGAGGGCGACCAGATTATTTTTTTGCTCAAAAATAACAGCGTGCGCTCGTTCTGCCTGTTCTTTAGAAATGAGCTTGAGCGCATCAATCTGAACTGCGGTCTTAGTCAAATCAAGATACCCCACGCGTTCTTTCGCAGCTTCTCGCTCGGTTAAGCGTTCGGCAGATGCGCGCCAAATCTTCTTGAGCTGTTCATCGAGTTTAGGATCTTTGTTGGGAATCATTTTGGAGATGAATTATGAAAAATGAGTTACGAGTTATGAGAAGAAGGCGGGATTGCTATAAGTATACGGCTTTTGTTGTGATGATTGAAGTAATTGCGCTATATATTGACATTTATATTAATCTGTGCTATATTATTTTTGTTCTTCAACTTCTAACCCCCGGAGGCAATAGCCTTTTATGCACGACCTATCTCCCTGGTGGAAGGGCTTCATCGCCGGCGGACTGTTCATCGGCTGGGCGGTGGCTTGCATCGCGATGACCGTCTGGTTCTTGTACGTACCGTCGCTGCGAGCCATGGCGTCCAAGACTCTGAAGCGCGCCAGCAAGGCGCTCTGCGTTCTCGCCCTCGGGCTGCTCTCGAGCGGGTGTTCCGCTGTCAGCAGCCGGGTCAGCCTGGCGACCAACATCCCGCTTATCCGTACCGAGGGGACGATCGTCCGGGTTGTCAACTCGACCGGTGACACGTTGCGCGTACGCGCGGATGGCCACCCGGAGTTCGCGCTCCCGGCGGGCGAGGAGGTTCCGGTCCTGTTCTACGGGCCGGACTACAGTGCCCACGCATGGGGCAGTAGTGCGACCATCGTCGTCCTTGGTGCGAGCGGCGCGGCGACGCGATCGGTGTCGGTCGCCTCATCGGGAGTCAACTCTGAGGCGTGGATCGTCGGTCACGACGACCTACGCTAGCTCCCTGTCCCCCACCAACTCGTTGGTGGGGGCATTTTTATTTTGAATTGAAAGTTCTGATTAAAGCGCATAGACTGGCAGTAAGAGCTTTTATGCATGAAGTTGCTACCCCTCGCGATTGCTCGGGGTGATGATTTTATAAATAAAAGCCGTAGCATTTATATAAAATCATCATATGTCCGGACACAATAAATGGAGCCAAATTAAAAACCGCAAAGGAGCTGTTGATAAGAAGAAGTCACTTACATTCAGCAAAATCTTAGCGGCGATTTCGATTGCGGCCAAAGACCAGGCCGATCCAACTCAAAACCCACGGCTGCGCTCGTTGATTGAGAAAGCGAAGGAAAATAACGTTCCGAACGAGAATATTGAGCGGGCACTTAAACGCGCGAAAGAGCAGAAAGACCTAAAAGAGATTGTGATTGAGGCGTATGGCCCGGAAAAGGTGGCTATCTTAATTGAAGCGATTACCGACAACAGTAACCGGACAATTCAGGAGGTGCGTACGATTATTACCGAGAGTGGGGCGAAGATTGCTGATGCGGGTAGCGTACTGTGGGCGTTTGAACAGGAAAGTAAGGAGAAAGGTTGGCAGGCGAAATTTCCTCAACCAATCTCTTCTGCAGGCGCAGAGGCACTCATGGCGATCACTGAAGCTATCGAAGAGCATGATGATGTTCAGCGCGTTGTAACAAACGCCCAAACTAAACAGGTTTAGTATTTTTCATTTATGAAGATTTTAGGTATCGACCCGGGAAGCACACTCATCGGTTTTGGCGTTATCACTGAAGAGCGGGGCGAGCTTTCCTTTGTACGCTGTGGCGTACTTACCACCAAATCAAAAGATCCTCTATTAAAGCTAAAAGAGGTGGCGGAGCTAGTGACTAAACTTCTCGATGATGAAAAGCCGGAACTCGTCGGGCTGGAAAAACTCTATTTTTCAAAAAATAAAAAGACCGCGCTGGAAGTCGCTCAAGCCCGTGGCGTAATCGCCTCACTTTTACTCACCCAGGGGATTCCGGTGTGTGAACTTGGCCCAGGAACCGTAAAGGTATCTCTCACAAATGATGGGCGGGCGGATAAGCAAATGATAGAGAAAATGGTTAAGATTATCCTCAAAACCCCTTTACTTGATGGGGATGATAACGCGAGCGACGCACTCGCTATTGCGATTGCTGCCTATAGCCATAGTCGCATCCCCCGCTAGCTATTCACAGTTGTCTTCTTGACAGCAGTCGCGTGCTTACCTATTCTATTGGCATTGTAAAGATTTACGATAAACTTTGCATTTATAAAAGGTCATTCATTACACATACACACTATGATTGAAGTTCAATCCGAGTTAGATCTCTTACTTATCAACCGAGCTGAAGATGACGACATTGCTGACGATGACGACATCGAAGATGGCGATGTAGATGATGAGGATGAGTTCCTCGGTGATGACGAAGACGAAGAGGATGATCTTGGTGACGGCAAGGCCGATTACTAAGCAACTCCTTTTAGGTAGGATTTCCTAGCAAAAACCCCCGCATGGGGGTTTTTGCTTGTGCCGACACCTATAAAAACGTTAGTATTAGTACGTGAAATCAACACTTGTTTCAACTAGCCTTCGAAAGGCTCGTATCGGCTGGCGCAAACTAATTCAGGGTGCGCGGCGTATTCATTTTTGGCGCTACGCGCTTCTCACGGCGATTGTTCTTTTTGTTTTTGGATTCTTTTTCTTACTTGGAATAATCAACACGCTCCCTTCACCGCAACTCCTTGCTGATCATGAGGTAACCGAGTCGACAAAAATTTACGACCGAACCGGCACGACGGTGCTCTATGAGATCTATGGCGATGAAAAGCGAACCGTTTTACCATTTGAAAAAATCCCAACCCAGGTCAAACAGGCAACTATCGCTATCGAAGATGCTGAATTCTATAACCACCCAGCGGTTGACCTCAAATCTCTTTTTCGCGCGGTCTTTGTAAACCTTCGCTACGGCTGGGGAACACAGGGAGGATCGACTATCACCCAGCAGCTCGCTAAAAATGTGTTTTTAAGCCGCGAAAAAACCATTACCCGTAAAATCAAAGAGCTTGTGCTCGCCTTTCGCCTCGAACAGAAGTTTACGAAAGATGAGATCCTCTCGTTATATTTAAACCAGATTCCCTATGGAGGCACTGCGTACGGTATTGAGTCGGCGAGTCAGGCGTATTTTAAAAAACCCGCAGCTGACCTCTCCCTTCCTGAAATCGCAGTTCTCGTCGCACTTCCTCAATCTCCAAGCTACTACTCACCTTGGGGAAGTCACGTCAAAGAACTCATGGACCGAAAGACGCTCGTTTTAAGCAAGATGCGCGACTTAGGATATATCACCACTGAACAGTATGAGAGCGCGAATAAAGCAAAAATTACTTTTACCCAACAAACCTCTGGCATTCTCGCGCCGCACTTTGTTATTGCGGTTCAAGACTATCTTAATGCGAAGTATGGCGAAGACTTTGTGCGAAGCGCGGGCTTAAAAGTTATCACCACTCTTGATTGGAATCTACAACAGCGAGCAGAGGAAGCGGTTAAGGCTGGCGCGCAGCGCAATGAAGAGCTCTACCAAGGAAAAAACGCCGCATTGGTTGCGCAGGATACTAAGACGGGGCAGATTCTCGCACTCGTTGGCAGCCGTGATTACTTTAATAAAGATATTGACGGTCAGTTTAACGTTGTCATACAGGGATTGCGCCAGCCAGGATCGGCGATCAAGCCGTTCGCGTACCTTGCGGCTCTTGTAAAAGGACTAACTCCTGACACTATTCTTTTTGATGTTCCGACCGAATTTGATACCACGAAGAATCCCGAGAATAGCTATCAGCCGGGAAACTTTGATGACGACTTCGTAGGACCAATTACCCTGCGTAATGCGCTTGCGCAATCGCGCAATATTCCGGCAGTTAAAACGCTTTATTTAGCCGGCGTCGACAACTTTCTTAAGCTCGTAAAGTCGTTTGGTATTAGCACGCTCACTGAACGTGGACGCTACGGCCTTTCGCTCGTGCTTGGAGGTGGTGAGGTTAAGCTTATTGATTTAATCGGTGCGTACTCTATTCTCTCGCAAGAAGGAGTTAAGCATAACCAAGCGATGGTTCTTCGCGTTGAAGATCGAAAAGGGCAAATTCTTGAAGAGTATCGCGATATCTCTAGCCGCGTGATTGACGAGCAGTATCCGCGCATGATTAACAATATTCTTTCGAGCGTTGAGGCGCGTAGCCCCCTCTTCCACGCAAGCCTCAATCAAACAATCTTCCCGGGCTATGATGTCGCCATTAAAACCGGAACGACCAACGACTATCGTGATGCGTGGTCTATTGGGTACACACCTAACCTCGCCGTTGGCGTGTGGGCGGGAAACAGTAATAATCAGCCGATGGTTCGTAGTGGTGGAAGTATTTTGGCAGCTATTCCGATTTTACATGCGTTTCTTTCAGACGCGCTTATTGGACAACCTCAAGACCGATTTACCCCACCTGAACCACTCACCCCAACCAAGCCCGTACTTCGCGGCGAGCACATTACTACTTATCAACTTGGCGGAACTTCGTATCCGCAGGTACATTCGATTTTATATTATGTTGATAAGCGTAATCCAAACGGGCCGATACCAGCAGCTCCTGATCAAGATCCGCAATTTGAGAATTGGGAGAAGCCAGTTATCGAGTGGGCGAAAACGCACATTACGGGATTTGTTGAAGGAGTTACTTATAACCAACCAATTCCATTTGGCGCAGTATTAAGTAATACGAGCCAGATGGCGAGCTCCTCAATCACCTTTAATACTCCGATTAATGGTTCGTTTGTAAGCACGAATCTATCGATTACTGCGACGCTCTCGTCGATTAATCCTATTACTCGTATTGATGTACTCCTTAATGGAGTAATCCTTGAATCAAGAACTGGGTCATTTGGAAACAACTACTCCTATCAGAACACGTTTACGGTAAATAACTTAAATCAACAAAACAGTTTAATCCTTTCATTCTTTGATACTGCGAATACAAAAACTGAACAAGAAATTATCGTATATAAGTAACCAAAAAGCGCCGTTAGGCGCTTTTTGCTGGCATTACGATATAAAGAAGCGTTTCGTCATCGAGCGGCTTAATCACCGCTGGTTTAGAATCTCCGTTTATCCCAATCATAATCTGTTTAGCTTCAATTGGGCGTAAGGCGTCTAAGAGGTATCGCCAGTTAAATGATACTGCTTCAAACCCCTCACCCTTCTTCTTAATTGGGATTAAGTAGTTATTTTCTCCTAAGTACTGATTATTTGAATATACTTCGAGTGCCTTTGCATCAGTAGTGGCTTTAAACTTCACATCACTTGTTCGTCCAGAGAAGTTACTTACCAGCTTAAGAGCGGTAATAAGATTCATACGTTCAGCGATAATCTCTGTTTCGGAGTTTTTAGGGATAATCGCTTGATAGTCTGGATACTGCCCATCAATTAATCGAGAGATTAAGCTAATATTTTCACTCTCAAATAAGACTTGGTTTGTATCAAAAGCGATTTTAAGTTTTTGATCGTCTGAAAAGATACGAAGAACCTCTTGAATAGTTCGAAGTGGAATAATCGCGCGCAGCCCTTTTTCGATTGTTGTCTTGAAATTTGTATTAAATAACGTCTTCTCGGCTAACCTAAAGCTATCAGTAGCGACTAATTTCAGCATCGTCACTTGAAAATCAAACAGCACTCCACTTAACTCTGGTTTAATCTCATTTGTTTGCGCAGATCCAACCACCTCACTTAGGGCGCGCTTTAATTCTGAAGCATCAATTAGTATTCCCTGCTCCGCATTCTCAACTTTTGGGATAATCGGGAACTCATTCTCATCTATACCCTGTATCTTTGCCTCATAATTGTCCGTTTTAACGATGAGATTGTTTTTTTCGGTAGTTAGACTGATTCGCTCACTATCACTCACCGAAACGATGTTATAGAGGGGATGAAATGGAACTGTAATCGAACCATTTTCAGTAATTTTCCCGGCCGTAGTACAACGAACACCGATTTCAAGGTTAGTGGTTGAGAGACTTACTCGTGCATCAGCCTTTATTAAAACGTTTTTTAAAATCGGGAGATTGTTATTCTCTATAACTCCTCTCTCCACAGCCGAAAGAGCATCTTTTAGGTTTTGCTTCAGTATTATTAATTTCATATTTTAAATACTAGTAAGAGTATTAGGAGGTGTGGATATGTGTATAAGTTATAGTTTACTCGATTTTTTCTTTTATTTCTCTAGGTTTTTTCGTAACAGGTTTTTCTGGTAACTTGGGGATAAATTTCGAAACATGTGGATGAGTTTTATATTTTCTTTTTTCTCCTCTTTTTTCTCCACAATCTTTTCAAAGATATTCACAGGTTATTTCTTAGTTATCAACTCTTTAATCATCACAATTCTCTGATTTAATTGCTGATTTTTATTTAACTCGTTCGCAATCTTTTCATATGCATAAATAGCGGTAGTGTGGTCGCGTTTTCCAAGCTTTTCGCCGATGCTTGGATAGGAGAGGTTTAAGACATCACGTAAGAGGTACATTGCGATTTGGCGAGGCTCTACAACCTCTTTTTTGCGGCAGTGGCCAGTTAAGTCATTTGAAGAAACCTCAAAAGCTTCAGCAACCGCCTTAATAATATCAGTCGGGCTGATATTGAGTGTTGGCTCCTGGATAATATCGTTAATGATTTGTTCGGCGAATTTTGGAGTTATCTCGATCGATTTTGTTTTTTGGTAGAACAAAATACGGTTTAATACCCCTTCGAGCTCGCGGAAGTTCTTTTGAATCTTCGTAGCAATAAAGCTAATAACCTCATCAGCGAGATGTACCGAGCGATCCTGGAGTTTTGCCTTTAAAATAGCGCAACGAAGTTCATAGTCTGGATAGCTAATATCAACCGTCATTCCTCCTTCAAACCGCGAGCGAAGACGCTCTTCAAGGTTTGGCATAAACTTCGGCGGTTTATCCGACGAAATAATAATCTGCTTGTTTTGTTCGTAAAGTGCGTTAAATGTGTGGAAGAACTCTTCTTCTGTGGCAGTTTTACCGATAATAAACTGAATATCATCAATAATTAAGACGTCTACCAAGCGATACTTTTCTTTGATTGTCTCCATTCGCTTATTACGAATAGCCCAAATAACGTCATTGGTGAATTTTTCAGAAGAAACATACTTTACGCGTATTCGCCCTTGGTGTTTATTGCGGATCTCGTTGCCAACAGCTTGCATTAGGTGGGTTTTTCCTAGCCCTACCCCACCATAAATAAAGAGCGGGTTATATTTCTTGCCGATATCTTCGACAACTGCGGTAGCGGCTGCATAGCAGAGCTCATTCGATTTACCAACAATAAAGGTGCTGAAGGAGTATTTTGGGTTGAGATTTGTTTCAGTATCGATTTTAAACTCCGGGAATGAGGGTTGGGCGCTCTCATCCTGTCGTTTCGCACTCTCCTTTTGAACTGCTGGGGCGCCGTTTTTATGAACAAGGAATTCTACCTTTTTAATACCCTCATCAAGGCCACGAAGCGCGCCTAAAACCACTTTATGATATTTATTTTCAATCCACTCCTTCGCAAAGTTGTTTGGGAGTGAGATAAAAGCGGTATTGTCTTCTTTTTTAATAAGCTGGCTGTTTTTAAACCAAGTAACGAAGTTTGGGCGGGTAATCTGAATCTCAATCTCCCCCAGCGCCGTCTTCCATAACATTTCAATATCATCTACTAAACGCGAAGCCTCCCCAGTTTTTACCAATACCACCTCATCTTTGCGTTCCATATTTTGTGCGATTAAGTATTTCTATTGTAGTGGAAGCAGTTTGCCCGTCAAATTATGAATAACGAACAACCTGTGCACTTTCTGTGTATAACATATCCTGGTGGATGCCCAGATGCAAATTTCGAAGCAGTACTTGCATATTTCTTCAATTTCTAGTAAGATATCGCTTAAGCATATCTCATATGAGCCAAACATATCAACCGAAAAAACGTAAGCGAGCTCGCACTCATGGATTTCTCGCACGAACTAGCACGATTTGGGGCCGTCGCACGATTAAGCGCCGCCGCCAGAAAGGGCGAAAACGTCTTACCGTATAAGAACTACAGCGCCTTTTCGGTGCTGTTTTTCTTTTTATCACCCCTGCATATGCTCGCAAAACGATATCGTATACCCCTTCAGGTTAAGCAGAGTCAGTCTAAGGTGACTTATCGTTGTCCCTCTTTTACTGCTAAGATTTTCGTAAATGCCCTTCCGTATGGTAGGGTTGGCGTTGTGGCTTCTAAGGCGGCACTTCCGCTTGCAACCGCGCGCAATTACTTTAAGCGAGTGGTTTTCCAGTACTTTTATGATCGAGTCTCTGGATTAGCTGGTAAAGACATTCTTATTATCGCCGCCACCTCAAAGAATCTTCCCCGGACAAAGGATGTTATTATTAAGGAACTACAAAATTTTTCTGAAAAATACTTATGAGAACTTTTTTCCACGTTATTCTTACTCAGCCACTCTTTAACTCGCTCGTGCTTTTGTATGAGCACGTTACTTTTGGCGATCTTGGGCTCGCGATTATTGCGCTGACAGTGATTATTCGCTTTTTGCTCTACCCTCTTTTCTATAAGGCACTTCGAAATCAGGCGATTATGCAGAAGATTCAGCCAGAGATGCAGAGGATTCAGCGTGAGATGAAAGAAGATAAGGCTGGTCAAGCCGCGGCGATGATGAAGGTATGGAAAGAGAATAAGGTTAACCCATTCTCGCCAATTCTTATTTTACTTATCCAACTTCCTATTCTTTTAGTTCTGTATCGTATCTTCCAGCGCGGGTTTTCGGATTCGGCTTTTGCAGCGCTTTACTCATTTGTTCCACATCCAGAGACGATCAATAATCTCTTTTTGGGGTTGATAAATCTGACTAAACCAAATATGATTATCGTCATACTGGCAGTCATCGCCCAGTACATACAGGCGCGGATGGCTATTCCTAAGCAATCCACGGGCGCGGCGGCTAAAAGCGCAAAGAGTATGTCGCTTATCGCCCCGATCCTGACGCTTATCATTCTGCCGAGCCTGTCTTCTGCTGTAGGTCTCTACTGGCTTACTGGTTCGGTATTCTCGATTTTCCAGCAATACTTCATCAATCGCTCAATTTATGGACACGCAAAATCAGCAACTCAAGGACAAAATTAAGAAGATTATTGAGCTTATGGGCCTGACGGGCGTTCAGGTTGATTTTAATGCGGAGACGCGCAATGTGAGCATTGCCGTAGGAGAGGAGGAGTGGCTCAAAAAGATGGTTCCTGACCTCGTAAAGCATCTCAAGCACCTTATTAACATCATGGCGCGCAAAGAGGGCGCAGAGGGCTATTTTGTAGATGTAAACAACTATCGTAAGGAGCGTGAGCGATTAATTGGTGAGCTGGCAAAAGCTGCTGCGCAAAAAGCGGTAGCTACGAAGAGTGAGGTGCGTCTTCCGGCGATGAATGCGTATGAGCGCCGTATCGTACATACCGAGCTTTCGATGCGTCCAGATGTAAAAACAGAGAGCGTGGGTGAAGGAAAAGAGCGCTCGGTCATCGTAAAGGCGATTTAAAATAAAACATCCCCTGCCGGAGTCGACAGGGGATGTTTTATTTTATTGCTGAAGGTTAAGACTGTAGAGATATCCGTCGGTGCGATTTATGAAGTAAAGCGTGTTGCCATTTTTCTGAACTCCCCATATATCGAGTGCGGTCGGCTGTGCGGGTAGTATTTCTTGTTGGGTGATTGAGGCGGAGTTGGTAATGTCTAGCTTTAGGATCTTATCGTTTGTGCTGGTTTTTTGCTGGAGATAGTCTTCGGGTGATTTAGTGGCGAGTATGTTGTTAGCTGGAACTGCGCAATAGATAGTTGTTTTTTCGACAAGACATTTTTGTGGCAATGAGACGATTGGAAGTGTGGCTTGTTCGGTCCCAGAGCTATCAATCAATGCGAGGCGGTTGCTTTTCCCCGTTATTGAGCTTGTAAAACGAACACCTACTTCACCTGCTTGAGACCAGCTAGAAATGAGTCCTTGGAGGTTGGTTGCTACCGGCTGAATGGTTTTCTTAGTACTATCGACTATCCAGCTCGAACCTGCGTATATGATTGATGGCTTTGTCTCAATATATATCTTATTTGATTGGTTCCAGCTTAGCGTGACGTCGAGAAGGTTTGTTTTGACGATTAATTCGGCCTTGCTAGTCTTTGGGTTGTAGAGATAGAGTGCGCCATTTTGGATATAGGCGATTTGGGGGTTTGTCTCGCTCGGACTCCACGTTGCCGCACTAACTCCTGCAGGAAGGGATTTCCATACTCCCGTGCTTGCGGTAAAGATACTAAAAGTTGACTGATTGTTTTGAGAGAATTCGATGAGCGCCTGGTCTCCTTTGGCTGAAGCTTGAGCTGATTTGATGGAGTTGGTAAGTGCTGCTCCCCTCTTTTGTTCGCCGTCTTGTGTGATCTCGTATATCTCGCCATTAATCGTCGTGTAGTATGGGCTATTGGTTGTTTTATTTAACCAAAACGAGGTAGTAATGTTTTTACTGATTTGGCGAAGAGCATTTTGTTCAGCTGGTTGAGTTTCGCTGGCATCACTTGGCTGATTATCTACCGGTTGTTCGCTTTCTGTTTGAGTGGTGTTGTCTACCACTTCTGGCGTTTGCATAGCTCCAGTTTCATCTTGCGGAAGCTGTGCTTGGGTGTTTTGAGCTGGTTGAGTTGGAGTGGTTTGTATGAAAAAGATATACCCTCCAATTGCTACTAGGATGATGATGACCAGGATGATGAGTAGGCGTTTCATATTTACAGTTTATTTCGCTCTTCGCTTAGACTGGCGCGGACTTTTTCTGCAGCTTCGATTTCAGCTCTTATTTTTGCTGTGTTTAGAAATAACTGATATTCATTAGTATTGAGATCTGGATTTGCTAGGGCGATTTTCTCAAACGTTTGAGCGTCTGTTCTCTTTTGAATGTCTAGGAGGGTAGCCCTAAAGATGTCGTCGCCGAGAAGTTTTTGGTATAAGTAATCAGAACTCATTGTTCCATAGCCATTTTGGATGATCGGATACGGTCTCTTACCGTCAGATGTTAACGTGGTATTAAAGTATTCTTTTAATTCAACATCGCCAAAGCCCAGCGATTTTAAGTTTTCTTCCAATTGTGCGTTATAAGAGCTTGACCAGCCTATCTGCCTTCTCAATATTTCAATTGAGTTATACGCCTCCTTAATTTGTTCGTTACTCGGACTTGATCCAAGTTTATTAATTATAGAGTCAGATAGTTTTTTAATATCATCTTTCGCTTTTTCAAATTCTGCTGCGTAATCAGCGGTTACGACTTGGATGCTGTTTTTCGCTAACTCCACCTGAAGGTCGTCTATTTTTTTCTGTTCAGCTGCTATTTTTGAGTCTAATTCATTCTTTTTTTGGATATCTTGCAGGATTTTACTCGTATCTATATCACTAATATCCGTGATTTTTGAGTTGATTGAGTAGAGAATTGTTACTGCGGCAAGGAGTAGAATAAGGCCGTAGATGGCGGCGCTAATGCGTTCATTGGCGCTTTCTGCGCTCGCTAGGCTTCCAGCAGAAAGAATTTTTTGGATCGCACCAAATACAAGAAATGCGAGTGCGAATAAAGCGGCTAGCCCAATCCCCCATTTATAGATATTTAAAATATATTGTCCAAGTCCAGTGACAGTACCATCGGCGTTGCTAGCACCAATTCCTGTGATGAGTTTTGTTTGTTGAGCGGAGGCAACTTTTATAAAGAGGTTTATAGTGTGCATACGAGTAGTTTGAGTTAATTTCTCTTTTCAAAAGTAGCTCGTTCATTTGTATTAATTCTATCCTGGATGGTTATGGCGATCGGATTTTCTATTTTCTCGAGTTGAAGTATGCCTGGCAGGCTTCGTTCTTCCTGGGTGATGTATTTCCCTTGTATAGCCCAGGTAAACAATAAATCGGCGAGAGATTGGGTGTTAAAGAAGAATGGGTTAGCAGTATAGACATAACGTCCAGCTATTTCTTTTAGGGAGATGCTTGCCGATTGATTTGAGAGAGGTATACCAACCGCCCCTTCGACATTTTTCAGGTTGTAACCCTGAATTAGCGCGCGAACAGAGTAGCTTTTGTCGAACGTTGTGTCAGTGAGAAATGTGGCGGTTGTCATGCCGACTCCCGAGCCGATGAGGTTGTTATTTACGTACCAGGCAATTTTCTTAGTGCTAATATCTATTACCTTATTGTTATCAATGAGCATTACGGCGAGGGAGATTTTACTTCCTTTGATTGGGAGGGCTTTGCCGACATACCAGGTTGGTGTGTATGTGTTTGTTTGCCAAGTAATAATCGCAGTTGGCTCGGATGTGGTTTGTGCTAAAGCTGGCGTTGTATTAAACGCAAGAAACAGAATAGCAAGGCTCAAAAGAAAGCTTTTCATTACTTTAATTGTACACCAGAGAAGGCGCCAATGGCAGACAGAGTTATGCGCAGGCTTATTACAGCGTGCCTTGAGCGCTTAGGATTTCTTGCGGGTTGGTCGTAATGAGCTGGTTTTCGGCGTAACTGGCTACGATTTGGATGGCGACGTGGTTTACACCAGCAAAGAAGAGCCCCTGCCCTACGTCTACTTCGAGTAGGAGGTTTTTTTCACCATCAGAGAGATTGAATGTTTTAGCGACTAAGTCGAGCATTGCCGGAGCTTGCTTTAGGAGGAGCTGAATTGAGGAGTTGGTGATAATTGGGCGGCCGAATGGTGAGGAGAGGAAGTCTTCGACATCTTGGGTGATGGTCGTGACACCTAAGAAGTATTTACGGGCGCGTTTTACTAAACCAAATAAGAAGGTGGCGCTGTCCTGATTTTTCATTAATATCCACGCCTCATCGATAAAGACGACGCGTTTCTTGAGTTCAGCGCGAATTAAGTTCCAGATGAAGTTCAGGACGATATACATCGCGATTGGACGCAACTCTTCTTCGAGATCGCGGAGAGAGAAGACGATCAGGCGGTTTTTAATATCGATGTTGGTCGGTTGGTTCGTAAATCCAGCGAAACTGCCTTCGCTGAAGCGGTAGAGGCGGTCGGCCATCTCTGCCCCACCCTCGAGGCTCTTGAGAATTGTAATTAAGTCCTTAAGTAGCGGCGGTGGGATGTTTGAGAAGTCTTTTCCGGCAACGATTTCGCGGGCGGCATAGGTTTCAGTAACTGCTCGGTCGAGCAATGCTTCTTCCCCTGGCTCTACTTTGCCGAGCATTAATTTAATTAAACCAGTGAGGTTTACGATGTGACTGCGGAGTACTTCGGCCGGGTCTTCGTCTTTCGGGATTACTGGAATTTCAAAAGGATTGATGTGGTGCTCGGAGGTAAGTGAGATTCTGAAGTAGCTCCCCCCTACTGCGTTGGCGAGCTTTTCGTACTCATTTTCCGGGTCGATGATTAAGACGTCAGAGCCGGTCATTAGTAGGCGGAGCGCCTCAAGCTTGGCAGCATACGACTTACCAGAGCCGGACTTAGCAAAGATAACCATATTCGCGTTTTCGAGGGAGAAGCGGTCGAAGATGATTAATGAGTTGTTGTGGCGATTGATACCATACAAAATACCTTCGTCGGAAGTAAGGTTGAGTGAGACAAATGGGAAGAACGAGGAGAGCGGGTTGGAGTTAAGTGGTGTGTGGATGAGGAGTTTGTCGGTGGCGGTAGGAAGTGTTGAGCTTAGTCCTTCAACTTGTTGGAAGATCGCTGGCTTGCTGTAGATTAAGCGGCTCTCGAGGAGATTTAAAATCGCACTTTCAATTTTGGCTAGCGAGTCGAGCGTGTCTCCATATAAGGTAATGTATACCCCTACCTGAAAGAGGTTTTGTTGGGATTGCTGGAGTGAGTCGCGCAGTCCTTCGATGTCCTGGCGAGCTGTTTCTAGGATTGGGTTGCGGATCAGCCCTTTTTGCTCCTGTTCGATCAATTGAGCTTCGACTTGAGTGGCTTTTTTGCGGAGATTTTTAAGGGCGAGCGCGGTTTCAACCGGGTTGATGTGTATAGAGACGTCGAGGAGGTCTGGAAAGTTAATAATTGGCGAGAACCAGCCCGTTGCTAGGTAGCGTGGGTAGGTAAAAATAAAGAGCGTTTTGACGTACTTTGAGCCGAGTTTGAGATAGTTCGAGTTTACCTCAAGTGCGGATGGAGCGATTGTGTTTTTGATATCGTCAGTCATATTAAGACGTTTGAACTTCGAGGTTTTTCTTTTCCGTCGACTCCGGGTTGTACAGGTTATAGAAGAGCTCTACGACTTCATTGTCATTAAGTGGTATGGCGCGCAACCCAATTTGATTTAGTCCGCTAATTACTTGGTCGGTTCGTTGCGAGAGCTGCCCGACGTTGATGTTGAATTGGCGATCATCTTCTTCATTGGCAGTTATCGGAGCTCCTTTACTCAATAGGCCAAAAAGCCCTTTAGTTATCACTTTGCCTGCTTCTGGGATGACGACTGGATCAAACGGCACCACGATAAAGAACGTTTTGTTCATAATCGCGTTTTCAGAAACAAATGAGCGGATGAATTCGCGATACTCTGCAATCTGCGTTCTTAACAATGGGTTGGTTTCCTGAACTTCGAGCTTAGAAAGATTATTGAGGTAGTTGTTGATATTAAGTTTGCGTGAGTGAATGAAGATTTCAATTGAAAAATTAAGCGAGTTAAGAAAGTTTTGGTATGCAAAAGTGATCGCCTCTTGTTCTTCTTCAGATTTTAGGTCGAAGTTCATGCCTGAAACCATCAGAATCTGACGTAGACCTCCATTTTTCAAAATTAAGACGCCATTTTTGACGCTTTTTATTTCGATGAACTGTTGAGTTGCTTGTGATGGTTGTCCCTGTTTAGTCTCTGGCATATAGATAGTATAACAGCTTTATCGGTAATCGACGCGCTTGCGAAGTTCGGCATCCCCTGTTTCGTGCTTAAATACTTCGTATTTTTCCAAAACCTCCGTTGGTTTTTTAAAAAATGAGAAGAAGGTTGAGGCTTTTTCTCGGTTTTCGATCGCTTCGGTAGTAGTGTTCATTTTGAGCCAGAGGTGCTTGAGCTGGCTTGGACCCTCTTCTTGTTTTGGGATGCGGCTGATAGTAGGGAGTTCTGGGCCCATGTCGGCTCGTTTCCAGACATAAAACTTTGGTTGCCAAAGGTAGCTAAATCCAGCAAGGATTGTGTGGATCAAGGGTCGGCCGTTGAATTTGATGAATGCGAGCGCGCACGCGAGCGTGCCGATGATGACGGTTACGATAACCCAGAGCCAGGTTTGTAAAACGAAAAATAGAATAAAGCAGAGCCCGCCGGCGATGGCGAGGTAAAGAAACTCACGAAGAGTGAGCGGACCAAAAATCTTATCTTCAATTTCAATGAATTGAGGAACTTGAAACTGCATACATATATTATACGGCGGAAATGCGTAAACAAAAACAGCAGCCCGTTTAGAACTTTGGCTGCTGTTTTTCGTTTGTTTTTTCGTCGAGCGGGGTGCGCTGGGTAGTGTAGTGGACGATTTTTGGTATTTCCGGACCGGCTGTTTTAGCGGTTTGCGGTGCTACCGGCTTTTTCATGCTGCTCTCAAACGGCGAGATGAACTGTGCTGGTGCGGGACGTGGTCCCTTAGGTACTTCTGCTTGTGGTTGAACTCGGAAGGAGAAGCTTTCGCGAGTTGGCTGACTAAGTGGAGCGACCGGTTTTTCTTCGTGGAGCATAAACGGTTTTTTCATACTTACCACATTAGCCGTTGGTTGCGTTGGGGCTACTGGGGTTGGGGTTGGCGACGTCGGTGTTGGCGCTGGACGGCTTACGGCGACGTTGTTGCTAAAGCTGATGACGCGGGCTTTAGGTTGCTCTGGGCCTGGTTGGACTGGAGCGACTGGAACTGTACTTGTCGGCGTTGACGTTGGAGTTTGAGCTGGCTGGAGCGGCTGGGCTGGTGTAGGGGCTCCGATTGGCGGAATCTTCTCTCCTCCGATTGCTTCGACGGGAATAAAAGAAATGTCGATGCCGGTTGTGTTTTTAAGGGCGACGGCGATTGGGTTTAAGATTTTACCCTTAATTTCTGCAGCAATTTTTTGAGTAATCTCAACAGGAAGACCTAAGTCTTTTTTAAGTTGGTCGACGAATTCTTTTGGCTGGATTATCCCAACGACTAAGCGGGTTATGTCGCGGGGAATGATGCGAAGCTTGCCCGGCGGAATATGATTTTTGTCGTTTAAGAGGGTAACAGTATCTACCACTTGGTCAGAAGTAAGCCAGACACGGATTGCTTCAGGAAGAAGGCTGAACGCTCCGGCTTTTTGAGCGGCAAGGGTTTCAATATCTACTGGAGTTGCTTGTTGGGTTGATGTGTTTTCCATGGATTTTAAACTACTGAACCAGGGCTCTGGTTGGTTCGGTGCCAAGCTTCAACGCTGCGTGAGAGATCTTGAATAAGTGCGACTTGTTTATCAATAACTGCGATATCTGCCTTTGGTAGCGCGCGCTTCGTACGAAGGTCCTTGAGTTGATTTTCGAGTTCAGTTCTGGCATCGGTTAATCCATAGTTTTTTAGTATCTCATCCCACTTTGCTTTTCCACCGACTCCACCAGTAACCACTGTGTTGAGTGATGTTCCTATGGTAGAGACCTGCTGATCAAAGGCGCTAAGCATTGCTGCGGTCTCCTCATTTCCAGCATCGGGTAGGCGCTTGCCAAGAATGATACGGTTTTTCGCATATCTTTCGGCGAGTTCTTTTTGTGCTGGTGCTGACATTTTGTCGAAGCGAATCTTTGCGAGATCTTCGTTTTTCATTGTTCTGATTTGAGCTAAAACAACTTCGTCATCGGTTGATTGAGCGGTGAGTTTGTTGTTTTTCATAAACTCATCATCAGTTCTTGAGAGTGCAGCCATCATCTTAGGCCTACTAAGCATCATTTCTTTCTTAGCGGAGCTGTATGCTTCAGTGGCTCCGGCTTTCTTTGCGGCTTCGAGGAGTTCGAGCATGCGGTCATCAGTTATCTTGTCGGTCCCAAGAGCTTTTTTATCCGCGAGCTGTTGAAGCATAGCGAGTCTTTCAGCGGTGCCATTTCCGCCATGCGGGTGGCCAACCTCTTTAATGAGTTCATCAGCCCCAAGGTCCTTGAGGTGTTCGCTCTTGTATTTACTCGCTTCCTGCTGAAGCTTGCCAGTTTTATCTCCCCTATCTGCTAGGCTCGCGACCCAGCCAATTCCTTTGTTTGGATCGATATTAGGAGCTTGGAATTTACCGGTTTCGAGACTCTTATTGCCAGCTTTGCCGATCCAGGATCCGGCCTTAAATATACCCTTGCCGGCAAGTCCGACTCCGGCATATTTAAGTGGGTTGTATTTACCCTTTGTTGCAAGCTCTGCGGTTTTTCCGGCGAGTTGCGTGGTGCCAGAGAGTGCGGATTTGCTTAAGCCAAGCGCACCACGGGCGATGAAACCACCAACGCCAAAGGCGAGTGCAGTGCCTATTACCCCTCCCGCCTTCCCTGCTTTCATGGCCGCAACTAATATGCCGCACAGGATAAGCATTTGGATGATATTAACCAAGAGGTCTTTGCCGAAAAGGCCGCCACTTACTGCAGTAACTTCGGTGGTAGTGATAGCTAAAAATACTACAAATGTAACGGTTGGTAGATAGATAACCCATTTGATAAAATTACTCCACCATTTATCCCAGTGTTCGTTTAGTTTTGGTATTACGTGTAGGCCCCAAATGAGCGGCATAAACATAATAAGTATCGCTAACGAGATGTTTCTCGTGAGAACCATAATGGCTAGTGCCATCATAATTACGCCTAGTAATATCGTCATTACATCAGCTAAAAGCACTCCTTGGATAATTTTAAACCAAGTCGCCCATCCCCTGTCGCCTTCATTTATCTGAAATTGATAATGCTTACTTCCGTCTTCGTTGGTTCCTAATCTTCTAATTCCGCTATATGGATCACCATTTGTATTGTCTTGCGATACAATTCCAAAGTCATTCGGGTCGGCGGGTGAGAGAAGGGATTGAGGATTAAATGCGGATCCGATTTTTTCGGGAGTTACTTTTCCGATGAAAAAGTTAGTAAATACATTGCTAACATCTATGAATGCACTGGCGATTAAAAAACTAAAGTTTACTAAGACTGCGCCAATGATTAAACTTTTCATAAGGCGCTTAGCGCTATATTCTTCGATTTGGAAAATCGTGGCAAACGCCATAATGATAATGGCGAGAACAAACAGTAGGTTTGTTAAGCTTTGAGTTACTCTAAATCCGGCGATAATAATCGGCATTTCCATAATATTGACGCCTAAACTCATCAGCGCCTTAGTCGCAGACGCTCCAATATTAAGAATTATTGCAAAGAAGCGTCCAATAATTAACAAAAGAAAGAGGATTGTTTTTTGTAGGGCGATACGGAGATTGCATCCGATTTCTGTTATAGAGCAGTTTCCATAATTTATGTCTACATCATAGTTGGCAGTAGCAGCACTTAAATTTATTTCTGCATGGGCAATCGGTATTGCGCGTGGAGAAGTAAATAAAACTAAGCCGAACAAGACGGCGAGCGAGAGCCCGGCAATTATCTTAGTTGTTAAATTCCACCTACGCATATTCTTACGTCTCGCTTAATTGATTCAACGCTATTATTAGTTTGATCATCAGCTGCAAGTGTTGTTTTTTCGCTTTCAGCGTTTATGCGTAGCTGTTCAGCATTTGTTACGTCAGCCGGTATAGCGATGTTGGTCGCAATTGCATCTAAGTTAGCCCAGTCATCTTGTGCGAGATTGTCTATCTGTGTTTTTGCTGCTTCGAGAGTGTCGATGATGATTTGGTTGGCGTTAATTCGGCCGGAGAGGTCGGTGGCGAGTGCGCGAGCGGTTATGAGTTTAGTTGAGACGCAGTAGTTGAGTGAGCCATTTTCATAATCATCCATATAGGCGATAAGGTTATTCTCTAGCGAGAGAGAGTCTTTCATTATAGTTTTGGCGATCAATCGTGGAATAAGCGCGCTATCAATTTGATTTTTGAGGTCGTTTTTAGCTCCCGTGAAACCGGAGCGAAGCACGTTGATGTATTGCTGACAAGCTTCGAGTGCGTTTCCGGTTAAGTTTTTGCATGCATTAGCTTTGTTTGAGCCGCCACTTCCGCGCTGGGTAATATTTTTCAAACCATCAACCCCCGAGACGATGAGGCGGTTGATTAACGCGTCAGAAATCGCCGTTACGTACTCATCGAGTTCGTCGGCGGTGAGTAGGAAGTCGATGTTGCTCGTAAACGCTTTACTGGCGAGGTCGCCGACAATTCTACCTGGCGTGGTGATTTGGCAGGTAGACGGGATATCCCCTCCTTTTTTGTCACCATCGAGGTCTGGTCCATTTGGATTAAGCGGGTCTTCGCTGCAGCTTTGCCCACCCAAAAATCCGTTACCCGCTTTAGCCTGGCTCTCTGCGTTGTACTGTGCCTGGCTAATACGTCTATCTAATTCATCTTGCGTTAACAAGAAGGCGCCATAGATATTGTTTTGCGGTTCCCAAAGGGTTTGATAGGCTAGCCAACCACCATTATCAAAATCGTTATAAAAACTTTGAACATTGCCGACGATTTGGTCGAGCGTACAAGTGATTGAGGTGCTGAAGCGCTTCACTGGGCTTAGAGCGACGCGAATTTGAGCTTGGATTGGGTCACAGAGGAAGCCGAGGGCGGAGCTTTGAATAAACTCGCCTGCGGCAGCGCTGCCCGCATCTTGAAGAAAGCCACTCCAATCAGTAACAAATCGGGGCTTACCCTCTCCTTGTACCCAGCCGATAATTTGGTCAACCATCTGGTCGAGTAGTAATTTTTTAAGCTTGGCACGGAGCAGGCGTTCGATTCGAGTTTTGGTGTCGAGAGCGAGCGAGCCCGTGGTATTTTTGGCGATAAGTGCCAACTTTGGGTCGTTGATGGTGCCGATAGTGCTCACAAAGTCGAGGTGTCCACCGATAACGCGTACGGCGTCGATGGCTGCGTTGGTTGGCCTTGGCGCGACAAAAAATCCTAATGAGCCAAGAAAGACTCCGATGATGACGATTTTTTGTGAGAGTTTGAGCGGCGACATTTAACCGTTGAGTTTTTGCTTATCGATAAATGCGTTTATTTCAGAAATAAGTTGGCGGGATTCGTTGATGACGATTGAGTTGAACTGGAGCACGAGAAAAGCTTGGAGTGGGTCGTTTTCATAATTAGCAGCTACACGTAAGATATTTTTTTCAGTTCCGAGAAAAGCGATTTGTTTTGTGTGAAAGATAAGGGCTGTGCGTGGGACGGAGACGTTATATAAATCTTGCTCGGCTTTGAGATACGCGTTAGCGAGAGTCTGGTAGTCGGTTGGGAGCGGGTCTTGGCTCGTAGCAAACCGCACTTCGCTAAGCTTTACGAGAATATCATTGAGCGATGAAAAGTATTGAATGAGCGCTTCTTTGCTCGTATCATCGGCAATGATTAGCTTTGCGCTTTCTACGCTGGCTCGTAGTTTGTCGGAGTCAAAGTCGTGTATCGCCTCTTCGATGGCGTTTTGAATAGCTTGATCTGGAGGGATCGCTGTTATTTGACGCTTACTGTCTTGCGTAACCGGCCCTTCGGGATTTTTTTCAATAATCTCCTTGGCGACTTGGGCGCTAAACTTTGCGCTTAAGTTTTCAGGGGTAATTGAACTTCCCGCTGGAAGCTGCTCTACCTTGAGAAGCTCCGGTGTTTTTGCCACCTCTGTTTTTAGCGGCGCCTTATCGCCAAATATAAATATAACGATAAGGTATAGGGCGAAAATGGCGATAAAGCCAATGAGAGTTTTTGATATGATTCGTTTCATTGGAGCGTACGCCAATTTCTAACGTGCGCGCAGCACACGTCTTCTATAATTGTACACTTTTTTTCGCTACTTAGTTAGTGGAAAAATAACCACACAGCTCGAGGAGTTTCTCGAGAGTGAGATCTTGAGGTCTGACGGCGGGTTTAAGCCCGATTTTGCTGATGATTTCAGCTATTTCTGCTTTTTCGAGCTTCGCGGGGGCGCCCCCGAGGTTGTTGAGAAGTGTTTTGCGGGGTTGCTTAAATATCGCTCTGATTAAGCCATAGTAGGCTTTCGCGCTTACGGATTCTATTGGTGGTTTAGTTGTGAGCTTGATAATACTTGAGTCTACTTTTGGTGCGGGCTCAAAATCAGTTGATTTGAGATGCATAAGTATTTTTGGTTCAGCCCAGAACTGCGTAGCGGCTGCCAAAAGGTTCATCTCTGGCTTGGTGGCGCTTATGCGCTGCGCGACTTCTTTTTGAATCATTAAAACAGTAATAACCGGTTTGTGCTTTAGCTCGCTAATAGTGCGCATCAAGTGGCCAGTAATGTAGTACGGGATATTGCCGATGATTTTATACTCCCCTTTAGTGAGATTGACGATATGTGGTAGTACGGCGAGCGCGTCTTCGATCACTACGCGGAACATACTATCCTCGTACTGCTTAAAGTTCTGTGCGAGGACGGGGTCACGTTCGATAACGGTGAGTTGGCAGTTTTTCGCTTTGCACATTTCAATGAGTGGCAATGTGAGCGCTCCTTTGCCTGGTCCGATTTCTATAATTTTATCGCCGGCAGTAAGCTCGAGCGCTTCAAGGCTCGTTTTGATTGCGGCGTTGTTTTTGAGGAAGTTTTGTCCAAGGCGAGATGGCATAAGGGGTTTGGATGACGAGTGAGTTACGAGTTATGAAGTATGAGGCATTCCTACAAATCTTTTGATTTATCATACATCGTAACTCATAATTCGGATATATTTTTTTATTGTTCGATATACATATCATCCTCTGATGGGAGGCCGTGCATATTTCCGGTTGGGCTAATGAACTTGAGGAGTTCGGTCGGTATCTCGTAGAGGAAGCGCGACGGATAGGAGTGGAATAAAATGTAGAGCGTTTTTTTAGCGCGAGTCATCGCAACATACATCAACCGGCGCTCTTCTTCGACTTCTTCAAGACGCAACATTGATTTTTCGTGCGGTAAAACTCCTTCGTTTACGCCAATGATAAATACGTGATCAAACTCGAGACCTTTGGCGATATGAATGGTCATTAAATTTATCTGTGCAGTTCGACGAGTTTGTTTTTCATTTGACGGGGCGTCGGCTGATTGTAGAAGCGAGACGCGTTCGATTAACTCTTCGAGCGTAGTGAATTGTGAGGCGAACTCGATGAGTTCGGCGACGTTTTCCATGCGCTCGATTGGATTTTCAAACTTACTTTCGAGGCGGTCTTTGTATCGACTTTCGACGAGGAAAAAGTTGATGAGTTCGACCGGGGCTAGCTTTTCTCCAGCTGCCCTAAGTTTTGGGACCAATTCGGCAGAAACCCTTTTGCCAAGCGCCTTTTCGAGCCTTTCAACGCTTAATGTGTCATTTGGGTTGAGGGCGATTTTTAACCCGGCGATTAAGTCTTTAATTTCTTTGCGTTCATAGAATTTTAATCCACCGAAAATCTTGTACGAAAAATTGTACGAGATAAGCGATTGTTCGATCGCGCGGGATTGAGCGTTGGTGCGGTAGATGATGGCGATTTCCGCATTCGGGTTTTTAGTAAACAGATTGTCGATTTCCGAGGCGATCCAAGCAGCTTCGACATCTTGATCTTCGGCGGCTACTAGGCGGACTTTTTCTCCGTCAGGATTTTCGGTCCAAAGATTCTTTTTGGTCTGAACAGTATTATTTTTAATAACCGCGCTAGCTGCAGAGATGATGTTTCCGGTTGAGCGATAGTTTTGTTCAAGGCGAACTATTTTCGCGTTTGGCCAGTCGCGTGAGAAGTTAAGAAAGTTTCTAAAATCAGCTCCGCGAAATGAGTAAATGGCTTGGGCGTCATCGCCTACGACGCTGACATTGTTGTGTTTTTGCGCGAGGAGCTTGATGAGTTGATACTGGGTTGTGTTGATATCTTGATACTCATCGACGAGGATTTGTGAAAATTTCAGTTGATACTTTTCTAGGATTTCTGGGTTGGCGCGAAATAAGCGAACTGGTTTTTCAATGAGGTCATCAAAATCAAACGCATTATTCTTTTTGAGTTCGTTCTCATAGCGGTGGTAGATTTCGGCGAGTGTTTGCATCCACTCATCCCCTCCTTCGGCTAAATCTTCGATGCTGGCGAGCTCACTTTTTAGGTTGGAGATCTTCTTCAGGACTACCGCTGGCTTAAAACGATCGCCTGAAAGGTCCATTTGCTTAGTAATTTTTTTAATGATGCTTAGTGAGTCGTCGTCATCAAAAATAGTGAAGTTTTTAGTACGCCCGAGGTGTTGGGCTTCTTCTTTGACGATGCGGGCGCCAAACGAGTGGAATGTGCCGATAAATGGAATTCCCGGGGTTGGGAACGGACCTCCCCAGGCGGGTTTTGGCGCATCTTTACCAAATACGCGCTGGCGCATCTCTTCGGCGGCCTTATTGGTAAAGGTGATAGCGACGATTTCTTGTGGGCGGACGCCTTTTTCGATAAGCATCTTTAGGCGACCTGTGAGGGCGCGAGTCTTGCCCGAACCAGCTCCAGCGGCCATTAATAGTGGTCCGCCAAGGTGGTTTATGGCTTCTTCTTGGGCTTTATTAAAGGATTTTTCCATGATTTTGGGGTAATTTGCTATTTTAGAATTTTGTTGTATTGTATCTTCCGAAAGTCGCTCAAATGTGCTAGTATATTAGCTATTAGTACTTTAGCTAGAAAACTGAATATTGCCAAAAAAGTCCTATCCCGCATCCTGTCCAGCACTCTTGCTTTACCGGTTGTCCTGATGCTCGCGGGGGTTGTTTTAGATTTAGCTGTAATCATTCATCCGAGTGGTGCACAGGCTGTATATGGAGGTCCGGAAGTTGCTGTTCCACTTGGTGAGTCATTTTTCGACAGTGCGTACATCGCGGACAACTTTCCTGATGACCTCGCTCTTTCTACGAGTGATCAGACGGCTGGTTTCTTGCTGCTTGATGAGTCGGCGGCTTTTGGGTCAAATGGGCCACTGGCTGGCAATTTGGCAAATCGTGACGGCGTACTCACCTATCGCATTCAAAAGGGAGATACGCTTTCCTCGATTGCTGCGAGTTTTGGCATTTCTTTAAACACGGTCCTTTGGGCAAATCGTAGCTTGAGTGCGACCGCGCTCAAGACTGGTTCACAAATTGCGATTTTGCCTGTTTCTGGTGTTTTGCATCGCGTCAGCGAGGGCGATACCGTTCAATCAATCGCTGCGCTCTATGGAGTCCCAGCTGAACGGATACTCAAGTATAACAAAAATGTAACGCTCGCCTCGATTAATCAGGATTCGGTTATCGTACCAGGGGCAAAGCCGCAACAAAATGTTGCTCTAAATTCAACGACGAAACTTCCGAAGCTTACTGGATACTTTGCCGCTCCGACGAAGGGATGGATTTTTAAAACGATTCACGCGAAGAACGGTGTTGATATTGCTAATGTGTGTGGGACTCCAGTGTACGCTTCGGCTGATGGTTTAGTTGCGGAGTCTTCTGATGGGTGGAATGGTGGGTATGGTAATCATATTGTCGTTGATCATCCAAATGGAACGCATACACACTATGCTCACCTTTCGAAGCGCATTGTTGATGCGGGTGATTATGTTTCTCAGGGTCAGTTGATTGGTGAGATCGGTAATACGGGTAATGTGCACGGGCCAACGGGCTGTCACTTGCACTACGAGGTTTGGGGCGCGGTTAATGAGCTAGGCGAAAACTAGTTTCCCCTCTCAAACTTTGCTAGTATATAGGTAATACATATTATTTATGATTGAACAAAAAGTACTCGCACAGTTAAAGAGTAAGCTTGAGGCGACCAAGATTGAACTTGAGAAGGAGATGGCTGAACTCTCTAAAAACCCAGATATGGGTAGTGACGTCGATGCATTTGATGAAGAGACTGATGAGGCGGAAGAGTTTTCGGCTAACATGGGTATGCTCGAGTCAGTTAAGGAACGCTACCAGTCAGTAAAGGATGCGCTTGCAAAGATGGCTGCTGGTACTTATGGATACTGCGAGAAAAGCCACAAAGAGATTGAGCTTGAAGTATTGCTCGCTGATCCTGAATCGAGGTACTGCAAGGAGTATAAGGTGAAATTGAATACAAAAGCTTAACCGTTTAAGCTTTATGACAAAGACTAGTTTTTCAAAAGTCTTGTCGGCAGAGCTTGAAGGTATTGAGGCGCGAGCTATTGAGGTGGAGACCGACGTGTATGTCGGTCTCCATTCGTTTTCAATTGTCGGACTGGCTGATAAAGCTCTTTCGGAATCAAAAGAGCGTATTAATGCGGCACTTAAGAATAGTGGTATTAAGCCGCCAAGCAGAGAGAATAAAAAGATTATCGTAAATCTAGCCCCTGCTGATGTTAAGAAGACGGGATCGCAGTATGATTTGCCGATCGCACTTGGATATCTATTGGCGAGTCAGCAACTTAAGCCGTTTGATGGCTCACAAAAACTATTTGTTGGTGAGCTCGCGCTTGATGGCGGTGTTCGACCGGTGAGTGGCGTGCTTAATATTGCCCGACTTGCTCGCGAGCGAGGAGTGCGAGAATTGTTTGTGCCACTTGAAAACGCGGCAGAGGCGGCGATTATACCCGAGCTCGAGGTCGTACCCGTCGAGCATTTAACGCAGCTTATCGCCCACCTTGAGGGGCGTAAGCGTATTGCCCTTCAGCCAAGTACGCGCATCGACCGTGAGCAGGCTGCTCATCCGGTTGATATTGGAGATGTGAAGGGGCAAGCTCATGCGAAGCGCGCGCTGATGATTGCGGCTGCTGGCGGGCACAATCTATTAATGGTTGGTCCACCGGGTACGGGTAAGACGATGCTCGCACAGTCATTGACTTCGATACTCCCCCCACTTGAGCTTGAGGAGATTATCGAGGTGAGTCAGATTTATAGCTCGGCCGGACTTTTGAAAAATCAGGCGTATGTTGCGCATCGGCCGTTTCGTTCGCCTCACCAGACTTCTTCATCGGTTGCGATTATTGGTGGCGGACAGACTCCGCGCCCGGGAGAGATTAGCTTGGCGCATCGCGGTGTTTTGTTCCTGGATGAGCTACCGGAGTTTCGACGTGATCTGCTTGAGGCACTCCGACAGCCGCTAGAAAGCGGCAAGGCGATTGTTACGCGCATCAAGAATAATCTCACCTTCCCCGCCCATTTTATCTTAGTGGCGGCGATGAATCCGTGTCCGTGCGGGTATTATGGTGATAGTGAAAAAGCTTGTCAGTGTTCGATGAATGAGATTTTGCGGTATCAGAAAAAGATCTCTGGTCCTCTATTAGACCGTATTGATTTACAGATTCATGTTCCGCGGACAAAAATTGGGGAGCTGCGAAGTGTCCAAGTTGGTTTAAGTGATGAGGCGAAGCGGATCAGGGAGCAAGTTCTTCTAGCGAGGCGGAAGCAGCGTGAACGACTTGGCTCGCGGAAGCACATCTTTACTAATGCCGAAATGAGCTCAAAAGATGTTGATGCTCTGGTTGAGCTTACCGCAGAAGCGGAAGATTTTATTAAGCAGATATTTGATAAGTCGATGATTAGTGCGCGTGGGTATTATCGGATTTTAAAAACTGCGCAGACGATTGCGGATGTTGAAGGAAGTAAAGTTGTGAGTAAGCCGCATATCGCTGAAGCATTTAATTATCGGTTGCGAGAGCAAGCTGCTTAAAACAATACAAAAACCGCCGGAAGGCGGTTTTTTGTATTGTTTTCTATAAACCGAGTAAGCGCAGGGACTCTTTAAGTCCGTCGTACGATGTGTTGATTACGAAGTAGTTATTTACAATCGCGTAATTGAACGAGGCCCCATTGCTGCCCGTTGCGTACCTGTCGGTGATAGTTTTATACGTTCCGTTTTTGAATGGTGCGAGTTTTCCAGGATTGCTTACGTAGAAGTTTGTTAGGTCGTTTGTTTCAAGTAGGGCGACCCATTGTGCGAGTGTTTCGAGGTTCGCATCAGCTTTTAATTTGACGATGTAGCCAGGCCATGTGCCTTTGTTGTCTTTGTATACATAGGCCGTAAAGTCATCTTCCATCCAAGTGCTCGCCTGGGCTGCATCTGGGAAGCTTGGCAGTAAGGCGGTGAGATATTTCGCAAAAGCGAGCTGGCCTTTTTCATCGCTCATCAGAACTTCAGTAAGCGACTCATTAGCGGCGTTATCACCTACTGACTTAAGGATTCCATTGATTGACGCTAGGTCGAGTGCGGTTGGTTGAGCTGGGACTTTGCCGGCCGGCTCAAACACGAATGCGGAGGTGTGTGGAGTGAGCGTTGGGGCGACTGGAGCTATTGGTGCTTCTGGGGCGGATGGCACGGCTGGGGTTGCTGCTGGCGTTTGCGTCATTGGTTGCGGGGCGAGCATCGGATAGATGACGTAGTAGCCAAGTGCGGCGAGTCCGATAATAACTACGAGGATGATGATCATCCAGAGCGCTTTGCCTGATTTTGGCTTATCGACAACTACCCCGAGATTGCTCATCTGATTATTTGTTTCTGGGGTAAAGACGGGGTCTTTTTCATCAAAAACCGAACTACCTGGCATTGGCTTTGCTGCCTGGTTGATATCCGATTGCATCGTGCGAATATCGGTTTGTGGGTTCAGAGATGGCGGGACCTGTTGATTAGGTTGTTGCGGATTAAGTGGATCCATGTGAGTGCGTTTTTATTTTAATAATTATTCTGACGTGGGGACGTTTACTGGCGAAAATGATTTCATAACCATTGGATAGAGAACGAAGTATCCGAGGGCGAGTATCGCGAGCAGTATAAGGATGAGTAGTGCTCGCTTCCCCTTGCCGCCGCTTTTTATCACGGCGATCTGGCTATCCTCTTCGATGCTGTTCTCTATTTTTGACACTGACTCTGGCCGTGGTTCGACCTCTCCCCTGGCGACCGAGGCGATATCTGATCGCATCGTGCGGACCAGCACTTCTGGAGCTGGTGGTGGGGGGACGTTGGTATGTTGTTGATCGCTCATATGTTTAGTCTACTACACGTCTTCATTTTCCGCTTCTTTTGGTGTGTACAACAAAAAACCGCCCTATTGTGAGCGGTTTCTTGTTATTTATTTTTGTTCGAGGGCTTTGAGGGAGAGACCTATTTTGCCATTGGCCTCTACCTTCATAATTTTAGCCTTGACGATGTCACCCATTTTGACGACGTCCTCAACTTTTTTTACAAATCCATTTTTAAGTTCGGAGACGTGGATCATACCGTCGTGGCCGCTATCGATTTGGACGATTGCGCCGAACTCGAGGATCTTTACTACTGGGCCTTCGATGATTTCACCTACTTCATACTCCTTAACGAGCGACTTTACCTCATTGTAGGCTGCGGTCGCAGTTGCTTTGTCTTTACCTGAAACAAAGACGAGGCCATCATCATCAATATCAATTGCGAGTGCGCCCGTGCGCTCGATAATACCGTTGATTGTTTTGCCGCCCGGACCGATGACTAGGCCGATTTTGGCTGGGTTGATACGGATCGAGAGGACGAGTGGAGCGAGCGGTGAGATTTCTGGGCGTGGGGCTGGGAGCGCCTTGGTGATGACCGAGAGAATCTCGAGGCGAGCCTTTTTCGCTTGAGCGAGCGTTTCGCCGAGGATTTTTGGGGTAACGCCAGTAATCTTAACGTCCATCTGAATGGCGGTTACGCCATCGGCAGTTCCGGCAGCTTTAAAGTCCATGTCGCCATAGTGATCTTCATAGCCCTGGATGTCGGTGAGGACTTTGTACTCCCCTTTGTCATTAGACATAAGACCCATCGCGATACCAGCGGCAGGTTTTTTAATTGGCACACCGGCATCCATTAAAGCGAGTGAGCCGGCGCAAACAGTTGCCATCGAGGACGAGCCGTTGGAAGAGAGAATTTCAGAGACGAGACGAATCGTGTATGGGAACGACTCCTTTGAAGGAATTAAGTTTCGAAGTGCTTTTTCGGCGAGCGCACCATGGCCGATTTCTCGGCGACCCGGACCGCGGAATGGGCCGGTTTCTCCAACGGAGTAGGCTGGGAAGTTGTAGTGCAGTAAGAAACGACGCTTACCTGAGAAACTCATGGTTTCGATTAACTGTTCTTGTCCCGGAGGGGCGATAGTCGCTACTGAAAGCGATTGCGTGTTGCCGCGAATAAAGAGTGCACTACCGTGTGTGCGTTTGAGTAGTGCGACTTCGGCGTGGAGATCTCGGAGTTCGTCGAGCTTGCGACCGTCTGGGCGCTTATTGTTTTTGATGATATTTTCGTGGACTATCTCGTCAGTAAGGGATTCGAGCATGTGTGCGGCGGCGGCTTTGCCTGCAGCGTCAATTTCTTTTTCGGTAAGTACTGTGTCGAGCAGTTCGCTAATTTTAGCGAGCTCTTCGTCGCGCTCCATGCGGGACTTAATATAAATCGCCTCTTCGAGCTTAGCTTTGACTGTTTTGGTAACTAACTCTTTCAGGCTCTCATCTTCAGAAGCGAGTTTTACCTGTGCTTTTGGCTTACCGATTTCTTTAACAATTTTCTTTTGGAAGTCGATAAGTTTATTGATTTCTTTTTGGGCGAGTTCAAAGCCAGCGACGACGTTTTGTTCGTCGGCGTCGATTCCTTCAAGCTCTACCATATTGATGCGGTCGAGTGTTCCGGCGACAAACGTTTGGTATTCAAAGGTATCACCTACTTGTGAGTTAAGTGGATTGATGAGTACTTGGCCGTCTTTGCGGACGATTTTGACACCAGCGACCGGGCCGTTCCATGGCACTTCGGAAATAGCGAGTGCGGTTGAGGCGGTGGTAAGTGCTAAGAAGTCTAAGTCCTCTTCTTCGTCGAGTGAGAGGATGGTGATAACTACTTGGACGTCACGGCGCATGCGGTGATCAAAGAGTGGGCGGATCGTACGGTCGATAACACGACCAGAGAGCACCGCTTCTTCGGAAGATTTTCCTTCGCGACGAACAAAGCGACTTCCTAATACTTTTCCAACAGCGTAAAAACGCTCTTCGTAATCAACCGTGAGCGGCAACCAGCCGATATCTTTATCTTTTTTGCCCAAAACAACTGTGGCTAAGACGGTTGTGTCGCCATATTTTCCAATAACTGAAGCACTCGCTTGTTCAGCGATGCGTGATACTTCGAGGGTAAGTGGGCGACCGGCGTAGTCGAGTGAAAATTGTTTGCGATTTAGTTCCATAGATTATTCAATAGTTGGTTGTTTTGGTGTTTGCGACTGGCGACGAGTGCGGTTGTGGATACGGTTGAGTGCTTTCGGAATATCTTCGAGTGCGGTGAACTCGTCAGCTACTTCACGGAGCTGGGCGTTAGTCGTGCGGCTAAATGCGACAACCTCCACCATTCTCCCCTTGCCCCACTTGAGGTATTCGACGAGCGGGACAAAGTCTCCATCGCCGGTAAGCAGTACGATAACGTCTAAGAAGTCAGCCATACGTACCGCGTCTACCGCCATACCTACATCCCAGTCGGCCTTCTTGCTTCCACCTGGAAAGACCTGAATATCTTTCATGCGCAACTCGATGCCGGATTGCTTTAGGGCGTCGAAGAAGCTGCTTTCGGTTTTGCCAGTAGTTTGCGAGATGCCCGAGCCTTCAAGTACTGCTTCAGTTTTAACTACATACGCCATCGCTCGAATTAACTTACGGTCTCCCACGATATGGTTAATCAGCTCTTTGTAGTTTACGCGAGCGTTATAGAGATTTTTGGATGAGTGGTACAAGTTTTGGATATCAATGAAGATACCAATACGTTGATCATTATGTTTGTTGAGCATGGTCCTAGGTAGTTTGAAAGCTCGGTCAGTTAAGCCCGAGCTTTCAAGATACTGCTATTTTATTTGAGTTCGAGTTTTTTGGTAATAGCCTTGTGAGCCTTCGGGTCTTTCTTGGCGAGATAGGCGAGCAATCGGCGACGCTTTCCTACCATCATAAGCAGTCCGCGGCGTGAGTGATTGTCCTTTGGGTGCTTCTTAAGGTGGCTGGTAAGCTCCTCGATTTGGGCGGTTACCAATGAGACTTGGACTGGAACTGATCCGGTGTCCTTATCATTTGTTTGGTGCTCTTTGACGAGCCGTTTCTTTTTAGTAGTCGATAACATATGTATTAATATAGCACAATTTTTTTATTCTGTCTAGAGCTACTTCATTAACTTAAGAATGACGCGCTTTTCCGCTGGTTTGATGCTGTCAATCTTAAATTTGTACGACTTGCCTATTTCGAGCTGTTTCTTCATCTCGTCTACGCCGCCGAACTCGGAGACGTGGATCAAACCCTGGATGTCTGACGTAAGACCAATGAACGCACCAAATGGGTTGAAGCGGTTAACCGTACCGGTGACTTCTTGCCCCTCTTTGAACTTTTCCAAGATGGTGTCCCATGGGTTTGGCTTAAGTGCTTTAAGGGAGAGACTGACGCGGCCTTCTTTGATTTCAACGATTTGGGCTTTGACGACATCGTTTACTTTAACTACCTCCTTAGGATTCTCGATTAAGCGGTGGTCGAGCTCGGAGATGTGAATGAGACCCTCGACTGCTGGCTGGTCAACAAATTTCACAAACGCACCAAAGTCGGCGACGCCCGAGATAAGACCGTCGATGATGTCCCCTACTTTGTATTTACCGAGGAGTTCTTTAACGCCCTGATCGGCAACCTCACGCTCGGAAACAATAAGTTTGTTGAGGTTTTGGTTGTTGTTGATGATTTTGACTTTAAGTTCCTGGCCGACGAGTTTGCGGAGCTCTTCGAGAATTTTCTCTTTGTTGCCGTCAGTGACGCGTGGATAGTGGTCGTTGCTAAGCTGGCTGACTGGCAAGAACGCCTTGATGCCGGCGACTTCGGTCATAAGACCACCAGAGTTGGCGGCGCTGATCTTGACCATAATCGGCTCATTTTTATCCTTAATGTCTTTGATCTCCTGCCAGAACTTTTGCTTGCTCGCCTCGGTAAGGGAGAGTTCGACATAGCCCTCTTCATTTTCGAGCTCGACAACTTTGGCAGAGATTTTGTCGCCAATGTTTAAGCCTTTGATGATGTCTGAACCGTTAATAAATTCGATGCCAAAAACGATACCGGTACCAAATTGACCTAAGTCAAAATAGGCCTGCTTTTGGGCTTTTTTGATAAGCGTTCCTTCGACGAAGTCATTAAGTTTAATGGCTTTAATGATGCCAGACTCGTTTTTTAAGAGTTGGCTCAACGTTGAGTTTGATTTCTTTTCGGACATATATATTACGGAGAATCTAATTAATAATAATGAGTTATGGGCTGGATTCTCGCGCTTTTCTAGGGTTTTATCCCGGAGCGTCTCGTGGAGACACGCGCATCAGCCCTAACTTATTGGTTCGCTTAGGATATCAGGAATCGGCCGAAAGGTCAATTTATCTCAACGTTTTGCGGTTTATGCAGTATAATAGAGGCAATCATATGGTTTCACTTAAAAAGGCGTTAGCGCAGGCGAAAAAAGATAAGGTAGCGATTGGGCATTTTAATATCTCTGATTTGGCGGCGCTCAAGGCGATTTTTGAGGGTGCGCGCGAGCTTTCGGCGCAAGTTGGTAAGCAGCTTCCCATAATTATCGGACTTTCCGAAGGAGAGCGTGGATTTGTTGGTGCGGTCGAGGCGGCGGGGTTTGTGCAGTTTTTACGTAAAACGTATAACTACCCTATTTTTATCAACGCTGACCACACCCACTCGCTAGAAAAGTGTGTTGAGGCGGCTAGGGCTGGGTTTGATGAGATAATTTTTGACGGGAGTAAGTTGTCGATGGAGGAGAACATCGCTAAGACCAAAGAAGTGATTGCGGCGGTTAAGGCGATTAACAAAAAGATTTTAATCGAGGGAGAGATTGGGTACATCGGTTCGGGCTCGGAGATTTTAAAAGAGATTCCGGCTGGTGCGGCTATTAAAGAAGAAGATATTACTAAACCAGAAGAGGCGGAGCGATTTGTGGCAGAAACGGGTGTAGATTTACTCGCTCCAGCGGTTGGTAATATCCACGGGATGTTTGCAGGAGCTCCCAACCCTCACCTATTTATTAAGGCGATCAAAAAAATTAAGCGAGCGGCGAAGCGACCGATTGTGCTGCATGGTGGCAGTGGTACGCCGGATGAGGACTTTATTCAAGCGATCGAGGCGGGGGTGAGCGTGATTCATATTAATACTGAACTACGTCGGGCGTGGAGAGTTGGTGTTGAGTCGGCGCTTAAGGATCAACCAGATGAGGTGGCGCCAGCGAAATTACTCGTTCCAGCCTATGAGGGCATGAAGCAATTGGTCATCGCCCGACTGAAATTATTCAATCGGATATCTTAAAATGATTTTTCAAAAAATGCCTCTGTGGGGGCATTTTTTGATTAGTTGGTCAACTATTATTTTTTTAGGAGCTTGATATAGTTTATGCATATGGAAGATCTTAAAGAAGATTTGAGTGGTGCGGGTAAGGGTGAGATTCAATCTGAACTCACTCCAACTAAACGCCCTATTGCTGCGGGCGCGGAGCAGTGGCTGGGAAAACCAATCCAGTGTTTAGACAAAGGGTTTGTGTATTTGGTTGATTATATGGGAGATGATAGTGCTATTGTGCAGTCGGCTCGTGTGAGTTATGGCAAGGGAACAAAAAAGGTCTCTGAAGATCGCGGATTGATTCGTTATCTGATGCGTCATAGTCATACTACTCCGTTTGAGATGGTGGAGCTCAAGTTCCATGCGAAGATGCCAATTTTTGTGGCAAGACAGTGGGTGCGTCATCGCACGGCAAATATCAACGAGTACAGCGGAAGATACTCGGTGATGCTCGATGAGTTTTATGTCCCAGATGTCGCGCAGCTTAAGAAACAATCAGCGACAAACCGTCAGGGGCGCAGCGATGATAACCTAACTATGGAGCAGCAGGCACGAGTTCTCGACCTGCTCAAAAAAGGATACGAGAGTCAGTATAAGGGGTATCAGGAGATGATGGATATGGAGCTGACTCGTGAGCTCGCGCGTATCGGACTTTCGGTCGCGAACTATACGCAGTGGTACTGGAAGATTGATTTACATAATTTGTTTCATTTCTTGCGACTACGAAAAGATGCGCATGCGCAGTACGAGGTTCGGGTATATGCGGACGCGATGGCTAAGATTGTGGCCGACGCCTTCCCTCTTGCCTACGAGGCGTTTACTGATTATCAGCTTGAGAGCACACGTTGGTCGGGACTTGAGCGCAAGGTTTTTTCCAAGTTACTTAATAAGATTGACGTAGTGCAGGCGGAGAAGTTGATGGATGAGGCGAAGATGGATAACAAGCGTGAACGTACGGAGTTTTTAGAAAAGTTAAAGTCGTTAGGATTACTACCATAATTAATTTAGTACTATGTTACTTTCGCGACCTGATATTGTGCGGCATATGAAGAAAGGAACGATTGTTATCGATCCTTTTGAAGAGAAGAACTTAAAAACGGTGAGCTACGACGTGACGCTTGGTGAGTATTTTTGGCGGGAGACGCATCCAGCCGGAGGGGCGACTGTGCACAATATGTTTGACGAGCAGTCGACTAACTTTATTTGGAACGGTCCGCATAAGGCGGAGTCGGCTAAAGAAGTAAAAAAGCGCATCAATCTGGCCGAGCTGAATAATATCCCGGATGACGCGCAGGTTATTTTGCTTGGTCCGGGAGAGACCATCTTGGGACATACGCAAGAGTTTATTGGTGGTCGTGAGGTGTGCGTGGCTAAAATGTATGCGCGTAGTTCGATGGGGCGAAACTTTATTGAGGTGTGTAAGGATGCTGGCTGGGGTGATATCGGATACATCAATCGTTGGACGATGGAGATTACCAACAACAGTCAATTTTTCACGATTCCCCTCGTTGTTGGTCGGCGTGTTGCGCAGATGGTTTTTTATGAAGTAAAGGGAGAGTCGGGAGATTATGCGGTTGAGGCGGGTAAGTATCAGACCTCTTCTGATCTCAAGACACTGAAAAAGGAGTGGAATCCATATAGCATGTTGCCGCGTATGCATATGGATTGGGAGATTGGTGGAAAGACGAAGAAAACAATCAAAAAGTAGGATTTGAGCCCTCGGTCGCCCGAGGGCTTGAACTTTTTATTCAAATCCTCTACTATATATGTCCATATGGAGCTAACTGCAGTAAAACGAGACCAATTTGGTCGCGCCGCGCGCTTAGTGCGGGAAAAAGGATTGATTCCGGCAGAGTTGTACGGAAACGGTATTAAAAACGAACACGTCGCTGTTGCTATTAAAGATTTTCGTCGCGTGCTTAAACAAGCTGGAGAAACGACGCTTATTACACTCGTAATTGATGGTAAGAAGCACCCAGTGTTTATTCACGAAGTTACTACGCACCCAGTATCTGATGCGATTATGAGTATCGACTTCTATCAGGTTCGCATGGATGAGAAGTTGACGATGAAAGTTCCTCTTTTGTTTATTGGTGAGGCTTCGGCTGTTAAAGAGAAAGGTGGTGTGCTCGTTAAGGCTATGTCTGAACTCAAGGTTGAGGGTCTTCCAGCTGATATTCCGCAGAACATCGAGATCTCTCTCGCCCCACTTTCTGACATTGGTTCGAGTATCCACGTTTCAGATCTTTCAATTGCAAAGAATTTGAAAATTGTTGATGACGGTCGTGCGGTAGTGGCGACGGTTATTGCTAAGATGACTGAAGAGCAAGAGGCTAAGTTAGCTGCGGCGACCGATGTTTCGACGATTAAGTCAGAAACTGAAGAGAAGGTTGCTGAACGTGCCGCTGCTAAGGAGGCTGGCGCTGCTTCTGCCGAGGCCGCTCCTGCGAAATAGAATATAGAAAAACCGCCAGTGCAAAACTGGCGGTTTTTTGTTGTCATGAAAGACGGTTGTCATACGATGCTATATAATGAGAACATCGATGCGTATTATTCGTCCTCATACCATAGTTGATATTAAGACTGCTCGCGTTACCAGTTTTACGCGTCTTTCGCGTAGAGTTTCGCTGTATCGAGCGCCTAAGCGATTTGTGGTTCGTCCTTTTTTTACTGGGTTGATTGTGAGCTTGCTTACCGCCTCACTTTTTTTGAGTGGATTTGTGAGCGCCCCTACTCATACCTCTCTCTCCTTAGCAGCGACTGACAGTAATGCCGAGCGCGCCCAGCTTGAGGCGCAGCTTGCGCAGCTCGAGGGTCAGATTTCACAGTATGAGGATACGATTTCTTCGTACAAGAAACAGGGTACGAGTTTAAAGTCGGAAATTGATCGACTTAATGCACAAGTAAACAAAATTAATTTACAAATTAAGGCCACTACCCTTTCGCTACAAAAACTTACTGACGAGATTACTACAAACCAGAAACAGATTGATATAACACAGCAGAAGATTGATTTACATAGAGATGCGATCGCTCGATCACTTCAGAGTGTCTATGAGAATGAGCGCGTAACACTGGTTGCTGTTCTTTTGCAGCATCCAAATTTAACCGACTTTTTTGGTGACATTAACAATATGCTTGATGTACAGAGCGACCTTACGGTTTCCGTACAGGAGATTGATCAGCTTAAAGATGAGCTGCTTGATCAGAAAGATGAGCTTGCGGCCAAAAAGAGTGATGCGGAGGCGTTTAAAGCGTATCAAGATGCGCAGCGCAAGGCCGCACTTACTACTAAGCAGACCAAGGATCAGCTTCTTTCAGTCACAAAAGGACAAGAGTCGAAGTATCAGGATTTATTGCTTAAGACTCGGCAAACAGCAGCGCAGATTCGGAGCCGTATCTTCGAGACGCTTGGTGGTGGTGAGATGACCTTTGAAGATGCGTATAAGTTTGCGCAATATGCGCAGCAGGCTACGGGTGTTCGCGCTGCACTTATCCTTGCGGTACTTGATCATGAGTCGGCCTTGGGGCAAAACGTGGGAAGATGTAATTATAAGGGAGCGATGGCGCCGGGAGCGCCCAAGAGTAAGCGCGATGACGTAACTCCATTTTTGGCGATTACTGCTGAGCTAGGCATTAATCCGGATACGATTATGGTTTCGTGTGCAAACAGGGATGGTGCGTATGGAGGTGCGATGGGTCCGGCACAGTTTATCCCAACTACATGGATGCTCTATAAGAACAGAATCGCTTCGCTTACAGGCAATAACCCCCCTTCTCCATGGCGTAATGGAGATGCGTTTGTTGCAACTGCTTTGTATTTTCAAGATGCGTTACGCGCGTGCTCGGCGTATACGGGTACTGCGCAAGAGCGGTGTGCTGCAGCCCGGTATTATGCGGGTGGGAGTTGGCGTAGCTTCTTGTATACCTATGGGGATCGCGTAGTAGTTAAGGCGCGTCAGTTTGAGCAGGATATTCAAGTCCTAAGCTCATAGCGGCTTGTTGTGTAGAAATATCTTTCGGAGACGCTTCTGATGATGTAGTACTACCCTTTGAGCGCTTCAGGATGATGCGAGTAGTTAGAGTGTATCCTTCGGGGCACCTCAGGATGATGCGAGTACGCATCAGTTGTCAGGCTGGTCGGGAGTTGCTAGGATACCGGTATGGAGCTACGTCTTTTGCAGGATATTATCGCAGATCAAATGGCGGTTAAGGAGGTTTCGACCGAGCGCCTTTGTTCTTTGACTGGCGTGAGTGAGACAGTGCTCTCCGCCCTTCTCTCTGGTCAGCGCGAGCAGCTACCAGCTCTTCCCTATGTGCGCAGCGCGCTTATTAAGATTGCCAATGTCCTTGAGCTTGATCGGGAGGTTCTTCTTTCGGCATATCGCAATGAGTATGCGAATAAGATGTCAGGCGTGCTGGATTTACTTCCAGGTAATCGATTTGCACTTCACCCAGCGACGTCTCGAAAATGGATTTTCGTAAGCATCGCGGTTATTTTAGCAGTTATTTTTCTTATTTTTGGGCAGCAGATTTTTGGAAAGCCGTCATTGCGCTTAACGGTGCCTGATCCAGATCAAAATCCGTATATCGCGGCTACTTCGACCATCACTCTTTCAGGTAAAATTGATGCGGGCGACAAGCTGGTTATTAATGGCGAGGATGTGGCGACGGATGATCAGGGTTTTTTCACCTTAGAGTATCGTCTTAATCCGGAGTTGAATACGATTGAGTTTCTTGTCCGTCGTTTCCTGGGTAAGGAGATTACGGTTCTTAAGCAGGTCTACCTCCAGCCGACAGAATAAGGTAGTATAAGGGTAATTAGGTTTAATTATTATTTATATAATATGGCTAAGGAGAAAAAGGAGGATAAAAAGAAGGAAAAGGAAGAGTTTAAAGACATTGCGAGTTTAATGGAGGATTTACAGGGTCGTTTTGGTGAAGGTGCGCTGATGACCCTTGGTGATGCTCGTAAAACCAATGTCGATGTGATTCCGACTGGGTCGTTTTCACTTGATTTGGCCCTTGGTGTTGGTGGTTTGCCAAAGGGGCGTGTTGTGGAAATTTATGGGCCAGAAAGCTCGGGTAAGACGACTTTAGCGCTTAACGTAGTAGCACAGGCGCAGAAGCTTGGTGGGCGTGCGGCCTTTATCGATGCCGAGCACGCACTTGATCCTGAATATGCGGAAAAGCTTGGCGTGAAAGTTAAAGAGTTACTTATTTCTCAACCTGACAATGGTGAGGAGGCGCTGAACATTTTAGACAGCTTAGTTCGTTCGGGCATGCTTTCGGTTATTGTCGTTGACTCGGTCGCAGCTCTTACGCCGCGCGCTGAAATCGAAGGAGAGATGGGTGCGCAGTTTATGGGTCTCCAGGCCCGTATGATGAGTCAGGCGCTTCGTAAGCTGACTGCGATTACTGCTCGGTACAATGTGCTGATTATCTTCATTAACCAGATTCGTATGAAGATTGGTGTTATGTTTGGTAATCCGGAGACGACGCCGGGCGGCAACGCGCTTAAATTCGCCTCTTCGGTTCGTATTGATATCCGTCGTATTGCTCAAATTAAGAAGGGCGAAGATGTAGTAGGTAATCGAGTGAAGGCGAAAGTGGTAAAAAACAAAGTCGCTCCCCCATTTCGTGTTGCGGAGTTTGATATCAGTTATGGGCAAGGTATTTCGTATGTCGGTGATGTGATGACGACCGCGATTAAGTATGGAGCAGTTACTAAGGCTGGTGCGACCTATAGCTTTGAGGGACAGAAGATTGCCGTAGGTATTGAGAACGCGACTAATAAGCTCAAGCAGGATGTGAAGCTCTTGCGAGATATTGAGAAGCGAACTAGAGAGATTGCAGCTAAAGTGGTGGTGGCTGGCGAGGGTCCAGAGGCCCCTGAAGACGCGAAAGAAGAAGAGTAATGAGTTTTAAAATCCCGCCTCACTAGAGGCGGGATTTTTAGTTATTGCAGTTCTGGCGGAGCGAGAAGTACTTCTATTGTATTTGTTTTTTGATTGTTTGTGAGATGTATTTTGTTTTCAGTTAGTATTTTTCCATTTAGCTTTACTTGAGCAACCCCGCGGGTTGCTTGGTATGGATTCTGAATGTTGATTTGGTACGTTATGTTTTTGTGTATGAGGGTTAGCTGTGCTTCTTTCCAGTCACGCGGAATACTTGGATTGATGGTGAGTACTTCTTCTTTAATGGTTATGCCGAATAGATATTCGATGATCGTTCGGTAAAATACTCCAGCTGAACCTGTGTACCAAGTCCAACCTCCCCTGCCGGGGTATGATGGTTCGGCGTAGATGTCAGAAGCAAGTACGTATGGTTCGGTTCGATACTGTTTAACCTCTTCGCTGGTTTCGGTTCGTTTGAGCGGGTTGATGAAATCAAGAATCATTTTTGCTTGGTCGGCGCTTCCTGTTGCAAAGAGTGCCTGACTTAACCAGAGTGCAGCATGGTTGTATTGCGCTCCATTTTCCCGGACTCCTGCCGGGTAGTCTTTGAGGTATCCTGGGTCAATTAAGCCCTCGATAACTGGTGGGTTGATGAGGCGGACGATTTGATCGACTGGATCAACGAGCTGCTTTACTGCTGAAGCGAGTGCCTTTTTGATGTGATCTTCTCGCTTACCACCTCCGAGTACCGCCCATGATTGAGTTATTGAGTCGATCCGATACTCTTTATTACGGTGTGATCCGAGTGGTGCGCTACTGTCGAAGTATGCGCGTTTATACCAGTTTCCATCCCAGGCGTGGCGCTCGAGTCCAACTTCTAATTTCTCATTTAGTTGCGTTAGCCATTCAATAGTTGTTTGGTCGTTTCGTTCTTGGGCGATTTGGATGAAGCGCGTACTTACGGCGCGTAAGAACCAGCCGAGCCAAACACTTTCACCTTTTCCTTTGATTCCGACATTACTTAGTCCATCATTCCAGTCGCTTTTGCCGATAAGTGGTAGATTGTGCGTTCCGAGTTGAGCAGTTTTTTTAATCGCGCGTAAGCAGTGTTCGTATAACGTATATGCTTCTTCGGTTTTTTGTGGAATACCAGCCCACTCTGGATAGTCTTCGAAGTGTGGTACTGGTGATTCGAGGAATGGGAGCTTGAGATCAAGCAGCTGTTTTTCATTGGTATTGTCGATGTAGTTGCTTATGACATACGGGAGCCAGATTTGGTGGTCGGTTGTGATTGTGCGAACACCGAAATCGTTATGCTCGTGCCACCAGTTTTGCGCATCACCTTCTTTGAATTGATGGGCTGCGGCCCGTAGAATCATCTCTTTGGTTTTTTCTGGTTGAGTGTGTATAAGAGCGAGGCTATCTTGGAGTTGATCTCTGAAGCCAAAAGCTCCTGAAGGTTGATAATAACCTGTTTTGGCGACCAAGCGAGAGGTTATGGTCTGATAGATGAGGCGATAGTTAATCAGCGCATCCAGTTGCTCATCTGGTGTTTTGATCTGAATGTTTTTAGTTGTTTGCTGCCAGTATTGCGCGAGTTCGTTTTTGATTTTTTCTAGGCCGTGCATCGTACGGTAGTGTTTGATGCAGTTTCTCGCTTCGTGAATGTTTTTGGCTTGCCCGATGCGTACCTGGATTGATTTAGTTTCTCCAGGGAGGATGGTTATTTTGCTTTGGACTGCAGCGCAAGTGTCGACTCCTGTTTTGAGCGTATCTGAAAGTTCGGTTCGATAGAGTGCGGCTGGATTTTTTAAGCTTTGGCCGCGTCCAATAAACTCCTCTCGGTTATTCGTCGCTTTAAACTCACCCTGATTTATATCAATAAAGACGAGTGTTGATTGGAACGAGTTGCTGCGATAGACGTTTTTGACAGTAAGGGCTTTTGTTTCACTGTCCCTTTCTATTTCGAGAAGGTTTTTAGTGTGTTGGCGATGAACTCCGAGTGATGGTTCGAAGTATCCAGTAAGTGAGATAGTGCGAGGTTTCGAGCTCGTATTTTTGAGCTGTATGTCGTAGATTTTAATGCTGTCTTTGCTTGGAACGATTAGTGTCGTGGTGTGGTGAACTCCTTGGTAGGCGTGTTCAAATGAGCTGTAGCCAAGTCCGTGACGAATTATGTAGTTGCCCTTGGTTGGAATTGGTAGTGGCGTCGCACTCCAAAATTCTCCTGTTTCCTCGTCGCGAAGATAGATCGCTTCGCCGCTGTGATCAAGGAGTGGGTCATTGGACCAGCGTGTGAGATGATTGTCGTAGCTGTCTCCTGCCCAGGTGAAGCCCGATCCGCTTTCGCTTACTACAAATCCAATTTGCTCGTTAGCAATAATATTGGTCCATGGGGTTGGCGTTTGCAGTTGCTCGTTAGTAGTAATGACGTATTCGTTGTGCTGTTGGTCGAACCCACCATATCCGTTAAAGAATTTTAGATCTTTTGGTAGGCGCAGAATTGGTGTCTCTTTTGCAAGGAGTAGTTTTGCAACTGGTTCAAGATGGGATGGTAGTGGGTGTGCTCCAGATTGGCTGGCGAGTTGATTTTCAAACGTTCCTTGCTTGCTATCCAGCTGAACGCTTGCTGCGTAGATGAGTGCCTGATTGTCTTCTGCGGGAATGAGGTCGGCTTTGATGTGAAATACTCTTCCGAGTTCTCCTTTTTCGTTTGGAGACTCAAGGGAGCGCATTAAAAAGTCGATTTCGTCGTGGAGCGTTTTGATGTAGCTTGTTGGCTGCTCGTTGAGAATTACTAAATCAAATGGGACTCCTTTTGCGTGGAGGTATTTGCGGCATTGTAGTACTTGCTTAGCGAAGGAGATATCGGCGATGTCAGATATTTTAAGGATAAGAAGCGGAAGAACGCCCGAAATACCGTATTTCCAGAGCGGGTTGCCGGTTGGCATTGTCTCAATAGTGAGCGGTTTTTGTTGTGGGTTTATGCCGCTGATAAGACGGGAGGCGATTTCTTGATATTGCATCGCTCGAGTTGCCGACATATTAAGTTGGCGTAAGACAGCGTTGCTTTGTTTTGCGATTGCGAACTCTTTAAATGCATCGCCGTTGCGATATTGCGCAATGAGCTTAAGAAGCTCTTCCCTGCTGTGAGCTGCGATATAGATGGAGAGAACGTGTACTTCGTGGTTAGGCGGGACAGCGATTGTTTTTTTAAGGCTGGCGATTGGGTCGAGTGGGTACTCTTTTTGTGGTTCGGTGTATATCTCGGTAAGGATGCGCGGAGATTTTAAGCTGCCGTGGCGTCCCAAAAACATTTCGCGACTCGTTTGGTAGTCAGCGTGTTCCTTTGATTTAGTGTTTTGGACGAGGAGGTGCGCAAAGTAGATTTTTTCTTTTCTGTTTTGAGGGTGATGCCTTGAGAAGATCAGCGCTTCGAGCTTTTTATCAAATTCGGCTTTTACGAATAGTTTTTGAAACGCACTGTGATGCAGGTCTTGGTCAGGAAGGGCGAGTGAGACTTCGCTGTATGTAATCAAGTCTATTTTTTTGGGCTCATCCCCTTCGTTATTGATACGTATATTACGCATCTCAACGTTTTGTGTTGGATGTACGACGACGGTTAGATTTGTTTTTATGTCTTCAGTAATTTGTTCAAACTCGGCTTTGTTTTCCGAAAAGATAATCGTTTTCTTTTTATTAGACTTGATTGGTTCGTGAGTTGGCGACCAAGCTGTTTCTTTATTTTGTTCGCGAAGGTATATAAATGAACCGTATTGTTCGGTTGTTGGGTCTGATTTAAAGCGAGTGAGTGCGATATTGCCAAACTTACTCCAGCCGGCGCCGCTGTTACTTATTCCGACTGTATAGGTTGTATTTCCGATGATCGCGTACCTTGGAACTTCTGTTTTGAGCGGAATATACTGTCCAGCTTCGGTATCTGTAGCTGATGTTTTAGGTTCGATTTCAATTTTAGCGACTGGTGTAATTGGGCGCAGTGGAACAGCGGTTGGCATCTTTTCCTCAAGTAAGAGGCTACCGGTAGCGGCTAAGAGGTCTTGTTGCATGAGGGAGTGAATTCGCCCATTAAATACCGCGTTGGTCAGCGAGGCGACTACGAATCCCTGGTGGTGGGCGTAGTGCGTTTTAACTGGGGCGCCATATTTCGCTCGTTTGCCGTTCGTAGTTGTGTAGTCGATCGCGTCATAGAAACCGTAGCGTCCCCACGCCCCTTCTCTGATGAGTCGCTTTAGGTTCTTTACGCTTTTTTGTGGAGCGATTCGTAGTGAGAGCGCGGTAGTGTATGGGGCGACAACAAGATAATCCCCTAGTCCGCGTTTAAGTCCAAGTTCGGGTACGCCGAAGATTTGGTATTGGTAGTTTTGGTTGAGATCGAGCAAGTTAAATCCAGACTCGCCCATTCCCCAAGGGATTTTAAATTTCTTCGCATAACGCATGTGGCTGGTTACTGCAGTTTTCGCACATGCGCCGAGAACGCTTTCTGGGTGTGGGTCGAGGAAGATGAGTGAGGTTAGGTATTCGAACAGCGACCCTCCCCAAGAAATAAGAGAGACCCCTGCGCTTGTGCGGAACGATTTTCTGCCGAGATAGAACCAGTGTTTTTGGGGAACTTGATTTTTGAGAATAGCGACGAAGCTAGCGAGGTTAGCTTCAGAGGCTAAAAAGTCGTAGTACGAGTTGTCGATTTTGTTAAACGTTTGGTTGTAGCCAATATGGAAGAGTCCACGTTCCTTGTTGTATAAGAAACTAAAGTCCGCTTCTTCAAACAGCGTGGTACAGGTGGTGATATGTTTTTGGTAGTTTCTGTATAGCACCTCACCTTTGCGTTCGCTATATGAGACCGCATTTTTGATTTTAGCGGTCCAGGCTGCTAGTTTTTCTTGATCAGTGCCGGTAAGATTTGCGGTTGCAAGGAGTTGTTCGTTCTCGATTTTGGCGATTTTCTGACTCATCACCCTTTCATTTAAGTCGCTAATCGTTGGTGCGCTTGCAAGGTATTTACGCATCTCGTTGTATGCCGTTTTAAACGTAGCGCTCGCCTGTTCGAGATATATCTCTGGAAATTCCGCGCCGACTGTTTTATATCCCCAGAGTTCTTTTATTGTTTTCTCATGATCGGCGACAATTGCCTCGAGGTGTTCGGTCCAGAAGATAATATCACTTATTTTTTCAGTACTCTCCGGCTCTCCTTTTTTCTCTATATAGCTGGCTATTTCAGCGAGTAGTTCTTTGCTGTGCGTAAGCGCTTTTTCAATTGAGCCTTGATTAGCTTGAGCTACCTCCCTTTTTATTTTTTCTGAAGTTTTTCCGGTTTGTTTTTGGATGTGCTTAATAATCAAACGAAGTTGTTTATCGTTGCCATTTTTTTTAAGAGCGGTTGCACACTCTTCTTCGATAACTCCGCAGAGGTCGAGAAGACCCTCGATGTCTTTTGTGCGGATAATCGGTTCGTTAGCCACTGACCAAAGTCCTTGGCGAACTGCTATAAGGGCGATGAGGAAGTTTGCGCTATCAACGGTTGAGACGTATTGCGGGGTGGTCGCTTTCAGGGCTTCGATATCGTACCAGTTATAAAGATGTCCCTTGAATCGATCGAGTTTGGTAATGCTCGTAAGTGAGTTTCCGATTTTCTCATTGAGTCCGGCGATACCAAGGTACCCAAAGTCACGCGCTGATACGAGCGACATTAGTAGTGCGCCCAGGTTTGTTGGGGAGGTCGTCGATTGACTGCTTATTCTCGGCTCTTCTTGGAAGTGATCAGGGATTAGCCAGTTGTGTTCTTTAGTAGATAGCTCGATGAAGTAGCGGATTGTTTTTGCCGCTATTTTACGCAGTGTTTGTTTTTCTTTATATGAAAATGTTACAGACAGATCGCGAGAGGTTGAGAGTGTGTAGGCGATGAGTGGTGAGAGGAACCAGGTTCCTATAAACGTATACGGTGTTATCGCAACAGTTCCATTTTGTATAAGTAGCCATAGTATAAAAAGTGTAATTGGTTGAGTGAGGACCATCGCTCGGTAGAATTCAAAAATTCCTCCGCGTAATTTTTGTCCGACTTCGTGCGCTGCGCGCCATTGGAGGAGGTGTTTTTTAGTGATAAGCTGGCGAATCAATGAGCGGATGATCGCGTCTACGGTCATAATCGCTTGATACAAAATAAATGTCTGGCGGACGATCGTTTGCGCAATGCTCATACCTATTTCGCGGATGAGGCGAACGGTTTTTTCCTTGATGGTTAGATGGCGCTCTCTTTGGAAGATGGGCGTGAGGGCTGGAATTAAAAATGGAGCGGCTAAAATAATCGCTATATAGATAGGAAGTGCGAGGTTGTTTGGGTGCGCGAGCCAGGAGGCGATTAAGAGGAGCGTGGCTGCGACCGGGATAAGGCTCCGGCGTAGGTTGTCGAAGATTTTCCATCGATCGAGGAACGAGAAGTGTGTTTCTACTACTTTTCCTTTTGCATCTTTAATTTTTGATTTTAGCCAGCGCGTGATTTGCCAGTCGCCACGAATCCAGCGGTGGAGGCGGAGGATGTACTCGTGGTAGCGGGCTGGGAAGTTATCAAATACCTGAATATCGGTTGCTAGTCCAGTTTTGGCGTAGATTCCTTCGAGGAGGTCGTGGCTTAGGACGGTGTTGTCAGGAATGCTGTCTGCCATTGTTCTTTCGATGGCTTTGATATCATAAATACCCTTTCCAAAGAAGATAGCGCTATCAAAAATATCTTGATATACGTCTGCTGATACGTTGGCGTATGGATCGATTCCTACCGCAAAAGAAAAGAGGCGCGCGAAGAGTGATTTTGTTGCTGATCCGAGTGGTGTGGCGACTCGCGGTTGGATAATTCCATATCCCTGGGTGATGCGGTTTGTTTTTGGGTGTATGACTGGTTGGTTGAGCGGGTGAGCGATACAGCCGATGAGCTGGGCGGCTGCCTCACGTGGGAGCTGCGTGTCTTCGTCGAGCGTGATCGCGTAGCGAACGCGAGGAATCTCTGAGTACTCCTTTTCAGTAAGAACGTAGTGTGTTTGTTTACTGCCCAGTATGAGTTGATTAAACTGGCGGAGCTTTCCACGTTTGCGTTCATACTCCATATAGACTCCCTCGCCTGCGTTAAAAATACGCTTCTGATAGAACATAAAAAAACGTGGTTTTTTTATGGCGCCATATTTCTTGTTGAGATTCTCAATTTCCGTTTTAAGTGACCCAACGAGTTCGGCATCATCAGGCATCACTTGTGTTGGGGCGTCTTTGAAGCCAAGTAATAAGCCGTAATAAATATGCTCATCTTGATTACCAAGATAATTAATTTCCATTTTCCGGATCAACTCTTTATTGGAGGCGATGCTGCGGAGTAGTGTTGGTACGACGATAAATGTAGCGTGTTCGGCGGGTACTCCTTTGCGGAAATCGAGACGAGGGAGTTGTTTTGGAGGGATGAGATTGGTAAGGAAGCTGTTAAGGACAGTGATTGCCAAATCACTACTCAAGAGGAGTAGGAGGAGTATGTACATGATATTTCCCATTGGGTTGGCGAATGTTAGGGCGTAGAGCAGTGGAAGTGCGCCAATGATTGTTGCTATGCCGAGCGCAGAGAAGTAATAAGCGCTTGGGTGAGCTAAGAGGCTCCTGTAGAGGCGTTTTGCTAGCGGTGGGGTGTAACGGATCTCGGTTTCAAGAGTTTTTCTCCCCTTTCCGAGTAAGAGCCAGCCGATGTGCTGATTGTCTTTTTGGGCGAGCGTTATTGCTATTTTGGCGATTTCAGTTTCGGCGATGCCGGTTTGATCAGAGAGTTCGATGATCGTTCGGCGATAGATAAGGCGACTTTTTGCTTCGAGTTTCTCAAAGGCTTTTACTGGGTCTTTGGCGAGTATTTTGTCGAGTGGGTTAACTTCGTCTACAAAAACGTCCCAGCGGACCTGGTTGAGCCAGCGGAGTGAGTTGATGATATTGGTAACGAGATTAATTTGTTTTTCGCGCCTTGCTCCTTCGATCTGCGAGAGGTTTTTGATATCAATACCCTGCTTGAGCAGGTTCAGCTTGAGCCATTTTGTGATCGGCCTGACTTGTGCGGTTTGTTTTGGAAGTCGTTCAAGTAGTGCGATTGAAAAGTTCGCCGTAACGAACGGTTGATCTTTGGCTAACCGATTCAGTAGTTCGTGGATGCGTTCAGGCTCTTCTTCTTCGAGTGCGATTTTGGCACTTTGCGCCCAGGCTTGAGCCTTTTTAATTTCTTCGAGTGAGCTCGTAATCTCTTGTATCTTTTGGTCCATACTTTGAACCAAAATAATTTTAAGAATCATCGGCATCTCACCGAGTTCACGGAGCGTGAGTGGTGCGCGACGTTGATAGCTATGAATAAATGTTTTAAGAATCTCGTGCCCCACTTCGTTGTCTGTTTCGCTAAGCAATGCTTTTGCAATGGCATAAGCGCGTGGGATTGGATTAGCTGAAGTACTCTCGTTAAATGGGAGTAGTCGAATTTCTTTTTTTGAGACTCCCGTGCGGATATCAGCTAGGGCGCCTTCGATAATATAAAAGTCGTTAAAAATCCATTCGACTTCGTGCGTGAGGTAGTGGAGTTCAGCTACGGTTTTGACGAGGCGTTGGTAGTTTGATTTAACCTCCTCGGGAAGTTCAAGAGCGGTTTTAATGAAGCTCTGTGCTCCTTTTGGCGAGAGTGCGATGCTGCTGGTTGATTTGAGCTCGTTGGCGAGGCGGATGATCTTCTTTTCGGCCAATGTGCTTGAGGGTGTTTGGGTTTCCATCTCCCTCTAGTATACCTGATTTCCAGTATTTATTTCTGGATTTTTTTGATGAATTTCTTTTGCAAAAGACGTTCGGCGACAAAGAGGAGTCCGAAGAGTATGAGTACGAATATTTCGATACGCTTCATAATCTTTTTAAAGCCTAAGAGCTCGATTGTTAGTCCGAAGAAGTATCCTGCGAGCATGACTGTTAGCGCCCACGCAACTCCTGCCCAAACAGTAATTTTGAAGAATTTCTTGAATTCGAGCTCGTGCCAACCGATAAGAAATACTGTCGGGTGGGTAGTAAAGTACATAAATTTGGCAAAAATCGCGTATTTGCCGTAGTTGGCGACTACGTTGTCCTTGATCCAACCACCTTGTTTTTCGTAGCGATTGTCGAGCCAGTTACCAAATCGAGTCCCCTTCAGCAATCGGCCGAGCCAGTACCAAAATATATCGCCTATGATTACTCCTGTAATAATGGCTACGCCTAAGTAAAACCAGCTAAGGTGTCCCTGCCAAGCGAAGACGCTTGAGAGCAAGATAATACCCTCTCCTTCGATGAACATACCCAAAAAAATCGCAGCGTAGGTTAGGACTGGGTTGGCGATAATAAAAAATTCAATTCCAGACATATGTATGGATAGAATTATTTTTTGAGCGAGGCGACGTACTCTTCGATGGTTTTGTAGAACTCGTCGAAGATAAGGTAATGCGTTTCTACGGTTTCCGGTTCGCCGATAAGCACGAGGTGTTTGCCTAGGCCAAAGGCGATACCGGCTTCGATGTGTGAGTTTACTCCAGCTGGAAGTAGGAGGATGAGCGTATCTGCTTGGCGCAATCCCTCAAGATCGTGTTCATACACCTTGCGGACTTCTGGGTTTTTCTCCCAGTGTTCAGTTTTTTCAAAAAGAATACGTGGTTTTTGGAGCTCGTTCTGCGAAACGAAATTTCGTTTATCAGAAACGAAAGAAAAGACCTCGTGACCGAGGGTGGTTAGATTTTCGGTAAGCACTTGAATCTGCTTCATGCTTGCCCAGCGACTGGCGATAAAATACTTCATATGAGTTAAGTATAGCAAAGCGGCTCCTTTTACGGTCAATCCCCTTTTATTTTTGGAACTATATTATATACTCAATTCTGTTGTTTATGCTTGGATTTTTTCTAATGCCTATTTCGTTTGTTGTTCGCTGGACTGGTGTTCTTTTTGTTGCCATTTTTCTCGGATTGGTTATTTTAGGGCATAAGCTCTTCAATCCAGATTGCGATCACGCTCTCCACGCCTAGAATCAATATCCCGCCTTTCGGCGGGATATTTGTTGGGGTGCCCGACGGGGATCGAACCCGCGCCACCGCTGCCACAGAGCGGAGCTCTACCACTGAGCTACGGGCACCATATTTTTCTTGGGTAGTTTTGGGCGCATGCTTCGTTGCTTCAGAGCCGACATACACTTCGTTTAAAGTATAGTCGTCCCTTCGCGCCTTGCCTTCGCCACAAAACTACTCAAGAAAGAAATAATATAGCGCTTTTGAGATTTTCAAAGGGGCTATTCTTACTCGTTCAGATAATATAATGATTTAAGGCTTCTTTCAAGCTTTTGCCGTTCTGTTGATTTTTTGGCCTCCTTTCTTATATAATCAAGAAACCTTAAGAAGTAGCCGCGGTAGCTCAGTGGTAGAGCGTTCCCCTGAAGAGGGACCGGTCGTCAGTTCGATTCTGACCCGCGGCACAGTTCGGCGAGCTCACTGCAAGCCATTATTTTCTCCTCTTCTTTGTCCGCCACCTCTCGCCCTGAGCCTGCCGAAGGGTTCTGACCCGCGGCACCCTGAAGTAGTCATCACTTAGTTTTGATTTTTATAAAAAGATCTCCGAATTTGGAGGTCTTTTTCGTAATTTATTTACAAAATCGCGAAAAAGATTCTAGCTAGAAAATTTTTTGACAAAAAGGCGAAGTATCTTTAGATATTTCGGTTATTCACATCTAGACGCTTATTAAAATAGAAGAGTAGAATTGAAACACGGTCGGAAAGGGTTTTATAGGTATTATCAATTTATTCATTATCAATCGTATGGCGCAGCGCGCAGCAAAAAAAGTAACTAAGGTCGCAAAGGTTTCGCAGAAAGATTTAGAAAAAAAGGTTAACACTTCATTTTCAGAGAACGCTCTGAAGATGATGAAGAAGCGGTATTTGTTTAAAGACGAAAAAGGAGTTCAGGAAACTCCAGCCGGAATGTTTCGTCGTGTCGCCAAGGGTTTGGCGAGCATCGAACAGAAATACGGTAAGGATGCGGCGTTCATCCAAAAGACTGAAGAGGAGTTTTTTAGCATTATGGCGAGCAAGGAGTATACGCCAGCTGGTCGTACGTTAACCAACGTTGGTATTGGTACGCCAATTATTGCTAACTGTATCGTTCTTCCCGTAAAGGATACGATGGATGATATTTTCCAGACGCTCAAGGAGGCTGCGCTTCTTCAGCAAGCTGGATCGGGCCTTGGATTTGCGTTTTCGCATTTGCGCCCAGCGGGTTCTCCGACCAAGCGAACCAACGGTATGTCTTCGGGTCCGGTTGAGTTTCTTAAAATCTACAACACGGCGTTTGGCATCATCAAGCAACAGGGTCGTCATGGAGCAAACATGGCGATTATGCGTGTTGATCACCCGGATATTTTAGACTTTATTCATTCGAAAAAAATTGAAGGTGAAATTCGCAACTTCAATATTTCGATTGGTATCACGGATGAGTTTATGAAGGCGGTGACCGAAAAGCCAAATGAGCCATGGCTTGCTACCTATAATGGAAAGAAGATGAAGCCGCACAAAGTTTTGCGTGCGCCAAACGGAGCGGTTACTGGATTTGAAGAAGTTGATATTACTGCGAAGCAGTTGTTTGATGAGCTTGTTGAAGGTGCGTGGCGTAATGGTGAGCCAGGTGTCGTAAACCTTGATGCAGCTAATCGAACCAACCCATTGCCACAACTTGGAGAGATTGATGCGACCAACCCATGTGGAGAGCAGTTTTTGCATCACTACGATGTATGTAACCTTGGCTCGATTAACCTCTCGGAATTCGTAAAAGCAGGCAAAATCGACTGGAATAGGCTTAAATTCGTTACAAAGACCGCTACGCGGCTTATGGATAACGTTATCGACCTCTACAGCCACCCGGTTGAGAAGGTTACGGAGCGGGCGCAGTCTACGCGTCGTTTGGGCTTAGGTATTATGGGTTTTGCCGATATGCTTTATAAGCTTGGTGTGCAATATAACTCCCCTGCTGGACGTGCGCTTGGTGAGAAAGTAATGAGTTTTATCAATGAGGAGTCGCACAAGATGAGTCAGCAGCTTGCGAACGAGAAAGGAGTATTCCCACTTTGGAAGGACAGTATTTGGGGCAAGAAAAAGATTAAGCAGCGCAATGCCGCTTTGACTACAGTTGCACCGACTGGATCAATTTCGATGATGCTCGACTGCAGTTCTGGTATTGAGCCAAACTTTGCTCTGTATTTCACGAAGCAGGATAAAGATGGTCTTCAGTACAAGTATCTTAACCCGGTATTTGAACAAGCACTCAAGGAGCGTGGTATTGATATCGAGAAGAGCGGCATCATGAACGAACTTATGAAGACGGGTAGTATTCAAGGCCTTTCTGATTTGCCGAAAGATTTGCGTGATACCTTTGTTGTTTCGATGGATATTTCTGCAGAAGATCACATTTATATGCAGGCTGCATTCCAGAAACACGTTGATAACTCGATCAGTAAAACGATTAACTTCCCGAACTCGGCGACGCGCGAAGAAGTTGCTGCTGGGTATGTGCTTGCGTGGAAGCAGAAGTGTAAAGGTATGACGTTTTACCGTGATGGGAGCCGCAACATTCAGGTGCTTAATATCGGAGACGCTTCGCAAATTAAATCAGCGACCGAAGATCCGACGAAGACCGCGAAGAGTGCCCCTACCCCTGTTTCATCTGGTACCGTTCGTCCAATGAATCTTGGTATGGACAAGGATCGTATTGAGCCGCGTGTTCGCCATGACGTTATGATTGGTAAGACCTATCGGGTAAAGACCGGATATGGAAACCTGTACGTTACTGTAAATGATGATGAGTACGGAGAGCCGTTTGAGGTGTTCGCCTCACTTGGTAAGAGCGGAGGATTCTTCCAAGAGCAGTCCGAAGGTCTCTGCCGTTTGATCTCTCTCTCGCTTCGTTCGGGTATGAAAGTAGAGGTAATCATTCAAAATCTTAAGGGTATTCGCGGTCCAATGCCGATGATGACTAACAAGGGAACGATTTTGTCGCTCCCAGACGCGATCGCCCAGATTCTCGAAGAGCATGTCACTACGAAGAGTTCTACGCAGGTAGCTGCTCCGGCACCAGTGGCGGCGACGATTACTGCTCCAAAGGCGACCGAGGCGAATGATGGTTTTCTACGTAAGAATACGATTGCGGATATGGGTATGATGCCAGGCTGTCCGGAGTGCGGTGCAAGTCTGACTTTGAAGGAGGGTTGTATGTCTTGTACGAGCTGTGGATTTTCTCGTTGCGGGTAGGAGTTCGTAAGAGCTAACCCCGCGCGGTTAGCACGGCAAAACCAAGTACCTGGGGAGGTACGTCTCACGTATCTATAGATTCTCAAAATCCGGCTTCTGGCCGGATTTTGGTTTATAAAAAAAGAGCCCCGGTGCGCGTTGTGTTTGCGCACCGGGGCGAAGCGGCTGAGCCGCTAGAAGCTGAAAGTAACGTTGATTCCGGCGACGTATTCCGGGCCGTTGTCTTCGCGGACGAAGACCTTGCCGAGGATGCCGACCGACACGTCGTTGGAGATTTTCCAGTCGAGATTCACGCCGACGACCAGCGTCGTCGGTCCCCACGTGTTGTCGCTCTGGCTGAGCTCATCGACGAGCGCCGCCCGACTTGAGAGCGTGACGCACTCGCTCACCTTCCAACTGGTCTTGAGCCCGGCGCTGACGCGGAGGATCCCGTCGTCGGCGCTCAGGTTCGGCAGGAACAGGTATTCGTCGAGCTTAACGAAGGGGGTGAGGGTGACGCACTCGTTCACCTTGAACGAGTGACTGAGCTCGACGTTGGGAGACAGGATGTCGCCCTTGGTCGCGTTCAGGTCGATCAGGTCGAAGTAGGCGAGGCTGCCACTGACGCTGAGCCAGCCGAGCTGGCTCGACCAGCTGATCGAGAGGTCGATCTCGTCGGCGTAGGTCGACGAGAGATTCCCGTCGTCCAGCCCGATCGACCACCACATGTTCGCCGACCAGCCCTTGCCCCAGCTCGCCGTCAGCGAGCTCTGGATGCACGGCTGGTCGCTCAAGACCACGCCGTTGTCGATGACGTACTGGTCGACCACCGTCTCGGACAGGCTCCACTTCACCGGAACCGGAGCGACCGCCACCGTCTCCGGCACGTTCATCACCTCCGGACGACCGAGGTCGTCCGCGAAGCCGGTGTTCGCACCGAAGAGTGAGAAGGCCGAGAGCAGAGCTACGAACAGGAAGGAAAAGCGCACGCGATTCTCCTAGAAAGCGGGGTTTTCATACCCCTTTGTTGAAGTTCACTGACTATTATATTATAGCACTAATCTCTCATAAAGTCAATAGGCAAAGTGCCTATTTATGCTGTTGGTTTTTAGTGCCCTCGGTAGGAATCGAACCCACATCAAGGCCTTAGAAGAGCCCTGCTCTATCCATTGAGCTACGAGGACGGATATTTCTTTATAGCATAGCGAGCTTAAAAACTAAAACACTCCTTGCGGAGTGTTTTAGTAAGAATTCGAATTCTTAATTCTTACATCATAGCCTGTTTCTTTGGCATGATCGCCATAACGGCGGAGATACCAACGAGGACGTAGACGACTCCCTCAACCATTGGCCAGGAACCAAGAATCATGTTGACGACGTTCCAGTTGCCCCCAAAGAGCATACCAAGACCGACGAGACCCCAGTTCAAACCTCCGATAACGAGAAGAATGCTAAAAAGTTTTTTCATAGTGAAACTATACTGTCTAATCGACCTTTGTATTAAGTATATCCTAGATAATCTGATTTACGTAGGAATACTTATCCACATCTTATTAGCCTGATTTTGACAAGTTTAGGGGCTTAGTAAGCTCCTAAACTTAGTTGGTCGGACTGCTGGGAATCGAACCCAGGCCGCATGCTCCCAAAGCACGCATACTACCATTATACGACAGTCCGTTGTTGCGTTTCTTATTATGCCCTGTTTTTGGAAATAATAAAACCCCTTACGGGGTTTTATTATTCTTACTTACCAGAGAGTACGGTGTCAAGATTTTGGAACGAGGTGTTGAGTTGCTTATTGAGGTCGTTGATGGTCTTTGCTTCTTCGTTGATCTTGCCGATAATTTCTTTCAACTTTGCTGGTGAGCTCGCGCTGGTATCACCTTCAAATTTTGCGCTCAAGCTTGTAAGGAAGTCGGCGTAGTAGGTGCTGTAGCTGATTAAGTGGCTAACCATACTGGTTCCAGTCGTAGTTGCTTCGAGAGCGAACTGGCGGGCGTTGTCTGGCTTTACCCCACCAACTGTTTTGGCCATTTCTTCGATTTGTGTAGCGAGGTTGACGGTTAATCGCTGTGACTCTTTGGCGCGGACGAGCTCTTCAGATACGAGCGTGAGTGCCTTGGCGTAATTGCCGTTTAAGTCTTCGCGCTGAATCGTAGCGAGGTTTTGGACTGATGAGTTGATGAGTCCACCAATCTGGCTCGCGGTTTCAGTGCTTTGCTGTCTTGCGGCAGTAAAGTCTGAAGGAGCGCCTGGCTTAGCTTTTAAATAATTAACGCCATACCCTGCTGCGACGATGAGTGCGATCGTGAGAACGACCGTTAAGATTGCTTTTTTCATAGTTCCTTAAGTATAGATAGTTGGTGAAAAAAATCAAGAAATGAGTTGTCAAATGCTCTTTCTATCAGTACAATAGAAGATACTTTACTTGAGGGCTCAGGCTGGTTTATTGGCTTAGGTCTTTGGTTAAGTCAATGATTATGTTTGAGGCAAAGGTCGCCTTCGCGTCTGTTCCTGCGGGCTTTGCCATGCCGGAGGGATGCTACGGCGGACCGAAGGCGGGTATCGTATAATGGTAATACCTCAGCTTTCCAAGCTGAAGCCAGGGGTTCGATTCCCCTTACCCGCTCACTAGAGTTCTATTAGGATAACACTAAGAACGCCGAGGGCGATGCCGATTTTGTTTATCGAGCTCAACTCTTCATTAAAGAAGAAGATGCCGACGAGGATAATCGCGATGAGGTTGATGATGGTAAAAATCGAAATCGCTTTGGCGAGAAACTCGTGCTTAAGCGAGATCGCCCAAAAAATCGTGCCGATAAAATAAAGCAGTAAGCCGGCTCCGAGAAATAACTGCCGACTGCCCAGAGCCCATTTTTTCAGGAGTACGTCTGCAACCGCTTCAAATGTGACGGCGCTACCGATGAGTAAAAGAAAGAGTGTTTTAGGAAGCATGTTGTTTGACTTGGCTTATTTATTTTTTGCGAAAAAGATACTGACAAAGAAAAGACCGGCGGCGATGGTGATAATCGTTGGGCCGAGGTCGAAGCCGTGGAGCACGTTGAGGATAATACCGAGGCCGACGGAGACGACGGAGAGTAAACTGGATAAAAACAAATCAGATTTGAATGTACGGGCGAGATTTTTGGCGGTGGCGGCGGGAATAATGACGAGAGAGCCCATTAATAAGATGCCGAGGAACTTGAGGCCGAGGATAATCGTGATGACGAAAATAATTAGGTAGGCGAGATTAAGTCTACTGGTTTTGATATCGAGCGTGCTGGCGATATCAGGCGAGAGGATGGAAAGTGTGAGGCGTTCTTTGAGTGCGAGGAGGGTGAAGATAATCGTGAGGCTAATGACAAGGCCGATGATTGCTTGAAGTGGTGAAAATGATGCGGCGTTTCCAAAGAGTTCATCGAGGAGCTCTTCGCGGGTTGAGAGGAGTGCGCCAATAGCGAGTGAGGCGGAAAAGACGACGCCAATAATGCTTTCGGTGGCTACTTTAGTTCGCTGTTCTACACTCCAAACAATCAACGCACCGGTGATTAAGGTAGTTGTAGCGCCAATAATCGGGTTAATGCCAAAAAGCGCGGCAAGGGCGAGCCCTGGTAGAGCGATGTGACTCATCGCGTCAGAGGCGAGCGTCATTCTGCGCATTAGCGCGAACGAACCAACGAGTCCGGCGGCTGCGGCGGAGACTAAGATAGTGATGATAGTGAGCGTATTCATCCCGTTAGAGGCAGGATGTGCTTTTGGCACATCCGTTATTAGTTGCTAATAAATGACTTTTCATAGGATTGTATATTTTGGTTGTTTGTATATTTAAAATTCTGATCGCCTCTAACGGGATTATTTGAGTTGGTGTACGTGTGTTTTGAGACCTCCGTAAAGTTGTTCGAGCATTTCTGGTTTCATTGAAGTTTCGACGTCACCGAAGCAAATCATCTGGCGGTTGATGCAGATAATCTTATTCGCAAATCGTTTGACGAGGTCGAGCTCGTGCGAGACGAGAACGATTGAGAGGTCGTTTTCGTCTTGTAGACGGTGCATGGTTTCGTAAATTTGTTCTTCACCCGGAGTGTCGACGCTGGCGGTTGGTTCGTCAAAAAAGATAACATCAGGATTGCCGAGAAGGGCGAATGCGATTAATCCTTTTTGAACTTGGCCGCCGGAAAGAAAACGAAGCGGTGTGTTTAATACTTTTTCAGGAAGCCCGACTTGCGCCAATGCGTGGCCGAGCGCAAGATGAGGGAGTTTGGTGATTTTTAGTTTGAGCTCGAGGAACTCTTTGAGGGTGAGCGAGAGTGAGCGGTCCCAATCGATTTGTTGTGGAACGTATCCGATGCGCAGATTGGACGCGGTAGTGATCGTGCCTTTGTATGGGAGTAACCCGAGAAGTGTTCGAATTAAGACGGTCTTGCCCGAACCGTTTGGGCCGATGATAGCTAAAAAATCACCTCGACGAATCTCAAGGCTGACGTTTTCGATTGCGGTGAGCTTGTCAAAGTGAACCGCGAGGTCTTTGGCGCTGATTAAGAGTTCATTGTCTTGCATAATATTATTTATACGTGGTTTTGGGGGGGTTTGTAAAAGTCGGACTGGTTGGATATGTAGGCTATAATTAATATAGAAGAGATTGTAACGAAAAACCCTATTTATCGTTTTATATGTTGGAAGCTGAAAATGACATCATAGCCCGGGCACGCCTTGGCGATGCCCAAGCCTTTGGTCTCCTGTACGACCATTACGCGCAACCGATTTATCGGTTTATCGCCGTAAAAGTGTCGGTGAGGCAGGAGGCTGAAGATTTGCTTCACGAGGTGTTTCTTGCCGCATGGCAGAAACTCCCGGGCTACGCCTCTTATGGCTTCCCTTTTTCTAGTTGGCTGTATCGCATTGCGCGAAACCGAGTCATTGATCACTATCGGACTCGTCGAGCGCATTCGAGCTTTGATGATGAGCGCGCCCCTTCATTAGAAGATCAGGCACTGCTTATTGATGAGCGACCTGGCGATGCGGTAGATATGAAAATCAATCTTGCGACTGTTCAGGGAGCGATAAAAGAGCTCTCTCCGGATCAGCAAGACGTACTCATCTTTAAGTTCGTTGAAGATATGGATGTGCCAGAAATTGCACATCTGATGAACAAAAAAGAAGGGACCGTTCGTATCATTCAGCATCGTGCGATTCTTCAACTCAAAAAAATTCTCGCCAAAAAGAAATCCCGTTAATATGGAACAATCCATTATCAACATTTTAAAAGCATTTAAGCGCGCTACTCCACGGCCGGAGTTTTTGGCTTCATCTCGCCAAATCATTTTGGGTAACATTTTGGGTAAAGAGCAGCTTTCTTCTTCGCGATTTATTTCTTCACGCGTACGTCTTTTTGAAACCCTTCGTTTTTCTACTGCGCTGGCCCTAGGTGCCGTACTCCTCTTTGTTGTTCTTGGCGGGATTAGCTATCTCCGAAATGATTCAGGCTCGCTCGCTCGTTCGAATGAAACTATTTTGGGTGAAGCAAACTCCTTGAACCTTCAGATTCAGATTAAAGAAGCAGCATATTTCAGCAAGACTGCTGAAGATGTCGCTGTAGCGCTTGATCAAATTGCGGGTACGCCAACAGCTCCAGACGTTAAGTACTAGACGAGATGAGTGTATTTCAAAAATCAATTATCGCCGCTCTTCTGCTTACCACTTTATTTAGTGGTAGTTTTTCATTTGCAGCAGCTCAATCAGAAGAGCTTCAAGGTGCTTTAGAAAATGTTTCTGCTGGCCTTGAGAAGGTTGCCGACACAAGCAACTTGAGCAGTCTTATTGCTGATCGAGAGGCGCGCAAGGCGGCATTGGTTAAGATTTTTGATTTTTCGCTGATCGAGACTTCTGATTTGCGGAAGAAAATTGTTGCTGCTTCGTTAAATGGAAACTCACAGCTTGCGCTTGCACGGACAAAAATTCTTGCTGATCTTACTGCTTTTGCGGCTCATATCGAAACGATTAGAAAGCAGACGGCGAGCGAGACTGAAATCGCGCATGTTCAACAGACTGCGAGCGAGTTTCGTATTTGGCGTGATCAAACATATAATCTTGGCATTAAGCGTGGATTTACCCTCCTTCTTCTTGTACGTGGCAACTCGGTACTTTCTGTTGCTGATGCGCGCTTAGCCAGTATCGTGGCTGATGTTAAGACGTTGCAAAGTCGTTTTCCTGATGAGGCGGTTAGACTGCAGGGATTTTTAGATGTTTCTTCGAAGGAGATTCGTGAGGCGCATCGAGTGTATTTGGAGGCGCAGGATCTTTTCTTAGATAGCTTTACGAGTTCAAATAATTCTTCGGATGTACTTTTCGAGATTGATCCAACTGGATCTCATGCGGCGCCAGAAAGCATCCAGTCTCTAATAAAGCAGTCGCTTGGGCATATCAGCTCTGCGTACAAGGTGTTTTTGGATATGAGTCGGCTAGCCAAGAAGCTTCTCTAGCGTTTATTTGCTCGGTTTTACATCTGTCCTAAGCGTGGCTATAATAATGGCACGCTGTTTTTATATATCGGCGTACTAGACGGTCAATTAACATTTTCTATGAATACATTTCTAAAAAATATTTTCTGGGCGATTGGGGCGTTGCTTCTGATTGCGGTCATCTTCTCGTTCTTTGTAACGGCTGATACTACGGCAAAGGTTTTTTCAATGAGCGACTTGGCCACAAAGATTAATGCGAACGAGGTTACTAAAATAGTAGTAAGCGGCAATAATCTAACGATCACCCTTAAGGATGATACGGAGGTTAAGGCGACAAAAGAATTTGAGAGTGGCCTTACCGAGACACTTAAAAATTATGGAGTAAATCCAGTCGCTCTGCAGAAGGTGGCGCTTGAGATTCAGGAAGATTCCGGTTCTTCATTTTGGCTTAGCGTGCTCGTGCCTTCGTTGCTTCCGATACTTATTTTCGTACTCTTCTTCTGGTTTATGCTTCGTGGCGCCAAGGGTGGGCAGAATCAGGTAATGAATTTCGGTAAGTCGAATATTCGTCTGTCACTTCCTATGGGCGAGCGCGTTACGTTTGCTCAAGTTGCAGGACTCAAAGAAGCGAAGCAAGAGCTTGTTGAGGTTGTTGATTTCCTCAAGAATCCAAAAAAGTTTTTAGATATGGGGGCGAAGATTCCGCGCGGCGTACTTCTTATGGGAAGCCCGGGAAGTGGTAAGACGTTATTGGCTCGTGCAGTAGCTGGCGAGAGTGGCGTACCGTTCTTCCATATTTCTGCCTCTGAATTTGTAGAAATGTTTGTTGGTGTTGGTGCTTCACGTATTCGCGATGCGTTTGCTACTGCGAAAAAAGTTGCCCCTTCTATATTATTTATTGATGAGATTGATGCGGTTGGTCGTCAGCGTGGCGCTGGTCTTGGTGGTGGACATGATGAGCGTGAACAGACTTTGAACCAGATTCTTGTTGAGATGGACGGATTTGAGCGCGAAAACAAAGTAATCGTGCTCGCGGCTACGAACCGGCCAGATATTTTAGACTCTGCCCTGCTCCGCCCAGGACGTTTCGACCGTCGGGTATTTCTTGATACGCCAGACATTAGCGATCGCGAAGCAATTCTGAAGATCCACGCTAAGAATAAGCCAATCGAGAAAGATGTTGATTTGCGCCGTGTCGCAGTTCGTACTCCAGGGTTTTCTGGTGCCGACCTCGAGAATCTCTTAAATGAAGCGGCTATTTTAGCTGCACGACACAACAAGAAAACGATTGCGCAGATTGATTTGTTTAATGCGATTGAAAAAGTCTTGCTTGGCCCGGAGCGTAAGGGGCGCGTTATCTCTGATCGTGAGCGAAAAGTAACGGCGTATCATGAGGCTGGGCACGCTCTTATTGCTGCTTCTCTAAAGGATGCTGACCCGGTGCACAAAGTTTCGATTATTAGTCGTGGAATGGCTGGTGGCTATACTCTCAAGTTGCCACTTGAAGAAAATCGTCTGCGTACTAAGAAGCAGTTTTTGGCCGACCTAGCGACGATGATGGGTGGGTATGCTTCAGAGCAAATTATTTTCAAGGACCTTTCGACGGGAGCTTCGAACGATTTAAAGGAGGCGAGCTCACTCGCGCGTCGCTTAGTTACGAAGTATGGTATGAGTGAGGCGATTGGACCAGTTACATTTGGTGATAATGAAGAGTCTGTTTTCTTGGGGCGAGAGATTAGTAATGAACGCAAGTATTCAGAGGCGGTTGCTTCTCAAATCGATGGCGAGGTTTCGAAATTCTTAAATGGTGCGCACGAGTTAGCAAAGAAGATTATCAATACGCGTAAAAAGGTCCTTGATGCGATTGCAAATGCGCTCTTAGAAAAGGAGACGCTCGAGCACGAAGACTTTAATAAGTTGATTAAGGATTTAGACGTCAAGCCATTCGTTGTATAGCCCCCTTTACCCGCCTGCCCAAGGCGGGTAAACTTTTGGCGGGAGTTAGGTATACTCTAGAGAGGTAGGTTTCGCGCGCTTAGCTCAGTGGTAGAGCAGCCGTCTTATACACGGCCGGTCCCTGGTTCGATCCCAGGAGTGCGCACTTTCGGTAAGTTATTTTGACGATTGGCACATTTCCTGCTTAAATACGTTGGTGTCTGCGCTCTTAGCTCAGCGGTAGAGCAGTGCTTTTACACAGCAAAGGTCGGGGGTTCGACTCCCTCAGGGCGCACAGGTTAGAACTGTAATTCTGTTTCTGAAACTAAAAACCCTTCACCAAAACCGAAGGTTTTTTTGTCATCAAAAAGATACTGATGAATCAGTTCGGGATTCTTTTCCAACTCCCCTTTTGTCTTGATATACGTTTCGATTATTTTTAGACGAAATGAATGCGAGATGATTGTTATGTCCTGCTTTTTTTGAGCAAGGCATTTTGTTAATACAGTTCGAATTTCATCAAAGATTTTTTGACGAGAAATTAATAATCTATCTTCAATAAAAAGTTTTTTAAAAAGAATGCGAATGAGCGTACTCCCTTTTTGCTCCCATTCAATTTCGCTGCAGTCCTTTGTTATATCAAATGGGATTTCGCGAAGTTCAGGGAGTATTTGATTTTTTGCATCCCCTTCGATTTTTATGGATTCTTGAGCGCGGCGTAGCGGAGAAGAAAAGACAGTGCCTTTAGTAAAAGTTATTTTTTGTGTTGCGGTACTTGCTGGATCTTTGGTTTGAGTAAGAATGTCGGTAATGTATCGAAAAGTTTCAGCTTGTGAAAGTTGTTTTGGATATAGTTCGTATTTAAGAATTTTCGTAAAACTGATCATATAGGAAATAGGTGCCAGGCGGACGGACGGAGTCCGTCCGCCTGGGCTTAGTAAACTGCAATCGGGTTATGGAGGATTCCTGCGCCAGTTTGGAGATACCACGCTAGGTTAGTTGTGGTGTGGTTGGCGATAAGCGCATTGTTGCTTTGCGCCCACGTCCCGAGCGTGAGGTATTGCGCAGCAGTGCGCAGTGTCCGAGCGAACATCTCTTCCGCCGTGAACGGTGCGATGCGCCTATACATCTCGCTTCTGGCGATTGAGTCGGTCGTAATTCGAGCAGAGAGCCCACTATCACTCCTAATTCTTTGCATCCAGAGCTTTTCTTGCTCTGCGAATTCGGGAATGACGCTTGTCATTGCGGCGACACACCAACCATCTTGCTTTACCGCAGAGGCGATCGCTTCGATCGTCTTCCTTATTTTCGTGCGGAAGCTTTCAATCGACTCACCCACTGCCTTACGCAAACTTTCATCGTCTGCTTCTTGGTCTGCAACTGCGACCGTAACTTCGACTTCGGTGAGTACTTGGCGAGCCGCTCGCAAAAAGTCGATTTGTTTTTGTGCGAGTAGTGAGATGCCGTTGTTCAGCTGGCGAAATGTATACTTGCCATCGCAGTGGCTGTAGTCAGGGCAAGCCGGAGCGATAATTTTTGGGCGACCTGACAGTAAGGCAAATCCGATTCGCTGCAATACTTTGCGTCCTGCGGAAGCTGGACCGCAGAGTGAGAGAATTTTCTTGAGCTGCTCTACCACTTCACTTACGCGATCAGGCGCAATCTGACTAGTGCGAGCTTGTTGAGCAAGTGAGCTGTATATCCTCTTCCAGTTGACGAGTGTCTCCACGTCTCCTCCAATCTTTTTCGTAAGAGTAATGGCACGCGCTGAAGGAGTCGAACCTCCAACCTTCGGATTTGGAATCCGGTGCTCTACCAGTTGAGCTAAGCGCGTGCGCAAGTTTGAAACGCCGCTCTCAAAGAGCGGACGCTGCGTTTTATTCAAAGCGCAATGTTCGATCTTTGAGATATATATATTTTTGCCACCAATTTATTTTCATATAGAAATGCCTTGAGTTATTTTTTTAACGCGTCTTTGAATCCGCCCTTGGAGTTGATAAGCGCCTTTGCGCCGCGGATTATTGTTGCGATACTCACATGAAGTTCGGCGGCGATATCGCGCTGCGGCATTCCACTCGCAATTCGTTTTACAATTTGCCAACGCGCCACGAGTTCGTGGAGCTCTGAAGGAGTAAGGAGGTCAGCAAGTAGTGCGCGAAGCGAGCTCTCGTTTTTTGCAGCAGAGAGAAATAGTTGCACAAGCTCATCCCCTTCCCGTTTTCCGATATTAGCGTTTTTGTTTCTCATGTATCAATGTACTAGTACATTGTATATGAGCCAATATGTTCGTCAAGTACCTATGATGCGTAATGGGTGTCTGTGCCAACAAGTTATATAGATACTTGTCTGTGTGATTTTTAGACGGGATAGATCTCGAGTATAACCACTTACTTCTCATGCATTCGTTCACCCCCTGAAGCCGACTTGTTAGATTCGGGATGTATTCTCGGTGTCCTCGTATTCCCCTTTTATTCATAATCCGGCAAAGCGACTATTTGCCGGATTATCTATTGGCTAATCTGTGAAACAAATTTGTTTCACAGATTAGCCTCTGAAATAGAGGGTTTTCGCTGTGAAACAAAATGTGAAACACTCTACAGTGTTCAGCTGTGTTTTTCGCGAAGTGTTTATCGTGAAACATTGTTTATCGCTTTTTTACTGTTGTTTCACGGTTTTTTTACCCTGTAATTTGTTTCACGTGAAACAACCCGTCTTGTCGCCGCCGGATCTTACTTTCCATTTCCGGCAGATTTTTATTTCGCATCTCTAGGCACCATGCTTGCTGTTTATCGTGAAACATCGTCATTGGTTTTTTGTTTATAAACTTTGATGTTTTTCGTTAAATTGGTTCCATATCGCTTGCTTCTACCGAGATCATTGTTTGACGTGAAACACTACCATTGGCTTCTGTTTTACAATTTTTTACCCTGTAATTTGTTTCACGTGAAACATGCTGGTTGGTAGTTATTGTTTTTCGATTTCTTTCTTTGCTGTAAAACATTACCGCTGTTTTTCACCCAGTTACTTGTTTCACGTGAAACAAGTAACCTGGTAAAATTGAATTAGATTACGTTAACCATAAGGAACACATAAATGTGTTTCACGTGAAACACTGCGCTATGAAAAATACCACAAGCATCGGATCGTTGGGCGAAGATATCGCTTGCGACTTTTTAAAGAAGAGGGGACAAAAAATTCTTTTTCGAAATGTTCGTCTTACGGGTGGAGAGCTGGATATTGTTTCACGTGAAACATCGGGCTTGGTATTGTTTGTTGAAGTTAAGACTATTCAGGGTTCGGATGATACATTTCGTCCAGAAGATAATTTTTCACTTAGTAAGAAAAAGAATATGGATCGTGCCATACAGTTGTTTAGCGTGAAACATCCAGAATTGTTTAACGAAAAGTTGGGGTGGCGAGCTGATCTTATAACGATTCGAATTAAGAATAGCTTATTGACAGATTATAATAAAGATTGCGAAATAAATTATTATGAAAATGTATAGTTCGTTGCCGAATTATTGCCGGATTACTTGACAGAAAATTTTCTTACGGTAAGATGAACGTATCTGAAAGGTCGCCTCGTTGGCGGCCTTTCGTCGTATTTATTACCAAAATTAATTAATAAAAATTCACATGTTGATGGATTTAAAAACAATCAAGCGTGCGATTGAGCAGGTTTCTGAAGAGAAGGGTATTAATCCAGATCGCGTTGTAGAAGCGATTGAATCTTCGATTGCCGCCGCGTACAAAAAAGAATATGAGAAGAAAGGAGAAATTATTAAAGCTCGTTTTGATTTAAAAACTGGCGAGCTTAAGTTTTGGCAGGTGAAGTCGGTCGTTGATGAGACGACGGTTCGTATGCCGGTTGAGGGTGAGGTTGTTGAAGAAGAGCCGGTCGTTGAGGGTGTCGTAGGCGAAGAGAAGCTTCCACGATTTAATTCTGATCGTCATATGCTTCTTGCCGATGCAAAGAAAATCAAAAAAGATGTTTCGCTCGGCGATGAGCTTGAGTTTCCGCTCGAGTCACATGAAGATTTTGGTCGCATCGCTGCGCAGGCTGCGAAACAAGTTATTTTACAGCGTCTACGCGAAGCAGAGCGTGAATCGATTGTTCGTGAGTTCAAGGGTCGCGAAGGTGAGATCGTTTCTGGTCTGGTGCAGCGCATGGATCGCGGCAATGTGTTTATCGACCTTGGTCGCGCAACGGCAGTAATGCCGTACGGCGAGACAATTCCAGGTGAGCACTACCGAGTAAATGAACGATTGAAGTTTCTTATTTTGAGTGTACAAGATGATGCGCGCATGCCAGGTATTTTACTCTCGCGCTCACACCCGAAATTTGTTGGTAAGCTTTTTGAGCTCGAAATTCCTGAAATTACTGATGGAACGATTGAGATTAAGGGGATTGCGCGTGAACCAGGTAGCCGTACGAAGGTTGCTGTAGTGAGTAAGGTGGATGGTGTTGATCCGGTTGGAAGCTGCGTAGGTCAGCGTGGCACTCGCGTTATGGCGGTCAGCAATGAACTTGGTCAGGAGAAGATTGATATCATCGAGTGGAGTGAAGACCCGGGTCGCTTTATCGCCGCCTCACTTTCTCCTGCTAAAGTTGAAGAAGTAGAGGTTTTGCCAAATCACGAGGCGCGCGTATTTTTACCGAATGATCAGCTTTCGCTTGCTATTGGCCGTGGCGGACAGAACGTTCGTCTCGCTGCTAAGCTCTCCGGTTGGAAGATTGATGTTCGCAGTCGAACCAACCCAGATGAGGCGGTTGATGGTGGCGTTGCCGAGGCTGCGGTTGTTGCCGAGAAAGATCCAGATGATAAGGTGAGTGAGTAGTATTAATTTAATTCGTATACATATATATGAACCCACAATCACACTTTCATGTTATTCCGCAGGACAAGGCTCCAAAGATTCTTAATTTAATTGTTGAGATTACCAAAGGGGACTTTAACAAGTACGAGTACAACAAAGAGTACGGTATTTTAGAACTAGACCGTGTTTTGTTTGGTCCGACCTTTTATCCAGTAAACTACTGTGATGTTCCACAGACGTGGAATGATGGTGATAACGATCCGCTTGATGCGGTTCTCTACAGCAGCGGTTCGGTAATGCCGGGTACGCTTGCGAAGGGGCGTGTCGTTGGTGTTATGGAGATGTGGGATAACGGCGAAGTTGATCACAAGATTATTTGCGTCAACGAAAAGGATCCACGCTATAAGCACGTGGCGACGATTAAAGACTTGAGTCCGTATGAGCTCACCGATCTTAAGAATTTTATGGAGATGTATAAGATTCCGCAGACGGGTGCGGGTTCGGTAAAAGTAGGTGAGTTTCATGGTCCGGAGAAGGCGTATGAACTCATTACTGAAGCGATGGAAGTTTATAAGAAAAAGTTTGGTACTAAGTAACTAACTCATGAAACCAGCAATTAAAAAATTACCAGCCTCACAGGTTGAGGTTGAGGTGAAATTAACTGACGCTGAATTTAAAGTATATTTCGAACCAGCATTTGAGCAGGCTCTTTCCCAGGTTCAACTCAAGGGTTTTCGCCCGGGGATGGCACCAAAAGATTTAGCCGCGCAGGCGGTTGATCATGATAAGGTGTTTGAAAAAGCATTTATGGCTGCGGTTCGTTCTACGCTTGATCAGATTAAAGTCGAGAATGACTGGACGTTTATTGATCAGCCTCGTGTTGAGATGCTTGAGCAGAAAGATGGTGTTGGCTACAAGGCCGTGTTAACACTCTTTCCAGAAATTGACCTTGGTGATTACAAGAAGATTGCGGCGAAAGTTTTTTCACAACCATCAGAGATTAAGATTGATGAAGCGGAGATTGAGAAGACCCTCAAGTGGTTACGTGAGTCGCGGGCAAAAGTTACGCTTGTTGATCGCGTGAGTGCTAACGGGGATATGATTGAGTGCGATATTGAGACGAAAGTTGAAGGGAAGGTGCTTGATAACGCTTCCTTTAAGAAAGAGCGTTTTGTAGTTGGTGATAGCCGCTTTATCAAAGGATTTGATGAGCAGCTTGTTAACCGCAAGGCAGGAGAGGAGTTTAGCTTCTCGTTGGTCGCGCCAGCTGATTATTGGCAGGAAGATCTTCGCAAGAAGAAGCTTGATTTTACCGTGAAGATTCATGGTGTGTATGAGCGAACACTTCCAGATTTAACTGATGAGTTTGCGCAAGCACTCGGCCCTTCATTTAAGACTGTTGCTGATATCACGAAGAACATTCGCGAAGGCTTGACCCAGGAGAAGATGGACAAGGAGGTTGAGCGCAAGCGCTTAGAGGTTCTTAATCAGGTTGTAAAAGGTTCGAAGATGGAGCTTCCTGAAGTTATGGTTTCGCGAACTCTTGATGGTATCGTGGCTGATATGAAGCCGATGTTAACGCTTGAGGCTGGGCAGACGCAGGAACAGCTTGATAAAGAGCTGCGCGTAAAACTACTTGATCGTGCGAAGCAAAATGTAGCGAGCAATCTTGTGCTCTATAGGATTGCGCAGATTGAGAAGCTTGAGCCAACCGGTGAAGAGGTGGAAGCGGAAGCGAAAAAGCACCAGGTTGACCCTGGAACGCACTACGATTATATTTATGGCAGATTACAAAACCAAAAGGTCTTTCAGCTCCTTGAGAGCCTAGCTTCTAAGGAGAAGTAATTACTTCATTCTCTATGAACAAAGAAATTACCAATCAGTATTTGATTCCGACTGTTCTTGAAAAGACACAGTATGGTGAGCGCGCATACGATATTTATTCGCGATTACTTAAAGAGCGCATCATCTTTTTAGGCGGTCCGATCAATGATGCGGTTGCCAACCTTGTTGTTGCGCAGCTGTTATTCCTTGCGCACGAAGATCCTAAGAAAGATATTCAGCTCTATATCAACAGTCCGGGAGGTTCGGTGGTTGCTGGTATGGCGATTTATGACACGATGCAGTTCATCAAGCCGGATGTTTCGACGATTTGTGTCGGTATGGCCGCTTCGATGGGTGCGACGATTCTCACCGCCGGAGCAAAAGGTAAGCGTTTTGCGCTTCCAAACTCTGAAATCCTTATCCATCAGGTGATGGGTGGGGCGGAGGGTCAGGCGACCGAGATTGAGATTACTGCCAAACAGATTTTGAAGATGAAAGCGAAGTTGAACCAAATTCTTTCAAAACACACCGGTCAGACGGTCTCTAAGGTGGAGAAAGATACGGACCGCGACTACTATATGACGGCGAGTGAGGCGAAAGAGTATGGTTTGATTGATGAGGTGATTAAAACGATTCGATAGGTGGTAAAAACCGGCGCTATGTGCCGGTTTTTGATTTTAGTGGGGTAGCGCGATACAATTACTTTATATGGCTAAAGTACTTACTGACGAGGCGAAGATTAATCGTCTTTTGACTCGTGGCGTAACCGAGATTATTGACCGCAACCACTTAAAGGATGCGCTGTATTCGGGTAAGCAGTTGCGGGTAAAACTTGGCTTTGACCCAACAGGAAGTAAGATTCATATCGGGCGCGCGATTGTACTGCGTAAACTGCGTGAGTTTCAGAATCTTGGGCACAAGATTGTATTTATTGTTGGAGATTTTACCGCGCAGATTGGTGACCCGTCAGATAAGCTCGAGAAACGGCCGATGCTTACTGCGGCGCAAATTGGGCAGAATTTGAAGACGTACAAAAAGCAGGTAGGAAAGATTTTAGACTTACGTAAGACCGATTTCTTGTTTAATAGTAAGTGGCTTAAGAAATTAAAGTTTGGAGAGATTACCGAACTTGCAGAGGCGTTCTCGGTAAACCAGATGCTTGCGCGCAGAAATTTTAAAGACCGCTTTGAAAAAGGTGAGGAGATTAGTATGCGTGAGTTTCTCTATCCGTTGATGCAAGGCTATGATAGCGTGATGGTCAACGCTGATGTTGAGCTTGGTGGCTTTGATCAGCTGTTCAATTTGATGGCGGGGCGCGTTGTGCAAAAGCACTACGACTTACCGCAGCAAGATATTTTGACTATCGAGATGCTTGAGGGAACTGATGGGCGTAAAATGTCTACGAGCTGGGGGAATGTGATTAATATTACCGACGAGCCGAATGATATGTTTGGCAAGGTGATGAGCGTGAAAGACGAGCTTATTGCTAAATACTTTTTGCTTTGTACGGATTTAGAGCAGAGCGAGATTGATGCGATTGCTGGAAATCCAAAAGAGCGGAAGATGCGGTTGGCGTTAGAGATTGTAAAACTGTATCACGGTGAAAAGGCGGCTTTGGCGGCGCAGGCAGAGTTTGATGCGGTTTTTGGAAGGAAGGGACTACCGAGCGAGATTGCTGAAGTTGAGGTGAGTGATCACGCGATAAAGCTTGTAGACCTTGTTATGGTTGCGCAGCTGGCGGTGAGTAAGAGTGAGGCGCGGCGACTGATTGAGCAGGGAGGGGTTAGGGTGAGTGAGATGAAAAAGACTGATCCAAATGAAACGATCGCGATTGAGGATGGGATGGTGCTCCAGGTTGGCCCGCGCAAGTTTGCGAAGATTGTGAAGAAATAACAAAAAGGCCGCGCTGTTGTGCGGCCTTTTTGCTTATAGTATATTCAGTTTACGCGATGCTTGGCTGGTTCTTTTTGCCAGGCTCGTTTCTTGGAGGTTTGCATGCAGAGTCCGCTCGCGAGTGTCGTTCGTCCGACGACGGTAGCGATCGTTGTCTTAGAGATCAAGGTCCCCGCAGCTCCCCGATGAGCCCTTCGTCCCGCCTGGCGTTTGAACGTTAGGCGGGGCGTTTTCTTTTCAAAATAGGTTAACGCGCTATACTGACGGTGGTGTTTACTCAAGGTGCAAAAATTCATCTTATTGGGATTAAGGGTGTAGGTATGACCGCGCTCGCGCAGATTTTGCAGGGGCGGGGGTGTGTTGTTTCCGGGTCAGATGGACCGGCAACTTTTTTTACCAATGCGGTTTTAAAGAAGCTCGAAATTCCATTTTTTGAAACATTTGCGGCTGATCATATTTCTGATGATGTTGAGATTGTTATTTCTTCGGCCGCGTATCTTCGTCCGGCGCAGGGTGATCACGAAGCGCAGGCGCTTGGAGGAAATGTGGAAGTTGTAGAGGCTTTGAAGTGTGGCGTGAAGTTGCTGACGTATCCGCAGGCGATCGGGATTTTGGCAAAAGAGTATAAGGTGATCGCGGTCGCAGGCAGTCATGGAAAGAGTACGACGACCGCTCTCCTTGGTTGGATTTTAGAAAAGACCGGTATTGATCCGACGGTGATTGTTGGTACGAAAGTTAATAAATGGGGGTCGAATGCGCGCGCTGGCAGGGGTGAGTTTTTGGTTGTTGAGGCGGACGAGTATCGTGAGGCGTTTTTAAATTATGAGCCGTACGGAGCGATTATCACGAGCATTGATTATGATCATCCGGATTACTACAAGACTCCTGCTGATTATCTGAAGGCGTTTGAGAAGTTCGCGAATTTGGTTAGTCCGAAGGGATTTTTAGTTGGCTGTGGAGATGATGCGGCTGTGAAACAAATTTGTTTCACAGCGAGTAGGCGAGGGGTGCGGGTGCTTACGTACGGATCTGGTGAGCTCAATGATGTGTTTGTGGCTGATAAGGGAATTGATAAACACTTACAGATGTTTCACGTTATGTTTAGTGATAAACATTTTGCCCTAGCCGCGATCGCATTTCCTGGTCGGCAGTACATTTTAAATAGCGGGGCGGCACTTGCGACGGCTTTGCTTATGGGGGCTGATCGCACAAAGGCGGTTGAAGCGGTAAAGAGCTTCCCGGGAACGGCTCGCCGCCTTGAGGTGATTAAATCAGCGACTAAGCAAGAGCCGGCGATTATTATTGATGACTATGCGCATCATCCGACGGCGATTTCGATTACGCTTGAAGGAGTAGCGAAGATGTATAGCGGGTATAAGCTGGTCGCAGTATTTCAGCCGCATATGTTTTCGCGAACGGCTGTACTGCTCGATGAGTTTGCGAAGAGTTTTTCGATTGCGGATGAGGTTGGACTGATGGAGATTTATGCTTCGGCGCGTGAGACGGGTGGAGCTGTTTCGGGAAAAGATTTAGTTGCTAAGGCGCAGCAGTATCATGAGCACGTTACTTATTTACCGACGCACGAAGCCGGGAAGGAGTTTGTGAAACAATTTGTAAAACAAAAAGCCGTAATCGTATTAATGGGAGCGGGAGATGTGTATCGTTTAGCTGAATAGTGCGGATTCTGCTATACTAGAGGCATATATGGAAGAGCTTTCAGTACCTGGGGTGGTATATGACGATATTGGGCCGGAGCTCATCGTTGAAACATGGGACCCAGACCTCGATTTTCGAGGTGTTTTAGTCATTGATAATAGTAATTTGGGCGTTGGAAAGGGGGGTATTCGCATGACGCCGACCGTTACGACCCCGGAGGTAGCGCGGCTGGCTCGGGCGATGACCTATAAGAACGCTTTGGCTGGACTCCCATTTGGTGGTGCGAAAGCTGGTATTATTGCTGACCCAAAGACGTTTTCTAAGGCGCACAAGCGAGCGGTGATTGAGAGCTTTGCCCGTTCATTGGCGCACTTGATTCCGAAGTTGTATATCGCCGGACCGGATATGAATACGACCGAGCTTGAGATGGAGCAGTTCGCACGCGCGCATGGGAGTTTTGATGCGGCGACGGGTAAGCCGGCGAGCTTTACTACTAAGACTGGTGGCAAGAAGCGACAGGGTTTGCCGCACGAGCTCGGGAGTACGGGGTTTGGTGTTGCGCTTTCTGCGGTGCTGGCAGCAGGGCATAAGGGTATCAACTTAGACGGTATCAATGTTTCAATCGCTGGGTATGGCAACGTAGGTATGTTCGCGCATCAATTTTTACAGGAGCGAGGTGCGCGAATTATTGCGATTTCTGATTCAACTGGGACGGCGTATGACCGTAAAGGGTTGGATCACAAAACGATGATGGATGTGAAAAAGAAATCGGGCAGTGTGCAGCAGTATCCTGGGGCGAAGCGCTTAACGCGTGATGTAGTCTATGAGATTACAACTGATATTTTGATTCCAGCGGCTGGTCCAGATGTGATTACGAGTGAGAATGTTAGCCGAGTCAAAGCGCAGATTATTGTGCAGGGAGCGAATATTCCGATGAGTGAGGCGCACGAGGCGCAGCTGCACCGCAAGGAAGTTTTGATTATTCCTGATATTATCGCGAATGCTGGTGGGGTTATTTCTTCGTTTGCTGAATACAAAGGATATGATGCGAAAAAGATGTTCGCGCTTGTCGAAGATAAGATTACTACGAATCTTAAGGAGATCTTAGAGATAGTCGGCAAGGGTACGGTTGCTCCACGAAATGCGGCGATGAAAATAGCACGGCAACGAGTACTGGGTGCAAAAAAGAAAAAGTAAATCAAAAAACCGCGACAAGCGGTTTTTTGATTGGTGCTCGCAGTGAGCTTGCCGAACTGTGCTCTCAAGGGGAATCGAACCCCTATTTCCGCCGTGAAAGGGCAGCGTCCTAGCCATTAGACGATGGGAGCTTGCTTTAGGGCTATATTCGATAATGGCTTTGTCGCTGCGGCCCGGCGGTATGCGTACCCGCATACATACACGCCGTGCCTGGCTTCGCGCCCTTATCGAATCTATCTCCTAAATCAATCCTACTTCTCAGTTTATTCTTGGCAAATCTCTTATACTTACAATATCTTCTTGTTGCCTACCTACTGCTTGAGTTTACTTAAAATACCGCATTTTTGCTATACTAGCAATATCAACCTATGATTCAGATATTTCTTCTTTTGAGCGGTCTCGCAACCCTTATTTTGCGGGTGGTAGTGGGTGGTATTTTCCTAGTCCATGGCTGGAAGAAGTTTAAGCATTATAAAGGGACGATTGAGTGGTTCCGCTCGATTGGTTTTCGGCCAGCTGGTCTCTGGGGGGCGCTATGTACGTTTGCCGAGCTTGCTGGAGGGGCGATGCTTATACTTGGCTCCTTTACTCAATTAGTTGCGATCATGCTTCTTATCAATATGCTCGTAGCTATTACGTACAATATCCTTTCTCATCAGTCATTTTTCAAAACGATCGAGCTGGATCTGATTTTGATCGCGGCACTGTTTATGCTTATTTCACTTGGTAGTGGTCCGCTCGCAATGGACATGTATCTCGGATTCCGTTGGTAGCGTTTTGGTTACTCAAGGTGGAGATCTTTCGTAAGGGTCTCCATTTTTGTTTTGAGTAGTGGGTATGGCTTAAGATCGGCGTCTTTCTCGAGCAATAGTTTTGCGCTATCTTGAGCGGCCTTAACAAGCAGTGAGTCGCCAAGGGCGTTCATGGCGAAGTCTGGGGTGCCGGTTTGTTTGTCGCCGAGAAACTCTCCTGGGCCGCGAAGAGAGAGGTCTTTTTCAGCGAGTTCGAACCCATTTTTTGCTTCAAGCAGTGCGTTGAGTCGGTTGATCGTTGTTTCGGAGTTTGAGTCGGTAAAGAGGAGACAAAATGATTGATGTTCGCCACGGCCGACGCGTCCACGGAACTGATAGAGCTGTGAAAGCCCAAAGTGCTCGGCGCCTTCGATGACCATAATGGTCGCGTTTGGAACATCGACACCTACCTCAACTACGGAAGTTGAAACGAGAATATCAACTTCGCCATTTTTAAACTCGCCCATAATCTGTTCTTTTTCTTTCGGCTTCATCTTACCGTGGAGCATCGCTACTTTGAGGTCAGGGAATACTTTCTTTGAAAGATTTTCAAACTCAACCTTAACTGATTTCGCATCGCTCCAAGCTACTTTACGTTTATCAGCCGATGGCGTCTCTTCGTCAGTCTCCGGGGCAGAGACCTCGATGCGTGGGTAGATGAAAAACGCTTGGCGTCCTTTTTGGATTTGTTCACGAATAAACTGGTGGGCTTGCGGACGGTTTTTTGGGTCGACAATTTTTGTGACAATCGCCTTACGTCCTTTTGGGAGCTCGTTAATTGTTGAGAGGTCGAGGTCGCCAAATACGGTGAGTGCGAGTGTGCGCGGGATCGGGGTCGCACTCATCGAGAGGAAGTGGGGGATGAGTGAGTTGTTTTTTTTGCGAAGGAGTGCGGCGCGCTGTTCAACGCCAAAGCGGTGTTGCTCGTCGATAATAACCAGGCCGAGATTGTTAAATGAGAGCTTAGTTTCTTTTTTGCCTTTTTCTTTGGCGATGAGCGCGTGCGTGCCAATGATGATCTTAATCGTTCCCGCTTCGATGTCTTTCATGAGGTGCGGCTTACTCTTTTTTTGCTCAAGATGTTCTTCGTGGAAAACGCGAGCTTCACTGCCCGTAATGAGTGCGACGCCTACTGATGTTTTACTAAAAATACCGGTGAGTGTTTTGTAGTGTTGGCGGGCGAGGACTTCGGTTGGTGCCATAAAGACCGCTTGGTATCCACTATCAGCGGCGATGAGTGCGGCTAGTGCGGCGACTACGGTTTTGCCCGAGCCAACATCTCCTTGAAGGAGTCGGTTCATTGGCGTGTTTTTGCTGATATCTTTGCGCATTTCTTGTAGCGATTGGAGCTGTGCTTCAGTGAGCTGGAATGGCAGCGTCTTGAGCATCTCGGCCAGTTTTTGGTCGCCGACGTTGAGCTCTGGAGCTTTTTCTTTCGCAAGCTTAGCGCGCAGTTTGGCGTTTTTTAGTTGCAATAAAAAGAGATACTCAAATGCAAAACGTTTTTGTGCTTCGTGTGCTTGGGCGGCGAAGCGCGGGAAGTGAATGTGTTTGAGCGCGAGTGAGAGACTTGGTAAGTTATTGGCTTCGAGAATCTCGTGAGGAATAAAGTCTTCCATTGGGCCGAGGATTTCGAGGAATGTTTTGAGGATATGACGAATCCCCTTGCTGGTGAGTCCGCGCGTTTCAGGGTAGACCGGAATGAGTCCGGCAGTGTGAGTAGTTTGGGTTGTTCCCTTTAAGACTTCGTAGCTCGGGTTAGAGAGAAATGTCCCTTTTTGTGAGGTGAGTATCTTGCCGGCAAAGTTTGCGTGTGTACCCGCCTTGAGACTCTTGGCGATATACGGTTGGTTAAACCAAACCGCGGTAATACCACCGGTCTCGTCGGTTAAAATCGCTTCGGTGACAAACATGTTGCGCCCCCAGGCGCGGCGGACCGTTACTTTTTTTACTTCAGCGCGGAGTGTCGTGGTGTCGCCAACTTTAAGTTCACTGATTTTGCTGATGCGCGAGTAGTCTTCGTAGCGAGTTGGAAAGTGCCAGAGAAGATCTCTGACTGTAATGAGCCCTAGCTTTTCCAGCTTGCTGCCGAACTTCGGCAAGGTTCCTGCTTTGATTTGGCTAAGCTTTGTATCGAGCGTTATAAGATTCATACATGCTCTATTTTGTGCATCCACCAGGGATCGAACCTGGGACCATCTCCTTAAGAGGGAGCCGCTCTACCAACTGAGCTATGGATGCGCTACAACCCTTGGAATAGGGGTGGTTGGCTTCAAGATGCTGCTATTTTACGCTAAAGATTGTGTTTTGTGAAGAGTGGCGCTCGTTTGGGGCGTATTGTGCTAAGATTAGACATATAGTCGCTTTTTTCAGCTTTTAGTCTTTAATCAAATGTATGCAAACTATTTGGAAAATTGTCTTGTTCGGTATCGGGCTTATCGTCTCACTTCTTCTGGTTATGTTCATCTTTAGCACTATTCGCTCCCTTAACTTTGAACGTCCGGTTGGCGCCGAGGTGGTTATTAACGGGCATACCTATCTCGCCGAATTGGCAGTTGGGTCGGCTCAACAGGCGCAGGGGCTATCAGGACGTCCGAGCTTGAGGCCGGGGCACGGCATGCTTTTTACGTTTACTAAACCAGACGTGTATCCATTTTGGATGAAGGGGATGAAGTTTCCGATTGATTTCATTTGGATAGCGAATGGGAAGGTGGTTGATGTATTTGAGGGTGCTCCTCCGTTTACGTTTGGTATTCCGACTATTTATCGTCCGAGCGTTGCGATTGATCAGGTGTTAGAGCTCTCGGCAGGAACTATTTCCCGAGATGGAATTAGCGTTGGCGCAGAAGTGGTTATTACGAAGCGCTAGGTTCTTTTTGGTGGAGTAGTATACTAAGAAGGAGAAAACCCTTTTGTATTTATAAAAATTGTAATCAACTATCATTTATATATGGCAAAAATTGCTATCAATGGGTTTGGGCGTATTGGAAGATTATTTTTTCGACAGGCGTTTGATACGGTTCGTAAACTAGATATCGTCGCGATTAATGACTTGGGTGACATCGAAAATCTCGCGTATCTGTTAAAGCACGACTCGGTGTATCACAACTACGATCGAGAAATTATTTGTAGGCGAAATCCAGACGGAATTGGTGGCGAATTAATTGTTGACGGTAAAAAAATTATCGTACTTCAGGAGAAAGATCCAACCAAGTTGCCGTGGGCGAAGATGAAGATTGATGTTGTGGTTGAGTCGACGGGTATTTTTGAGTCATTTGAAAAAGCTTCGGTACATGTTCGTGAGGCGGGTGCGAAGCGCGTGGTAATTAGCGCCCCGGCCAAAGACGATGAGGGGGTGAGCGGCGGACGAACAGTGCTTGCGGGGGTAAACGAGGATGCGCTTCAGACGTGCTCTATTTCTTCTAATGGTTCGTGCACGACTAACGCGACCTCGCCTGTGGCAGCGATTATGTCGGAGAGCGTCGGTATTGTTAAAGCAGTTTTGAGTACGATTCACGGGTACACTGCGACGCAGACGTTAACTGATTCGCCAACGAAAGGACATGATTTTAGGCGCGGGCGTGCGGCAGCGGCGAATATTACCCCGTCAACTACAGGTGCGGCTATTTCGGTTGCGCGTGCGTTTCCGGAGCTGCGCGGTAAGTTTGATGGTATTGCGATTCGCGTGCCGGTTATTACCGGCTCACTGATTGATTTTACGTTTTTAGCAAAGCGTAAGACGTCAGTTGCGGAGATTAATGAGATTTTTAAGAAGGCGGCGAAAGATAAGCGTTGGAAAGGTATTGTAAAGATTGCCGACGAACAGCTTGTTTCTACTGATATTATTGGTGAGCCCTATGGTTCGATTATTGATCTTGAGTACACCAAGGTGATTGATGGTGATTTAGTTAAAGTATTGGCGTGGTATGACAATGAGTGGGGGTACACAGCGACGCTTGTCGATCATGTCGTCAAAGCTTGTAGCTAGTATTATAGTCGTTGGCATACTCGGGTATATTTCGGGGCTTTTTTTGCTTCGTGTATTGTTCGCTCCTACGATTACACTCCCTGTTTCATATACACAAGTTGTGCTGCGGCCGGAACGAATGTATACGATGTTGTTTGTGGGAGATATTATGCTCGACCGGTTGGTGAAAAAGCGAATTGACCGCGCAGACAACCCTTTGCTGCCATTTCTTCTCATTGCTGATGTGTTGCGTTCCGCTGATTTGGCGGTGGCGAATCTCGAGGGGCCGGTTTCTGATCGCGGGGTAAATCAGGGGAGTAAGTATTCGTTTCGTTTTGAGCCAAGGGGGACTATGCGCGCGCTGACGTTTGCCGGGTTTGATGTGATTAACTTAGCGAATAATCATATTTGGGATTGGGGTACTGCTGCGCTTTTAGATACACTTACGCATTTACGGAGCGCGGGTATCCAGACGATTGGTGCGGGTGCTAATCAGGCAGAGGCGAATCAACCAGCGATTGCTACTCTTGGTGATGCGCGGGTTGGGTTTTTGGGATATACCACGTTATACCCTAAGAGCTTAGAAGCAACGGCTACGCGTGCGGGAGTAAGCTCGCCGCAACTTTCTTTAATTACTGCGCAGATCGCAGATTTAAAGGCGAATCAGAATATAGATCTTGTTGTAGTTTCGCTCCACTGGGGGATTGAGTATGAGGATCACTCAACAACGAGCCAACAGCTTTTTGCGCACGCGCTTATTGATGCGGGGGCGGACTTGGTAGTTGGTCATCATCCGCATGTTGTACAGGAAGTAGAAAAATACCATGGGAAGTACATCGCGTATAGCTTGGGTAATTTTGTGTTTGACCAAGATTTTTCCAAAGAGACGATGCAGGGCTTAATGTTCGAGGTGGGTGTGCGCAATAAGCAGATTGAGGCGGTGCGCGAGATTCCGGTTGAGTTGAGTGCGATATATCAGCCAAGGATTATCGAGTGATATACTTAGTATATGAAGATTTACCTCGCGGCCGATCATGCAGGCTATAAGCTAAAAGAGGCGATTAAATCATATCTAATTACTAAGGACTACGAAGTAAAAGATTGTGGTGCGTTTGCAGTTGAACCAACCGATGACTATCCGGATTATGTGAGTCGGGCGGCTGAAGCTGTGGCGAGTGACCATCACAGTATGGGTATTATTTTTGGTGGTTCGGGGCAGGGTGAGGCGATGGATGCGAACCGGTATGCTCATGTGCGCTGCGCTGTTTATTATGGCGGCAGTTTGGATATTATCCGTCTTTCACGTGAACACAATGATGCGAATATGCTTTCACTTGGTGCGCGATTTGTCAGCGAACAAGAGGCGCTCAAAGCCGTTGCGCTTTGGCTCAACACTCCATTTTCTGATGAGGCGAGGCATAAGCGCCGCATAGAAAAATTCTAATATCGTAATGAGTATTATTCCTGCGATTAATTGTCAGACGTTTGAACAGGTACAAGAGCGCCTCCATTTGGCGCAGGAGATTTTGCTTAGTGATTATCAAAAGAAGGGAGGAGAACCTCGCTGGGTACATATTGATATTGCGGATGGGAGTTTTACGGCTGGATATCAGACGTGGCGTACTGCCCAGCAACTTACCGAGCTTGTTCGTCACAGTAACGTGCGTATCGAGGTGCATTTAATGGTGACGCGCCCCCAGGAGGTGATTGCGCAGTGGTTGGCCGTTGGTATACAGCGGGTAATTGTGCACGCGGATATGCCACTTAACTTTCGAGCATTTATTGATGAGTGCCATGCTCATACCGCAGAAATTTTCTTGGCTATCAAGCCAGAGACTTCGGTTGATGTACTTACTCCTTTTTTACCCTTAATTGACGGATGTCAGCTTCTCGCAGTTGAGCCGGGGCTTTCGGGGCAGCGGTTTGATATTGGTACGCCCGATAAGATTGTCGCTTTGCGGCAGGTAGCTCCTAAGCTTTTAATTGAGGTAGATGGGGGTATAACGCCAGAAACCGCACAGCTATGTGCTTTTGCGGGGGCGAGTCAGCTTGTAAGCTCTTCGTATATTTTTGAGAGTAAAAAGCCCCTGGAGGCTTATCAACAGCTAGCAACTATACCTGCGTATCAGTCAAGCTCATAATTTGCTAGACTATATACAAGTTTTAGTGTGAGATTCATCCCGTTAGAGGCAGGGTGCTTGGAGCGCCCGTTTCATGAGCGAGTATGTATTATATCGCACTACTATTTATGAATTATTACGGGTCATTTATATACTATATGAGTTGCATCTAACGGGATGAAACTGTACACCTCGCGTCTTACATTTTTACAGCAAAAAGCAAACGATATTCGAGAGGATATTATTCGTATGCTTGTTGAGGCTGGGAGTGGGCACTCGGCAGGTCCCCTTGGTATGGCGGATATTTTTACCGCGATGTATTTTCATATTTTGAATCATGATCCGAAGCGTCCTGAATGGGCGGATCGCGATCGACTCGTGCTTAGCAATGGACATATTTGTCCGGTGCAGTATGTGGCGCTTGCTCACGCTGGTTATTTTCCTATAGAAGAACTTCTTACGTTGCGAAAGATTAACTCACGTCTGCAGGGCCATCCGCACCGTGGATCACTTCCAGGGATTGAGACTACCTCCGGTCCGCTTGGGTCGGGGCTTAGTCAGGCGATTGGCATCGCACTCGCTGGGCGAATGAATAAGCAGCGTTATCAAACGTATTGTCTGACTTCCGATGGTGAACATAATGAGGGAAATCACTGGGAGGCGGTGATGTTTGCAGGGAAGGAGAAGCTCTCAAACCTTACGATGGTGATTGATCGGAATAATATTCAGATTGATGGATTTACAGAAAATGTTATGCCGCTTGAGCCGCTCAAAGATAAGTATGAGGCGTTTAATTGGCATGTACTTGAGGTGGATGGGCATAATATTGCTCATTTCGTTGATGCGGTGAACGAGGCGAAGGTAATTCATGAGCGTCCGACAGTGATTATTGCGCATACTACTCCGGGCAAAGGAATTGATTTTATGGAAAATGATTATCTTTGGCACGGTAAGCCTCCGACAAAGGAGCAAGCAAAGGTCGCGCTTCATGAGCTTAGGACTCTCGGACAGAAGATTCGCAGTGAGCATCAATAACATTAAGTACGTACTATATATCTATGAAACAAAAACGAATGTCAGCTTCCCCATTTCACTTTTCGTGCTGTTTATTGCCTATTTTTTCGAATTTATTTTGGTTTGGCGCACTTCTTTCGGTGGTATGCGCTTGGCTTGCTGGCGAGGGCACTGTTTGGGGTTGGGCGGCTGAAATTTGGTATGTAAATGCGCTTGCGCTTGGTATTTTATCAATCGGTGCTCATCAGCAGCAGGGTTGTAAGCTCTGTAACGCGACGACTTGCCGCTATTAATCTCTATGCTTCGTCCTCAAGCCCATCTTTCTTCAAAGCTTTTTGCGTCTGACGTACATCAGGCGCCAACTCGTGATGGGTATGGCGAGGGTCTTTTGCTTGCCGGGCAACAAAATAAGCAAGTTGTTGCGCTTTGCGCTGATTTAACCGAGTCTACTCGCGTACAAGAGTTCGCCAAGGCGTATCCGGAGCGATTTTTCCAAGTTGGAGTAGCCGAGCAAAATATGGCGACGATTGCCGCTGGCTTAGGCGTGAGCGGCAAGATTCCTTTTATTTCTTCGTATGCGACGTTTTCTCCGGGTAGAAATTGGGAACAGATTCGTACGACGATTGCGTATAATAATGCGAATGTAAAAATTGCCGGTCATCACGCTGGGATATCAGTTGGGCCAGATGGTGCGACTCATCAAGCGATTGAAGATATTGCGACGATGCGTGTGATGGCGAATATGAAAGTTATTGTTCCGTGTGATGCGATTGAGGCGCGCAAAGCGACGTTAGCTGCTGCGCTTATCGTTGGGCCGATGTATTTGCGCTTTGGGCGTGAGAAGTCTCCAGTGATGACTACCGAGGCGACCCCGTTTATTGTCGGCAAGGGTGAGATTTTTTGGGAGTCGAAGAAGCCGGAGGTCGCGCTGATCGCGTGTGGTTCGATTTTGTATGAGGCGCTTACTGCTGCGCATCAACTCGAGAAGGTGGGTATCGGTGCGATTGTTGTTAATATGCCGACTGTGAAGCCGCTCGATGAGAAGTTGGTGCTTGAGGTTGCTAAGACGTGCGGGGCGGTGGTTTCGGTTGAGGAGCATCAGGTGATGGGTGGTTTGGGTGGTGCGATCGCTGAATTATTGGCACTACGGCAGCCAACTCCGATGGAGTTTGTTGGTATGCAAAATCGCTTTGGGGAGAGTGGTGCGCCTGCCGAACTCCTTACTAAGTACGGAATGGCTGCGCATGATATCGCTCTTGCGGCGCAGCGGGTTATAAAGCGAAAAGGGTAGGAGTTATCCCGATTTCTTTTTCCTAGTTAAGCCCAAAATGCTATACTGTGGTTATGTTTGACGTTATTACTATTGGAACCATCACTCGTGATGTGTTTCTGCGAAGTCCATTATTCAAGGTTCTTAAAGACCCTGAACATTTACAAAAGCTTGGGTTTATTGACGGAGTAGCTGAATGTTTCGCATTTGGCGGTAAAACCGAGGTTTCTGACCCGGTTTTTACCATCGGAGGGGGTGCGGCCAATACTGCTGTTGGTTTTGCTCGCCAAGGTCTACATACGGGTGTTTTAGGCACAGTAGGTAAGGATTTTAATGGTGATGCGGCTATTGCCGCACTTGAGGCGGAAAAGGTCAGTTCGTTGGCTTTACGTAGCAAGCACTCGACCGGGTATTCGACTATCTTGCTCTCGCCAAGTGGTGAGCGAACGATTCTTGTTTCTCGTGGGGCTTCTCAAGAGCTTTCTCTTTCGCCGGCTACGCTTAAGGGGTTGAAGGCGAAATGGGTGTATGTGGTTCCTGGCGCAATTGCCAAGGGTTCAATTGAAAAAGTAATTCGTCATTTTAAGAAAAACGGCTCTCGAGTAGCTATTAACCTTTCCGGGCACTACGCCAAATTTGGTACTACTTCGTTGCAGGCGATTTTATCGCTTTCAGATGTTGTTATTGTAAATCGGAGTGAGGCCGCTCTACTTCTTAGTGTTTCGTTTGATACCCCAGAGAAGGTATTGCTTTCGAAAATGGCACGTTCAGTTCATGGTCTTTCAGTTATTACCGATGGCTCAAAGGGTTGTTTCGTTGGAGATGGCTCGTATATGTATCATGCGGGAATATTTCCGGAACGTGAGTTAGTTGATCGAACGGGTGCGGGTGATGCGTTTGGAAGTGGATTTGTTTCTGCTTTAATTGGCAAAGAGTCATTTTCTTCCCAAGTTATTGAGCAGGCGGTCCGCGCAGGAAGCGCCAATGCCACTTCTGTAGTTGAGTATATTGGAGCTTGGGAAGGGCTTTTGACCGAGCGTGTTCTTAAGCAAAACAAGCGTTGGGCTCATTTGGTTGTTCGCAAAGTACTGCTTTAATTCTTTTATGAAAGAAATTAACTCTTTAGCTCTCATTCTTGGTATCACGCCAAAGTCTCTTTCTGATTTAGATGAGGCGATGGTTTTAGCAACCGGGAAGAAGCATGTGCTTGAGCACCTTTATCGAAAGAATGAGGGGATGATGAAGTTTGTGCTCGAGGCGCTTAAGCAAAAGGATTTTTCGAGTGAGGCGGTCAGCGGTGCTCTTCGGCAGGTTCTTTTTGAACAGGAGCGTCGGTTTTTTGATTTTTTACAGATCATCGAAGGCAAGGATGATTTTGAGCGCGCTGCAATTCTTGCTCGAAAAATTGCGCAGGTTGGCAAAGGGTTTTTTCTTAAAAAGGAGTTAGGTAAGGAGATTCTTCGTAAGCGGCAACCAAAGAATTTGTTGGCGTATTTGCAGGTGCGTGATGTTGAAGAGTTGATTGCGAAGCATGATATTACCGAAATATTCAGCGCTTTGCGGTTCATTGAGACTGATGAGTGGATGCACGAGACTTTTGCGGTCGCGTATTCACAATTCGGTCCTGCGGATTTTGAGGAACGTGATATTGAGATCCGTGTTCTTGGCCCGCAGTGGCATGAGGTCGCAGAGAAGTTTGTGGCAAAAAAGCATCACAATGTAAGTCATCTTAAAGAGTTTGGTGTTATCTTTATCAATCCAATTGCTGAAGATATTCCTGGAAAGTTTTTGCGCGACTTTGCGCTCTTACTCCATTATTTCCACGAGATTGAATTTTATTCGAAGTTATTTAAGCGTTATGCTCAACTTCCGGATTTTAATGAGCGCTTCAACTCATTGCTTCGTGGAGATATTTTGAATGTAATGACTGTTAAGCCAGGGGAGTGGTTGATTGTCCAGCGCTATTTGGCAAAGATTAATCCAAATGATCCGCGTTTATTTTTGCCTCACGTAAATCCAGAATCGCTTCACTGGATGCGTGGGGAGCGTGACCTGACTCTTTTTCGACCGAAGGCGGCTTATTTAGACCTAAGTATCTGGCAGAACCTTGATTGGGTTGGGGGAGTTTTTGCTGATGGGTCTCGAGAAGTTGTGAGTTTTGATCTTGAGGACAATGCGATGTCCTTGGTTTCATTTATGGAGGGCAAGCAGCAGCGGTTTAATTATCATCAGCGAGAGGCCCTTTGGACAAAGCTATTCATTGAGTATGCGGGCGGAGAGGATAAGGCGGAGCAACTTCTTCTTGAGTATTTTGATAAAGGATTAGTTCGGTTTTGTTAAAAACTAAAAACACCCTCGTCATGAGGGTGTTTTTAGTTTACTTTTTCTTTCTTAGGAACGCAGGAATCTCCCAGGTGTCTGACTTTTTCTTTGCGATATCCATAGTTTTTGGATTTTTCTCCTCGCGGAGAGTTGGGAGTGGCTTTTTTTCGGCTGCACGCTCAAGAGCGAAGCGTTCTTTGAGGGGGAGCGGAGCGGCTTGCGGCTGCTCAACCGGTTCGTTTTGTTTGTTTGTAAATAATCCACTCATTGATGGAAGTTCGGCGGAGGCGCGCATAGTCTGATTTGTGCTAAAGCCAGTGGCGATCAAGGTTACCTTAATAGCTCCCTTGCGAAGTTTTCGGTCTTGATATGCTCCAAAGATAATCTTTGCGCCTGGATCAACGTTGGCGGTAATTTGTTTAGCAATTTCGTTAATCTCGGTCATCTTAAGGTCCCGTCCCCCGGATACGCCAAAGAGTACTCCTCGTGCGCCTTCGATTGAGAACTCGAGGAGCGGTGAGTTGAGTGCCTGACTGACGCTACTACTGGCTCGATTGAGGCCACTGGCAACGCCAACGCCAACCAGCGCAGAACCAGCGTCTTTCATGATTGCTTTGACGTCGGCAAAGTCGACGTTGATGATTCCAATTGAGGCGATCAGTTCAGTGATGCCACTAATCGCATCCCGCAAAATCTCATCGATTCGTTCAAACGCCTTGAGAATCGGCGTGTCCTTTTTGATTACGTGGAAGATGCGATCGTTTGGAACTACGATAAGTGCATCAACTTTTTCTTTTAGTTTTGTCATCGCTTCTTCGGCGACTTTGCTGCGTTGTCCACCTTCAAACGTAAATGGACGAGTGACGATTGCGATAGTAAGTGCGCCACTTTCTCGGGCGATTTCAGCAACGATAGGGGAGGCGCCACTACCTGTTCCGCCACCAAGGCCAGCGGTGATGAATACAAGGTCTGCGCCCTTAGCTGCTTCGACAATTTCGGCACGATTTTCCTCGGCTGCCTGCTTACCGAGTTCTGGATTCATACCCGTGCCTAATCCGCGGGTAAGATTTTTCCCGATATGAATTTTTTTGCGGACACTGCTCTTTTCGAGATCTTGAGAGTCGGTATTGATTGCGACAAACTCAATACCCTTAAATTCTTGACTCTGATGCATTCGCGTAATTGCGTTGCCGCCTCCGCCGCCTACGCCGAAAACTTTAATATGCACTTTATAGACGCCATCGTTATTGCTGGTCGTTTTTTTAACCTGCGGCTTTAATGCCATGAGTAGTTAAGGAATGAAGTAATTAGCTAGCTTTTTGAGAAATCCACTTCCTTGTTTTGGAGAGGCTTTTGGCTCAACCATCTGGTCGTTTTCGAAGAGAAGAAGGCCGATCGCCACTGCAAATTCAGGATCTTCAGCCTGAAGGCTGATTTCTCCGCTAAACGCAGAGAGTTCGCTTAGGTTCGGGATGCCGACTTGGGCGGCTAATTTGAGCTCCTGCCTAGCTAAATCGACGATATTTGGGAGTTTAACGCCCCCACCTACCAATACGATACCAGCAGGCAATTGGCTCGCCTTACCTACGCGTTTGACCTCATTATTAACCTGTTCGAAGATTTCTGCAAGTCTGCTCTCAATAATTTCAGCTACAAATTTTTTACTGACAATTCCTTTTGCGCGTGGGTCGATTTTGGGAAGTTCGATCGTGTCTCGGGCGGCTACTTCCTTGGCGATGGCTGATCCGAATGAAAGTTTGATAATTTCGGCGGCTTCGATAGGAATTCGGAGTCCAATCGCGAGATCGTTAGTAATATTAGCAGAGCCAATTGGAAGTACTGCTGCGTGTGAGAGACGGTTTTCTTCGTAAATACAAATTCCCGTTTTATGTGCACCAATATCAACTAATACCACGCCCAACTCTTTTTGATTTTTTGATAGTACTGCGCGAGCTGCGGCGAGGGGACTAAGGACTGATGCGCTAATATTCGCACCGAGGGATTCGATTGTTTTCGTGTTGTTTTTTACTGCTGGGCCAAATGCATCAACGATCAAGGTGTTTACCTCGAGTCGCTTACCGATCATTCCGAGTGGGTCGCGGATGTTATCGATACCATCGACGATGAATTCTTTGATGATCGCGTGAAGGACAGTGCGATTCGGCGGCATATTAATAGCTTGCGAGGACTGGATGACGCGGTTTACATCGTCTTCATAAATCTCATCATCGGCGCGCGATACGGCAACCACGCCATGTGAGGTTTGAATGCGAACATCGGAGCTGCCGACGCCTAAAATAATATTTCGAATGGCGCCTTTATTTATTTTTTTGATCTCGTTTAAAACATTTGCGATTGCGTGTGTCGCATCAGAAACATCATCAATAACACCCTTGCGGATTCCCGCAGAGGGCATTTTGAGAAGCGAAATGAGCGTTGGTTGGTTGTTGCGTTTTACTTCAGCAATCGCCGCTCGAATATTCTGACTACCAATATCAAGTCCGACAAAAAAAGGAGATGCCATAAAATAGGGGGGGGCACCTCAATCACTAACTGTTTAGCTCGCTAAGCAGTTTTTCTTCAAGGCGCTCCATCACTATTCTATCAGATTTCTTGATGTGGTCATATCCGAGGAGATGAAGAAAACCGTGAATAAGTATGTATTCAAATTGCCACCCTTGTTTTTTAATTACATCCGGATTGAGGTATATCTCTCCGAGTGGTTTTTGCTTGGTGTGTGGGTGAGGAAATGCTGCGTCAGCAGGGAAGGAAAGGACGTTTTTAGGCATCGTTTTGCTATTAACCAGTGAGATGTCTAAATAAAAATCGCCCTTGTTAAATCGTTTCATTAACCAGCGGGCGGTTTTTACCGTCTTCTTCTTATAGGAGATGTATTTTGAATCGAGTGCTTCGACGAGAATCATTAGCCGAGCTTTTTCTTAACTAAATCAGTGACGATTGCGGCGTCCGCTTTTCCTTTAAGCTCTTTCATTACTTCCTTCATGGCTGGGCCGAACTCTTTGACGCTTAATGAAGCGAGGATTTTATCTACCGCTTGTTCGGTTTCTTGCGCTGACATCTGCTGGGGGAGGTAGGCGCTGATAATTGCGAGCTCATTTTTTTCTCCTGTGGCGAGATCTTCACGACCTCCCTGTTGGTAGAGTGCGATCGCGTCTTTGCGTTTTTTCGCTTCAGTCATAAGGGCGGACATCATCTCATCGTCAGTTAATGTCTCCTCTTTGCCTGTTTTGGCGCGCTTTTCAATCGCCTTGTTGTTCAAGCAGGCGATTAAGCCACGGAGTACTGTTAATTTCTCGCTATTGCCCTCCTTCATCGCGGCTTTAATGTCCGCATTTATCTGCTCTTTAGTAGTCATATGCTTATAGTATATACCAGAAGCTGGTATTAGACGATGCCAAGTTTTCGCTTTTTGGCGAACTCTTTCATCTGGGCGTCTCGGTGAATGGCAGAAAGCTTGATTTTGAGCTTGCTCGTATCGCGCTTTTTAAAGCGGCGCTTACGTGCTTCGCGTACAATACCGCTCTGCTTAATACGCTTGTTAAAGCGGTACATCAGGGCGCTTGCTGACTCTCCTTCGCGTTTTTTGACCGTAATCATAGTGGTTGTTATTTTACTACTAGCGGAGCTTTTTATCAAGTCCTTAGCGATTTGTGCCTGTTTTAGAGGCGCTTTTTGATTGAAGCGGCGAGTTTGCTGATTGGAACGGTTTCTTGCGCTCCTGTCTTCATATCGCGGATGATAATTGACTCTTCGAACGCTTCTTTTTGTCCAAAGATAAGAGCGAACGGAGCCTCGAGCTTGTCGGCAGCACGAAGTTGAGCGGCCATAGATTCTTTTCCGAGAGACTCAACGACATGAATATTCTCTTTGCGAAGTTCTTCGATAAGCGAGAGGCTCTTCTTTTTAGCGAGGTCGCCGATGTGAATTAAGAACAGTTTTGCTTTAGTGCGTGGCGTTGCGGTGATGTTGCGGCGCCGCATAACTTCAATAAGACGCTCGCATCCAAGCGCTGCACCAACAGCCGGCGTTGATTTGCCGCCGAGGGTTTCGACGAGATAGTCATATCTTCCTCCTCCACCGAGTGAGCCGATTAGAGCTTCTCCTTCGACTGGGTCGAGTATGAATTCGAATACAGTTTTGCTGTAGTAGTCGAGCCCGCGTACGAGGTAGTTATTAAGGCTGTAGGGGAGTTTGAGGTTCTCGAGGTACTCAAGTACTTCTTTGAAGTGGGTTTTGCAGGCCGAGCAGAGGTGATCGAGGATCGTTGGAGCGCTCTCTTTAAATGGCTGGCAGTCTTCTTTTTTGCAGTCGAGCAGGCGGAGCGGGTTAGTCGTTAGGCGACGCTTACAGTCTCCGCAAAGGTTTTTCTCTTTTGGTTTGTAGTATGTCGTGAGTGCTTTGCGGTAGTTTGGTCGGCAGGTTTTGCAGCCGATCGTATTTACCTGGATAGTTACCCCCTTAATTTTTAGATCTTCAATGATCCGATAGGCGGTCAGAATAACCTGTGCATCGTAAATAGCGTCATTTTCATTGCTGAATACTTCGAGACCGATTTGAAAGAATTGGCGGGTTCGGCCAGCTTGTGGCTGTTCGTAGCGGAAGAACGGTCCGAAGTACGCTAGTTTGAGTGGGTGCGGCTGATGGCTCATGCCGTGTTCGATGTATGAGCGGGCTACGCCAGCAGTGCCTTCTGGGCGAAGAGCGAGTTGGTCACCACCTTTTGTTTTGATTGTGAACATCTCTTTCTCGACTACGTCGCTTGTTTCTCCGAGGCTAGCCGTGTAGAGATCTATTGATTCGGTGATTGGGGTCGTGATTTGAAGAAAATTATAAAAATCACAAGCGTCTTTAAATGTTTTTTGTAGTTTTTCCCAAGTTGGTTGATCTGGAGGAAGGATGTCGTGCATTCCTTTTACTGACTGGACTCCTTTTGCTGATGACTGTTTTTTCGTGTTTGGTTTTGGTGACATAAGTATGGCGAGTGTGATTAGTAGGCTGGGGACGTGAATGTTTGAAACTCTCCGAATGGGTAAATGCGCAGGCGAACGAGGCCGATAATTTCGTCTCGATGTACTGGTCCCCAGTTTCGCGAGTCAAAGCTATTACCCCTATTGTCACCCATTACAAAGTACTCATCTTTGCCTAGGAGGAGGTTTTTCTCTCCGGCAGTTTTAGTGGTTGCGGGCAGGTATGTTTCGCTTAATACGGTTTTTGTTTTGCCGTCAGTTGCAGTGATCGTAATAACGTCGTCTTTTAGATTTACGGTTTCACCTGGAAGACCGATGATGCGTTTAATAAAAAAGGAGGTTTCGTCGTTTGGATAGCGAAATACGATTGACTCACCGCGAGCCGGCTCTCTGAAGCGATAGGTTACTTCGTCAATTAAGAGGTAGTTGCCATTTTGGAAGGTAGGCTCCATACTGGCACCACTCACTAGAAAGGGCTGTACGATAAAGGCGCGAATGATAAAGACGGTAATCAGGGCGATTAAGATAACTTCGATAATCTCCCAGGCGCTTAATAAGAGGTTTTTCATAGGAGGAGGTGCGTAATACTGCTGATTTTACTATAATGGGTAAGGTAAATCAAATATATGAATATTCGTGTTATTGCGGGTCTTGGTAATGAAGGAGGGGAGTACGAAAAGACGTATCATAATGTCGGCTCTTTTGCCGCCTCTTATTTTAAAAAGGCACATTTGGATGAATACCCTCTAGTGAAATTCGAAGATCAAATTGGCGGATATATGAATAGTATTGGTATTCCACTTTTTCGCTTAATTAAGTCGGCCGGTATTTCGCCTAGTGAGGTCGTGATTATCCATGATGACAGTGATCAGCTCGCGGGTGATTTTAAGCTTGTTTTTGGCGGGGGGAGCGGTGGGCACAAGGGAGTAGTGAGTGTAATCGATAATTTTCAAACTGATCAGTTTTGGAGGTTAAAAATTGGTATTCGCGATCCAAAAGAACAAGTCCGACAGAAGGCGGAGGAGTTTGTATTAAAGCACTGGTCCAAGGCGGAAGAGGAGGTCTTTGTTTCTGTGCTTGAGCGGGCGTGGGAGGAGTTGCGAGGGAAAAAGCTTGTCTAAAACTCGAGCGAGGTTAGTTTGAATGTGAGAGAAAAGCTTACTGTTTGGTCGTTTTCTGTCTTGATTTGAGAAAGAGGAAGTACGACGTTAGTGATGTTTTTCTCTTCCGCGAGACGATTTTTAAAGTTGATTGCGGTAAGTTCGTTGGTTGCTTTGCCGACAAGTAGTACGGTTAGATTAGACTTGTCAGCGCTGACTTTTTCGATCGTGATGCCGGTTCCCGTAATCGCAGTAAGGCGGGTAAGGAATGGGGACCATGGTTTTCGTAGCGTCAGTGCTTTTTCAGTAATGCTTAATATTGTATTGAAATTTTGAGCTTTATCACGCAGTGCGTTGATGGCGAGCGTGTCTTCGTTGTTGATTTGTTGAGCTGCGCGCATACTGATTTCTTTTTGGTATCGAGCGATGATCGTGTCGACAAATGTGGTCGCGCCCATAAGAAGTATGAGGCTTGCGATAATAATGGTTCGCCAAACCTGACCAAAGGTGACTAGGCGTCCTCGGTAGTACTCATTTTGCGCATTTCGTTCACTTAGGCTGATCGCGGTATCGGCCGAAGTTGATTGTATTCCCCTGATGGCCGCCCCGAGAGATACGTACCAAGAAGGAGAGAGTGGTTTGTCTGTTTCTCCTAGAGTGAGGTTTTTGATGAGTAGGTTAAAGTTCTCTTTTCCAATTTGTACAATTTCGTAATTAAAGAATGGTGAGATTAAGATAATTTCTTCAAGCCGTTTGTTTGCGTGGCTGGCGTAGAAGTTTAATACACGCTGGAGTTCTTGAGTGAGGAATGCTTTTACGTCTTCAAATGAGAGTGCTTCGTTGCGTGCCTTAATAGCGTCAGACCAAGGAGTGAAGTGGTTAAATGAAAGATTATTATTTTTTAAGATGATCGTAAGTACTCCTTCGGCGCTTAAATACAGGCCAAGATAGTGCTGACTCACGTTTATATTTTCCCAGCGGTCTTTGATGAGGCGGGCGAGTGAAAGCCCGGGAAATTCTACCGCGACCGTACTAAATCCTGCCGCAGAGAGCGCTTCGGTGTACGCGTCGATGTCTTTGCGCGTTGCAAACGCGCCAAGGAGGTCTGCGTGTCCAGCATCTTTATTCTCTTTGATTTCTTGCCAATCGTAATAGCTTTCTTCTGGACGAGAAGGAGAGATTGTCTGGAGGTTAAGACTTATGGCTTCTTCGATTTTTGAGTCTTCAAGATAAGGGATATTAAATGATTGCGCATAAACTAGCTGGGATGGAACCACTAATACCACGTTGAGGCGTTTGGTAAGTGGTGCGATTTGAAGATGGAGAGACTGGAGTGCCGCGATGAGGTTTTTTTGATCTTTGATTTTTCCCATCTCGATTATTCCCGCGGGAAGTTTGAGTGAGGCTTGTAGGATGTTGCTTGAGTTTTCAATAGAGATAAACTTTAGTCCATTGGTTGAAATCTCAAGACCCGCAACCTTTGGTTGAGAGATGATGACATCTTTTATTTTTTTGAGTATATCGCTTATGTTCATAGCGCTTCTTCTTGTATGTTGTCGACAATAACTTCTCCGGTTGTTTGGTCTACGCTTAGTGTTGCAACCAGTTTATGTTTTTTAGTTAGCGATGCTCCAGTTGAACTGATTTCTGTTTTACCTGTGCCAGCGCAGCTGTCTTTGCAGATTGTAATTGTTGCGGTTCCGGTTGTTGTTTCGATCTGATAACTACTTGGGCAGGCTGCGTTTGGGCAGGTTTTGTCTTGCACCACCTTAAGTATACCGTCTTCAATACCCGTTTGCGCAGCTGCTAGTGCCTGATCAGAGAGGCGATTGGCGTAGAGTGTATTGTTGAGGTAGTAGACGAGCAGTGCGCTTACGATTCCAATTTCGATAATAATGCCCCCAAATAAAAGGATCGCGGGTAATGAGGCGATTCCTTTTGTACTTCGTAGCTTACAGCTGACAGCTTGTAGCTTTTTATAGAAGGGAAGCAGCATAGGTATGGTTATATTTTACTACAAGCTAAGCAGTTGTGCGTTATGTACTCACTACGGGCTCCAGCTGATCACGATATCGTCGACTTGAGGCGAGAGTGTTTTTTCGATATTTGACTCGAGGTATACGCGGTAGCGTACATAGCGATTATTGTCGTGATTGGTCCGGTTGGTACGGATTTGGGTATTTGGTCCAGCTGGTTGATAGAAGGTGCTTGCGCTGTTATCTGGTCCGATGTATGTCCATGGTCCAGATGATGAGTTTGATGTGGCGATTTGGAATTTTACATTTGTTCCAGCTGGTTGGGTTCCTTGCCAGAGCAGGCTGTTGTAAGCGGCTCCTCCTATAATCTGCGTGTCAAAAATACTTGAGGTTAATTGTGCTGATACGGTCGTCGTTGACCAGAGCGTCTTCACCTTATATGAAGAGGTTGCGCAGCTGCTCGTATTTTCGCAGCTAAAGCTAATCCAACCAATAACATCGTTCCATGCCCAACCGCTGAAATTTCCGTTAATATCAATCGTTACCCCGTAAGTGGCATCAATTGAACTTGAGGCGAAGCTAATCCAGCCGATTGTATCGTTCCACGCCCAACCAGAGAGGTTTCCGTTGCCGTCATTAACAACGCCATATGGATGTGTGCAGCTCGGGGAGGGGGCTGTGGCGCAATCGAAGGCGATATATCCAACAGCGGAAGAGGCGTATCCAAGTAGCTGCGTGCTTGAAACGACTACGGTATTAGTCGTGCTGAAGTCTATCCAACCAATAACGTCGTTCCAGGCCCATTTGTCTGAAGAGTCGATGTTGGTTGTGCTCGTACTACTGCTGGCGCTTAGATCGTTTATCGTAAGTTGCCCAGCGATGCTGTAGGTGATGTTTGATGAGCTACTAAAGCCCGTGGATGGACTCGTGTATGGTCCGTTATTACCTGGTCCGGCAGTCCAGTTTGTTTGTTGGAAGACGCGGCTTTTATTACGAGCGATATATTTTATTGCAGATACGTTTGCAGTTTCTCCGGCTTGTTGCCAGGTTGCGGTTGCTTGTATTTTAAGCGTAGAGGGATCGAGTGTGCCGCTGATTGCTATGGCTTCGTTATCGTCTCGATAAACGTCTTCAATGGAGAAGTAGCGAGTGTATGTTTGATTGCCTGACACAACCTCTTCACTTCCACTGGCAAGAGTAAAAAATGAATCAGCTTGGATGAGGTGGAATTGACTCGATGGTCCATGCGGAGTTGCGTCAGCGATTATGTGCCAGTCTGCTTGAGCGGCAACTGAAACTTGATCAAGCAATCCATTGGCGAGTTCGATCGCTGGTTGGCTATTTTGATTTTGTCCGCTGATTCGCAGACTGACAACCATAATACCAATCGCCCCGGTTATAAAAATTGTTGCGATGCCTATGCCAATAAGCGTCTCGATCAGAGATTGCCCAAAGTTGTTTTTTATTAACTTTCTCATTCCTTTAAGCTTACCGCTAAATGTCAAAAGCTTAAAGCGTTTACTGGTAGTCAATTTTACCAGTGGTATCAATGCTAATTATGACTTGTGATGAGGTGCTTGATCCGGCTTGCAATATGATTGTTGAGCTCGTATTTGGAAGGCCGGTAAGTTTTGAGAACAGAATTGTCAGCGACTCTCCTGGAAGGGGGTTAGTAAATTCGATATTGCTTTTTGCGGAGTGTTGTTCGGTGATCAGGCCAGGGGCGGCTGCATATGTCGAGGAGCTTACCAGGGCCTCGTCAGCCATAAAGAGTGCGTATGTGTCTCGCTCGGATTCGTTGTTTTGTATATATACCCCCCAACGACTCTCGTTGTCTTGGTGTCGACTTAACTCTCTCGCTGACTCGAGTAGTCCGCTAATCGTTCGGCCTTCATTTTCGAGGCTTTGATGGCTTAAAAATTGAAACAGCTCAACACTTCCCGCGACAGCGATGATTGTGGATATGGTGATTGAGAGGAGTACTTCAATAAAAGTGAATCCACGGGGTTGCTTGGTGTCTGATGGGCTGGACATTGAGTTGGGTGATTTCGGCTGCCGATTGTCGGCTTTTATTAGAGTTGTCCGACGAGCTGGTAGATTGGGACAATTACTGCTAGTGCGACGGTGCCGATGATTGCTCCGATAAAGAGCAGCATGGTTGGTTCAATAAAAGTAATGGCGCTCTTAATTGAGGTATCGATTTCTGATTCATAAAATCTTCCGAGGGTTGCGAGGATTTCTTCGAGGTGCCCGGCTTTTTCGGATATTGCGATGAGGTTAGTTACCACTGCGGGAAACGCGTTTTCTCGACGAAAGGCTTCGCCGAGTGAGATGCCCTGGGCGACTCCTTGGTTGGCGACGCGAAATACGGCATCTTGGAGTTTTGGGTAGCCGATTGTTTGCGCGGTGATTGTTAGTGCGTCAATAATTGGCACTCCGGCACGTAAGAGCGACGAGAGCGTAGTCGCAAAGCGTTGTATCGCAAGTTGATACGAGATGCCTTTAATTATTGGGATGCGGACAAGCATACTCCTAAAGAAGTTCTTTCCGCTAAGCGTCCTTGAGAATATGAATATGGCGAGTCCGGCTATTACTCCGAGGCCGATAAACGCCCAAATGTATGTATTTATAAATAGACCGACTGCGAATACGACGCGTGAAAATGCGGGCGGTTTAAATCCTCCGGATAGGAATATATTGGCGAGGCGTGGGAGGGCGAAGGTAGTTAAAAAGATCAAAATGAGTAACGAGAGTCCGAGGAGAATCATTGGGTATACAAGCGCTCCGCGGATTTTTGAGCGCAGTGTTTTTTCTTTATCGAGCGCTTCGCTTAGATCCTCAAAGACGCGTTCAAGATTGCCCGAGGCTTCGCCTGATTTAACAAGATTGATAAAGATTGGAGAAAAATATTTTGGATAGCGCGTAAAGGTTGAGTAGAAGGGCTGACCGCGTTCAAGAGACTCTCGAATTTCAATTAACAATGCGCGTAGGGCTGGTTTTTCAAAGTCGGCGATTAATATGTTAATCGCTTGAAAGAGGTCGGTACCGACTTTGAGCATAATCGCTAGATACTTTGTCAGAAATATCTTGTCGGTGATCGTAATTTTTTGTCCAAAGACATGACGGCCGGACTCACTCGCTTCACCGGTTTTCATTGCTTTAACGGAAACAGGGCGAAGTCCTTGGCTGGCAAGATTAATGAGTAGCTCCTGGGTGCTATTTGCCTCTGTCGTACCTTCGGTTATTTTCCCGCTTTGAGTTGATGCGACGTAGTGAAATTTCATTCTAGTGAGTAGTTGGCCTTATACGTAGAAAGGGGCTTGGTATATGTATAAGTATATCAGATAATTTGTTGCAAAAACGCCTGCATCTATGCAGGCGTTTGATTATTCTCTGATGACACGAAGGATCTCGTCGATAGTTGTTGTTCCTCTAGTTACTTTGATGAGCCCGTCTTCAAACATTGTCTTCATTCCGGCTTTCTGCGCCATCTGGCGTAGACCGTCAATACTGAATTCCGGACTATGAATATACTGCCTTATTTCTTCGTTGACTTCGAGAATTTCAAAGATGCCTAATCTGCCACGGTAGCCGGTGTGTCCACATGACGGGCAGCCCTTTCCTTTGAATAGCGTCTTTGGCACTGGCGTTTTTTCTGGAGCGAGGCCAAGGTCTGCTATCTGGCGTTTAATGATGGCTACGATATCTGGGGTGATTTCATACGAGTATAAGCAGTCGAGGCAGATACGGCGGACGAGTCGTTGTGCCAGCACTGCGTTTACTACTACTGCGATTAGAAATGGGGGAACTTTCATGTCTACGAGACGTGGAATCGCCGTTGGGGCGTCGTTGGTGTGGAGCGAGGAGAGTACGAGGTGTCCGGTTAGTGCTGCTTGGACAGAGATTTCAGCAGTTTCACTATCTCTAATCTCACCAACCATAATAATGTTTGGGTCTTGGCGGAGGATGGCGCGTAGGGCGCTGGCGAAGGTGATGCCAGCAGCTTCGTTGATTTGAGTTTGGTTGACGTATTTAATATCGTACTCGATTGGATCTTCGACGGTTACGATATTAACTTCTGGTTTGTTGAGGAGGCTAAGTGTTGAGTATAGTGTCGTTGATTTACCTGAACCAGTTGGACCAGTTACTAAAATCATTCCGTATGAGCGACTAATGTTTTCGGTGATGATTTTTATCATCTCGGGGAGCATGCCAAGCTCTTCGAGGGAGGGGACGTGTGAGTTTGAAAGGAGGAGGCGAAGCACGATTTTTTCGCCATAGAAGGTTGGAAGGATAGAGACGCGGATATCTACTGATTCGTTGCCAATCTTGTACTTAAAGCGTCCATCTTGTGGATTGGTGTGTTCGTCGAGCTTCATCGCTGATAGGATTTTAAATCGAGCGACAACTGCCGGCAAAATATCTTTTTGGACGCGAATTATTTCATGTAAAATACCATCGATGCGGTAGCGGACTAAGATTTCTTTTTCGAGCGGTTCGATGTGTACGTCAGATGCGCGCAATGAGAGGGCGTAGGCGAGGATATTGTCTGTAATTGAGATAATGGGGACTTCTCCGGCCGCTTCAGAGTCTTTTTTACCAGCGAGCGTTAGCGATGCACGAATATTTTCCTGAATAATCTTCTTAAATCCTTCTACGTGTTGTTTTCCATAGAAGGCGAAGATGCTATTGAGTGTTGTTTTGCCGGCTAAAAATGGTTTTACGTTGGATTGTAGTCTTGTTTCGAGAAATTCAATCGTATTTAGGTCGCTCGGGTCTTCCATGGCAACATCGACGGTGCCATCAGCTTCTCTTTTGAAGGTGATCACCCGGCGACTGCGAGCGTAATCTTCGGGGATGAGGTTGAGTGTTTCAGCATCAATACTAGCTGGGTCCAGATTAGCCATTTGCACGCCAAAAAAATCGGCGAGCAGGTTATTATAATACTCATCGGTGATGATGCTTTTTGAGATGAGCATGTCGGCGATGCCTTGCCCCATGCGCTTACTCTCCGCTTGATATGCGTCAAAGTCTTCAGCAGAGATAATTCCATCCTGTGTTAAGCTCGTTTTAAGTTGTTCGGCGGGGATTTGAAACATAGGCGATTTCTGTTATTAGTTTACCACGACCGCTTCAGGTTGTTATCCTCCGTACAGGCGTAGCTGCGCTAATGTGCTGATTTTGAGAATAAAGCTACCGAGCAGTAGCGTGGCTATAGCGAATGGAATCCAGTAGCGGTAAAAAGAAACGCGCTGCTTTTTTTGGGAGATTGATTTAGTAATAGTAATGAGTACGTAGAATAATAGTGAAAGGCATAGATACGCTATCCAAAGCGGGTGTCCTACGAGAAATATACATAAAGCGATAAGTATTGTTTCTTCTGGTTCAAAAATCGCTGCTCGTTTTGCTTGAGGAAGCAGTTTGATAAGTCCGAGCAGTACTGTGCTGATGGCGAGTGCGATTAGGTATGTGCTAACTATTTGCGTCCACGCGGTGTGTAGAAAATAGGTCACGGGTGCGTAGGGTGGGGCGAGGTATTTTAATGGTGGCTCGCTGGTTTGCCAAGCGAGGAAGAGGCGGTGTGCTTTGACGCATATCGCCCCTATGACAACTAGCACGAGCGCTAAGCTGATAGACTTTTGATTTTTAACCAAAAAGGGACGCAGCTTGAGCTGCATCCCCCAAAGGATTATCAGAAGACTTAGATTGATGAGGGTGATTTGATCCATTATCGCCTAGAGGTCGAGTCCTGCGTCAGTGCCGGTTTCGTATACGTCGGCGCTGTTGCCGCCGTCGGTTGATTCGAAGTCATCCGAACCACCGTTTTGATAGCGAGCAGACTCCATATTGGCGTTTAACTCGAACGTCTTGTTCGTGTTGTCGCAAGAATAGCCGTAGTAGTACGTTGTGCCAGTAGTGACTGGGTCGCGTGGTAATACCGCGAGTGGGGAGCCACCAGTGGTTGAGGCGAGGTTAACTGCGGCCCAACCAGCACCGTCAACGGTGAAAACCCCAGCGTGTGCGATGGTTGCGGCGGTCATGGTTGATGAAACACCCGCTTTGTCTGATCCAAAGTTGGTTCCACAGGTGAATCCCGCGCCGCCCTGAAGGGATGGAGAGGAGACGGTGGTCAAGTAGAGGGTGATCGCGCTCTTTAGGTTGCCTAAGTCGGTGATACGCTGACTGTCACGAGCTTGAGCAAAGAGCTGCGCTGGGTTAAGTACTAAGACGGTTACGGTTGCTAAGATGGCTAAGATGGCGATGACGACGAGCAGTTCGATGAGTGTAAATCCTTTTTTAGTTGGGTTCATACGTATTAATTATTAAGTTATGTCCTAAGCATACCGCAGTATGTCTTTGCTCGATAGCAGGGATAATGTGGATAACAAAAAACCCGCATATTTTGCGGGTTTTTTGTTCTATCGTCTTAGAGATCGAGCGCTGGGTCGGTGCCGGTTTCGTATACGCTGGCACTGTTGCCGCCATCGGTTGATTCGACATCGTCAGAGCCACCGTTGGCGTAACGCGTTGACTCCATATTGGCGTTTAACTCGAACGTCTTGTTCGTGTTGTCGCAAGAATAGCCGTAGTAGTACGTTGTGCCAGTAGTGACTGGGTCGCGTGGTAATACCGCGAGTGGGGAGCCACCAGTGGTTGAGGCGAGGTTAACTGCGGCCCAACCAGCACCGTCAACGGTGAAAACCCCAGCGTGTGCGATGGTTGCGGCGGTCATGGTTGATGAAACACCCGCTTTGTCTGATCCAAAGTTGGTTCCACAGGTGAATCCCGCGCCGCCCTGAAGGGATGGAGAGGAGACGGTGGTCAAGTAGAGGGTGATCGCGCTCTTTAGGTTGCCTAAGTCGGTGATACGCTGACTGTCACGAGCTTGAGCAAAGAGCTGCGCTGGGTTAAGTACTAAGACGGTTACGGTTGCTAAGATGGCTAAGATGGCGATGACGACGAGCAGTTCGATGAGTGTAAATCCTTTTTTCATAGAAGTGGTTAATGTTATGTTGTGTGGCTGTATGCTAATGCGCGTATCAGCCGGTGAAAAAGTACGACCGTTTGATTGGATCGACCAACGGATATACGTGTACTTATTTAGTAAGTATACACGGGTTAGTATTTTCCTACCTATCTAATGTGGATAAGTAGTTTATTGCGGAGTTGTTTGGCTTGGCTCGCTTGTCGGATTAAGAAATCCTTTGATGCGTTTGATGAGGTCGTCAATCAAGATGCGCGCTTTAATGAAATAATCGATAGCCCCTAGTTCTTTGGCTTTTTGAATATCGCTATCTTGACCAAGATTGCTAATAACCATAAACGGTGTTTTGCTCGTTTTGGGGTCTTTTTGAATCTCTTCCATAACTTCAAACCCTAGTTTTTTTGGAAGAATGATATCGATTAAGACGAGGTCTGGCTTGAATGTCCTAAGCGTTGAGAGTACTTCTTCTCCGTCTTTGGCGACCTGGACGTCGAAACTTTCTCGTTTGAGACGGTTTTTGATAAGCGTTGAAAGGAACTCGTCATCTTCGGCTACAAGGATTTTTTTGAGGTCGGGCATATAAGCGATGAGTATTGGTAGTAGTATAGCAGGGGATGGATTAGTTTCAAAACAAAAAGCAGCCATTCGGCTGCTTTTTTGCATCAGTATGATCAAATACTTTGTAGTTGCCCCAACCATACAATCTCCCAAACCTTGCGGTAAGGGGAAGGTGTCGTGACTTAAAAGCTCCACGACCAACACTTATTTGTTTTATCAAAATCGACACTCCTTTAATCTCCGAAGAGAAAAAAGAAAAGTTTAATTGATCCACGCACAGCTTCCGCTACGCGTGCCTTGTTACGACTTAGTCCTCATCACCGAGCCTACCTTTGTGTTACCGAAGTAACCCTTTGGGTATTCCCGGCTCCGCTGACTTGACGGGCGGTGAGTACAGGACTCGAGAACGTATTCACCGCGGCGTGCTGATCCGCGATTACTAGCGATTCCGACTTCATGAGGGCGAGTTGCAGCCCTCAATCTGAACTGGGGCAGGTTTTTTGGGATTAGCTCCACCTTACGGTTTGGCAACCCTTTGTACCTGCCATTGTAGCACGAGTGTAGCCCCGGACATCAGAGGGCCATGCTGATTTGACATCATCCGCTCCTTCCTCCCCCGTTCTTATCCACGAACATTGCTGTTCCTGAACAAAAACGGGGGCGGTTCCGTGTGACATATATAACACACGGTGCGGGTTGCGCTCGTTACCCCACTTAAGGGAACACTTCAAAGCACGAGCTGACGACAACCATGCAGCACCTGTCCATGAGTCCTTGCGGACGACACTAGTTTCCTAATGTCTTCCCATGGATTTCAAGCCCGGGTAAGGTTTTTCGTTTTGCGTCGAATTGAACCTCATGCTCCACCGCTTGTGCGAGTCCCCGTCTATTCCTTTGAGTTTTAATCTTGCGATCGTACTTCCCAGGCGGCCGACTTAACGCGTTAGCTGTGTCACTCCGAGGGTCGATACTCGAAACAACTAGTCGGCATCGTTTAGGGCGTGGACTACAAGGGTATCTAATCCTTTTTGCTCCCCACGCTTTCGTGCATGAGAGTCAGCAGTGTTCCAGTTACATGCCTTCGCCTTTGGTATTCCCCACGATATCAACGGATTTCACCCCTACACCGTGAGTTCCAGTAACCTCTAACACGCTCTAGTCTGACCGTATCCCATGCGGTGACACCGTTAAGCGGTGACATTTAACACAAGACGCATCAGACCTCCTGCGCACTCTTTACGCCCAATAAATCCGGATAACGCTCGGGGCCCTCGTATTACCGCTGCTGCTGGCACGAGGTTTGCAGCCCCTTATTCCCTAGGTACCATCAATAACTTTTTCCCTAAGAAAAGAAGTTTACAGTCCGAAGACCTTCATCCTTCACGCGGCGTCGCTCGATCAGACTTTCGTCCATTGTCGAATATTCTCGACTGCTGCCTCCCGTAGGAGTACGGACCGTGTCTCAGTTCCGTCGTTGGGGATCAGCCTCTCAGCCCCCCTACTGGTCATAGCCTTGGTGAGCCGTTACCTCACCAACTAGCTGATCAGACCTAAGCCAATCTCAAAGCGTCTTGCGACTTTACTCTTGCGAGACCATCGGGAATTACCTTACCTTTCGGTAAGTTATGCCCGACTTTGAGGTATGTACTAAGGTGTTACTAACCCGTTCGCCACTAAACATTTCCATCCGTCATCATTGATATAATCTCAAACTTCTTCAAAAAATGTTTCGTTCGACTTGCATGCCTTATCCACGCCGCCAGCGTTCATCCTGGACCAGGATCAAATCCTCATAAAAAAGTATTTATTTGTCATATGGTTCCTTGCGGAGTCATATGACATCCAAATACTAGACATTGGGACAACTACAAATTATTTGATCTAGTCATACCTTCATATCCATGAAGGTATTTATTGTGTGCTTCTAAAACCGACTCGCTAGTCATTTTAGAGAGCACTACCTCATCACAACCGATGCTGTGGTTGATGATGAAGCTATCTTGTCTCACATCTTTCGATAGAGACGTTTTTTCAATGAACTGACGGTGGACTCCTTTTGGTAAAAGGAATACACCTGCCTTGAGGTCCTAGCTTTGATAGGGCTCCAGGGCAGATGTATCTGGTATATGTTTTGTATTCAGTTGTCTAAAGGCGAAGAGTGCTTTTTGCCTTTTATTGAGCCATGTCTGCAGCAGAAGAAGACTTGGTTCAACTCGTGAGTACTAGTATAGTCGGGGCGAAATAAATGTCAAGCAGGTATTTGTGAAAAATTAAAAACCGCCTGGATGGGCGGTTTTTAGCTGATAGTTTTAGTGTTTTGGTTCTACCTTGCAGACACCGCCGGAACACTTGTTGTCTTTGCAGCAAGAGTTGCAGGCTCCATCTGTGCAGCAGCCGTCAGCGCAGCCAGAACCTCCCATAAGCGCCCATTTGCCTGGGCCGGTAATCATAAGCGAGAAGACGCCGGCTCCGAGAAGCAGGGCGAGCTCTGGACCGCCGTTGTTAACGAAGAATCCGTGGCCAAGGTGCGCGGTAAAAATCGCAACGAGCATATCAATAAGCAGCGCCTTGCTGACCAAGTGGGTGAGTATGCCGAGGATTAAAGCGATACCACCGAGAAACTCAACCCAGGTAACTACAAATGCGAAAAATGTGGCTGCAGGAATACCGAGCGTGGTAAAAAATCCGGCAACGCCGGCGTTACCCATTTGTACTTTTTGCCAGCCGTGTAATGCGAACGAGAGACCGATGACAACGCGCAACACGAGGGGAGCAAATGAACTCCAGCTTTTGGCGCACTTACAGCTTAGAAGACCTTTCAGCATACAGTTGATAATGTAAATAGTAATTAATAAATAAGTAATCGACTTCATCTAGTATAGCGTATGAAAATAAAACTGCGCCAGCGTTTCGCAGGGAAACGGTGGCGCAGGGGGGGGCTAAGCTGCGGGGCGAACGGGGCGACGGGGGACGATGGGGACTACAGCGAGACGACAAATCGCTTCTTTGAGGGCGCTGTTCCCGTAGGCTCGGGCGTCGACTGTCCAGTTGACGGTCCTGGGGTCGGCGCAGAGACTACTGATCATTCGCGACTCGATGAGCGTGTATCCTTCGTATCCGACGAGTAGCACCGTAGGGATGTCGTGCTCGACATTCTGACGCTGCAGGGCGATGCCGTGGAGCCCCATGCTCCCTGGATCGTCTCTGTGGCGCCGGATGTCGGCGGCGATAATGATCCCGGTCGGGGACTTGATCGCCTGCACTTCATCGATGCACGTCGCGACTACCACTTCTGCCGCTGGGAGTATGCCCTTCAGCTCTACTCCTGCCTGCTGCGCGACCTTTTTGAGAGGTAGCGCAACGACGATCTTCGTGAGAATGCGCAAGGCACCCTCCTTTATCGGCCTAGGGGATTACGCTAGGCACGCAGGAATAAGTAAATATCGTTTGAGTAGGCGTTGTCAAATCCACATCTTTGGGTTGAAAATTGACAAATTTTAGTCTTTCTATATAATCGAAAGCACTTATGAAACAAGATATCCACCCTACATATTTCAATAAAGCGACTGCGACTTGTGGTTGCGGCAAGGTGTACACGCTCGGCTCTACGGTTGAGAAGATTAGCGTAGACATTTGCGCGAACTGCCACCCATTTTTTACCGGCAAAGAGAAGCTTATCGATACGGCTGGTAAGGTAGAGAAGTTTAAGGCTCGTCGTGCGACTGCGGCGGCTGCTCCAAAGAAAGAGAAAAAGGTGCGCGTTGCGAAAAACAAGAAAGACGTTAAGTAATAAAAATCCCGCCAGTTGGCGGGATTTTTATTTTATTTCTTCTTATTAAATGGTTTGAAGTTCATTGTTTTTTGCATGCGAATCGCTGGGCCAGCAGGGTTGATCGCGTCTTCGATACGCTGGCGATGCGTCGGGATAAGCGAAGCGGGGAGTTTGTCGAGCGGGAAAAATCCAACAGCCAGGGTTTCGTCTGATAGTTTTTGCCGTCCGCCAATGATCTCGCCACGGAAGGCGAGGACGATATTATTGGCCTTGCGTTTTACATAGATGCCGGTGAGCTTTTGAATCTTTACCTTAAACCCGGTTTCCTCGTAGATCTCACGGGCGGCACAGTGTTGTGGCCACTCTCCATATTGGAGTCCGCCACCAGGAATCGCCCACTTGCCATTATCTTCACGCTGAATTAGCAGTACCTTGCCTCTCTTGATAACAATCGTGAAGCAGCCAATGGTAAATTCCGGTTGTTTGCCGATATTCATAGCTTTTACGCTTTGGCGATGCGGACGTGGAAGGTGGAGCCTTTGTTGCGTCCTTCTGATTCTGCCCAAATCTCGCCATGATGAGCGAGCATAATTTGCTTGGCGATATATAAGCCCAATCCAGTGCCTTGGATTTTTTTAGCGACCCCAGCTTCACGATGGAATTGCTCAAAGAGGGTAGGGATGATGGCTGGGTCCATGCCACCACCCGAGTCCTTAATAGTGATGAGGATACTCTTTTGCTCTTCGGCGATTGTTACATTGATAAATCCAGTTTCGGTGTACTTAATTGAGTTGTCGATTAGGTTTTCGATAACCTGGCGCATTTTGATCGTATCAATCGAAGCGTTTAATAGTGGAGCGCTGGTATTAAAGTTGAGCTCGAGCCCTTTTTGTTTGGCGACTGGCTTAAAGTCTTCAACAATGCCGCGAGTAAAGGCGACCATGTCTTTGAGTTCGAGGTTGTATTCCATTTTTCCCTCTTCAAGCTTGCGGATGTTTAAGAATTCATCAACCAGACGAATCGCACGATCACCCGTACTTTTGATTTTGTAGGCGGTATCAAGAATTTGAGCCTCTTCGTTGTAGGTCTTGTCATAGATTAAGCTCGCCCATTGTTTCATCTTAGAAACAGGGGACTTGAGGTCGTGGCTAGCAAAGGAGAGAAACTCGTCTTTTTGCTTGTCGAGTTCTTTGAGCTTCTCGTTGGCAATGGCTAAGTCGGTGGTCAGTGTTTGGAGCTTTTCTTTTTGTTCGATTTCGCGCCGAACTCCTTTAATAAGGAGGACGCCAAAACTCATAACGAGGCTGAATACGCCAGCACGGAAAATAACAGTTTCGATATTAGTAGAAAAGATAATTTCGATAAATGTAACAATGGCGAGCAAGACGGTAAGAATCTCGGTTGTTACTACTTTAACGTTAAGGAGGTGGTGCTTGATAATTGAGTAGTAGGTGAGGGCGATGAGTGGGAAAATAAAGACTGCACCGAGGGGGATGTAGCGACTATTGTCTAAAAATGCAGGAAGTACAAAGTTGAAAATGATATGAAGGGCGAATGTGATAACACCTCCCGCGATAATGAATGAGAACTTATGTCGTTCTTCTTTCGTAGCTCGGCGAGTGCGTAGAAAAAGTGAGCCGAAGGCGAGCGTTACTAATCCAAGAATAGCTGCGCCAAACAAGAAGATTCCTAGTCCGTTTTTAACATCTTCGATTCTGCCGGTCGCCGAGAATGCTGTAATTTGCGTGAAAACAAGCGGGGTGAGGGTGATGGCTGAAATGATCGCGACGACTGGAGTGAGGACGCGGCGGTATATATTGGGGAAAATAAACTGCTCTTTAGGAAATACAAAAAAGAGACGAAAGAGGAAATAGGTATACCAAATTGCAAAAAATGCGTGAAGACGAAGGAGCCAAAGTGTTATTTCTGGTGATTGGCTCGGTTGGTAGTAGGCGTAGTTAAAGATACTCCATATTGCTGCGGCGAGTGCGAAATAGAAAAACGCTCGGTTTGTCGTACTTTTTTGATTATTAAGAAATACAACAAATCCAAGAATACCTATGGTGGCGATAGCTATTCCAACTGAAAGAAGATCGAGATTTTGAAAGGCGCCCATACAAATTAAGTATAGCGCATTTCATGAGTGCTATTTCGTTTTGTACTGGATACGTGGTGCTTGCTTTGATGAGCGTGCGGTTGGATCTCCGTCTTTGCCGATACGAAAGGTGATAGCGATCAGTTCTTTTGGATTTCCAAGGGCCTTTTGCGTTTCTTTGTATGCTTGGCGGATTACTTCTTGGTGTTTTTGTGAGAGCAGATTATTTAACGCGCCAGCAGCTACGCCCTGATAGAAAAAGAGCGTCCCAGTCATAAGGTGGCAACTAAGTTTGTATGTGGTTGCGATAAGCCAGATGCGTTGCATAAGCTGTCCGGCCGCAAGAAACGCCTCGTCGGCATCAGGTATGGTGATCGCACCGATGGCTGGTGTTTTTGCGTATGTCTTTGCGTTGCTTGCGGCGATGCCTTTTGCTGCGCCGATGTGATTAAGTAGGTTCATTAATTTCCATGAACGAAATAGCTTGAGTGCTAGGCGTTGTGGTGCCGCAAGCTCCATAGTCATAAGATAGAGGCCACTCTTTTTTTGTTTTTCTTCAGCTTCAGTCCAAACAATTTCGCTTGTGAAAAGTTTGTGCAGTTCTTGATTTTCGAGAGTGATTATTTCATTAACACTCGCTGTCCGAGCTAATTCTTTTATATCTTGTGCAGCTTCGGCGAAAAGGAGCTTGCAGGAGTCAAACGGTTGGGCGGCGCTTAATAATTCTTGTTTAATAGTGGGGCTTAGCGCTTCTGTTTTATATGGCTTTCGATTGGTAGTGCGGCTAAAAATCGCTTCGTAGAGGCGTGTTGGATGCGCTTCGGTTTTTATGAGGTTGATTGTGGCGGTGATATTCTGATTTGTTTTGTCTGGGAAGAGCTTGATATTTGCTTGATATCCGAAATGTTCAGCAGCGATGCGTATATTTTCGATTAGTGCTCCATGGGCGAAGAGGGTGCCGCGATTGCGAAAGTTGAGGACCGGGTGGTCTTTCTCTGGTTCGGCGATAACGGTTATCGCATTTTCAGAAACTTCAAATCGCCATGGCTGTGAGTTGCTCCCTGATGGCGCCTGGCAGCCAGCTTCGATAATTTTTTGGATATCATTCATATTGTTTAGTATACCAAAAACCGCCCATTTGGGCGGTTTTTGGTTGGTTGTTATTTCTGATGCATCATTTTCCAGATGAACTTGAGGAGGGTTTTTTTACGAGAGAGTTTTTGGCTTATCGAGTTATATCCGGAGATAAAGGTCGCCTCGGTGCTCATTTGGCGACGGCCAGACTTTATTTTCGGGTTTTTGAGAATGATTTCTCGGGAGAGGTAGGCGAGGATGGTGCCACACATATTAGCGGCGGTGCCAAGCTGCGGCCAGGAGTAGAGCGACGTGCCTACTTCGGCGACTGATTCGAGCATACGTGGGACTACAAGGTTTGCTCCGGCGATTTTTCCAGCAACTTTCGGTAAATCTTTCGGCGGCATATGTTTTAATCCTTCAGCTGAAAGTTTACCGGCGAGACCGTGGAAGATAGGGTAGGACTTGCTGATGTCGTAGCGCTCAACGTCGGTAATTACGCCATCGCCATTGTCAGTCGCCATAATTGTGGCGATGCCGCGCTTACGTGCCTCTTCTCGAGATTTAAATTTGAAATATGGATTATCCATCTCTTCGATAAAGACGTTTAGTCTTGGAGCTTCGAAGAACTCACTCATCATCGCTTCGGAAAATCCTTCGGTGTAGAGAATGATGTTGGCGTACGGGTTTAATTCGTAGATTGAGCGGGCGACAACCATCGCTTTATTTGTGCCGATGTTTTGTGCGCCGGTGCGGATGCGATTGAGGTTTGGTCCAGAAATTGTGTCGGGATCAGCGAGCTTAATGGTCTTTGCTCCGCCGGTCATCGCGATAGTGAGCGCCGCGTGGCTACCGACTGAAAGACCAGCGATGCCAATTACTCCCTCATAGTAGGCTTCTTGTTCAGCTTTGGTGATTAGGAGTTTATTGCGACCGGTGCGCATCTCAAAATGCAGTTCTTCTGGGATGTAATGGACGAGTTGGTTATTCCACGGAAAGTAAAACCAGGTGCCGTCTTCGTCCGGGTTACGCTGATTGCGCTGTTGTTTTACGAAAAGCTCAAAGTCGGTCTGATAGTTTTTATCAAACTTATATTTTGGGTTACGGAGCAGAAACAGTTCTTCGAGTTGAGCGGTGTACTGGTCGACAATTTGTAGTTCAGGGTGTTCGGCCTGAAGTTTTTTAATGTCGGCAATGTTTATTTTGATCGGCTTCCAGTCGGTGCGATTGATTTGTTCCTGCATACGATAGTTTATTTTTTAACCCACTTCTGCTTAACACCTGGACGGAAATACGTCGGATCTTCGCATGGCCAGAACTGAAGCTTTGGCATTGCGCGGTCTCCTAGGTAGTTAGAGAGTTCGCGGAATTCGGAGTTTTTGTGGCGGAGGTTAGTAATGATACGGTGGAGGGCGAGCTTTTCCAATTTCTGATTAGCTTTTTTGCCTTTGCGGAGCTCGAGGTTTATTTCAAGATACTGGTCGTGTTTTTTATCAAAGCGGGTGATCATCGTGCACTTACCCGTGAGTGAGTCGGTGAGGGGCTTTTCGAGTAAGACTTCGCGAATCGTTTCCGGATAAATCTGGAGGCCGTAGAGCGTAGTTGAGAAGTCGGTGCGCTCATAGACGTGTACGAACGGGAGGCGATAGAGGCAGTCGGAAATTCCCGCATCTTGAGCGGCTTTTTCGATCGAGAGGCCTGATGAGGCGAGCTTTTTTTCCATTTCGGCAAAACTCGTTGAACCGCCATGGTCGCCGACTGCGTAGCGAATGAGCGGAATGGTGTTGTCGCCCGTTAACAGGATCTCGCCTTGCGGTGCCTCAAAGGTCATAAAGTACGGGTTGTATTGGGCAAGCGTCGGCGTCTTGCTGGCGGATGAAAATATTTTCTCAAAGAGTGATTTGTCTTTGATTGCTAAGCGGCGAAGCATAATTGACGTTGGTGTTTCAAACGCCATCGCGCCGATATCAGCGGTTCCATAGATATTTAGTGTGTCGCGGCAAACGTTGCGGATGCCAGCTTTTTCTTTGAGATGGTCGCGGAGTTTTTCTGGGAACGCTTCAGCGGCGAATAAGAAGCGTGTGTTTAATTTTTTGAGATCAACTCCTTCGGTTTTTGCTTCATCGACAATGTCTTTAATGAATGGGGGATAGCCGACGATGATGGTTTGTTCGTAGTTTGGGGCGATTTGGCGCAGGGCCTTAAAAATTTCTACTTTATTAATACCCGGGGTGAGGATAGAGACCGGATAGTTGTTTTCGCGACCGGCGATTTCAAACGCTTGGTAGGTGATCAGTCCGCCAATCCACACGCCCATACCAAAGCCAATTAATACAAAGGTTGATTTATTAATACCGAGTGAGCTATTACGAAGGTATGAGTTTATGAGCGAGGAGTATTGCCAATCGAGCTGGTGTCCGCGGGGGAAGTAAAATGGCTCGCCGGTTGATCCGGAGGTTGAAGTAAATACGAGTGGGGTTTTGAGTGTGCCGTCCCAGCAGAGTTTTTCGAGCGGATACTGCTTGAGATAGTCTTTTTTAGATACAGTCGGAACTAATTGAAAATCAGCGAAGGTTTTGATCTTATCAGGATTAACTTTGTTTTTCTTTAAAAAATCTTTATAGGCCGGGACGCGTTTGGCGGCGTCGTGAAACAGGGTGAGGGCGTTTTGTTCGCGTAGTTTTGCCCAAAATGCAGCCGGTTTTGTTTCTACTTGTTTAGCGATTTCGAGGGCAGATAGCTTTGGTTTCATCGTGCTTATTTAGCTTTAGTTGTTTGTTTGTGAAATATCTCTTCGCCGAGTTCATCGGCGATGCGGCTTGGGGAGAGATGTTTCTTTTTCGAGAGGAATAAGATCGTGCTTAGGGTGTTTTTGACGTTTTCTACGCGGCGAAGTACTCGATTGCGGTCGTAGCCATTTGATTCGAGCTCGTCGACGACGTTGATGAGTCCGCCCGCGTTGGCGACGTAATCTGGGACGAACAAGATGTCGCGCTTAAAGAGTTCATCGCTAATTTCAGTTGAAGAAAGTTGGTTATTGGCTCCTCCGCAGACGATTTTCGCTTTAACTTCTTTGTGATTTTTTTCGTTGATGTCGTTGCCAAGTGCGCACGGTGAGAAGATGTCGACGGGAAGGGAGTGGATAGTTTCTACGGGAACTACTTCGAGATCAGGAATTTCTGCTTTTATTTTAGTGATAGCGTTTTCGCGAATGTCAGCGATGATGACGCGTGCACCGTCTTGTTTGACGAGGCGAACGAGCTCTCCACCTACCTTGCCGACTCCTTTAATGGCGATCGTGAGTCCTTTGAGCGTGGTAAGGCCTAATTTTTCTTGAACGGCGGTGAGGATGGAGTGGTAGGTCGAGAGGGCGGCGTATGGAGATGGATCGCCGGCGATACCTCTGCGACCGATAAAAAAATCAGACTCTTCGAGCATGATTTGTACATCATCCTCGGTGAGTCCGACATCTTCGCCCGTAATAAACCGTCCGTTTAACTTCTTAATAACTCGCGCATACGCTCTGATTAATGATTCGTTTTTGTCATGATCCGGATTTCCAATGATAACCGCCTTGCCTCCACCGTGTGGTACGCCAGCAAGTGCGCATTTGTACGTCATCGCGCGCGAAAGGCGTAATGCATCAATAAGCGCTGTTTTCTCGTTTTCATATGGAAACATACGGGTTCCTCCGACTGCTGGGCCGAGGTTTTCATTATGAATGGCAATAAAGCCTTTTAGTTTTGTCTCTGGGTCTTTAAAACTGACGACCATCTTGTAGTCATCAAGTGCTGGCAATTGTTCTATCTCAACGTCTTTCATTCGAGTAATTACTTGGTTTGCTGAATATGGCTATTGTAGCATATTTTTCAGATTTGACAAATTCTCCCAATTCTTGGGTTTTATTATGTCCGCGTTATTTTCGTGAGGCTTAGTCGTAGATCGCGTTGGCGATAACAAATGGGACGTTGCCTGTTTCGAGAGGGATGTTGCTGGTAATGCCGTCGCTCCAGGCAAAGTCGCTTGTCGAGGCGATATAGACCGAGAGGCTATCAGTTGTGCCTTCGGCATTGGCGAAGTTACTTGAGTCGATGCGGACTTTAAATGTTTTTACTGTTCCTGGTGTTATAGAGAAGTTCGGGGTGAAGGTGACGGTGCACATATTTCCGGTGGTCGGGGTGCAGGTCTGCGCGGTTGAGCCCGTGAGGCTTTTGAGACTTACGCTAAATGGCGTTGAACCGCTGGCTACTGCTCCGCCAGCAAAAGTGAGCGTGAATGAACTTAGCGTTGATACTGATGTTGGGTCGGCGGTCAGCGTCATAGTGCCTACATCGTCGACTGCGGCGCGTACGCGGCGGGTTGGGAGTATTGGCTGGCTTAAGGTAGTTCCGCTTACGGAGAGCGTTGGAGTTGCCGGGGTCGTTGAAACTGTTTGGGGTATTGCAGGAATAGGTGCGGCGGTGATTGGTGTTGGCTCTGGAGTTGGGGTTGTTATGGGGGTTTGGACGATCTCGAGTTTAGCGAGGGCGCTGCGAGTGAGTGGACCGACTATGCCGATAGCCGGACTGATCTTTTGATCTTTTTGAAACTGAATAACTGCTTCTTTTGTTTTTGTGCCGAAATAACCGATTGGCTCGGCGGTTAATAGATTTCTCTTAGCAAGCAGTTGTTGCAGGCAGAGTACGTCAGCGCCCTTGCTTCCACGTTGGAGGGTGCGCGTAAGAGGGCAGGTGGCGGCGCTGGAGGTTTTTATAAGCAGAATCGCGGCTAATGCCGCGAAGGTGAAGATTGCTATTTCTTTTCGGGTAGGGGTCATACGTTTTTACTGTAACGCTTATATATTTAGAGTAGCATGGCTTTCTTTGTATATCCATTTCGGCTCTTTTGAATCGGGGATATAATTGATGTATGAAATTGTTTAGTTTAGAGCTAGGCGGGGGGCCGCTTGCGCAGATGTTTCGAAATATGATTCGGATTACTGCGATGGTTTGGCGCAAAAATAAGCGCTTGGTTCTTTTCTCTGCCTTAATGTCTGCGATTATGTCAGCAGCCCCTTTTTTCTTTGCTGGTTCGCGAGGGTTATTGATTGATGATTTGATCGCGCATACAGGGAGCGGGAGTTTTGCTTCCTCAATAGTGTTCTACTTAGCGCTAACTCTAGCGTCTGGGCTTTTAATGCCAATTTCTACGGCTGTTGCTGTTTATTTAGAGAAGTATTTTTATTTTGAGTTAGATGAGCAGTTTGAGTTTTTAATAATTAAGCGTCAGGCAGAGCTTGATATTGCTGTTCATGAGGATCCGACTTATAACGATCTTTTTAATAGAGTCAGGGAAAATGGTCTATGGCGCGTGCAGAATTTTATTAGTAGGGAGTTTTATATTTTTCAAAATATTCTAGAAATTATCATCGCATTTATTATTCTCGCGGCGGTGAACTGGTGGCTGATTGTTGTTCTTTTACTATGCACAATTCCAGAGATGATAGTTCAGGTCAAATATGGAAATTATGAGTGGGGAGTTTGGGCTGGGCACTCTGAAGAGCGTCGACATTATTGGGTTGCGCGAGGCCAGTTTGATGTTGTTTCGTCGCTTATTGAGTTGCGTCTTTTTCAGAGTGTTTCATATTTTATTGCACGACTAAAAGAGCTTTTTGGTTCTGTGCGTAGCAAGCAGAGAAAGAATGAGCGGCGAAGGTTTATTCATCAGATGTTGGCGCTTATCCTTGGACAACTCGCCATTGCTTTTGCGATGGGTTGGTTTGTCTATCTTGTGACTAAGGGAGAGCTGCTTATTGGTGCATTTACTTTCTTTTTAGCTTCGATAACTGACTTACGTCAATCATTTTCCTCATTGTTCGGAAACATTGGAAGGCAGTATCAGGATAGTCTGTTCCTTACAGATGTATTTAGATTGCTTGATATTAAGTCTGTTATTTCTCAATCAACTCAGCCAATTCATCTTGATAGCTCGCGTGCTCCGGCTATTGTTTTTGATAATGTTACGTTTCGGTATCCGAATACGTCAGTTGATGTCCTTAAAAACTTTTCACTTACGATTGAGTCTGGCGAAAAAGTGGCAATTGTTGGGGTTAATGGTGCCGGCAAAACAACATTAATTAAGTTGTTGTGTCGATTCTATGATCCAACCGAAGGAAGAATTTTGGTTGATGGATATGATTTGCGAGAGATAGATATTGAGAGTTGGTATCATGTCGTAGGTGCATTGTTTCAGGAGTATGTTAAATATGAGCTTGTTGTAAGCCAGGCAATTGCGCTTGGTAGGGTGGCGGATGTAAAAAATACTGAGCGTATCAAGCTTTCTGGTCAACAAGCAGAGGCGGATGTATTTATAAATGAGTGGGCGAATAAGTATGAGCAACAACTTGGCAATCAGTTTAGTGGTGGGGTTGAGCCTTCGATTGGACAATGGCAAAAGTTAGCCTTAGCTCGTGCATTTTATCGTGATCCGCGCGTATTTATTCTTGATGAGCCAACGTCTTCAATTGATGCCGAGGCTGAAGCCAAGATTTTTGAGAAGCTTGAGGGGTTGCCAAAAGATAGAACTGTTATTCTTATTTCTCATAGATTTTCTACAGTTAGGCAGGCAAATAAAATTGCAGTCATTGAGGGTGGCAAATTGAGTGAGCTTGGGACGCACAAAGAGCTGTTAAAAGAAAATGGAACATATGCGAGGTTGTTTAAAATGCAGGCGAAGGGGTATATATAAAGAATGAGTTCTTTGTTTTGGGATGAGATTTATGCGAAAGAGAGTCCATTTGGCGATGGGCCGATTCAGATTGTGCAAAAAGCACTTCTCTATCAGCGGGGAGGTAGAGCACTTGATTTGGGTGCCGGATATGGTCGGCACGCGATTTTTTTAGCTCAAAACGGATTTGCTGTTGATGCGATTGAGTACTCAAGCGTGGGGGCGCAGCGAATGCGCAGTGCTGCTCTTGAGAGACAGCTGCCGCTGACTGTTTTTGAACAAGATGTGCATCAATTTCAGCCAGCTCATGAGTATGAGTTGGTTGTAAACGCTTATGTGCTTCACGAGCTATCCCGCGTAGATGGTCTTGAGGTTGTTGCTAAGATGCAGCAACTTACTGTTCTAGGGGGATTGAATGTTATTACTTCGTTTACGCAATCCGGGGATTTTTTTGAAGAGTATCCAGAGACTGAAAAGTTGTATTTTAAACAGGATGAGCTTCGGGCGTTATATGCCGATTGGGAGATTCTTTCGTATGAAGAGATGCGGCGACAGGCGATGGTGAAAAAGCCCGATGGAACGCGCAAGCATAATATCGTAGCGATGCTGTTGGCGCGAAAGAAATTTTAATAAAAATGGCCGAGACCGATGTGAGTCGGTTTCGGCCACCCCTTGGGAGGGGGAGGACGACTAGTCGTCGTCCGGTCCGTCGTTCTTCTCGCCCGAACTTCCGTCGTTCTGGGCCGGCGGATCGCCACCGTAGAACTTGCGGTTCATCGGATTGCTTCCTTGTTGTTGCGATTGCGCTCGCTAACTTTTGGCACGTTGCCGCAGTGAGCAGGAGCACTTTTATAATTATCTAACTTACCGGTTCTTGTCAATACGTGATTGACGTGCCAAGAAGGGAAGCACTCTTTTCTTTAGTCCTTCTCGAAACAGGGCGAAGCGACTTACATCGTGATATTTTCCTGCGTAGAATCGTGCTCCTCGGAATCGCCCTTCCTTTTTGAATCCGGCGCTAACCATCGTGTCGTGCGAGAGCTTGTTGTAGCCAAAGACTTCGAAGTAGATCTTGTGAATAGGGAATGAGTCGAAGAGCCATCTGATAACGAGCGCTGTCGCGATTGCGCCATAGCCCTTTCGTTCATTTTCTTCATCGATGAATGTGTTGATGAAGACATTCCCATTGGTTAGGTCGAGATTGAAAGAGAATATCGTTCCAATGGCTCGGTTGTCTCGTTTGCGGACAATTATGAATTGTGCGTGCCGCTGATTCGCAAATGCTTTTTTGATTTCGGCAGCAAACTCTTCTGGATTTACGGTATCTCGTCTCTGCGAAAGCAGCCTTAGCCAACGTTCGCTGTTGCGCCAATCTAGAAGCGTGGGATAGTCAGTTTCGTTGATTGGACGGAGGCCGACCGTTCTTGTTTCATGAACGAAGTTCAAGGGATTCTCCTATGATATGGGGGGTGATGTGTTCCGCCTTGATAGTACAACTATTTCTTGGGGTGTCAACAAAAATACCCGAACGGGTATTTTTGTTTGAGTTTTTACTTAGTTGGCGTCTGGGCGATCAGCTCTTGGACTTTGCGGACGATGGAGTCGAGTTCGTCGCTCTTACGCAAGAAGGTGATTGCGCCAAGTTCTTGGGCGAACTTGTCGTTTTCTTTTTTAATACCCGGCCACGGGTAGAGGAGGTTGCTGAAAAAAACGATTTGGATATTTTTTGTTTCCGGATTTTGCTTGAGGTCGAGTACCGCTTCGGTGCCATTAGTCCCTGGCATTTGGATATCCATAATAATCAGGTCAGGCAGAATGCTCTTGGCTTTAGTGATCGCTTCATTGCCGTCTTTGGCTTCAGCGATTGTTAGTCCCGCTTTGAGTAATTTAGCCGAGAGCACTTCCTTGAAGTCTGGGTCATCATCGGCAATGAGTACGAGTGGTGGGTTGTGCATATCGAGAGATAAATTATGAATTATGAGTAAGGAGGATTAAGACAATTGCTTTAGGATTTCGTTGATGCGCGTTACGAGAAGGTCGAGATCGCCGCCTTTTTTAAAATAGTCGACAGCGCCAATCTGTTCAGAAAATCGTTTGTTGATGCCTGCGACCGCAGGGGAGGCGTCACCGAGGTTGGTTAGAAAGATAATCGGGATGTTTTTGGTTTGTTCGTTGGCGTGTAGGTCGGCAGTCGCTTCCATCCCATCTTTTTCGGGCATTTGTACGTCCATCAAGATTAAATCAGGCTTGATTTTCGTTGCTTTTTCAACAGCCATCGCGCCATTTGAGGCGGTCTGGACTGAAAATCCTTTGCTTTTGAGTTTTGCGCCAACGATATCGAGAAAGTCTGCGTCGTCGTCAGCGGTGAGAATAAGTTTAGCCATACTCCTTTACTTATAGAGTAGCATAGCATAATCTATTGAACTATAATTACCCATATGGTGGATGAATCAACAATCAATAAGTGTATTTTAGAAATTCGAGCGGGAGCTGGTGGAGACGAGGCGGCTATTTTTGCTGGAGATTTGGCGCGTATGTACCAACGCTATACCGCATCGAAAGGGTGGGGGTTTAAAATTTTTGATTATAACGAGACGGGGCAAAACGGATATAAGAGTTTTTTTGCGCAGGTTTCGGGTAGTGGTTGCTATCTTGCTCTGAAATTAGAGTCAGGCGTGCACCGCGTACAGCGTGTTCCAGCTACAGAGAAAGCTGGGCGCGTACATACTTCGACTGCGACGGTAGCGGTTTTGCCTGAACTTGAAGCGAAAGAGATTGTGATTAGCCCAAATGATTTAGAGGTTACATTTTCTCGTGCCGGTGGTCCGGGTGGGCAAAACGTGAACAAAGTAGAGAGCGCGGTTCGTATTACGCACAAACCGACTGGGATTGTAGTCAGTTCACGCGCCGAGCGTGCGCAGGCGGCTAACCGTGAGGCGGCGATGTCGCTCTTGCGGGCGAAATTGTATGACTTGGAGCAGCAGCGTACGCAAGGACAGTTTGCGGCAGATCGTCGTGAGCTTGTTGGTACGGCTGACCGGAGTGAAAAGATTCGAACGTATAACTTTGCTGACGATCGCTTAACCGACCACCGCTTTGGTGTGAAGGTGCACGATATTGAAAGTATTTTAAACGGTGATTTGGATAAGTTGCTGAATAAGATTAAAAAATCTCAAGAGGGGGAGAAGAAGTAATATTCATAAATAAAAAGAAAAGGCCCACACGATCGGGGCCCTTTGATTTGCGGCGCACCTCCTCCTAGGGGTGCGCGTTATTTTGCTGGTTGTTGTTCTGCTTCTTCTTCGGGGCGACGGACTTCGCGAGTGACGTCAGGATGCTGGCAACCGTCTTGCGGACGAGGTTGATCGGCATCATGGCGAACACGGGCTTGAACTTCGCCTTCTCTCGAAGCGGGGTGAACAACATGTCCAACCCGAGCAGAATGATTTCGATGAGCGCGAACATCTGCAGGTAGTACTCAAACGTTGTCATGGTCTGGTGACCTCCTGATGTATATTATATCACTAAAATATATAAAAGTCAATGAACTGATTTGGTTTATTTGGATACTAAAAACCCTCGTTACGCGAGGGTTTTTAGTATCTTTATTCTTCAGATTCTTGTTGCGGAGTTTCGCTCAAGTTGTTTTCGTCAACGATATAAACTTCGCGTGGCTTAGCGCCGTCGGCCGGACCGATGAGGCCTTTGCTTTCCATGATATCGATGATGCGGGCGGCGCGGTTATAGCCGAGACCGAGCCGGCGCTGGAGTAGGGAGGTTGAGGCTTTGCGTGCTTGCTTTACGACGTCGATGGCTTGCGGGAGCATCTCGTCTTCCTCTTCATTAGTTCCCATATAATCATCAAAGACGTCGCCACCACCCGGAGTGTTGGCTTCGGCCTGACCTGGGTCGGTTGGCGGATTCATTGATTTGGCGAGCGCCTGGCTTTCGGCTGACTGCTCGGTTGGACCAAGTGTCTCGTTATTGTCGCGAATAAACTTTACGACATCTTTAATCTCTTCTTCGGTGACATAACCTCCCTGAATACGTTTCGGCTTTGAGTACTCGGCCATTGAGCAGCTAAAGAGTAAGTCGCCACCACCTAATAGTTTTTCAGCTCCGGCAGTGTCGATAATCGTACGGCTGTCGATCTGACTAATAACCTTCAATGCTGCGCGGCCGGTGATGTTAGCCTTGATGAGTCCAGTGATGACTTCGACAGATGGGCGCTGAGTGGCGAGTACCAGGTGGATACCGGTAGCACGCGCCATTTGTGCTAAGCGTACAATGTAGCCTTCGATTTCTTTGCCGAAGTTGGCCATCAGGTCGGCCATCTCATCAATAACAATGACGATATATGGAAGTGGGTCGGTTTTGTTTGCTTTGTTGTAACTCTTAATATCGCGACTGCCAGCCTGTTGAAGTGTTTGGTAGCGGCGATCCATTTCAGATAGTGCCCAGCGGAAGACAGCGATGGATTTTTTGCCTTCGGTGATAACCGGGGAGATGAGGTGAGGGATACCCTCGTAAATCGAAAGTTCGACACGCTTTGGGTCGATTAAGATAAGTTTAAGCATCTCTGGCGAGTTCTTGTAGAGCAACGGCAGGATGATGGAGTGGATGAAAATAGACTTACCGCTACCAGTCGCACCGGCGACCAATAAGTGTGGAAGTTTTTCAATATCCATAAAGAGTGGCTCGCCGGTTACGTCGCGACCAAGTGGGAAGACGAGCTGTCCGCCAGCAGTAAAGTCAGGGTAGGAGAGGAGGCTACCGAGGCGAACGATTGAAGCGGCTTTGTTTGGTACCTCGATACCGACGAGTGATTTGCCCGGGATCGGTGCTTCGATACGGATTGGGTGTGCGGCAAGAGCGAGCGCGAGGTCTTGGCCAAGCGCGGTGATGCGAGTTATTTTAACTCCTTCAGCCGGCTTGAGTGTGTAGCGGGTTACCTTTGGGCCGATGTTAATCTCGCCCATTTCAACGTCGATACCAAAACTATCGAGTGTGCGCTTAATGATGTTCGCGTTCGCACGTAAGTCTCCCGGAGTTGGTTTTTCTACCGATGACTTAAGAAGATCAAATGGTGGTGGAACGTAGTTTTTTACTACCGCTGGCTTGCCCTTACCCTTAGCTTCACTGGCTGACATCGCAACCACTGGCTCAAACTCTTCATCAGACTTCTTTTCCTTTGGCTTTTCAGCAGGAGCGGCAAGCTTTTTAGCTGCTTTGACCGGGGCTTCTTTTTCTTCGGCGATGAGTTCGTCGATATCGATTTCTTCATCTTCGTCATCACGGGCGTCCTCTTTGCGCTTCTTTTTCTCGATATCTTTTTCTTCTTGTGATTTCAAGAAGCTTGGCTTACGCAGGGTGATTGAGGCGTTGAGTGTAATGAGAAGCGCGGTGATAAGGAGCGTGATGAGTAAGATGATTGCTGCGCCATGGCCAAAGGGGACTTCGAGTGAGCCAACTACTCCACCCAAAAAGCCACCTTTGCCGGGAAAGAGAACGTCGATCAGTCCGAGGCCAGATAAAACGAAAAACGCCATCCCAAAAAAGACGACGCCAAAGAATTTTTCTTCCCGGCTAATTAAGAAAAGTAGGCCGACGATGAACAGAATGGCTGGAAAGAGGTAGTATCCGAGACCGACGAGGCTATTAAAGAGGCTAAAGATAATGTCTCCAGCTGGGCCGGCTCGGTGAAAGGCGGCGAGCAGCATAATGATTGAGACGCCGATTAAGAGAATGCCGAAAACGCTTTTTTTGGTTTCGTGTTTTATTTTCTGAAGCTTGAACGAGCTAGATTCAGAATCTTTAGTTTTTTTCTTTGCCATCGTTTTGTATTCGTTTATTGGTATAGTATACCGCTAAATGATGATAGAATAAACAGCAATGGGGCAGTCGATTTTTAAAGCGTACAATATTCGCGGAGCGTATCCGACCGAACTTAATGAGTCGATGTTTTTCCGTATTGGTCGCGGATTAGCTGATATCTTTGACGGACGCGTTCTCGTTGGTCGTGATGGGCGACTTAGTTCGCCGGATTTATATGCTGCTCTTATAGCCGGGATGCGGGCGGCGGAGAAGAAGACGCTTATTATTGAAGCGATTGGTATCATGACGACGCCGATGCAGACGTTTTTAGTCCATCAATTTGCGTTTGCGGGTTCGGTAATGGTTACCGCGTCGCATAATCCAGCCGGAGATAATGGATTAAAGATTTTAAATAGCCAAGGGCGGGATGTACCGATGAGTGAGGTGGTGAGCGCGTATCAACGGTATGAGCAGTTGGCGATACCACGACAGGTGTCGGCAGTATCTGAAGCTGATAGTACGCCACACTTTGATGCGTATGTTTCGTTTTTGAAAAGTCAGGCGCGAATCAGGCGCCGGGTGCGCGTGGTATTTGATTGCTCGAATGGAGTTGTCGCGAGCGTCGTCTCTCGTTTGCAGAAGATACTTACCGATGTTGATTTTATACTGCTCAATGAGCAGATTGATGGTCATTTTCCGGCTCATGGGCCAAATCCAAAAGAGGTTGGTGCGACTGAACAAGCGCAACGCACAGTGGTTGAGCAGCACGCAGATTTTGGCGTGGTATTTGATGGAGATGCTGATCGCGCGGTGTTTGTTGATAATCAAGGCAGGAGGATGAGTGCGGAGGCGACAACGATTTGTATCGCTCAACTTTTTACCGGTCCGATCGTGATTGAGCATACGCTTGGATATGTGGTGCGGGCGTTTGCTCGTCAGGCGAATCGAGAAATTATTGAGACTAAAGTTGGCAGTTCGTATATTCATACGGCGATGCATGAGGGTGGGGCGGAGTTTGGTGCAGAGAGCTCATTCCACTTCTATTTCAAATCATTTTTTGGCAGCGATGATGGGCTGATGGCGTTTGTGTCGATGCTCACTATTGTTTCGGGAGGGGAGTTGTCGCTCAGTGAGTTTGTAGATGCGCTTCCTAAAACAATTCGGATGGATGAGCTCAACTTTTCATTTTCATCGCAAGAGCAGATCGCCGAGCTGCTGGAGACGCTTTTTATTACGTATGGTTCGCGGGCGAGTAACACTGTTCAGATAGATGGGATTAAATGTGAATTTATTGACCCGGCGTGGTGGTTTTCGGTGCGGCCATCGGCCAATGAGCCACTCGTGCGGTTTAACCTTGAGGCGCTCGATAGTGCGGTTTTTGAATCTAAAAAAGCAGAGATTCTATCGATTATTCGTCGATTTAAGTAGGTTTAAGGGGGGGTTGAGGGGGTATTGACTTTTTACTTATTTTATGCTATACTTTTCTTTGTCAGTACCTGAAATTGCGACCCGTTCTACGGGCTCGCTGGGAGGAGATGCATCATGGACGATATCGATATCCTCGTGCTAGTGGTCCTCGCGGTTGCCGTCGTGGCAGCCGTGATCGGCCTCTTCGCGGGGGCTACGGTCTACTTTTTCGGCAGTTTGGGCGTATTGCTGGCATACGTCGGTGTGGCGTATCTGGCGTACGTCACGTACGGCCGGTGACTGGAGGACGATATGAAGAAGGACATTCGAGAAGAGGTCGAGCGCCGTGTGCGCCGCCTACTGACCAAGATGTGCAGCTGCCAGCGGGCAGGCTGCAACATGTTGCACGTGTGCGACACGGACAAGATCGTCCAGGCCGCTCTCGCGTGCGACGTGTGCGGGGACATGCGACCGAACAAAGAGGATGGCACATGCCCCGGGTGCGGGAGTGCCTGACTTTAAGTGAAACTCTGGAAAAATGAGACCCGTTTCACGGGCTCGCCGGGAGGATTCCTATGGACGGCAAGATCAGCGTGCGTCACGAGGTCATCTCGGTCATCATCGTCTTCGGTGCGATCCTGGCCGCCATCCTGGTGCCGGGCAAGAAGCTCGACCAGAAGGCGGCGGACGCGATGGCGAAGGTCAGCGCGACGCTCTTCGGAGGGCGCTGATGGACGAAGACAGGACAGAGAGAAGGTTCGTTTGATGGTGGGGGTCGCGATCGCGATTCTCGTCATCGCAGTGATTGTCGCTTGCCAAGTGCGAGCGGCAATCAGCCCGGAAGGCTTCGGCTTTCCGTAGAGGCGCTTTGTGCAAACAGAGCGCCTTAATTTTTTATAACAAGTAGGTCTGGGTATCTACCGGAAACTCGATTGTTACTTTTGTTGGAAGTTCTTTGTTGCGATCAGGTACTAATAAAAAGCCAAATTTTTTCGCTTTGTCATAAATTTCCTTGGTGATTTTTACATCGTTTTGGCAGTACTCTTTAAGTTCATCCATTTTTCCCGCGGCGTAGAGGATCGGAGCGGCGATGTTTTGATGGGTTTTGCCCATACCTAAGTTAGCTTTGGCGAGATTGTCGAGGCCGACTAAGCGACCAGTTTGTTGTTCGATTTCATTAGAGAGGTCGAGTTTTGGGTGATTAGTGAGATCGAGGCCAAGTGTGCGGCTTAAAATAGGGAGGTCGAATTTGTTTGAAGAGAAGCCGACGAGTAGGGCCGGGGGAGTGAGAAAAGTCTTGAGCTCGGCGAGCTGGGTTTCGTCAAAGCAGAAGTATTTATTTTTGTTGTATGAGTAGATGCAACAAACCGACATCTGGAGCTGATCGAGATGGGCGCGGGTTTTTCCGCCGACGTCGGCGAAGGTGTTTTTAGTTTCGATGTCGAGTACGAGGGTATCCATAGATAGGTATTTGCTAATGGCTTATAGCGTATAGGAAATAAGCGGAAATATCTACTTAATGTTATATTGACTTTATGTTTAAAAAATGCTATAAAATAAATCAGCAAGCCTAGGCATAGGCAAGCCCCTTAGCTGGCGGGTAGCCAGGAGTTTCCCGGCGATTAGTCGGGGAAGGGATTTGAAGATGAAGTTCGACGACCTGACGCACGGGCAGACCAAGGCACTTGTCACCAAGCTTGGTGGCGCGGATAAGGCCCTCGCCATTCTTCGTGGAGAGATAGAGATGGTTGAAAAGCGTCTCACTCCGCCTCGTCCGCTTCGCCTTCTTCGTCCTACGGCGAAGTGTCGCTTCGCTGTTGAGGAGACTTTTTTTGGTAAGACGGCGGTACGGATTGACCATCGAGGCGATAGCTTCACGGCAGGGTTTAGATCTATTGTCGAGGAGCCTGTCCTCGAGGCGACTCTTGTCCCATTTGATCTCAATCAAGCTGCATCTGACGGTGCGATTATTGCCGATTTGGGCGGTGAGGACCGTGCCGAGGTGGCGCTTTCCCAGGTTTGGAGACTCCTTGAGCGTCAGCCTAATGGCGAGGAGGGTGTTCTGCTCACTAGCGGGTACGCGAACATCTTTTACGTTCGTGACATTGCGGGGGCGTTGCGCGTCGTAACGGCCGTCTGGGTTGCCTTGAAGAACGGCTGGCAAGTGTACGCCAATTCTCTCCAGGGGCGTCCGCGCTTTTTGGACGGTGCCTGGCGTGTTTTCTCTTACAGCTCCTGATTCCTTGTATCCTCGTGCGCGACTTGTCGCGCACGAGGATTTCTTTTTCGATACTTACTTTAGTTAATCATTTTTCAGTCCGTGGCGGTCGGCAACTTTTGAGGCAGCGTATGAGTCGGGTTTGGTTTTGACCGAGAAGTTGTTGGCGCGAATCATGCCGGTGAGTTCTTGGATGATCGCTTTCGTCGCACCGTTTTCACCGATGTCGATGTGGATTTCGAAGTCGTATTTTGGTAGTTCGACTGTTTTAGTCGCTTCTAAAAATTGCTGGGTGATGTCGAGCGAGAGTAGTACCTCGTTGGTGATGCGGTCGCGTAGCGTGTGAAACTTAGTGGTCGGAACGATACGACGCCAGAAGTAGCGGCCGCCGTTGCCGACACGGTGGACGACAATCGCAGTAACAAAGTCGGCTTTGCGGTCGTGAGTTTGCTCGCTGTCGGTACCAATCATAATCTTGTAGTCGTATTTTTGGTCAGCTTGCATATAGCCTAAAATCTCCCGTACTACTTGCACGGGAGTCATATTGAGGCCGGTTGAGCTTTGGAAGAGTATTGTTTCTGACTCCATACTCTCCATATATACCAGCTTAGAGCGGGGGTTTCAAATTATTCCTTTTTTAGGAGATACGCGGCGATTGCGGTGCTAATCGGTACCGCGAGAATGAGGGCGATGCTTCCAATGAGCGTTCGAACAATCTCTTCCACCATAAACTCGCTGCTTAACACCGTCCAAAGTGGGCGCGTGGCGATATTTGCCTTAAGTAGTAAGAGGAGTGATAACGAGCTTCCTGCGTACGCAAGAAAGAGTGTATTAACTAGTGAGGCGATATGTTCTCGGCCTACTGATAGTCCGCGGCGGTATAGTTCTTTGCGTGAGAGGGCGGGGTTTGCTTTTTGTAGTTCGTCGACAACTGCAGTTTGGGCGGTAGTGATGTCATCTAAAATACCAAGAGCTCCAATAATAATTCCTCCTAGCAGAAGTCCGCGAAGATCTAGCTTTCCAAAGGAGTTGATTTGTAAATAAAATGCAGTTTCTGATCCGAGTCCGAAGAGTTGCGTATATCGTATGGCGAGATGGGCGAAGAGTCCGGCAAGAGCGAGTGTTGTGATTGTACTAATAAGTGCGAGATAGGTACGTTTTTCAAATCCATGCGCGAGCAGTATCGAGACGATGGCGATTAATGCGCTGCTGGTAAGAATTGTTGGTAGTGGAGCGGCTCCGGCAATTAAGCGGGGCATTAAGTAGGTGATAAGAATTGTAGCGCTGGCTATTAATCCAATGATTGCTCCGAGGCCTTTGCGTTTTCCGAGGAGTATGGCGAGTGTGAAAAAAATGCCGACTAAGAGGACGACTTGTGGTAGGCGGTAAAAATCTTCGAACGCGTATTGTTCGCCGTCATACGAGACGATAATTGTTTGTCCTAGTTGGGGTGTTTGTGTTTTGTCTTGCGCCAACCCTCCTTCGAAACGAATAGTTGTTGTTGCATTTTTATTTGGCCCGGATGTGACTACTGCTTCTATATCTCGGACAAACTGTTGTTGGCCGAGGATTGTTTCCGTTTTTAGTTCGCCAAGTCCACTTACTCGAGCTCGTGAGTAAGCGATGTTAGTTTGGGCGAGTGTTTGTGCGTGGGCATACGATACTCCAAAGTACCCAAGTATGCCTAAAAGTAGCGCGGCGATATATATACGCATATCCTTACTTTAGCACATGCGTATTAGTGTCCGTGGTTGTTTTTCTGATGAACAAGGTAGCTGACCTGTTCTTGTATAAAGACGGAGAGAAAGCAGAGAACTACTGTACAAAAACCTAATTGATGTATTACTCGCCCCGCTTGTCGGTTGCGGGGCGGGTAATTAACTATGGAGTGTCGTGATGAAGCGACACGGGGTTTGCGCGACCAGGTTGCGCAAGCCTTATAGAGATATTATGCAACTTAGTTGCGATTGTCAATGCTGTATTTGTGAGCTACTTTTCCCTCATTATTTAAGTTATTGAAAATTATAAAACCGCACAACGGCGGTTTTATTGGCAGTCAGCGCATAGGCCGAAGAACTCAAGTGAGTGACTAAGGACTTTGAATTTTTTGGCGTGTTCTATTTTTTTCTCTTCTATTTTAAAGGCGTCGCCTATTTCTACATCTTCAATGCGGTCGCAATTTTTGCAGATAATATGATGATGGTGTTTTGAATTTGATAGTTCATAACGTTTTTTACCTTCACGAAACTCTATTTCGTTAATACGATTTTGTTCGAGTAGTAGAGCGAGATATCGATATACTGTTGTTTTGTTTGTAGTAAGTTTTTTTTGTCGAAGCTCTTTGATGATATCTGGAACTGAAATAGGTTTTTTTGCATTCTCTAAGAGATGCATGAGTATGGCTCGCGTATTGGTATTTTTTAGTGCCGGCTTAGGTTGAGTCATTATCCTTTTTATATATAAATTTCTGCCATTTGTCAAAAATAAAGCGGCTAGGCAATCAGTATTGCCGAGCCGCTAGGGCTAATGCTTGTGTGCGCACTTTGGTGTCGGCGACGCGTGTTGGTGTTCGCCAATTAACTTTGTCGCGGAGGCGATCAGGGCTACCCCGAGGATGAGTCCGACTACTTGTGCTCCGTGCGCCTTGTGTTGCGCTTTATGCGAAGCAGCTCGTTGACGCAGAAGGGGAATGACGTCGCTTAGCGCAACGTATACAAATCCTCCTGCTGCTATCGGAAGAACTAGTTCCGCTGCGCTTTCTGCTTTTTCAGCAAAAAAGATCATACATCCTGCGCCGAGTAGCGCCGTGCAGGCAGAGGCGAGATTGATCGTTAGCGCCTTAGCCCTACTCCATCCACTTGCTCGAAGTGTCGCAAACTCCCCAATTTCCTGCGGTATCTCGTGGGCTGCTACCGCGATGGTGGTAGCAAGTCCTAGCTTCTGATTGGTGAGGTACACCGCGGCGATGAGTACTCCATCAACAAAGTTATGGATGGAGTCTGCGACGGTAATCATCACCGCAGTCTCATTTGCGCCCTTGTCTCCTGCGTGGTGGTGCCAGTGAACGATTTTTTCAAGGATCCAGAATCCGATAATGCCCCCGAGAACTTGGTATGGGGCGTTGGCGTTGTGATAAATCGCTTCGGGAATGAGGTGCAGGATCGCATTGGCGAGCATACAGCCTGCGCCAAGTGCGACCAGCAACTCCTGATGCCAACTGTTTGCGAACGGCTTTGCGGAGGGGAGTATCGTGAGCACAAACAGTGGAATTGCGCAGATCGTTCCCACGGCCACGAAAATGTCGGAGTACATACTGTCCTTCTGTCCTTTCGGCAAGAGTTCGTTCGTAAGAAAGTCTATGCAACCTAGTTGCGTTTGTCAAATTGAACAGTTGGCTTTAGGATATAAGCAACTTCCTTATATATGAAGCAGACATCGATTTATCTTGATTATGCGGCGACGACTCCTGTTGATCAGCGGGTTATTGCGGCTATGCAACCTTACTTTTTTGATGAGTTTGGCAATCCGGGGTCGCTTCATCAATTTGGGCAGCGTGCTTCAGCAGCGGTATTTAAGGCGCGCCAGGAGATCGCCCAGGCTCTTAGTGCTCATTATTCTGAAATTGTATTTACTGGGAGTGCGACCGAGGCGAATAATTTGGCGCTCGGAGGCGTGATGCGTCGGTATGTGCGTGAGCAGGTGAAGATGAAGGCGAAACATCCAATGCCGCGAATTATTATTTCCGCTATTGAGCACGAGAGTGTTTTAAAAACTGCGCAGGATTTAGCGTGCGACCCTTCGGTGGGCTCAGGGCTTAGTGGTGTTGAGGTAGTAATTATTCCGGTCTCAAAAGATGGAATTGTTGATCTAAAAAAGTTAACAGCGGCCTTGAACGAGCGGACTGCGCTTGTTTCGGTGATGCTGGCGAATAATGAGACTGGCGTAATTCAGCCTATCGCCGAGATCAGTAAGCTCGTACGTGAGTTTCGGGGGGAGGGGCGCTGGCCGCTTGTTCATACTGACGCGGTGCAGGCGTTTCAGTATTTGGATTGTGATGTGAGTAAGCTTGGTGTAGATATGCTCACACTTTCGGCGCATAAGATTTGTGGTCCAAAGGGAGTTGGCGCGTTATATGTGAAAAATTATCAATTGGGTTCTAGGCGACCACTTAAAGACAGTGATATGTATCCGATTGATCCGTTGATTATGGGTGGCGGTCAGGAGATGGGATTGCGCAGTGGTACGGAAAACGTTTCGTATATTGTTGGGTTTGCAAAGGCTGTTGAGTTAGCTGTACTTGTTCGCGAAAAAGAGGCGAAGCGTGTTGCTGAACTACGTAACGTATTGCTTGCTGGATTGCGGAAGATCTATCCAGCGTTGCAGGTTAATGGTTCGTTGAAAGAAAGATTGGCGAATAATATTAATATATATATGCCTGCGCACACGGGTGTGCCGGGGGTGAGTGCGGAGGAGTTGTTGGTGCGTTTGGATTTGGCTGGGGTGGCGCTTTCGTCTGGTTCGGCGTGTGCCGCGCGTAGCCTTGAGGCGTCGCATGTGCTTTTGGCGATGGGCTTTGATGAGGTGCGAGCTAAGAATAGTGTTCGTTTTACGCTTGGCCGGCAGACGACTAAGCAAGAGGTTGCCCGTGTTCTTAAGTTGATCGCTTCTTTCAAGGGCTAGTCTGTTTCGTTTATACTTAACAGAGTCGGATTGATAATTTTTATACTATGAAGTTTCAAAAATACGCTTTTCCTGTTTCATTGCTCGTAATTGGATTTGCGCTTTGGTCAGTGGCCGTTTCTTCGGTCGCGTCCTCCTTTGGGCAGGCGAATGTGTTTAGTAATTTTTTAGATCGTATTTTTAAGGCGAACCCAGAGCTCCAGTCACTTGTACCGAGCGACTCTTCTATTTCCGCTAATGCCTACGAGTCTACTAATACGTATGAAGATGCGGTAATTCGCGCAGTTGAGCGTGTTTCTCCATCAGTGGTTGCGATTACGGTTTCGAAAAATGTTCCAGTGATTGGTAATTGTAAGTCTAATTCACTTGGTACGTTGCCAAGGGGATTTGAAGATTTATTTGGTGGTGGAATCGAGATTACTATTCCTTGCAGTACTGGAAAGACTCAACGGCAAGAGGTGGGTGGGGGAAGTGGGTTTATCGTTTCGGCCGATGGAATGATTCTTACAAATAAACACGTTGTTTCAGACGCGACCGCTTCGTATTCAGTTATGACTAATGACGGTAAGAAGTATGAGGCGAAGGTGTTGGCGCGTGATGGTGTTCAAGACTTAGCTGTATTGAAAATCGCCGCCTCTGGATTGTCTGTGGCACCACTTGGCAATTCTGACACCGTTCGGTTGGGTCAGACCGCGATTACTATCGGCAATGCGCTTAGCGAGTTTCGTAATACTGTTTCAGTTGGTGTTGTTTCTGGTCTGGCGCGTAACGTAACAGCTGGGAGTGGTGGGTTTTCGGAAGAGCTCGAGGGCGTTATCCAGACCGATGCGGCGATTAATCCTGGCAACTCTGGTGGTCCACTCATTAACTTAAAGGGAGAGGTAATTGGCATCAATACGGCGATCGTTTCGGGTGCGCAGAATATCGGGTTCGCATTGCCGATTAATAACGCGAAGCGTGATATTGACTCGGTGAAGACGACGGGAAAGATTACGATTCCATTTATTGGTGTGAGATATCTTGTTATCACCCCGGAGGTTGCTGAACGTGAAAAGTTGGCGGTGGAATATGGAGCGCTTGTTCGTGGTAATACTGATGGGCCGGCAACCGTAAAGGGGAGCCCGGCGGATAAGGCGGGTATCAAAGCAGAGGATATTATTACTCAAGTAAATGGAGTAAAAATTCTTGAAGAGCGTTCACTTCTTTCACTTATTCAGCGATATAATGTTGGTGATACGGTTAATTTGACCGTACTGCGCGGAGGTAAAGAGATTGTTGTTCCGGTTTTGCTTGAGGAGCGAAAATAAAAAAGACCCACCTATCAGCTTGCGGCTGATGCGGTGGGTCGGGGGAGTATGCCGATCGCTTCGAGAGCGTAGCGATGCGGCTTAAGGAGATCTTCCATCTCCTCAAGCTGCTTTTGCGAAAAAACGCCGACTTCTTCTCCTTCGTCACCCCGCTCTTTGAGGCCTTCGAGTGTGGCGACTTCGGCCGTGTAGAGGACGAAGGTGTGCTTTGTCCTCGGCTCGTTGTAGCTGAAGGTGAGCTGGAAGGGCGGGATGTTGATTCCCGTTTCCTCTAGTAGCTCGCGGGTCGCCGCGACATTGGGTAGCTCGTAGGGCTGGCTCTTGCCGCCCGGGAGCTTCCACAGGGGACGATTGAACTTCGGGTCGCGTACGAGCACGACCCCTTGAGGCGAGCGTACGAGTACGGCGACCGCGTAGTCGCTATACTGCATCTCGGCCTCATCTGAGCTGTCCTGCTTGCTCACGATGTACTCCAGATGCGGGTTTTGGAACTTTTCTATAATAACTTAAATATATACTCTTGTCAAGGATTGACGAAGCTGGTATACTAGCAATAATTGAATATCTTATATGGCGATGAACAATAAAAATTTCAATCGGTTTACGATTAAGGCTCAAGAGGCGCTTCAGAACGCGCAGGAACTTGCGGCGAGTAATAGCCATGGTGAGTTTCGGGCTATTCATTTGCTTTCTTCGTTAATTCACGACGATCAGTCTTTGGTTCGTCCTATTTTAGTTAAGGCGGGGGTGAGTGTTGATGCGCTTAGTCGTGAGATTGAGACGATTTTAACAGGCATGCCGAAGATTTTTAGTAATGCGAACGTTGGACAGCTCTATCTTTCACAGGAGCTTATGACTGTGCTTGATAAGGCGGCTAAGGTTGCACTTTCTCAAAAGGACGAGTTTATTTCTTGCGAGCACTTGTTGATTGCGATTTTAGATATTGATTCGTCAGCGCGTGCACTTTTAGAGCGCATGGGGCTTCGTCGGGATGCGGCGTTTAAGATTTTAGCGAGTTTGCGAGGCAGCTCGCGCGTTACTGATGAGACGCCGGAGAGCAAGTTTCAGGTGCTCGAGAAATATGCGGTGAATTTAACTGCGAAAGCGAAAGAGGGGAAGCTCGACCCGGTTATTGGACGTGATGAGGAGTTGCGCCGCGTGATTCAGATTTTGTCGCGTCGAACGAAGAATAACCCAGTACTTATCGGTGAGCCGGGTGTTGGTAAGACCGCGATTGTAGAGGGGTTAGCTCAAAAGATTATTTCGGGTGAAGTTCCAGAGACCCTCAAGGGCAAGGAGATTATTATGCTTGATATCGGTTCGTTGATTGCCGGGACAAAGTTCCGTGGTGAGTTTGAGGATCGTCTCAAGGCGTTTATTAAAGAGATCCAAAATGCAGCCGGGCGCTTGATTTTGTTTATCGATGAGATTCATATGATCGTGGGTGCGGGAGCTGCTGAGGGTGCGATTGATGCGTCAAACCTACTTAAGCCGGCGTTGGCGCGCGGAGAGTTGCACGCGATCGGTGCGACAACGATTCGTGAGTATCAGCGTCATATTGAAAAAGATCCGGCGCTTGAGCGCCGCTTCCAGCCAGTGATGGTTGAAGAGCCTTCGCTTGAAGATGCGGTTTCGATTTTGCGTGGGCTAAAAGAGAAGTATGAGATTCACCATGGTCTTCGTATTTCTGATGCGGCTTTGATTGCGGCGGTTAATCTTTCGAGTCGCTATATTAGCGATCGCTTTTTGCCGGACAAAGCGGTTGATTTGATTGATGAGGCGGCAGCTGCGGTTAAGCTTGAAACTGAAATTACTCCGACCGAGATTGATAAGCTTCGCCGTGAAATCACCCGATTAGAGATTGAGAAAAAAGCTTTGTTAGCGGAATCACCAGCTCCGCGGGCTTCACGTACGAGCGCGGACAAGAAGCGTTCTGCGCCTAAGGCGAAGACGGTGAATGAGAAGCGTATTAAGGAGATTGAGAAGCGCCTGGAAGAGCTTAAGGCTCAAAATGATGAGCTTTCTGGTCAGTGGCGCGGTGAGATGATGACGGTAGAAAAGTTTCATAACTTGCGTAAGCGCATGGATGATTTGAAAAAGGAGGCGGAGATCGCCGAGCGCGAAGGGGACCTAGAGCGCGTAGCACAAATTTTGTACGGTGAACTTCCTCAAGCAGAAAAGGAGTATAAGGCGTTTGAGAAGAAGTATTTTGCTGGCGATGCGAAGAAGAAAGGGGACGACGCTTTCTTGAAGGATTTTGTCGACGAAGAGGATGTTGCGGCCGTAGTTGCTCGTTGGACGGGTATTCCGGTTATGCGCATGCTTGAGAGTGAGAGCGAGAAAATGTTGCGTATTGAAGAGGAGCTTCATAAGCGTGTCGTCGGTCAAGACGATGCGGTTGTGGCGGTTGCAAACTCAATTCGTCGTTCTCGCGCCGGGCTTTCGAGTGAAAATCGTCCGATTGGCAGCTTTATGTTTCTTGGTCCGACTGGCGTTGGTAAAACCGAGTTGGCGCGTGCACTCGCTGAATTGATGTTCAATGATGAGAAAGCGATCGTGCGTATTGATATGTCGGAGTATATGGAGAAGCATGCGGTGAGCCGTTTGATCGGTAGTCCGCCGGGGTATGTTGGGTTTGAGGAGGGTGGTCAGCTTACCGAGATTGTCCGCCACCGACCATATAGTTTGATTCTTTTTGATGAGATTGAGAAAGCTCATCCGGAAGTATTTAACATTTTACTCCAGATTTTAGACAATGGACGCCTGACAGATGCGCATGGAAAGGCGGTGAACTTTAAGAACTCGATCATTATTATGACGAGCAACGTAGGGAGTTCGTACTTTAAGCAGATGAGCCACCTTGGGTTTAGCGGTGAGCATGCGGAAAAGCTGGAGGTAAAAGAGGAGGAGTTTAAAGACCGCGTAAAACTCGCGCTGCGCGATCACTTTAAGCCGGAGTTTCTTAACCGTATTGATGAGCTTATTGTGTTTAACTCACTCAAGAAGGCTGATATCGAGCAGATCGTTGATATTCAAGTTGAGCAGATTAAGAAGCGATTAGCTGATAAGAATATTTCAATCTCGATTGATGCGGCGGCGAAGAAGTATATCGTTGATCACGGGTTTGACCCTGATTTTGGCGCTCGCCCTATCGCTCGCCTTATCCAAAAGGCTATACTTGATAAGATGGCCGATAAAATGATTCGCGGCCAAATAAAAGATGGCGACAAAGTTAAAGTCAGTTTTAGCGACACTGAAAAATCAATTACCGTTGCTGCTTAAAGCGTTTCTGTTTGGAGCGCTTGTTCGCACGGTATATCTTAATCCTGCGCAAACTGGTCCGCTGGTAATCTTTTTGGTCGTAGCATTTTTGCTGTACGCCCAGCCGATTTTTCGTACATTTCGCCACCTTGGTTCACTCATTGTTTTGTGTGCGGTAAGTATCTTCGCTTCAGTTGTGTTCTCGGTTAATATTTCTCCGACGCTTGTGGCGCTGATTTTTGCCGTTTTGTTTTATTTACTTCTTGGTATTAAAACGATGCGATTAACTCGCCGTACCGAGTGGTATCTGTTGTTCCAGATTACGCTCTTTTATATTCTTTCTGTGCTGTTCTTTGCTTCTGACAAGGGAGAGTCGTTTGTCTATAAACTTATTGGGATGTTTTTCGTTTCCTGGTTTTTGCTGCGTGATTATTACCGGACTATTGATCGTCCACTTACCTTAGAGGTACGCACTGTTTCTCTCGTACTCTCCGTTCTTATCGTGCAGGCGCTTTGGATGATTAGTATTTTGCCTTTTTCGTTTTTTGTTAGCGCGGGACTTATTTTGATGGTATTTTTTGTTCTGCAGGAGATTTCGCGGTTTTATTTGGCAAAACAACTGACGAGCAAAATGCTTTTCAGCTACGTATTCGCCTTACTCGTTGTATTTGGTGTTACGTTTGCACTTGTCCAGCTTCACTACTAACGGGTAGTCCAGTCGATATCAGGGCGAAGTTGTTTGGCTACTGCCAGAAGTTTTTGGTATGCGGCATCGTCGCCAAGTGTTTTGGCTGTTTTGAGTAATATGGCGATAAACTCGATGCGAGTTGGGGCTATTTCGAGCGCTTCCTTATACAGCGCTTGGTTGCGCTTCAGGTAGTCAGTTTGATTAAAGAGTATGCCTGCGCGTAGGTTAAGTCCGCCGTTGGTATATACATCTTTTAAGCCAGACATCTTAGAGCGGTTAGCATCAAACCACTGGTTAGCCATATCAACAACTGAACGAATTGCTTCGATCGAGATGTTTGGATTTGCCCGCGCAGTTCCTTCGATAATGTTGATGATGAAGCGGTTAAATGCGGCTACGGTTTCTTCTTGCCCGACTGGTGAGGGGAGGTTATATACGTGCTCAAATGCTTTGATGCCATCGTTTCCATTTGCTGAACGGTGGGCGTTTGCGAGGGCGAGATTTTTTTGGAATGGGAAGACGTCGGTAATGATAATACTTGTAATGAGTACGGTGGCTATCGCAAGTGTCGTGAGGAGTCCGGATCCGGTTAGTTCGTAGTACTCTTCCGTCAGATCAACGGGTTGTCGATCGGTATTTATTACGCACACGATAAACGTATAGAGAATGATGTATACCGGCAGTACGTCGAAGAGGAAAAATCCTTGCGTGAAGTAGGCGATTGGTAGGGCGAATAGGATTGATTTCCAGAGGTTGCGTGGATAGCGTTTTATCTCTTTGTAGTAAAAGAAAAATATCGCAAGGTAGGCGAAGAGCAGTGTTATACCTCCACTGATAAGATATTCGAGAAACACATTGTGGGTGCGGTCAAAGAATGATTCGATGCCAAAGTGTTTCGGGTTGTAATACTTGTCGAATACGTATGGAAAATTTTCCGCACCCCAGCCTAGTAGTGGCCGTTCGATTACGCCAGCGACTGCTGATCCCCACGTCCAAAGACGAGGTTGGATTTCTTTGAGTGCTCCTCCGATATTGAGAAACCGGTTTACGACGGGAATGTGTTGCCAAAAGCTCGCTTGGCTTGTTGCTACAAAGGTTATTCCGGCTATGCTGCAGGTAAGTAGTAAGCCAAAGGCGACAAGCCGTCCTTTACGTGTATGAGCAAACCAGATTTCGGCGATGAGTACGGTAAGTCCGGCGACCATTACGGCGAGGAGCGCTCCGCGCGTGCCGGTTTGGAGTAGTGCGAAGCTTTCAACTGCGAGTAGCGCACCCCAGAGCGTTTTTTGAATAGCAGTCTTAGATCGGCGCATCATATATATGATGAGTGCGATACTGATAATCAGATATCCTCCAAGATATGACGGGTTGCCGAGTGTTCCGGAGATACGCTTATCTGCAGCGATGATTTTGAGTTTGCCGGCGAGTTCTGGGTTTGGAAACTTATAAAAATATAGTTGAGCGAATCCGTAGACACATAAGAGTCCGCTTGTGATAATCGTCGCTTTAATTGTTCGGATGATTGTTTTTGGATCGGTAAATAGGATAGAACTTAGCAGGAAAAAGAGTGCGTAATGCATAATTTGAAATGCTCCTTCGCCTCGTTCGAAGTTTGACCAAAATGCTTGAGTTGGATTCTGTGAAATGAGCGCGGTGCTGACGGCGATGAGCGCAAAGAGTATTACGCTTATGTTAATCGGGCGGCGAAGCTGTGTTTTAATAGTCTGAAGCAGCGCGCTTCGATTATTAGCGAGTAGTATGTGAGCAAGGAGAAAGGCGAGGGCGAGCTCGATAAGTATGCGGAAGATGATTGCTTTTCCGGCGATAAAGGGGAAGTAGAGTCCGTTGATTAATATGAGCGGCGTAAAAATTGCCGCAAGTGTACAGAAGCGAGCGATTTTAATAAGCATATCGCTAAGTATAATATGGAAATCTGTTTTGGGCTAAAAACCAGGTATACTAACCATATTGATGAATATTTTTGAAGAACTGAATTGGTTTAGGGGGCGTTCAAACGCGTTTTTGCTCGCGGAGCTTATGGCTGATCGCGTGCGTGTTTCTGCGGTGCGTGTTCATACGGCAACTCGTGAAGCGGTTGTGTTAAAGTCTCGCAGTCTCATGCACGATATGCTTACCGGTCCTGGATGGTATGGCGCGCTTTCGCGATTGCTTTCGAGTTTTTGGTTTTCGTCTGCGCAGCTTTATCTTTGTATTGATTCGTCGTGTGTAGCAACAGTTGCGCTCTCTCAAGCGTTTACTCGTACTGTTGAGCAGAGCGAGATTACTGAAGCAGAGATTGAGCAGGTGATTGCGCAAACGCTTTGGAAGGCGTTTGATGCTGCTCGTCCAGATGCCGCACGTCGTTTGGGTGTTTTTGATACCGAGCTGTCGCTTGTTGATGCTCAAGCACTTAGGATTCGTCTTGATGGTCGACGCGTCGTAAGTCCGGTTGGATTTACTGCGCGCGAAATTGAGATTACCTATCGACTCTCATTTGCTTCTAAAAAGGTTTTCGATCAGCTCCGCGCACTATGGCCACTCGAGCAGATTATTGCGATTGAGGAAGAGGGGTTTGGTTGGGCGAGTGCGCTTGGCCAAAAGTATGACCGTGAGGATTTTATTTTTGCGGCGGTGCTTCATGAGCAGACGCATCTTTTTATCAAAGATCGATCTTCGATTCGGTATCTTGATTCGGTTCGATGGGGGCAAGCGCAGCTCGCTGCTCCACTGTCGCGTGAGTTTGGGGTTGATCAGGGCGTGGCTATGGATATGTTTCGGCGCGTCGGCTCCGGAATGACTTCGGAGAAGGTGAGTCGGCGTATTTCGGAGCTTATTTTACCTGAATTCCTAACGCTAATGCGCGCACTCGAGAATCAGCAGAGTCATGGAAAGCCTACAGTCGCCTATATCGCTTCGAGCTTTGATGCGCTTAGCTCTCTTTTTACCCTTGGTCCGATTAAGCGCATTAAAAGTACTATACAATCCACTCCTGTTGATCAAGATTTTGTTGGCGAAAACTTCGGCTTTCGACTACAATTAAAGGACCAGGATGTTATTTTTGATCCTTCGCTTTTTGCGTTGCGCCTGGGAAGCCCAGCATTTTATTTATACGATTCGCATATTGATAAAGTAGTAAAACGGAGAGCTCGTTGGTTAACTCGACAAGATAATTCTTAAACGTTATTCCTCATGGAGAAAGTCAAAAAAATAATTGTTTCAAAAAGTGATGAGCCGACGCTTGTTGCTGAAAAATTGATTGATGCTGACGCCGAGACGGTTGTGCTTAGTATTCCTAAGGGATCACAGCTCGCAGGGGCGCTCGCTCATCTGAAGCTTATTAAGCGCGAGGCGACCTTGCTTAAGAAGAAGGTGATTGTTGAGTCGGTAGATGAGTCGATTCTTGAGTTATGTAAAAAAGCCGGCATTGAGTCTGTTGATCCTTTTTTTAGTAAAATGGGGAGTCGAAAAAAACTTTCTGATATTGTCGTTAAGCCGCGGGTTGATGAGACTGATAGCGTCGCTCAATCAGTTCCTTTGAAAATCACTGAATCTGAAGAAGCAGAGCCGATGACGGAAGTGATTAAGCCAGCTGCTCGTCCACGAAAAAAGTTTAAATTTAAGTTTCGTTTTTCGTTTCCTCGTATTTTCCGGAAAAGCACTGCGGTTGTCGTGGGGCTTCTCGTATTAGTTGCCGCAGGAGGGTATGTCGCCTTAGTTGTCCTGCCGCATGCAGAGGTTGTCGCCACTCTTATTAAAGAGCCTTGGAATTTTTCTGCTCCGGTTGTTGTTGATAAAGCGATTTCTACTCCGGATGCGCTTTCGGCCCGTATTCCTGGTCAGGTTTTTGTTCAAAAAACGAATGCGACGCTTCAATTTGTTGCGAGTGGTTCCAAATCAATTGAACGGAAAGCTACCGGGAAGATCACGATTTATAACGCATTAAGTTCTAAACCGCAGAGTATTGTTGCTAACACGCGCTTTGAAACGGCTGACGGTAAGGTATTTCGTATTACTAAGGGAATTACAATTCCTGGTGCCAACATTGAAGAGGGGAAGATTGTTCCTTCTTCGATTGTTGCTGACATTGTCGCCGACCAGCCTGGTGCTGCTTATAATATCGGCCCGGTTGCTAAGCTTACGATCCCTGGATTTAAAGGGACACCGAAATTCGATACGTTTTATGGTGAGATCAAAGACCCAACCGCTGGCGGGTTAGTTGGCGTGGTAAAGGTTGCGACCGATGCTGATATTAAAACTGCTAAGGCTTCAGCCAGCAAAACAATCGAGGCGTCTGCGCAGACGCTTATTGCTACCCAGATTCCGGCCCAATTTAAAACTCTTCCTGGGGCTTCTAAATTTGTCATTACTAAGCAGACTGTTGCGAGCGAGGCGGATGCGAGCGGTAAGTTTTCAGTCTTTACTGAAGGGCAAATTACTACGCTCGCTTTTCAGGAGCGTGATTTGCTAGCGATGCTTTCAACTAAAATTAAAACTGAAAAGGGTGCTGACTATCAGTTTGAAAATCTAGGGTTAACGTATGGAACGGTGAAGGCGGATGATCCGGCTTCGGGCAAGATGAGCGTGGCGATTGAGTATCAGGCGCAGGCAAGTCGTATTGTTGACCAAGGCTCACTCATTGAAAAGCTTAAGGGGCATACGCGTGCTGAGCTCGAACCAATCACTAGTTCACTTCAAGGAATTCAAGGCTTAACAGTTTCGCTTAAGCCATTTTGGGTGCGTAGCATTCCAAGTGACAGTTCAAAAATTAAGCTCATCGTCGAGTAAAGTAGTAAGAGTTGACTTTTTGCTAGCCTTTCTGCTACTATAACCCAATCCATGTCCGATACTAAGAAGGTTCGCCAAGAGGAGGGAGTGATTGAAGAAGCTCTTCCTGGAGCAACTTTTAAGGTGCGTCTCAAGGATAATCGTTTGGTGAACGGTCACCTCGCAGGAAAAATGCGAATGTACCATATCAAGATTATTCCAGGAGATCGCGTTACGATTGAGTTTGGTCCCTACGACGACGCTCGTGGGAGAATCACTCGCCGTCTTTAACGCCACTACTTATTATTCGGAAAGGTAATTTACATTATGAAAGTACGTTCTTCGGTTAAAAAAATCTGTCAGAAGTGTCAGCTCGTCCGTCGCAAGGGGCGGGTTCGTGTTATTTGTGAAACGCCGAAGCACAAACAACGTCAGGGATAATCAAGTATTAATTTTTATTTAACTACTCATCGTTATGCGTATCGTTGGTGTCAATATTCCAGATAATAAGCGCGTTGATATTGCGCTTCGTTATCTTTATGGTGTAGGTCCAGTGCGTGCCGTAGAAATTATCACTGCGACTAAAATCGACCCAAAGAAGCGTGCAAAAGATCTTGACTCAACCGAGGTGAACAAGATTAAGGAGTACATGGAAAAGAACTTTAAGATTGAAGGTGAGCTTCGCCAGGTTATTAAGCAAAACATCGCGCTTTTGAAAGATATGTCCACGTATCGTGGAGCCCGTCACCAGCGTCGTCTGCCGGTTCGTGGTCAGCGTACTAAGACTAACTCTCGTACGGTTCGTGGAAACACCCGTAAGACAGCTGGTAGCGGTAAGCGTAAAGTTGAACTTAAATAATCGTTCTATACTATGGGAAAGAAAAAAGTTGGAAAAGAAGATCAGGGAGAGATTCTCAAGCAGGCCGATAAGGTTGATACTGCGGTTGCCGCAGCGGGTGCGAAGAACGTCTCTAAGAAAGCTGAGCGTGGAAACGCTTATGTTAAAGCAACGTATAACAACACGATTATTTCAGTTACCGATGAGAAGGGTAATATGCTCTTCTGGGGTAGCGCTGGCGGACTTGGTTTTACCGGTCCAAAGAAAGCGACTCCATTTGCTTCAAGTAAAATCGTAGCGGCACTTACCGAAAAGATGAAAAAGGCTGGCATGAGCTCACTCAATATCTTCTTAAATGGTATTGGTGGTGGTAGGGATAGCGCGGTTCGCTCATTTGTGAACCAGGGCTTCAATGTTCTCTCAATTCACGATGTTACTCCGATTCCACACAACGGTCCGAAGCCTAAGAAAGTTCGCCGTATTTAATCCCTACGAATATGTTTGATACTAAAGAACGAAAAGAACGCGCCCTCGGTACTCGACTCTTTTTAAAGCCGAACCGTTCGAACTCTCCAAAGGCTGCTATTGTTCGCCGTCCATACCGTCCAGGTCTCCATGGAAAGGCGCACCGCCGTGCTGCTTCTGAATACGCTCTTCAGCTCGCTGAAAAGCAGAAATTTAAATACACCTATGGTCTTCGCGAGGCTCAGATGAGAATCGCTTTCAAAAAGGCTATGAAGTCTCCTTCGACAACTGGTCCGCTCTTTGTGAGCTTGCTCGAGCGTCGTTTGGACAACGTCGTCTTCCGTCTTGGCTTTGCGCCAAGCCGTTCCGTCGCTCGTCAGGTTATCAGCCACGGACACATTTGGGTTAATGGTCGCCGTACAAAGGCTCCATCGTTTGCTGTTAAGCCAGGAGACGTTGTTACGATTCGTCCACAGTCTAAGGACCACCCAGTATTCCGCCCACTCGCTGAGACGATTAAGAAATATGAAGCTCCAGGATGGCTCAAAGTTGACGCTGAGAAGTTTGAGGGTAAGGTAGTCACTTTGCCGAAAGATCTCGAGATTCCTTTTGACATTGCGCTTCTTGTCGATTATTATTCAAAAATCGTCAAATAAGGCGGCACTATTACAGAGCGCCAGGCATGGATTAGTCCCCATGTCAGGATCTAAGCTCTTAATTAACTATAAACAAGTATGGAAAAGATTCGTTTGTCAGATGCAGTCAAAGTTCAGGTCGTATCAGAAACCGCAAACACCGGTGTTTTCGACATCGATGGGCTCTACAGTGGGTATGGTACTACGCTCGGTAACGCGCTTCGTCGTGTTCTTTTTTCGTCTATCGCCGGAGCTGCTATTACGAAAGTAAAGATTAAGGGTGTTGGACACGAATTCACGACAATTGAGGGAGTAATGGAAGATGTCGTGGAGATTATGCTTAACTTGAAGCGTCTTCGCTTTGCTTTTGATGTTGACTACGAGACCTATGAGCAGCCTGAAGTTTTGACCTTAAAGGCCAAAGGTGAGGGTGCTGTTACTGCCGCGAACATCGAAAACTCTGGCTTGGTTCGTGTTATCAATAAAGATGCTCACATCGCGACCATTACCCAGAAGGGTGTTGAGTTCGAGATGGAGCTCACCATTGAAAAAGGCTTGGGCTATGTTCCAGCTGAGGCTTCAAAGTCTGAAGCGTTGCCAGTTGGCGTTATCCAGCTTGATGCTATTTTTTCTCCAGTTACGAAAGTTAACTTTACCGTTGAGAACATGCGTGTAGGTGAGCGAACTGACTTCAACAAGCTTCGCTTAGTTATTGATACCGATGGGAGCGTTGCGCCTTCAGTCGTGTTTACGAAGGCGGTCTCGATTTTACAGGAGCACTTCACTAAGGTGAGCGAACAGCTCTCTGGTGTTGTGGTCACAGCAGCTCCAGCTGTAGCTGAAGAGGAGGGTGAGACAAAGAAAAAGAAAGTATCTAAAAAGAAAGATAAATAAATTGTATGCGTAAGTTCCACCGTATAACTGGCCGTCGTCGGCTATTCAAACAAGTTCTCGTCGCCAACTTCATCAAGAAGGGCAAGATTACTACAACCATTGCTCGTGCGAAGGAGATTCGTCCGATTGTCGAGCGCTTTATTACGGTTGGCAAAAAGGGTAGTCTCGCATCGTTCCGTTCATTACTCGCAAAGCTTCCAAAGGAAGCTGCTGGAAAGATATTTTATGAGATTGCGCCAAAGTATAAGGACCGTAAGGGCGGATACACTCGTATTATTAAAACCGCGAAAGCTCGTAAGCGCGATGGTTCAGAAATGGCCGTAATTGAATTTGTCTAAACCTATGACCACTACTACTAAAGAAAAAACACAGCACGTCATTGACGCCGAAGGACAAGTTCTTGGTCGCTTAGCGACTCAGATTGCTCGTATTCTTCAGGGCAAGCACCGCGTAAGCTATCTTCCACGTGAAGCGGGGGATGATGTGGTTATTGTTAAAAATGCCGCTAAGATTGTTACTACGAAAGACAAGGCTGAGAAAAAGATTTACTACCGCCACACTGGCTATATGGGTCACTTGAAAGAGCAGCCATTTAAAGCGATTTTTGAGCGCGATCCAGGTGAAGTTTTGCGCCGAGCAGTGTTTAATATGTTGCCGAAAAACTTCATTCGCCAGAAGCGTATGAATCGGCTTAAAATTGAAAAATAAATATGACAACTGCTACTAAAAAAACAACTACGAAGGCGGTCAAGCCAAAGCTTGAGGTCAAGGCTTCTCCAAAGCAAGAGGGGCGTTACTATCAGGGTCTTGGTGGCCGTAAGACGGCGACTGCTTCAGTTCGTATCTATCCAAAAGGCACTGGCGTTACCGTAAATGGTAAAGAGCTCAAAGAGTACTTTAAGATGGCGAAGCATCAGAACGAGGTGCTCGCTCCGCTTGAGGTTGCTGAAATGGGTAAGTCACTTGGCGTAACGGTTAAGGTTTCGGGTAGTGGTATTCACGCTCAAGCCCAGGCTGTTCGCAACGGTATCGCGACTGCTTTAGTCGCGCTTGATAAAGAGTTAAAGAAGAAGTTGAAGCGCGTTGGCTTTATTACCCGCGATCCTCGTGTGGTTGAACGTAAGAAGTACGGACTCAAGGGTGCACGTCGCTCTCCACAGTGGTCCAAGCGTTAACATTTGGCGTATCGCTTTGTCATGGGACCCTCGGCCACGTTCGTCGTACGAATATGTACGCCTCGCGTGGCCGTTTCCCATTTCGCGCGCTACATCCAAATATATCTTTATCAAAAATCCCGGCTCTGGTCGGGATTTTTGTTTTGACGAGGAGCTGATAAATCGGTAGGGTAGATGTATGCGTATTTTAGCTATTGAGACTAGTTGTGATGAGACGGCGCTTTCGGTCGTCGAAGCCTCTGGCGGAATCAAAAAACCGCAGTTTGTTGTTTTGCACAATATCATCTCGAGTCAGATTAAACTTCACGCACCGTTTGGCGGAGTGGTGCCAAATATTGCCAAGCGCGAACATATCGCTAACCTCCCAAAGCTGTTTAAGCAACTCGGGCTTTCGAATGACTTAAAGGAAATTGATGTGATTGCGGTGACGGTTGGGCCGGGACTCGCCCCAGCGTTATGGGCCGGCATCGAGTTTGCGAAAGAGATTGCCGTGAAGTTTGATAAGCCGCTCCTAGGCGCTAATCATTTAGAAGGGCATATGTACAGCACTTTATTGCCGAGCGCGGCGGTAAAGCTTAAGGCTGGTGGTTTAAAGGTGAAAACTGCCAAGGCGAAGCAGCAAATTGAGTTTCCGGCTGTGGGACTCCTTGTGTCCGGCGGGCATACGATATTGCTTTCACTTAGCTCACTGACGAAGCGCAAGAAACTTGGAGAGACGGTAGATGATGCGGCGGGTGAGGCGTTTGATAAGGTGGCGAAGATGATGCAGTTACCATATCCGGGCGGTCCGCAGATTGAGAAGTTGGCAAAAAATGGTGATCCAGCTGCGATCGTGTTTCCACGCCCGATGCTTAATTCGGGTGATTATGAGTTTAGTTTTTCTGGGCTAAAAACCGCAGTGCTGTATTATCTGCGTGATAACTCAAAGTATAATCCGGCGGACGTGGCGGCGAGCTTTCAGGAGGCGGCGACTGATGTGCTTGTCAAAAAAGCGGTGCGCGCGATGCGTGAGGTTGGTGCGCGTTCGGTGTTTTTGTGTGGTGGCGTAGCGGCAAATACATATCTGCGAAATAAACTCGAGAAGGCGGCGGCGGGTGAGGGGGCGAACTTTATCGTACCGGAGTTTGTGTTTAATACGGACAACGCAGTGATGATCGCGGCAGCCGCCTATATGAATCAGCTCACAAAGAAAAAGTACAAGATCGAGGCGCAACCGAATCTGAATCTGTAAAAGTTGAGCTCATTCGCGAGAAAAGGTACTATTAGACCATTGTGATATGGCTGAATTAGAGAAGAATTATAACCCGCAGGAGGCCGAACCTCGTATTTATAAGCTCTGGGAGGAGTCGGGGTATTTTAATCCGGAAAAGATGATTGCGGATGGGTTAACTAAGTCAGATGCTAAGCCGTTTACGATTATGATGCCACCACCAAATGTGACCGGTGTGCTCCATATGGGTCACGCGATGATGTTAACGCTAGAGGATATTATGATTCGCTATCACCGTATGAAAGGTGATCGGACACTTTGGGTGCCGGGTACCGACCATGCCGCTATCGCGACGCAGGCGCGTGTAGAAAAAGATATTCAAAAAACCGAGGATAAGTCGCGTTATGACTTAGGACGCGAAGAGCTCGTAAAGCGTATTGAGGCGTTCGCGCTACAAAGCAAGCAAACTATTTTAGAACAGGTAAAGACGATGGGTGCGTCGTGTGATTGGAGCCGGCTCGTATATACGCTAGATGAGGGGCCTTCCAAAGCCGTTCGGATGGTGTTTAAGCAGATGTATGATGACGGACTGATTTATCGGGGTAATCGTATTGTGAACTGGGACCCGAAGGGTCAGACGACGATTGCGGATGATGAGATTGTGTATGAGAGTCGTAAAGCAAAGCTCTATACGTTTAAATACAGTAAAAATTTTCCGATTGAGATCTCGACGACTCGTCCGGAGACAAAAGTAGGTGATACGGCAGTCGCGGTGAATCCGAACGATGCGCGCTATCAGCAGTATGTTGGTAAAACATATGAGTTAGTTTTCTGTGGTGTACCACTCAAGATTAAGGTAGTTGCTGATGAGGGGGTGGATATGGCCTTTGGCACGGGCGCACTTGGCGTAACGCCGGCGCACAGTCAGATTGATTGGGAGATAGCGCAAAAGAATGATCTTGAGGTGAAGCAGGTAATTAGCGAGCGCGCCAAGATGATAAATGTGGGCGGTGAGCTGGAGGGTAAAAAGGTACTCGAGGCGCGCGAGTTAATCGTAGCGTGGCTTAAGAGTGAGGGTTTGCTTAGCAAAGAAGAAGAGATTGATCAGAATGTCGCAACCGCGGAGCGTACGGGTGGTGTTGTTGAGCCGCTTCCAAAGCTCCAATGGTTTGTGGCGGTGAATAAAGAGTTTAAGTCTCGCAATCAGGGCTTCTTGAAGTCGCTTTTTGGCGGGAAGACGACGCTCAAACAGATTATGCGTGAGGCGGTTAGTAGCGGGCAGGTGGATATTATGCCCGATCATTTTAAAAAGATTTATTTCCACTGGATTGAGAATCTACGTGATTGGTGTATCAGCCGTCAGATTTGGTTTGGCCACCGGGTGCCGGTTTGGTATAAGGGTGAAGAGATTGTCGTTGGCGAGGCTCCTGCAGGTGAAGGATGGAAGCAGGATGAAGACACCCTCGACACGTGGTTTAGTTCGGGTATGTGGACGTTTTCCGCACTTGGCTGGCCAGACAAGCTTGATGACTTAAAGATTTATCACCCGACCGACGTGCTCGAGACGGGGTACGAGATTATCTTCTTCTGGGTGGCACGTATGATTTTGATGAGTGGGTATGTGCTTGGTGAAGTGCCATTTAAGAAGGTTTATTTCCACGGGACGGTACGTGATGATAAGGGGAGGAAGATGAGTAAGAGTTTAGGTAATGGCATCGACCCGATGGATGTGGCAAAAGAGTTTGGAACTGATGCCGGACGTATGGCGTTGGTAATCGGAACTTCGGCGGGAACGGATCAAAAAATTAGCAAAGATAAAATTAAGGGGTATAAGCATTTTGCGAATAAGCTCTGGAATATCAGCCGGTTTGTGCTTATGAACGCAGATGGTTTGGATATGGCAGCCGCTTTATCTGAGAAGGATGCGTCTTTGATTAAAGTATTTGAGGGTATTAAGTCAGAAGTTGCTACTCATATCGAGGCGTTTGAGTTTCACTTGGCGGGAGAAAAGGCGTATCACTATGTGTGGCATACATTTGCTGATGTGATTATCGAAGAGAGCAAGGCGGCGTTGATGGGGGGTGATGAGACCGCGAAGCGTTCGGCGCAGCGTATGGTAATGGAGATTTTGACCGGTTCGATGAAGATACTGCATCCGTTTATGCCGTTTGTGACTGAAGAGATTTGGAGTAAGTTGCCAATTGTGGATAAGAAATTATTAATGGTAACTAAGTGGTAAGTATATGGTTGAACGCACGCCATCGCCGGAAATTTCAGATGCCGAGCTTGTTGAGGCGCTTAGATCACGTGGGATAAACGATTTGGAGGTGATTGGCCTGCTATTTAGTTGGACGATGCAGGAAGAGGCGAAGGTTGGAAGAGCTCCTCGTGACGGAGTTGAATTTAATATTCGCAGAGGAAAGATTTATGTAGCTGCCGGGTATCACGAAGAGGCTCTCGAGATGTTTCAAGATGCTCTTTTACAGGCCGAGCAGGAAGTAATTCCCGATCTCTGCGAGTATCTTGCGCTTGTCATTAAGACGATGAATGAACGGAGATAGGACAGAGGGCGCCGGTAGTTTCTGGGTGATATACTTATAGTAATGCTGCATCCGTTTCTTATTACTGGACTCGGACTTTTGCCAAGCTTAATTTGGCTGATTTTCTATTTACAGGAAGACCGGAAACATCCCGAGCCGCTGCGTATGATTATATACGCCTTTGTCTTGGGTGGGCTGATGACTTTTTTTGCGCTTGTCTTACAGATTTTGTTGCGTTTGGTGCTGTATGAAAATGGCGTGCCCGCACATAGCGAGATAGAGCTCGCGGTGTTTTCAGTGGTTGAAGAGGTGTTGAAGTTTTTAGCCGTATTTATCTTTATTCGCAAGCGACAGGAGTTTGATGAGCCACTGGATGCGATGATTTATATGATTATCGTCTCCTTGGGATTTGCAGCCGTGGAAAATATCGCCTCGCTTGGACAGTATTCGAATGGCGTGAGTGGGCTTATCGGGATTACTACGATGGAGGCGGTGGCGTTACGCTTTTTTGGCGCGACCGTGCTGCATAGCGTTTCTTCAGGATTGCTTGGGTATCATTGGGCTATGGGTATTGAGCGACGCAGGGCGGTTGGATGGTATATCGCCGTTGGTCTTGGGGTAGCTATCTCTCTGCACACGCTTTTCAACTATCTGATTATTAAGACGGGGCCGGGGAGCTGGGCGATCGCGTTTACGGTCTTTATCGCATTTTTCCTTTTAGCTGATTTTGAGACGCTTAAGGCGACTGATGATTAATCTTTGATGGTATACTTAACGTTATGGATAATGACACGAAGAAATTTTTTGAAGAGTTAGCTTCTGGTGCTCATTTGAAGGCGAAAAAGGAGTCACGAGCCGAAGAAGAGCATAAAGAGGTTATTGAGCATACCGATGAGCCCTCGCTCGAGGGGAGTATTGCTGATGAGCGCGAGGGGCAGCTTACGATTGATGTGTATCAACGCCCGGATGCGATTGTGATTGAGTCTCCGATCGCGGGAGTGCGCAGTGATGACTTAGAAATTACGATTACCAGTGAGTCGGTGACGATTCGGGGTAAGCGGGAGCGGGAAGGGGCGATTAGTGATGAGGATTACTTTTATCAGGAGTGTTATTGGGGAAGGTTTTCCCGTTCGGTCATCTTGCCGCAGGAAATCGACCCGGATAGCTCGGAAGCGAGCATTAAAAACGGGGTTTTGACCCTGGTGATGCCTAAAGTAAACAAGGCGAAGCAGAAAAAGCTTAAGGTAAAGATAGATTAGTGGTGAAAACGCCCGCCAAATGGCGGGCGTTTGATTTTAGCTTAAAAAGCACCCTAGGATAGCCTAAAAACCTAGGTTTTAAGCGGTTCCTTGACGTTTTCTATTGACAATTGTCTAATTATATGATAGGATAGAGCTACTAGCAGTAAGTCCCCGTGTATGTGAGGGGATTTTTTGTTAGACAAACCTATGAAAATAAACAACCTTTTAATCAGTCTTTCAGCGGCGATTAAGGCGAATTATAAGCCATTAACGGCTCTTATTCTCCTTTTAGTGGCTATCTCTGTGCAAATGGTTTCTGCGGCTCGCGAAAGCCAGTTTGCAGACAGTGAAGAGCTTCATGATGCGGTTACGCTTACTGCCGAGACCTCACTCGCTCCTAAACAGGAGGTGGTGAAGATCCGCGCAACGGCGTATAACGCTGATGCTGCGCAGACTGACAGTACGCCAGATATTATGGCGAGTGGTAAGAAGGTCTATCCTGGTGCGATCGCGTGTCCACGTCGTTACCCATTTGGTACGAAAGTAACGATTAATGGTAAGACGTATACGTGTGAGGACCGTATGAATCTTCGCTTCGATGCTTCCTTTGGAAACTCGAAGGATGAGCGCTTTGATATCTTGATGGCTACCCGCAAAGAGGCTATCAACTGGGGTATCCGCCATGTTGATGCGACCATCACTATCTACGAGTCATAATGAAATTAAAACACCCTCTAACGAGGGTGTTTTAATTTAGATGTTGGTAAATGCCTTTTTAAGAACAGCGTGCGTGAGGGGAAAGGTGACGAGAGTGTTTTTTGGATTCTTGGTGGCAGTAGTTGCTAGGTGTTTGAGATCGTCCGGGTAGAGGAGTTCGATTGAGGCGGTTTCGCGTCGTGGTTTGATGAGGGTTAAGATGTTGTGCGGAACGGTTAGGAGGTGGGCGTGGAAGGTGCGGCCCGCGGTTTCGATGCGGGCTATCTCGTGTACATTTTTAATGTATCGTTTGATATGTTTAGCTGCGTGTTCGCCAAGGTGTAATTTAATCGCGCGCTCGAGAGCTTGATTTATTGTTTCTCCTTTTTTGACGTTCGCGTTGGCGCTGAGTTGAAGGACGCCGGCAAAGCGGCTTGGGCGTAAGTGTTTGTACGTTCCGCGTTTGTGTAAGATAGCGGCGATGCCTTTGCTGGGAATATCGGTAAGAATAAGGAGTCCGACGGAGAGTTTAACCATAGATATAGTGTAGCAAATAAAAAGCCCGCGCTACATCTTCTGTGATGTGCGCGGGCGGGGGACGGTTAGCGCTGGCTCCAAGGGGCTTCAAACGCCTGGCGGAGCTTATTGAAGAACTGGTTGTTGCTGATGTCGGCGATGAACTTCGCGCGACTGAGCACGATCCACCTCATCCAGAGCGCGATGACCAGGCAGATCGCTTCGTCTTCGGGGGCTTGGCGTCCGGAGAAGCCGACGAGTATCTGATTCGAGCAGCGAATCGCTCCCTGGTATCGCTCGAGCTGATCGTTGCGACTCTGGAACGACGACCAGTGGTCGGGGAAGCTGGCGAGGCGGCGTGGTTTCTCTTCGGCAAGCGCTCGGCAGCGCTTGGTCTTGCTCGGATCGGCGAGCTCTCCGATTTGTGCGCACTCAGCGGGCAAGTCCGGGAAAAGGACGAAGAGGTAACCACCTTTGCGTGTCTTGTCGGGGCTAAGTTCGGTCGCCATTTGGACGACGCGACCGGCGACTTGTACGAGTCGCTCGTTGGTGATGCCTTGGGTGCGGGTGATCGGGGGCGGGGTACGCTGGGCCACGGCTTATCTCCAGGTATGTGAGGGACAGCCCTTACCCTAAAATAAAAGACGAAAAACGTCAATTATGAGGTGATTTCGGTGATGCGTGCGCTAATACGGAGATCATCACCGATTTTTTCAATACAAATTGCCTCGCCGGTTGGTTGGATGATTTTATTTTTTCCCGTGATGAGGTGAGTGGCGATACTGCCCGAGCCGCAAGCTGTTTCGGTGATTAAGGTGTCAGTTTGTTCTACGAAGATGTGCGGGGTGATGGTGTCGTCCTGAATATAGATAGCTCCGAAGGCGGGGAGGTTGTGTTTAACTGCGTGGGCTTTGAGTTCGGCTTTCGAGATTACCTCACTTGGCTTCATGATGATAAATCCGATGCCGGATAGAAGAATTATCTTATCGTTAATCTGGTAGGTAAAGTTTTTAAGGAGTATCGTTGTTTGATTATTTTTATTTTCATAAGGGATTTGCTCGGATATCGCCGGTGTCACGATAACTCCTTTTTCTTCGAGAGTAGAGGCGAGGGAGAGTAGGCCGTTAATGCAAAGTTCACCACCCATCATGGTGAGGGTTGGTATTTTTTGAGTTTCGATAAAGCCGACTTGCTCGGCTTGAGCGAGATATTGTTTAGTGAGTTCTGTTCGTTGGGTGGTTGGAGCGTCCCAGATGAGAGCCGTTGGGTTGCCGCCGGCTGCGAGAAATGTACGAACATTCATAGGTGCTCGGGGTGGGAATCGAACCCACAAGCCTTTTGGGCGTTCCCTCTTAAGGGGAATGCGTCTGCCAGTTCCGCCACCCGAGCAAATGAGGCTTACGAAAAGCCGGAGGCGCCAGTCGGAATCGAACCGACGTATAAGAGTTTTGCAGACTCCTGCCTTACCACTTGGCTATGGCGCCATAGACCTAAATCTAATGGTTTTTGGTCTCTTCGTCCAGCAGTGCTTTTTCCACGCCAGCTGCTTTCTCGCTTCCTAAATCAAGTTCAAACGAGATAGTCGGGGTTGGACGGATTTGAATCTTTTTCATCATTAAGCTTTGGAGATATGGTTGGCGGGCGTTGAGCATAGTGACCGCTTCAGCTCCACGGCTGGATGGAATAACGCTGATGTGAAAGCGCGCGTAGTCGAGCTTGTCGGTTACGTCTACGCCCATAATCGTAATAATGCCACCAGGGAACTCAACTTCACGTAAGAGTAATTTACCCATCTCTTCTTGAATCAGGGAGCTGACGCGTTGTTTGCGGGTGTATGGCTTGCGTGGGGGAATCATAGCTAGTAGATTGCTCGGCTAATCAGGCGATCACCAACAGCGATAGTTACCGCGGTGTTTACGAGTAGACCACACTCAAGCTCGGCAGCGACTTCGGCTGCTTCTTTTTTGTTTTGCTGGAGGTTGACGATTTTGCCCGTTCCGATAATTGCACCACGGCGTTGGATTTCGAGGTCAGCTTGGTTTTTCATTACTCCGGCGACTACTTTGCCACCAACAATCTGTTTAGCGATATTTTTCTGGTCAAAGACGGCGAGGATTTCGAGTTCGCCGCTAATAATTTTTTTCTGGGCTGCTTCGAGTTCTTTTTCGATTAATTCAAGAAGTTCGTAGATGATTTCTGATTCAAATACCTTGATATGGCTCGCCTTAATGACGTTTTGAGCGGCGGAGTTGATTTTGGTCTTAAAAGCGACGATTGAGGAGTTGGTTGAGGCGGCGAGCTTTGCGTCACCGTCAGTTACTTCGCCGACGCTCTGATCGATGATAACCAAGTTCATATCTTGCGGTGGCTTGAGCTTGATGATCGCGTCGTTAAGTGCTTCGAGTGAGCCGGCGACGTTGGCTTTGAGAATAAAGTTGATTTGTTTTTCGCCAGCTGGAGGGAGTGGTTTCTTTTTGGCTACGGCGATTTCTTTGACTGTGCCAACGGTAAAGGTTTCGCCGATAGCTGGGAGGGTTTCAAATCCGAGGACGATGGCTGGGGCGGAAGGGGTGAGCTCACTGACTTTTTCACCCGCGAAGTTTTTCAAATCTTTTACTTTACCTGAGGCACTGCCAGCGATAATCGCTTGCCCGGTTTTGAGTGTGCCATTTTTTACAATCATCGTAACGAGGTTGCCGATACGTTTATCAACATGTGCCTCAAGTACGTAGCCACTCGCTGGAGCGCTTGGGTCGTAGGTGAGATTCTCAACTTCCGCAGTGAGAAGAATAATATCGAGGAGTTCGTTAACGCCTGCGCCGGTTTTAGCCGAGATAGGCTGGAAGCTCGTACTGCCTCCAAATCCTTCGAGTAAGACTTCGTTTTGGAGAAGGTCGTTTTTTACCTTATCAATATCGCCGTTTGTCTTGTCGATTTTGTTAATCGCGACGATAAAGGGGAGCTTGGCTTCAAAAATCGTTTTAATAGCCTCTTTGGTTTGTGGTTTGACGCTGTCGTCGGCGGCGACGAGCAAGATAGCGATATCGGCGATTTTGGCACCGCGGGCGCGCATTTTCGAAAACGCCTCGTGACCCGGGGTGTCGATAAAGGTGATTCGTTCATTGTTGTGAACGATTTCGTATGCGCCAACGCCTTGGGTGATACCACCAGCTTCGCGTGCGGCAACATTGCTCTTGCGGATAGTGTCCAAGAGGGTGGTTTTGCCGTGGTCAACGTGTCCCATGACGACGACGACCGGTCCGCGCCTGGTAGTGAGTATGGCCGAACTATTAAGTTGGTTTGAGGAAGATGTCATTGAGGTGGTAGGGCTAAGAAGTTGCCATTGTCCCGTTAGAGATAGGCTTTTTGGAGTCGTTAGCTCTGATGGGATAAAAATACCAGCTTTTGCCGATTTTATCAAGCCTCTCTTATTTATTTACTAGTGGTAATCCTGCTTACCTTCGAGAATTCCTTGAGCCTCTTTAACCGCATCAGTTGGATTTGCGTACTCGTTTCGGGAGAGTTTAGCTAAGATGCGCTGAAAGGCGGCTGGCTCAAAGTCGTTTGCACCTCGCGCCATCGCATCCTGATACATGGCGTAGACTGTGGCGGCTGGATTTTCGATTAATTCCGGTTGTTCAGGTGACATATAGATTAAGTGTATCAGGCGCGTTGCTTTTTTCAATCTAAAAAACACACCGTGATGCGGTGTGTTTTTTAGATTGCGGAGGCGGAAGGATTCGAACCTTCGGACCGGTTTCCCGGTCAACATCTTAGCAGGATGCTGCTATAGACCGCTCAGCCACGCCTCCAGAACGGTGTCCTAAGAATATCGGACTCTCGCGTACTGGTCAACCCGATTCGTGCGTGTGATACAATTGGACTGATGGAATTTTTTAAGAAGGAAAAATCTGTTCCGGTGAGTGAGATGTTTAACCAGGGGAGGATCGCCTTGGTTGCGGGATTGCGCGAAGTCACAGGAAAGAGTGCGACCTGACGCTTTACTTACTGTAAATTGTTTGCATATTCAGGAGTGTGCTATTTGCAACATAGTTGCAATTAGCAGTAACTTATGATACGCTCCCCAGTGAGACGCTATCCTGCGTCTTTTGTTCTTTGTCAGTCAAAACTCAAGGAAGGAGAGGTTGATGTCAGTATTTCGATCTGATGTGCCTGCAGAATCCAAGCGTGCCCTGCCGCGGCTTTTCGCGGCGGTCGGTCCGTTTGGATCGGGTAAGACGACGCTTGTGATCAATACGATCCGCGAGCTCGTCGCTTCTGGCCGTTTTTCGAAAGAACACATCGCCTACGTCCTGAACGACGAAGGTATGCATGTGGACGGCGCTTTGACTCGCGAGGCCGAAGTTCGGCCGATGGTCAATGGCTGCTTTACTTGCTCGGATGTGGCAGATTTGCGCCGCATCATCGCCGAGCTGACGGAAGCCGGCATGAGGTGGATCTTTCTCGAAGGGTTCGGTATTACTAGTGGATCTGAGATCAAGGATTTCCTTGAATCGTTGCCGAACAGCTTTGACTTGTTTTGCGTTGTCGACGCGAAGCATTTTGGCGAGAACCTCGTTCGTTACGGGGATCTTATGGCGAACCAGATTCGCGCGGCGACGTGCGGGATTGGTGTCACTAAGTATCCTGATTCGGTTACGGACATTGCCGACCTGTCTCTCGAGTACGTCGTCGACTGTGTGGCCGAGCATGGCCACGGACAGTCGGTGTATCTGATTCCGCCGAACGGCTCTGTGCCGCTTGAGGCGCTCCTGCACCAAGGGGAGCGTCACCACGCGCATAAGTGCAGTTGCGGACACGTGCACCATCATGGAGATGAACATGGTCATCATGACCATGGTCACCACCACGATCACGGTGTTCACGGTATCGTGCCGTACCACTTTCAGCTCCGCACGGACAAGGAGCACGTTTATAGCGCGGTTATGACGGCGTTCGAAGGGACGGAATCCTTCATCGCACGCGTCAAGGGCGCGTGCGATGGAACGCTCTTCAACATGGTGCACGGCACCTGGGAGCGGGGTGCGAGCGATTCTCGCTGGTTCGTCACATTCTACTCGGTGCGTCCGATTGAGTTCGTCCACGATTTGCCCGGACTGCTCCCGCTCATCGTGCCGCCGGACGAGTCCCGGTACATCGGTACCAGTTACCAGTTGCTCCGGCGCGAGTCGGGAACGCGGGAAGAAACGGTCGCGGCCATCGAGCGGCTTCTCGCTGAGATGCCGCCCGAGCCAATCCTCGTCCCTGCGGGCGAATACTCCCGGCTGATTACTCATCCGGAGCATCCGCTTCAGGAGGTGAAGGAACTCTCGCGTCGGCCCTCAGTGGTCGACGAGTGGTTCCCGAAGGTGTTGGCGCGGTGTATGGAGTATTGGATCGACGCTGCTCGAGTGCTTCGCACTCGGGAAGCGGAAATCCTTCCCGCAGAACTTCCGACCAACAAGCGGGAGCTCGCGGTTTCGATCGCATGGTGGCTCGATCGATTTCCGACGGAACTCTCTGGGTTTCGTGCGGAAGCAGACGAGCTCCGAATCAGTGAATTGTGCGCGGAGGGCATTCTTCCGCTCACAGCGCTAAATTCGGACGCGGAACGCCGTTACTGGCAGGAGCGCGAGCTCCTGAAGGCACTGGCGTTTTCTGGCCCGCACAAGGATCGGGCGCTGGTGCGTAGGGCGATTGAGCACCTCGCATCGCTTGGCGCCGAGCCCCAGCTCTGTGTCGATGCGATGGAAGCCGTTTTGCTCTGATCATCGCAACCTTAAGTATTGAGTGACCTCGCTGTGGGTCGTTCGCGACCCACAGCTTTTTATGCCCATATGAATAACCAATTTTTTACTACACAAACAGTTTATGATCCTATCTCGCTCAAAGAGCGGGTTATGTTTCTATACCGGAAGCTTGCAGCACTTGATTCGCTGCGACCGAGTCCGGAAACTAACGAGCTTTTTTTCGAGCTTGTGTCGCTCGTGCTTCATAATCGTGAACACGGGTATCTTTCGTTTTTTTCACAGGATGACATACGCGCTATCCGCGGCCTTGCGATGGAAGGCGAATTTTTGCTTGAGAAACACTGGAATGAAAAGGTTCTTGCAAGCGAAGACGCTTGGGCAACGCTGCGCTCATTTCCGTACTATGGCAATTATGTAGAGATGGCAGCGCTCGAACGTCCCTTTATTAGAGGATCTGAAGTTATGTTCGTCGGCTCGGGTCCCTTGCCGTTATCGGCTATTGTGCTCGCTCACGAATATGATGGTATCCGGTGTATTGGTGTAGAGCGTGATCGCGAAGCATACGAAATGTCCACACGTCTTATTAAAAGGCTCGGGTTGGATGCTCGAATCCAGATCATTCACGCGGATATAGCAACTATAGACCCGGTCCCGGGCTCATCAATCATCTTGGGTGCTGCCGTAGGAGAAACCACGCGCGAGAAATGCGCTTTTTTGGAATTGCTTTCTAGCCGCGTTTCATCGGGAACTCCTATCATTGCCCGCTCCGCTGAAGACATCGTCCAAGTTTTGTACGCTGCGGTGCCCGACGAGCCGATCAAGAATCTCACACTCGTTACCAAGCGATTGCCGCCTTCCTCTATCGTTAACTCATTAGCAGTCTATAGTGCATAATACTGGTATGAATCGCATTCCAACTATCCTTATCCACGGCACGCTCGGCAGCGGAAAGACCACGCTCGTCCAGTCTCTTCTTGAGTCCGAAGCGTTCGCTGGGTCGTTTGTTATTGAGAACGAATTTGCCGATACAAACGTCGATGCGACGACCCTTGAAGATCATGGACATGGTCATGATACGGTCTACAGCATCGCAGGCGGATGTATCTGCTGTTCATCGATGGATGAACTTGCTCACGCCCTCCAGGCAATTGTCTCGCGCGGCTGGCGCAAGCCGGTTATTATCGAGACAACTGGCGTGGCGAGCTCGGTGCGACTGATCCAGAAGCTGTTCCTCAATGCGGAGTTTCTCGAGCACTTCGAGCTTATGAAAAACGTCTATGTCATAGACTTGCTCGAGACCACACCGGATGAGTTGCATCGTTCGCACACCCTCGATGTGCGCTTTGCGGATCTCGTTGTTATTACGAAACCCGACCTTGCGGAGGCGGCTGCGGTTGATGAGATGCGAGTGGCATTGCGAAAGATCTCGCCAGACGTTTCGGTAGTTGTAGCGCTGAAAGGCGCTGTTGATTCAAGCCTTCTTATGGGAGCCTCGCACGTCGAGAGTACGCTCGTAGCGAATTTCAAGGATCTTGCCACTTTTGACGTTGCCGGACACGACGTCTCGTATACTGTCCGAACTGTTCCTGCGAGCGTGACGAAAGATGGTATTGAGCGCATGATTGCTTCGCTTCAAGGGGACCCTCATATCGGGCTGGTCCGAGCGAAGGGGTATTTTTCGGACAGACATGGTTCGTGGTGGCATCTGGAGGCGACACGAACGCAGTGCGAGATATCCGAGTCGGCGCCGAAGTCGCAAGCCGTCCTCGTATTCATCGGTTCGGGAGTCGAGCGGATACATCCAAATATATTCGATAATCTATAAACGTATGACTGCACAAGATATCCTTTCTCGCGCGGCCGCTGTGGTAGAGCATGAGCTGCTCCCGCAGTACGAAGCGTATGTTCGTTTGCAGGCAGTGATACGCTCGCTTGAAGACCGCAAGCTTTCTTATGCTACCGAAGCGGCGCAGGCCGGAAACGTCTCTCTTTCTGAAGTGCTTCGCAACCAGAACAGGGATGCTTTCATAGCTGACATTACGAAGCGCATCGACCTCGCCAAAAGCCAGCTTGCGAGTATTTCTGACGCGATGAAATTCGACACGCCGGTTATCTGGATGATGTACAAGCACAGGGCTTATCTCGCTACGCCGGGTGCCATTGAGACGCTCGCGGACTTCGCAACCCACTGCTCGAAGCCCGGATATATTTGCACGAAACGTTTCACGTATTTGAACGATTATCTTTCACGGAGTGGAATGAAGTCGCTCTCTGATGCTGATGCCTACCCGCTAAACACGCGCATGCCAGAGATATACGAGCTACAGGATATTCTCGGTCTCGCTAATGACCCGGCTTTCATGGAGGGGTGGCGACGATACGAGTATCATCATGACGGCGAGCGCATCGCGAAATGGGAAAACTACCCAGCTTAAGAACGGTCAGATTCAATTATTACAACTAAATTGTATTAGCAGTACGATATACGATATGAAAAAGAAGAGTGTCGAGGAAGTGATACGCACTGCCGGATTTCGCGCGACGAAACCGCGAGTGGCGCTTTACGTCCATATGCAGAAGGCGAAACGACCGGTGAGTATCATCGAGATCGTGGATGCGTTGAGCGATACCCTCGACAAAGTGACTGCGTATCGCATCGTGGAGGCGTTTACGCAAGCGGGACTCTTGCGGCGCGTTGACTTACATCGGGACCGCACGCTCTATGAGGCAAGCGATGCGCACGATCACCATCATGTGGTCTGCGAGAAGTGTGATCGCATTGAGGAGTTTACCGATTGTGAAGCGGAATGGATCGCGCATAAGGCGTTCAAGCAAGTAAAGGGGTTTTCAGCTATTACAAGCCACTCAATGGAGTTTTTTGGCCTCTGTAATGCGTGCGCAAAGGCTGTGCAATAGTAGGGTGCTATAGCGAGTAACAAAGATATAAATACTAAATTGTTTGTAGGTGCAGTGGCGGGAGTAGTGAATGGAAGGTTGGATGTTTGATTCCCAGGACGATGGCATGCAGTATTTTGCGGAAGATAGTATTTAACGGCTTCGGCTTTAGACCGTTTTCACTGGGTTTTTATTGGGCGTGATATAATGGCTGGGATGGAATTTTTTAAGAAGGAAAAATCTGTTCCGGTGAGTGAGATGTTTAACCAGGGGAGGATCGCCTTGGTTGCGGGATTGCGCGAAAAGATTGTGGCGCTTAAGAAGTATTCAACTGCGGCTGAGCGCTTAAAGCTTTTTGAGCTGCTGTATCCGAGCGCCCGACAGTATGTTGCTTTTCATATTTTAATACGAAGCGAGATTGGGCCAGAGGACGTTAGCAGGTTGTCATTGCTTGATTTTGATATGCCCGAGGGGACGATTGTTGCGTATGCGCGTGAGCTTTTAGATGAGTTTGAAGAGGATGTGCGGAAGTAGATTGGGTGCGTGGTATAGTTAAACTAATGAAACAGAAAGCTAATCAAGAGGGGAAGTTGCGCGTTGCTGTGCTGATGGGTGGTCCGTCAGCTGAACACGAGGTTTCGATGAAATCTGGCGCGATGGTTTTAAAAAACTTGGATAGCCAGAAGTATGCCGCGCGTGCGGTTATTATTGATAAAGATGGCTCGTGGCCGATGACTGCTGCGCAATTTTTAAAGCAATTTGATTTAGCGTTTATCGTAATGCACGGTGAGTATGGAGAGGACGGAAAGTTGCAAGAGATGCTCGAAGATATCGGTATGCCGTTTACCGGCTCGGACTCGACCGCGTCTAAACTTGGTATGGACAAGGTAGCGTCGTCGCTTTTGTTCCGCGCCTCTGGACTTAGCGTTCCTCGTTCAGTTTTAGCAAAGGGTATTACCAAGAGTCCATTTGGCTACCCGTGCGTTGTAAAGCCGGCGGATCGCGGCTCAAGTGTTGGAGTTTTTATTGTCAGTAGTCAGCGAGCGCTTCTTACCGCACTTACGAAAGCTCGCAAGATCTCTTCGCGTGTGCTTATTCAAGAGTATGTTAAGGGGAGGGAGCTGACCTGTGGGGTGCTTGATTTGTCGGGTAAGCGGCAGGCACTTTTGCCGACAGAGATTATTCCTAAGCGCGCATTTTTTGATTACACTGCAAAGTATAAGGTAGGGGCGAGCATGGAGATTACTCCGCCGCGTTTGCCGGGACCGATGATTCGTAAGATTCAAAAGGCTGCACTTAAGGCGCACGAAGCGATTGGTGCTTCGGGGTTTTCGCGAACAGACTTTATCCTGGTTGGCTCGAAGCTGTATGTGTTAGAGATTAATACGATTCCGGGCATGACGCCGACTAGTCTTTTACCGCAGGCGGCTGAAGCGGTTGGTATTAGCTTCCCGAGATTATTAGATGTAATGATTGAGTCGGCTCTTAACTCACGATAGAATTATTGATATGGCTGACGAGATACTGGAGAAAAAAATAGCGTGGACCGCTCCCGAATTTCGCTTTTATGAAAAATCTGGGGCGTGGTTTTTGGGCAGTGTCTTTATTTCCGGTGCGATTATTTTATTTTCGCTCTGGCAAAAAAATATTTTATTTGCCATTTTTGCCATAATCAGCGAGGTGATGATTTGGTTTTGGGCGCAGCAAGAGCCGCGCGAGTTTCCCTATGAGCTCACCGAGCAGGGCGTTAGCGCTCCGCACACTAGTTATCAGTTTATTAACTTTGAAGCATTTGCGGTGGTAAATGATTCGGCCGGATCGCCGCTTGCTGAACTTATATTATTCCCCAAGCGAAGGGTTTCGATGCTGGTTCGTATTTTAATTAAAGATGAGATGATCGAAGAGGTGCGTGCGTTTATGAAGCAGTGCCTAGAAGAGCGCGAGTATCACGAGACGCTCGGTGAGCATATTTCAAAGCTCTTGCGCTTTTAGTTCCATAAATCCCAGACTGACTTAGCTGCGTTGATTGGTGTTCCTTCAACAGGGTGGTGATGGAGGTCGATAAAGGGGAGCGAGTTACACTCGATGATACCCCAGATTTGTGTGTCCGGGTCTTTGGTGATATCGCCAATAATAAAATCAAAGCCCATTACCGGGAAGTTCACTACTTTTCCGGCTTGTTCGAGTATCGCTTTGGTTTTTGGATGACAGATATCAAACTCTTCGGCGGTCATTCCTCCGTAGGAGGTGCCGACTTTTTCGGTAAGGTCGATTGTTTTTCCTTTTGGTAGGACGTCGGTAAGTGTGTGTCCGATGCGTTTGAGAAATGGCTCGGTGAGTGGCGAGATAACGTACTCTTTAACGCGCGGATGGCGATTTTTATTTTTATGCTCGATGAGTTGCGTGATCGTGCTTGTTCCGTCGCCAGTGATGCGTGGCGGATCACCGCGTAATACGCCGATTAGTTTGCCGTTAATAACTGTCCCGCGGTATACGCTGCCGATAAGGTGTTCTTCAACAATTACTTTGCGGGCGATTTGACGGGCGATTTTGAATCCTTTTTTGAGCTCTTCCTCCGTTGAGATGAGGGTGGTGGTGTGTCTGCCGCGGGAACCGAGCGCTGGTTTTACGATTACCGGTTTGCGGATGGTTTTAAATATACGTAGTGCTTTTTTGAGGCCTGTCGCGCTGCCGCCGTTTGGGGTGGGGATATGGGTCGCCTGAAGTTTCTTTTTAAATTTTCCCTTGTCGTCAACCCAGCGGAGCGCTCCCGAGGCGTGTTTTTGCTTGGCGGGGATTGGTAGGCTTTCAAAGTAGATACGCTGGCTGTTTACGTAGGCGCGGTAAAAGTCTGTATGCGCCTTACCTACGACGATTTGCGTCATAGGGATGCCACGACGCACTGCTTCATCCCAAATCGCCCGAGAACGGCTATTAGGGGCCTTTTCGGGGTTAGTTTCATATGATACGAGTCCGCATTTTTCTCCTGCTTTAAGGATCCCGGGTAGAGTCAGGGCGAGGAGTCTTTCAATGCCTCGACCAAGTGGTTTTTCAGCTACCCAGCGAAGCGGTGATCCAATGACGCTTAGGTACTCGCTTACTCGTTCATTGATGTGCGAGACGGGGTTGTTGCCACACAGGAGACAGTGTTTTTTATTTTTGGAAAGTTTTGACATCAGGGGTTTTTGTGCCGGCAACTATAGCATAAAGCCAGGGCATCATCTTATCAATCGCTTGGCCGAGCGTAATCTCTTGTATGTTTTTTTTGAATTTTTCCGTAGTGAAGTGCTTTGGGTGTGTCGCTATATCGATTGGGGTTGCCGGTATTTTTTTGTCTGAAGGAAGTGTGGCGAGGATAAAATCTCCGGCTAAGAGGTCGGTCGGTACGTTGCTAGTAATCTCTATTTCAACAGTGCTTTTTGTCTTAGTAAGGAGTTTCAGGAAAGCTTGTTTCATTTCGGTGAGGTAGTTCACCTGACTAAACCCTCCGGCGCAGGCGAGACCATAATAAAATGAGAGGGTGGTGAGTGTTAGGCTCATCGCCGGCATAATTTTTTTGGCTTCTAGTGCTTTTTTGATTTCCTGTGGCGTGAGTTTTATTTTCATTTGCCCATCGGCACTGACGAGTTGGTTGTCTTGTACCGTGAGTGCTTTTCTGCCGGTTGTAGCGATGCCCCAAAACAGGTGAGTGCCAGTTTTTTTCTTTTGGTCATGGCTTCCGGTGATGCCATCGTATTGGCGTAAAAATGCAGCCCTGATGTTTGGGTTGAAAAGAATCTTGTTGATGATTGTTGGTTTGCGTAGGTGATAGCGAATAATAAGGTCGGCGGCGATAGCTTCTTGTTCGAGGTGAATAACGCTTATGGTTTCCATCCCGGGGAGTTGCTGATAAAGTTTTGCTACGGCGTGCGTGAGTTGGTCGCTTAGTGATTTTAGCGATAGCGTCTTTTTTGAGAAAAAGCTTTTATTGAGTATAGGTGCGATGGTTTCATTTTCTATTTTATTTTTTTGATACTTTTCGTGTCCGTATACGGGGTGGTGATGATTTTTGAGGCTGATGAGGTGAAGTTTTTGCTGCTTGCCGGTTTGGTCGTGAAATAAAATACTTCGCGGAGAAGATGAGTTATTAATCGAAATTCCGGCGCAGGTAAGCACGGGGACAATTGGCAAGCCTTTTTCGAGATTGCAGTGCCCTTGAACAATGAGGTAGTTGCTAAAAAATGGGTGTGTCGCGGTATCGTGATGTCCTGCGGTTGAGACCCAGTAGTTTGTTTGAAGATATGCAGCGTACTGCTTGGCAATTTTTTCACCCAGGAGACGTTTAGTGTGTTGCGTGATGACCGAGATAAGCTCTTGTTTTCGTGAGGCGGGTACGGTATTTGCCGTGTATTTTTGTCCAAGCGTTTGATAGAACTCTTTCAGGGTCTTGTCTTTATTTTGCTTGATAATCCGCGCAAATATAGGCTTTTGCGCAAATACTGCTTGTTTCATCTGCTTCAGGTTCATAGAGGTAATCATATCAGGCGGTAGCGATAGTGGCGAGTCTATTTCGGTTGATTTTTTCAGCACAATAAGTGATAATAGGAAAGCTTTATTGTCCCGCATACGCCCTTGTCGTTCAATGGATAGGACGCAAGATTGCGGATCTTGCAATTGAGGTTCGATTCCTCACAAGGGCACAGTTCGGCAGGCTCACTGCGAGCAACTGAGATGACAGAGATAGTAGGTAGCATATTCTCGCCCTGAGCGTAGCCGAAGGGTTCCTCACGAAGGCACAGTTCGGCAGGCTCACTGCGAGCAACTGAGATGACAGAGATAGTAGGTAG
>CAYMXN010000003.1:0-82723 GCA_964394435.1 uncultured Candidatus Saccharibacteria bacterium
TAGCCTCACCTCCGCCGAAGGTCTCGTCCTCCCACAATCCATCGGCGGCGACCTTGTCCTCCCTCGTCTCACCTCCGCCGAAAAAGCAAAGTTGCGTCAAAGATTTCCACATCTTTCCGCAAAGATCCTCTAGCGCTTCTTGGCCTGTACCCACCTTTGTTTAGTTTCTTTGTGTATGCCTATTCGCGACCAGCTTAAAAAAATCAGCAGGAAATTTCCCAACTCCCCCGGAGTGTATTTTTGGCTGGGGGCAGATAGAAAGCCCCTCTATATCGGCCGGGCAGGGAGTTTGAAGAAGCGCATCGCGAGCTATTTTCTCACGAAAGACCTGCGCATCAGCGAGATGGTTGCTTTGGCTAAAAATCTCAAGTTTCAAAAAACTGATACGCTGCTCGAGGCGATTATTTTAGAGGCGAATCTTATTCGTAAGTATTGGCCGAAATATAACGTAAAAGAAAAGGACAATCGCTCATTTTTATATATCGTCATCACGAACGACGAGTTTCCGCGTTTGCTGACGATTCGTGCCCGTGAATTAGAAAAATACTCGGTGACCGAGAAGTCAGCTAAGGCCGTTTTCGGTCCGTATCAGAGCTATCACTTATTGCGCAGTACGTTGGAGATCATTCGTAAGATATTCCCATACACCACCTGCAAGCCCGGAGCGACTCGTGCGTGTTTCCATTATCAAATCGGTTTGTGTCCGGGGGTGTGTATCGGCCAGGCGGATAAAAAGGAGTATGCGGAGCTGATTCGTAATCTCATTCTGTTTTTCCGCGGAGACAAGAAGCGCTTGTTGGCGCGGCTCAAAAAGCAAAACCCTGAAGCGATCCGGTCGTTGCAGCACGTTTCTGATGTCTCGCTGCTTTCGGGTTCTGATAACTTTATGAAGCAGGGCGGTCAGTTTGCGGTTGGCCGCATCGAGGGCTATGACATCTCGCACTTGTCTGGCAAGGAAGCGGTTGGCTCGATGGTGGTCTTTGAAAACGGTGAAAAAGATACGAGTCAGTATCGGCTATTTAAGATTAAGGGTGAGGCGCGTGATGACTTGGGGATGTTGCGTGAGGTGCTCGAGCGGCGCATGGCGCATAAAGAGTGGCCAATGCCCGACGTCTTTTTTATCGACGGTGGTTTGCTGCAGGTGAAAACAGCGCGGGACACGATTGCGCGGCATCAGATTTTTGTTCCGGTGGTGGGGCTGAATAAGAGTGGCAAGCACGCGGCATCAGCAGCGGGGGAGGATAAACTCGTAGCCCTGAATGCGAAGAAGACCGGGAAGGAGTTGCTGCTTGGGTCTAAAAAACTCTTTCAAGAGGTTAGAAACGAAGCTCATCGATTTGCGATCCAGTTCAGCCGCAGGCAGATACGCAAGGGAAGTTTTGGTTGGCGCCACTCGTTATAAAGAAGATACGCATCTTGACTAAAAGTCAGTAAAATTGTTAAAATAGCTTCTAGAGTATGAAGCCACAGAGTAAAAAGCCGTTTCCAGCACACACCCCAAAATCACTAGATAAAAAGCCAATGGGCGAGAATAAATCCAAGCTCAAAACCGGCTGGGGCAATGTTGCCGACTGGTATCACGACGTTGTCGAAGAAAAAGGGAGTTATCAAAAAGACTTAATTCTACCAAACCTACTCCGATTGATGGATGTTAAAAAAGGTGAGATGATTCTCGATCTCGCTTGCGGAGAGGGGTTTTTTAGTCGTCGCCTCGCACGATTAGGCGCACGGGTTATTGGGATCGATATCTCGCGTGAACTTATCGAAATCGCCAAAAATGATCCAGAAGGAGTTGATGTGCGATACGAAGTCGCTCCAGCCGACAGTATTCCATCGGTCAAAAACGAAACAGTTGATAAGGCGACAATTATTCTCGCATTACAGAATATCGAAAACGCACACGGCACGCTCGCCGAGTGCAGCCGGGTACTGAAGAAAAATGGTAAGTTGTATATCGTACTCAATCATCCAGCATTTCGTATTCCAAAACAAAGCAGTTGGGGATATGACGAAAAAACTAATACGCAGTATCGTCGCGTTGACCGCTACCTTTCTGAACTGCGTGAGAAAATCCAGATGCACCCAGGCGAGCGCCCAGATGAGATGACCATCTCATTTCATCGACCGTTTCAGTTTTATTTCAAAGCATTCAAGAAAGCCGGTCTTGCTGTGGTGAATATGGAAGAGTGGAGCTCGGGGAAAAAGAGTCAGCCTGGTCCACGCGCAGAAGCAGAGAACCGCTCACGCGCCGAGTTTCCGATGTTTATGGTGTTCGAGTTGATTAAGCTCTAAAAAATAAAAGAGCTCGGACCGTCAGCAAAGTGCTGCGATACGAGCTCTAGGGGGCAGGGAAGTCCTCTGCGATGATGCGCAGTGCTTTTTTCTTAGTGATGTAATTGAACGCGAAGCACTCACAATCTTCTTCTTCTCCTTCTTCTTCGCAATCACACTCGAGCAAAGACCACCATTCGACATACCTATGTCCGAGCCTGGGAAGTGTTCGGCAGATGTGTGGGCCGCTATGGCCAATGACTCGCAAACATTCGCGATGTGAGCCATCTCCGTCCCCAGGGAGTCCCGTGTAGAACTCGAAGTCGTAGTCCGGAATCAGATACTCGCATCGCTCTTTGGAATGAGGGATACGCGCCTCCTTTCGTAGATGTAGAGTATAACTTAACTGCTATAGCGTCAAATATAAAACCACCCCTCTGCGGGGTGGTTTTGAGTAAGACTATCCTTTCGAACTTTCTCCCTTAACCACTCCTTTGACCATAAAGCGGACCATGACCGCGTCTCCGTTTGGATTGTTCGCAGCCACATCAGTCGAAGCATTAAATACGCCGTTTCCATCATCGGTATGTAGCATCGCCCAGTAATACTTCCCCGGGGTAAGGGTGACGATGACATTCATATTGTAACGAATCCCGGCTGGAATTAGGGTGCTCGAACCAACAATCGCGCCAGGTGCGCCATTTACATCTTCGTGAATTACAACAAATCCTGGGGTGACAAGACTAACCGAGTCGACGAGAACGCCGAGGTTGTTAGGATTCTGATCAGCAACGATGAGTGCGTTCGCATCTCCCGGTAAGATAGCTTGCGGAGTGTTTACGGCACTTTTACGCATAGCGAGGAAGTAAATGCCAAGAATAACGAGGACGATAACAATGATCCAGATAATAATTTTTTTCATAATAGGTTAGGTTAATTATACATACGCTTCTTCTGGCACGACCTTGCCAGTAATTCGTTCAATGACATGCATAACCGCATCATCGTTCATCTCTTTAATAGTTGCTCCTTGCTTTCGCTTGATATCTCGAACATAGGCGATAACACCCTTGATGGCTTCTAAATCTTTTTTCCTCACAGTTGGACTAGTTGCTGCAGGGGAGTCGATGAGTGAGAGGTAACGAGTTAACTGGAGCTCAATCTCTTTTAAAAAGATCATTTGAGCCGGATGTTCCTTCATACGATTCTTGGCTTCGGAGTGCTTTTGTCCAAGTAGAGAACTTGATTTCGCGCTCCGCTCGAGTTCGCGCAGTTGAGCGAGTTGCTTGATGAGTTTAAAACAATCAGCGCTATCAACGCCGACAACAACCGGTACAACGCCTTCGAGCTTACCCTTAGTATGTGGATCGGCTTTTGAGTGGAAGTACTTAACTACCGCCGGTCCATCAACTTGAGCATCTTTGCGTCCGAGTACGCGCTTGGTACTGTAATGGATTTTTTTCTCAATCGCCTGGGTCTTGCGATTAAGCGAAGCATCAACTGCTAAGGCGACGCGGTGAATTCCACCTTTTTGTGTCTTAACTGAAAATTCGAGCACGCCATCGATGCCTTTATAGTCGTCATACTTAGCCGTACGAACATAGTGAGCCGTTACCGAGCCGGCCGAGAACCAGCCAAACTCTTCAACACCTTGCTCAAGTATTGCTTCAAGTGCCTCACCAATTTGCTCCGCGCGCGCTTCAGTCTCGGTTGTTCGCAAGGACTGATGTTCAAGGCGCTTTTCATGCACCCAGGTTTCATCATCTAAAATTTCTTGTTCAGGATACACACCTAAAAACGTATGCGGGTCGATACGATTGCCAATTTGCTTTCCGTGTTCATTAGTTCTGTTTTTGCCATAATTAATAACCGTTTCGATTTCGCGACGCGGCCACGCTGGCTCATTTGGTTCTGCAATATGTGGGCGTTCAAATGCTCGGCCTTCAAACATACCTATATTCTATCACGCGCTTTTGAGAATAAAAAAAACGGCGGGCTCCCCAGGGAACTCCCGCCGTAGAATCTGACCGTTCGTCCGCGTAGCGAACTACAGGTCAGCGACCGACTCGTCTCGTCGCGCCCGCTCGGGCGTGGGGAAGGGACCCTTCCCATAACCTTCGAGCAATCGCTGACCAAGACTCGGCTTACGCGTCGTGCGCTGCGTGGTCTTGCGACCAGGGGCGCGCCGTCGCGTCTTCGGCCGACTACCGAGGTTGCTGGCGACGTCTCGCAGGACGTCCGCCCGCACATCGGGATCGGTGATGCCGCGCGCGTCGAGCTCGGCGTAGATGAACGGGCGCATGCCCTTGGGCTTGCCCGCCGCCCTCCACCGCTTCACTACCGCATCGGCAACCATCTGAACCTGAACCGTGGGACGACTGATAGAACACCTCCTTGAATGCGTGGTTTCTGACCGTCTGGTTCGTCAGTATTATAGCACACTTTAAGGTATTTTTCAAGAGCTCGAAAAGCCTGTAAAACAGGGCAAAAATGAGTAAATCTGCTACACTCATCATATGAGTAAACCACGTATAGGCGCTCACGTTTCTGTTGCGGGCGGCTTATATAAAGGAATAGAAAATGGCACCGCCATCGGCGCGGAGTGTATTCAGATTTTTGGTGCGAGTCCGCGACAGTGGGGAGCGAGTCTGCCAAGTGCCGTTGAGGTGCAGAAGTTTAAAGACGCGTGGAAAGCGAGCAGTATTCAGTCTGTATTGTTGCACGCACCATATCTGAATAATCTCGCAAGTCCGGAAGCAGCGACGATTGCTAAAACAATTAAAAATATGACTGCGCATATGACGATCGCCAAGATGATTGGGGCGACGGGCGTAGTGTTTCACACCGGCTCGGGTAAGGTGGAGGGCGTTCCTGCGCGAGAGGCGTCGCTGAAAAAAGCAGTAGAGGTGATGAAGCAGATTTTAAAAAATACTCCGGGCGATACAAAGCTGATTATTGAAAACGTCGCCGGTGGGGGTGCGCGCCTAGCGGCTACGCCAAAAGAAATCGGGCAGATGGTTGATATGTGCGCGGATGACCGTGTCGCAGTTTGCTATGACACTGCGCACGGGTTTGAGGCGGGATTAATTCATGAGCACACCCCGGCAACAGTTAAGAAATTATTTGATGAGTTTGAGAAATATGTCGGGTGCGAGCGGATTATCGCCGTACACGCCAACGACAGTAAGACTGAATTCGACTCGCATCACGATCGTCATGAGAATATTGGCCAGGGGTTCATCGGCAAAGATGCGTTTACCTATCTTGCAGCTGAAAAGCGACTCGCACACACGCACTGGTTCCTCGAGGTGCCTGGGTATGACGGCCTCGGTCCGGACAAGAAAAACGTTGACATCTTAAAAGCTTGCCTCTCATAATATCTATATATGAAAAAAACACTTATTGTCCTTGCTGTCGTAGTAATCGCTGGTGCGCTCGCATATGCACGGTGGCGTCCGGTTTCTGCGCCAACGCCTATTAGTACAGAGAGCGCTAATATTAAAGTACTCGCTCCGGCTCCGTACGCAGAAATTACTTCGCCACTTATTGTAAGTGGTGAGGCGCGAACATTCGAACAGTCGTACGCGTATCGTCTCGTTGATGAAAATGGAGATATGCTCGTCGAAGGGTTTGGTACGGCAAATGCGACTGATATTGGCATCTTTGGACCGTTTGAATCGACGATTACATTTGCAAAGCCCCAATCGGCAAAGCGAGGAGTGCTTGAGGTATTTCAGTACTCGGCCAACGATGGGTCGGAAATTGATAAGGTGAGCATTCCAGTGGTATTTAAATAGTATGAACAAGAAAATAGTTATTCTGATTATCCTAATACTGGCAGCGCTGCTGATTGGTCTACGCGTGAGTAAGCGAGAGGCTCCCGAACAGGTATTTTGTACGCAAGAAGCTAAGCAGTGTCCAGACGGAAGTTATGTCGGCCGAACTGGGCCGAAGTGTGAGTTCGCGCCGTGCCCAGTGCAGTAGGAGTGTCGTCACGGTTTAGGGAAGGCATTCGTTAAGCTATACTAGAAGTACGTTATTACCATTAAAAGCATTTGTATCACCTATATGATGAAGTCGTTCATAGTATCATTAACCGTTCTCTCGTTGGTTACGCCAACTGCAGCAGTATTTGCCGAGGACGGAGTGAGTGGATCAGCAAGTGGCAATGGAAGTATTGAGATTGATAGCAGCGCCTCTGACGCTGCTAAAATCGAAGCGGCGAAGTGCGCGCAGAATTGCGCAGTTAGAATGAATCCGCTTGATATCAAGGTGTGTCTTGAAAAGTGCGCCGCTCCAATTTTAAAGCGCGCAGGTATTAATGAAGCAGCTCGCGAAGCAGTCAAAGAGGCTCGTGGTGAGTTCAAAGACTCTCGCAAAGACGCAATCGAGGATTTACAAGATGACCGCAAGAGTGGCTTAGATGATTTAAAGGAGGTTCGCCAGTCAGGAGATCGCGATGCGTTTGTCAAAGCTCGTGCCGAGTTCGAGCTTAAGATGAAAGCAAGCCGCGAAGAGTTAAAGACAAAGCTCGAGGACAACCGCAAAGCGTTAGTTGAGAAATTGAAGGGTATTAAAGATGAGCGTAAGAAAGAAACGACCGAGCGTATTTACACGAACTTGAACGAGGTAAACAAAAAGACGACCACCGAGATGACAGAAAACCTTGGAAAGATTTCAGAGTTCTTGGTGAAGTTGTCTGATCGCGCAAAGACTGCCGCGACCAACGGAAAGGACGTCGCTTCAGCTCAAGCGCAAATTACTGCAGCGCAAGCTGCCGTAGCAACCGCCCAGGCCGCAGTTACGGTTCAAGCCGGTAAGACGTATAGCGTAAACGTAACCACCGAGGCGAATCTTCAGGCCGCAGCAAAGACTGTCCGCGATCAGCTCTTTGCCGATCTTAAGGCGACTCGTGAACAGGTTAAGTCAGCGCGCGATGCTGCGCAAAAAGCAGCGACAACGCTCGCGCAGTCTCTCGGTGCTCAAGCAACAGTCAGCGCCTCAACTAGCGCTGCAGTTGGTCAATAAGGTATAATCAAAGTAATCTCATACGTATGAAAAAACTAATTTGGTTGATCGTTATCGTCGCGGTGGTTGCGGGAGCCTGGTACTTGATGTCTGGGAAAGCTCCAGTAAACACTGATACTGCCACCCAGCAAGATGCACAACAGATTACCGCTGAAGCTTCGGCAATTAGTAATCTCCCAGGTCTCGACGACGCTTCGCTCAATGCCGAGTTCAAGCAAATCGACGCAGACAGCAAGAGTCTCTAGTGAATAATTCAAAAACAGCCCTCCGGGGCTGTTTTTGTTGTATGCTTACTATATGAAGCGTTTAGGCAGTTTCGCGATCTCAATGGTTTTACTCTGGCTTTTAATAACGCCAGCTTTTGCGCAGACCGCGAAACGGTTTGGATTTATCGAGGGCAATATTTGGTACTCCAAAGATCCGTTTTTTGACGGAGATAAAATTCGTATTTATTCAGGCGTTATAAATAGTACCGGTCAGGATATCACCGGCAGTGTTGAGTTTTATGATGGCACGGAGCTCATTGGGAAAGTGGATTTTTCCGCCGTGGGTAACGGTACGCTTCAGCAAGTATGGACAGATTGGACTGCGACTAAAGGAACGCATAAAATCTCCGCAAAAATTATCCAGGCGAATATTGCTAAAGTAGGGGGAGGCGCCGAGCCGGTTGCGCTGGCAAACAGCAGCTCGGGAGAGGATAACCGATTTGTTGATTTTGATACTGATGCTGATGGGATCGGGAACCTTAATGATACTGATGACGATGGCGACGGACTAACTGACGCGCAGGAGATAGCGAGCCATACCGATCCACTAAAAAAAGATACGGATGGCGATGGGATTGCTGACAAAGAAGATGCGCACCCCCTAGTTGCCGATGTGCAGACCGCCACCTCAACAATCGCGGACATTATTCAGAGCGCCGGACCGGTTGTAAATCAAGTTGCCTCGACTACCGCTGCAGTAGCTACGAACATAGTGCAGGCGATTAATAATCTCGCCGACGCTGGTGCTGTGAAACTTGATACGAAAGCCGATGAGTTGAAAAAAGAGATTGCTGAATTAAAAAAAGAGGAGGAGGCGGCAAAGCAAGGGGATGCACAAATTGAGCAGCTCAAGCAGAGTACTTCTACCATAGCGGCTACGGGTGGTAAGCCGGATGTTGCGGGAACTGCTACCTCAAAAGGAACATCCACCGCTTCAACCACGTCCGAGAAAGCAACGAACTGGTCATTTACCAAAAATACCGGACCAGTTGAGACGGCAAAGCCTAAAGTGAGTTCGTCTAAGCGGCTGATGAAGGAGTTTTATCTCGTGGTAATTTCGACGACCTCGTTTATCCTCAAACACAAGCTTTTATTGTATTTCGTAGTCCTTGTGGTAGCCTACAACATGCTGAAGTTTATCCTGCGCAGGCTTTTTAGGCGCAAGGAGGCTTACTAGCAATACTATGGAGTCAGGGTTTTGGAAAAAATTAAAACCACCAATTTTTGCGTTAGCGCCGATGGCCAATGTTACCGACGCGGCTTTTCGCCGCATCATCGCAAAATATGGCGCCCCCGATGTATTCTGGACCGAGTTTGTTTCGGTCGAGGGGCTGCTCTCGCGCGGGCGGGAAAAGCTCTTGGTAGATTTTTGGTATACCGAAGAAGAGCGTCCGATTGTCGCGCAGATTTTTGGTGGCAAACCCGAGCAATTCGCTGAAGTGGCCAAACTGTGCCGTGAGCTCAAGTTTGATGGCATCGATATTAATATGGGGTGTCCGGATAGTGGCGTAGAGAAGTCGGGTGGGGGTGCGGCGCTGATAAAAAATCCAAAACTCGCGCAGGAGATTATTAAGGCGACGATGACTGCTGGATTGCCGGTTTCAGTAAAAACCCGTATCGGTTATAACAAAGAAGAGATTGATTCGTGGATCCCGGCGATTCTTGAGACTAAGCCGGCGGCACTTACTGTGCATATGCGTACGCGCAAAGAGATGAGCGCAGTCCCTGCGCATTGGGAGTTAATGCCACGCGTAAAAGCCCTGCGAGACAAACATAGTCCAGAGACGGTACTCTTGGGTAATGGCGATGTGTATACGCTTGCCGATGGGCGAGTTAAAACAAAGGAGTATGGTATCGATGGCGTGATGATCGGCCGGGGAATATTCGGTAATCCGTGGTTGTTTCGTAGCGAAGAAGGGCAACCATACCTTCCAGCCATCGAAGAGAAGCTCGCCGTCTGTCTCGAACACACAAAATTATTTGAAAAATTATACGGCGAAGGTACGGGCGCAGATGGTGGTCGCCTCAAACCTTTTGACGTGATGAAAAAGCACTACAAGGCGTATATCAACGGGTTTCCCGCCCGCGCAGGTAGGGATGGTGCGAAGGAGTTGCGAGCTAAGTTGATGGAGGCGAAAGATGTTAGCGAGGTTGAGAAGCTTTTGAAGTAAGGGGTAGATAAACGAGAGTTTTTATCCCCATCTTTAGAAGGGCTCTGTTTCGCGCGAGCATCGGATGTGGTACCCTAAGAGAGGTTTCAAAAAATCCTCCCACCTGGTCCTTAACAACCAACGCGGAGGATTTTTTGATGAATACGGTAGAACCCGATGGTGATGTGGAGGTGTGGGTGCGGCGGCTGATGTCTGGGGAGATGAAGTTTCGATCGCCTCGAGGCTGGCGTGCTGTCGATGGTAGGCTTTGGAAGCTTAAGCCGTACGCTTGGCTAAGGGGAGTGTTGGCGCGCATAAGTGCTCGACTCGCTGTGCTACCGATCCCGAAGCCATACGCCATATACCACAACGCGATGGGTTTCCTGCTCTGTCTCTGGGAGGGTGATAGTGGATACGTGTGCACCAACATCATGATTCCCGGGACAAAGATCGAGCTTCTTCTGCATATGCACGACAATCGAGTAGTCGGCATTAAAGTGTGGGAGTAGTCTCGCACTCGTTTTGCGGCGATCGTCTAACGGTCGCCGCATTTTCATTTTCTTTATAAGTAAATAAAAAATCGCCGATGCACGCAGGGTGCGCATCGGCGGAAACAGACTACGGGTTCGGGAAGAGCTCCGGGTGGTCGGTCAGGCACGTGTAGTGCCGCTGACCTTCGAAGGGGGAGCGGAGAACCACGCGCGTCGGAGCGGCGCCGCGGGGTTCGGTCTTGAAGAGGACTTCCGCTCCCGCCCGGGCCATGTCGATGCCGCTACCCTCGGTGATGGTGATCGGGTGTTCACGCGAACCGTCTTCCATAGGAATCCTCCAGGAGAAAAGGACCTCAACGAGTGTAAGCCAAATGTGCCAAAAAGAAAAGTGCCCAGCGCCACCTTGGTGGCGCTGGGCTAATCGTCTCGAGAACTGGAGTTCGGGAGACGAAGAATCGGAGCGGGAGGCTGCTTGGGCGGGTATCGCTCATCGGGGTGGGGAAAGTTCCGATCGCAATCCATACAGTACGTTCGCCAACCCCAGAAGCGATTTCCCTCGATCGTGTAGCAGTGCGTGCACTCCGGTTCGTTGTTCGTAATGAAGATCCGTCGGAAGAAGATCGCGTACAACCTCCTTCCCCAAACGCGGAAAAAGAATCTCATCAAGTATCCTCCGGGAACTTATAATAATCTATCTGTGCACATCTGTCGATATAAAAACACCCAAGGCGCTCGTGGTGAGCATCTTGGGTGCGGAGTTTTCGTAAGCTATCGCTTTTGCCAGGTAATTTCCTGAATGAAATATTTGGCGTTGTCAGGAATAAAGCTCCAGACAATCAGCGGCATCTCTCCTTGGTGTTGTAGGTTGAGCAGGGCTTCGCGCCACTCTCTATCGCGCATCCGCTTTCCTTCAAGCAAGCCAGCTTGGAGTCCTTCTTCATAGCCGTTCGCTTGGCCACGAGCTTCAGCCTCTCGCTCTTTCGTAGTGAGCTCCCAATAGGTGTACTGTTTGCTGTAATCTTTGTGCTCGCAGGCATAGGAGCTGAAGAGCATACCCCAGAAAAACGCCACAATCGTCGCTACGCGCATAGGTGTCTCCAGAAAGTTCTATCCCCAACCTAGCAAAAGCTCAATATTTCCGCAAATAAAAATCCCGCTGAAATCATTTGATCGCAGCGGGTACTAATCGGTACTTCCGTCAGACGCTTCGCAGTCGCAGAATTGGCCTTGCGTGAACATGTTGCAGCACGCTTGGTGCCAACTGGGCGGACCATATGGCCAGCGCTCGGGTGGTAGGTTTGGCTTCAGCTGTGATCCTCCAGGGATTTGATAGTCGTCGTCGCGCGGACCAGTCCAGCGCAACGGATTACCACTCCCAGCTGTCGAATTTTGCATTAAGCACCTCCAGCCTCAACATATCAAACGAGTACTAAAATGTAAAACCCGCCCAAACCATTCGGTCGGGGCGGGCGCGCGAAGGATGGTGTGTCGGAGCTAGTCCGTGCACTCCATCTTGAAGAAGGAGAATATTACCCATGTGGTCAGGATGGTTGTCGCGGTAATCGTGATCCATGTGGGTGGCGACCAGAAGCCAACTCCGGCAACGAATCCAATACAACCAACGATCATTAAGGCGATCCCCGCAAGGCCGTGGATTACATGGACGAAACGGTTGGTTTCTGCGTGATTTCGATCATTGGAATTGTGATCTTTCAGCTCGCCTCGACTCCATTTTAGCAAGTAATAACCACCGATCATGCTGGCTGCGCTCACGAGAAGGCAGAGCAGGTCGAGCCCGATCTGAGCAGGCCTCGAGGTGGCCGGTATCACTTTATGGATGATGGGAATGAGCGGCGTCCCCATGACGATAATGACGTAGAGTGCGAAGAATACTGCGGTTCGCAGAGAATCAACCTTAGCCTTGGTCACGTGTTTTCTCCAGAGAAGGGTCAGCCCTCAACCTAGCAAATCCCTTTCTTTTCGGCAATCTTCGGGCGATAATAGGCGTATGAGTTTCGAGCAGCAGCTCAAAAAACTAAACAAAGCCCAGCGGGAAGCGGTCGATACGATCGAGGGCCCGGTAATGGTGGTTGCGGGCCCGGGTACGGGTAAAACCCAGGTGCTGACTTTGCGTATCGCGAATATCATCAAGCAAACTGATACGCCTCCTGAAAGTATTTTAGCGTTGACATTTACCGAGTCCGCGGTGGCGGCGATGCGCAAACGATTAGTGGAGGTGATGAGTGTTTCGACTCGAAGCACTACACAGCGTGATGCAGGCGGAGAGGCGTATCGCGTTTCGATCAAAACCATTCACGGGTTTTGTAACGATATTATCCAAGACTATCCGGAAGAGTTTGCCGCAATCGCCGGAGCGACCAATATCACCGAGGTCGAACAGATTGATCTGATGCGCGAACTGCTTGATGCCGGCGAATACGAACTCCTCCGTCCATTTGGCGACCCATACCGCAATATCAGAGATATCCTTGGTGCGATTGGCGACTTAAAACAAGAGGGCGTGCTGCCGGAAGATTTTGAGAAAATAGTGAAGGCCGAACAAAAACAATTCGACCTGATCGAAGATTTGTACAATGAGAGCGGGGCGTATAAAGGAAAGATGAAGGGTAAGTATCAGACCTTACAAAAACAAATCGCTAAGCACGCTGAAATCGCGCGCGTGTATACGGCGTATCAAAAAGAGCTCCGCAAACGGAAAAGCTATGACTACGACGATATGGTGGTCGAGGTCGCTAAGGAGCTCGAGACAAACGAATCGCTTCTTTTGACCCTCCAAGAAAAGTACTTGTACGTATTAGTCGACGAGCATCAAGATACCAACTCGAGTCAAAATAAAGTCATCGAACTTCTCGCAAGCTACGACGAACATCCAAACTTATTTGTCGTAGGTGATGAAAAGCAGGCGATTTATCGTTTTCAGGGTGCGAGCGTAGAAAACTTTACCTACTTCCAAACGAAATTTAAAAAAGCCAAAATAATCGCGCTCACTGAAAACTATCGTTCACACCAAACAATTCTTGATGCCGCCGTCGATGTCGCGCTCGGCAAAGGTCCGCTCAATGCAAACGTAAGTCATACGACTAAACCAATCCAGTTAGTCGCGCTTAGCCAGCCCGATGGCGAGCAGTACTTTATCGCGAGCGATATCAAAGAAAAAATAGAAAAGGGAGTAGCCCTCGAAGAAATCGCTGTGCTGTATCGAACTAATAGCGATGCGGCTCCAATCGCCCGTATCTTAGAAAAGATGGGTGTTCCATTTGCCGTACAGTCTGATGAAGATGTGCTTGAGGATGATGATATGAAAAAGGCGCTGTGTCTGCTCGAGGCGGTGCGCGATTTTGGCCATGACTACGCTCTCGTCCCAGCTCTCTATATCGACTTCCTCGCCATCGCTCCGCTTGATGTCGCGCTCTTGCTCGAAGCCGCGCGCATGCAACGTTCAAAGATATTCCCGCTTGTTCGCGATCCAAAGATTCTCGAGCGCATTATCCCGCACTCTGGACGGAAAGTATTTGAGCTGTATCAAAAGCTCTCCCTCTGGAAGGCGATGAGTAAAAACCGCAACCCCGTTGAAGTCTTTGAGGCGATCGTGCGCGACAGTGGCTTAGTAAGTCATCTGCTCAAACTTCCAAACGCACAAGAAAAGCTGGCTAAGCTCCACGCACTATTTGATGAGCTCAAGAGTCTCGTGCGCAGTAAGCACAAGACCACGCTCGAAGATTTTTTAAACCACCTTGAGATTATCCGTGAGCACCGCATTCGCATAAAAGCAAAAATCGCTGGTGCAAAACCATCCGCCGTTTCATTAATGACCGCTCACCGAGCGAAAGGGCTCGAGTTTGAGTACGTCTATATTACGGGTGCGACGCTCGGCCACTGGGGGAGTCGGCGCAACCGTGATTTTGTAAAATTGCCCGAAGCGATTTACTTCCGCTCGGGGATGGCTAAAGTAGAAGCGTCTACAGAAACCTCGAGCGAGCAAGGCGAAGAGGACGAGCGCAACTTATTCTATGTCGCCCTTACTCGTGCGAAAAAAGAGGCGTATATAAGCTACGCAAAGAAAAATATCGATGGTAAAGATGAGCTCGTGAGTGAGTTTGTTTCAAGTATCCGCCCCGAGCTTATCGAGCAGGTAAAAACCGAAAAGATTGAAGCAGCGTTTGCTGCGCATCGCGACATCGAGTTTGTCGCCACGCCACAGCCGGAAAAGAGTACGACTGACGCCGCGTATCAAGAGTTTCTACAAAAGCGTTTTAAGGAAAAGGGGCTTTCAGTTTCTGCACTTAATACCTATCTCCGCTGTCCGCAGCAGTTTTTGCTCGTACATCTCGTTGGTATCCCCGAGGCGCCGAGTAAGTTTCTGCAATATGGAAACGCGGTCCACGCCGCACTGAAGTTTTTAAGCGACAAACGAAAAGAGGGCGTCACCAAGGCGCAGGTAAGCAAGGTATTTCAAAACGCACTGAAGCGCGAGCCAATCAACGAGCGCGACTTAATAGACTTATTAAAGAAAGGCGAAAAAGCCCTCGGCAGTTATTACGACCGCAACTATAAAGCCTGGCCAGTTAACTCACTCGCCGAACAGTCAGTCTATGGCGTGCAAGTGGGTGATGTAGAACTCAAAGGTAAAATCGACCGCATTGATATTAATGAAGACGGCACCGCAACGGTTATCGACTATAAGACGGGCAAGGTAAAGAGCAGAAATGAAATCGCAGGGACAACGAAAGATGCTGACGGCGATTACTATCGTCAGCTCGTGTTCTATAAGTTATTACTCGAGAAGAGCGGTAAATATCAGGTGAAGGAGGGGGCGATCGACTTTGTCGAGGCCGACGCGAAGGGGAAGTTCCACAGAGAAATCTTCGCCCCGTCCGACAAGGAGGTTGCCGACCTTGAGGAGCTGATTAAAGAAGTCGCTCAAAAAATCCTCGCTGGGGAGTTTGAGGGGTGCGGCGAAAAAGATTGTAAATATTGCGAGCTCGCTTTATAACGTGCTTCGCAATTCGGTATAAAAAACGGCGCGCTAGGTGCGTAAGATGTGAGGATACTTTACAAAAATCAGTATTTGTATTATATTATGTGGACTTCTCGCGGGGTAGTCTCGTGAGATGTGGAGCGTCTAAACGATGCGAAAGTTCCTGACGGTGTTCTGTTTGCTCGCGGTTGTCGTGGGTGTGGCCTACGCCGCTGGCGGGTTCGACCAGTGGGGCTACAACGACCAGGCTCGGGTCTTCAATGGCCCGGCCGACGGCGTGGACCGCAACAACGACGGGCTGATGTGGGGCGATCCCACGTACGCCAACGACAAGCTGAACATGAAGTGGTCCGAGGACTGGATCCGCGGCAACGACGAGGGCTGGACCAACCCGCCCTACGCCGACGCCTGGACGTCCAACCACTGGAACGGCAAGGTCAAGAACGGCTCCGGCGAGACCTGGCAGTACAAGATCGTCTGGGTCGGCCCGGAGCTCTCGGCGAGCACGTACTGGCGTCCGGGTGGCTACGCCATCTGGGGGCAGTTCGAGGTGATCATGAGCCACGGCACGGTGGCCAACGAGCACTTCTGGGACGCGCACGCGCGGCCCACCGGCTACGGCTGGAACGGCGGCAACTAGGCAGCACTCGGCGTGTAAAGCGCTTCAGCGAAAGGGGCAACCCTTTATGGCTGGATCCTTCGGGGTCCAGTCATTTTTAATTTACAGCACCAACTCTGGAAAATATTGCGGTGTTTTGGGTGGGGATAATTTAAGCAGGGGCGAGGGGTATACTTAAAGCATATCTGTCGGAGAAAACTTTCGGTATGACCATTTCACAACTGGTTAGACGCCGCCGGTTATTCACCTTCGTCTTCACGATCGCCAGTTTTATATTGTCCTTATCGGTAGTTCGAGGAGCTACTACAATGTATGAAATTACCAATGCCGGCGTTGCCGGCAATATTTTTGGCGGAAATTCAGGAACGGTAAGTGATATTATCTCGCAAAAATATGTCGCACCAGAAAATCAAACACTGTGCACGGTATATCTAAAGGTGTATCGCATTAGCGCCGGCATCACAAAGCCAAGTTTGGTCTTAAGAGTTCGTCAGGGTGGTGGTCCGATAGATGGGGAGCAAATCAGTATGGTTTCTGTGCCAGCCACTTCGCTCCCAACCAGCCTAGGTGCGTATGTTCCTTTTGTACTTCCAAGTTGTGTTTCACTAACTGCCGGCACTACGTATTGGTTTACCTTTGAAAATTTTGAGCAGCCATATGTGACATCGTTTGGATATTATGTCGCCGGGTATCGTAATAGTGATCAGTATAGCTACTCCTCGCAATGGCTAAGAACGTGTTCGGCGTGTGTCCCAGGGTACGCGCTCGTTGAAAATACAAATCGCGAGTGGGGGCTCAAGTTTGAGGGCCCCGACCCACTCCCGACAGTTTCAGATTTAAAGCAATCAAGACTTGATGGCACGACCGCTCTCGCCGAAGATGAAAAGCTTGATCAAGGCGAGCTAGTCTTAAGTGCAAAAATAAGTAGTCCATTTAATAAAAAGCTGAAGCTCGAAGTCTCAATCGAAGAAGCGTCGAGCGCGCCAGCCATATATAGTAGCGAACTGATTGACTCGGGTGGCGTCGCAAGTATCACGCTTCACAACTTCCCCGACGGGGATTATCTCTGGCGCGCCCGAACAGTTGATATAGATGGCGCCACTTCCTCGTGGACTTCATTTGGTGCGCCGGAGGTGCAAGACTTTCGTATTCACCGCACGCCGATTATCATCGTCCCGGGTATTTTAGGCACATATCTCGGCCAAGGAGATGATTTACTTTGGGCGAACCTCGCGCGAATGCTTCTTGATGTCAATGACGAGTTTTTAAGTACCGGCCTGGCGATGGATAGCGAAGGCAACTCGGTCAACAACATCACGGTGGGAGAGGCAATAACGGTAGTTTTAAATCATGTTCCTGGATTCGAAGTAAATACCTTTTTGGATCTTAAGGAGTCATTTAACAATATCCAATATATTCAAGATAAAAATCTCTTCTTTTTTCCATACGACTGGCGCGTCGACCTCAACATAACCAAAGACTTACTCAAGCAGAAAATCGACGAGGTAAAACAAAAAACTGGCGCTACAAAGGTAGATATTATTGCGCACAGTATGGGCGGCTTGCTGACTAAAAACTATCTTAATCTGTACGGTAAAGAGAGTATTGATAAGCTCATCTTTGTTGGTACGCCCCACTTAGGCGCACCCAAGGCGGCGAAAACGCTCTTAGTTGGCGAGCGCTTTGATATTCCGATGCTCGCCGACTCGGCGATGCGGTCTCTCGCTCTTAACGCTCCAGCGGTATACGAGCTCTTGCCGGGCCAAACCTATTTCAATCAGGCCCAAGGATATATCAAAACAAAAGGCTCAACTGATGTGCTTGGTTATTCTGCCACTAAAGATTTCCTAGTGAGTGGCGGAGTAAATTGGAATATTTTAGATAAGACGCAAAACTTTTTTGGTAAAAGCCTGGAGGAGATGAGCCTCGACGGGATAGACGCGTATAACATCGCCGGCTGTCGGAGCGCGACTCAAGCAGGGTATGAGTTCGGAGCTGACAAGACCGATATCGTAGCACTCCGTGAATCTTCGGGCGATGGTACCGTCCCACTCGAGAGCGCTGACTACGTTAACGTTCCGAATAATCACAAGTTTTATTTTAAAGACGCGACTCACTCAAAGCTTCCAAGCGCTGAATCAGTGCGCAATATAATTTTGAATATTATCAAAGGTGAACAGGTGACACTTCCGAGCGATTTGGCGCAAGGCGATAGCTCGTTTTGTGATTTTAAAGGTAAAGAGCTCCTCTGGCACAGTCCAGTCGAGGTGCACGTCTATGACGAGCTGGGTAATCACACCGGGCCAACAGAAAACAATGTAATCGAGTACAATATCCCGGGAGTGGAGTACCAGATTGTCGGGCACAACAAGTTCATCTTCTTGCCAACCGACACGGGCCACGTATATCGTATCGTCTCGCACGGTACTGATGCGGGCACCTTTGATTTATTTGTGCGAGAAAATAACAATGGCGAGATCGCGTCGACCAAGCTCTATAACGACATCCCAATAACTACGAGTAGCAATATGGAGTTTAGTCTCTCGAGTGAGAGCGTGGATAACGAAATAACTATTAGCGATGGCGAAGAAGCGACGCGGGTAATCACCGCCGTGGCCGCACAGGGGATGGCTGATGGTGACGTGGTAATCACAACAACGCCGACCCCAACCGAGTCAGCAGCGAGTACGACCGAAGAGGTTTTGTCAGAGCCAGCGGCGCCAGCACCACAAACGAATACCATAACAGGTGGGGGCGGAGGTGGCGGTACATATTATTACGCCTCACCAGCTCCAGAGGGGCAGGTGTTAGGAGCTTCGATTGGATTTGCCGATAGCGCAGAGCTTAAGCGCAAAGCGCTCCTTGAGCAGATCGTAGTCATTCTTCAGCAGATTATCAGTCTACTTAGGCAACAGCTCCAAATTAAAACCAATATAGTATACTAACCATATGAGCCTCAAAAAAATATTTATTTGGTTTTCAGTAATTCCAGTCCTTTTAAGTTTTCTTAATAAGGAAATTACTTCTATTAATTTCTTACCATTAGCCCATAAATATCTTAATGAGATAACATTTACGGCCCTCGCCATCGCTGGGCTAAACTGCCTCTACATTCTCTATCGTAACTATAAGACAGAGAAAAGCTTCGGCTGGTATGTTTTCGCCACCTTTATGGCGATTATCTTCTTTGGCTACCTTTGGTTCGGCTACCAACTCTCCCACGCCGGGTTCTAGATATAAACTAAAATGGATTTTTGTATTCCATATAGCTTTCTCGTTACGCTCGCCATAATTGGATGGCCTGGTGTTTTATATGACGCACTATTTGGATCAACCTTAAGTTCTCTTGGTAATACTTTATTAGGAATTGTTGTGAATGTGGCAATTTTTTCAAGCTGCGGGCTACTACTTGATCATCGGCGAAAGGTTTCTAAAATTCGATTTTGGAAGCGCGCAGCATTTTACTATCCAGCCGCCTTACTCAGTATCGCTCTTCTTGGGTATATAGGTGGAATTATTGAAGCATATTTTACCTGCTCATAAATATGAAAATTAAGGATCTTCCGAAAGTAGATCAGCCGCGGGAAAAATTGGCTAAATATGGGCCGGAGAAGTTGAATAACTCCGAGCTTCTGGCGATTTTACTGCGCACGGGTATGAAAGGGACGAACGTTGTCGAACTCGCTCGGCAGATTTTACAGCAGATTGGCGGGAAGAATCTCGCGAGTGTTACGCTGACAGATTTAAAAAAGATTAAAGGGCTTGGGCCGACGAAGGCCGGGCAGATTATTGTTTCACTCGAACTCGGGAAGCGGTTTCTGAAAGACAAGAAGTCCGTGCTTCATCTTTCACCTGCGGACGTGTATGAGCAACTCAAAGATATTCGGGATTTAAAGAAAGAGCATTTTGTCGTGCTCTTTCTTGATTCCCGCAGTCAGGAGATTAAACGAGAGACGGTTTCAGTAGGTATACTTAATGCGAGCCTAGTACATCCACGGGAAGTTTTTGAGCCAGCCATCAAGTGTAATGCTGCGCAAGTGATTGTTGCGCACAATCATCCGTCGGGGGGCGCGGAGCCGTCAGAAGAGGACATTCAAATTACAAAACGCCTCGTCGAAGCAGGAAAGTTGCTCGGGATAGAGCTATTAGATCATGTGATTGTGGCGATAAAGGGCTTTACGAGTCTGAAAGTCCAGGGGTTGTTTTAGGTATTCACAGGTACATATTGACGCAATCTTACATGTACGTTATTATGTACATGTAAATAATGATACAAAAATATGGATAACAACAAAACGATGTCAATCTCGGAGGGGCGCAAGCGGATTTTTGAAATTTTAGAAGAGGTACAAAAGCCCGGAGTCCACTACACCTTTACCGAAAAAGGAAAATCAAAAGGCGTATTAATGTCAGCCGAAGAGTTTGATTCACTTCAGGAAACCCTTGAGATATTAAGCGATCCTATGATCGCAAAGAAAATCGAGCTTGCTGAAGCGGAGTATCAGCGCGGTAACTATGTTACCTGGAGTGAGTTTAAAAAAGAATTGCATGCGAAGGATCGGGCAAATATTGTTGCGGATAAGAGCAGTAAAAAGTATCGAGCCGGTAAAAAATAAGGTATATGGCTTTCATCGTCCACGTTCCGGATCCGGTCAGGAAAGATATCCTTCAAGTTCCTTTGCCTTGGCGAAATCGAATTGTGATCGCAATCGATCACCTAGAGAGTGATCCGTGGTATGGAGATAAGATGCTGGGGAAGTACAAAGATCAGTATAAAATACGCATCTGGCCATATCGGATCTTGTATCGTGTAGATAAGAAGAAAAAAGTAGTGGTGATCAACGAAGTCGGTCAACGCGGCGGGATGTATTAGGTTGTCCACTGGTAGGGTATTGACTTTATAGATTATCAGCAGTAATGTAGTCTCATGTATAAGGAATTACATGAGATCGCCACAGTTATAGCCGGATATACCTTCCGGGGGGCTATTACGCCTGATGCGAATGGGGATCTTTATGTATTCCAAGCAAAGGATCTTGTGCGGAATGAGACTGTCCAAGATGTTAATGCTTTAACGAAGATCAGCTCAAATATTCCGGGGTATGCCGGGCATCTTGAGCGAAACGACGTGTTGCTTGTCGCTCGCGGCATGAAAGCCGGAGCGTTTCGGGCGACAGTTTTTGAAGCCGAAGACAAGAATGTCATCGCGTCTTCTTCTATCCATGTTATTCGCGTCACAAAGGAAGGCGTTCTCCCTGAGTACGTTTCTCATTATTTAAACTCAAGGCAGGGGCAGGAGGCGCTCGCTGAGATTGTTACCGGCTCATATATCGGGGCGCTGCCGCGTAAGGCGCTTGAGAAGCTGAAAATTCCTATACCTCATTTCAAAAAACAGCAGATGCTGATAGATCTTTATCAAAATATACGAGAACAGCAAAAGATCATCAGTCAGCAAAACGAGATCAAACAGAGGATTGTCAGCGAAACACTTAAAAACCTAACCAACGCCTAACCTATGACTGCTATCAAAAAATATTCACAAGAGGAACTAAACAAAACGCTTTGGGCGGCCGCGGACTCTTCGCGTAGTAGCGTGGATGGGGGAGTGTATAAGGACTATGCGCTGACGATGCTCTTCTTTAAGTACTTGAGCGATTTAAATAAAAAGCGACACGCCGAGTACAAGGCGCGGTTTGGTGCTGATGAGAAACGTATTGAGGAGAAGATGAAGCTCGACCGGTTCTATCTCCCACCGAAGTCGTCTTTTGATTATATCTACAGCAAGATCGAAGAGGATAATATCGGTGAAGAAGTGAATAAGGTGCTTCACCGCATTGAAGACGCGAATAAAGAGAAGCTCGAGGGTGTTTTTAGTGTGGACTTCAACTCTGAGTCAGTACTCGGCAAACTTGAGCAACGGAATAAGATGCTGCGCCACCTGATTCAGGATTTTGCGAAAATCGATTTGTCTGACGCGGGTGAAGATGTAATCGGTGGAGCATATATGTACATGATCGAGCGCTTTGGTGCTGACGCGGGCAAAAAAGCGGGGGAATTTTTTACGGTTAGAAACGTAGCGAAGCTTGTGGCGATGCTGGCTGGGCCGAAAGAAGGTGATCGTATTTGTGACCCGGCGATGGGATCGGGAGGTTTGCTTTTGCTCGCCGGGGAAGAAGTTGAAAAGCAGGGCTCAAAAAACTACGCGCTCTATGGGCAGGAGTCGACGGGTTCAACGTATCAACTTGCGCGGATGAATATGTTTTTGCACGGAAAGGATTCGGCTCGAATTGAGTGGGGAGACACGCTTAACAATCCGCTTCTCGTGGAGAACGACCAGCTGATGCACTTCGATGTTGTCGTCGCCAACCCGCCGTTTTCGCTTAAGAAGTGGGGCGCGGAGCACGCTGAGAGCGATAAGTATAAGCGGTTCTGGCGCGGTGTGCCGCCGAAGGACAAGGGTGATTATGCTTTTGTGACGCACATGATCGAGACGGCGAAGCCGAAAACGGGGCGTGTGGCGGTGATCGTACCGCACGGCGTGCTTTTCCGCGGCGGTGCCGAGGGAAAGATCCGCGAGCAGCTTTTGAAAGAAAACATTATCGACGCGGTGATCGGTCTTCCCGCCGGGCTCTTTCAGACAACGGGTATCCCGGTGGCGGTTTTGATTATTGACCGGTCGCGCGAGAAGGGCGGAGCGAACGAGAAAAAGAAAGACGTGCTGTTCATTGAGGCGTCAAAAGAGTTTAAGGCGAACAAGGCGCAGAACATTCTGACCGACGAGAACATCGCCAAGATTTTCGACACCTATAAGAAGCGTAAAGACGTTGAGAAGTTTTCGCGCAAGGTGAGCTTTAAAGAGATCGAGGAGAACGACTTCAACCTCAATATCACGCGCTACGTGGATACCTTTGTTGAGGAAGCGCCGGTGGATATCAAGGCGAACTTGAAAGAACTAGCTGAGCTCGAGCCGCAACTGCAAAAGCTCGAGAAGCAAATGGTCGAGTATTTAAAGGAGCTGGGGATTAAATAGTCTATGAAAGTGCTTGCCACTAGGTCGACATCTAATGAGACGATGGACATATCGGTCGTCGTTCTCAGAGAAAATAGCAAAACGCGGCTCGTTTTCTGTCCGAGTTGGGTTACTCCGTCAAGTAACCCATTGCGCGGAGGCTTTCGTTTTCAGCGGAAAGGACCAAAAGATCTTTGGGTTAATGTTGACCATAAGCCGCTTTCGACCCTTAAAAAAGATGAGGGTTATGAGCTCAATCTTGATGGAGCGGAAATGGCGAAGTTATTTGATGAACTCGGAGACATCAGGGAGGTGCTTGCAAAGTATGGGCATTCCTCTGGCACAAGGACTTTAATTTTAAGTGAGAAAAATGCTGGTGGTATTTTTCTTCAGATCGGTGAGCTGGAAAATCGCGATTGGGTTATTAAACAACTTAAAACGCTGGAAAATGAAAATTTTGAAAACCTTGGATCGGCAATTGGCCGGGCGAGACTAGAGGCAGCGATTGAGAAGTTTGGAAAGAATTTGGCGAATACAGATGAGAAATTCTGGGAGGATTTTTTCGAAAGTAGTCCATGGATACTTCAGCAGGTCTTCGCATTTCCTGTTATATATCTCAATGGCGAGACATATCTCGGCGGTAAAAATTCAAAAGGGCGTCAAGGTTCGGGTGGTTCAGCAACTGATTTCCTTTTTAAGCATGGTTCGAATGGCAGTTTTGCCGTCGTCGAAATTAAAACACCTGGCTGTGGCCTCGTCGGCGGGAAGTATCGAGGCGACAAAGATTCTGACGAAAAGAATGAACTTTACGGTATTCATGGCGAATTGAGTGGGGGCGTGGTGCAGATGGAGAACCAGATTAATATTGCGATAGAGCATTTTAAGACGACGATCGGAGAGGACTATGAAGGCTTGAATCATTTAAACCCAGCAGGTGTTTTAATCGCCGGGGATTATTCTAAATTGAAGCCGGCAGAACGAAAGTCTTTTGATTTATTCCGGAAGTCGTTAGGTAAAAATCAAATTTATACTTTCGACGAAGTGCTTGCTAAGTTGAAGCTCTTAAAAGTTGTCTATGAAAGCTAACTCAGCTCAAAAAAATATTCCTGATGGGTGGAGAAGCGTTCGAATAAGGGATGTGGCTTTCTTGAACAAAAAAAGCCTTGGTAACGAAACCCCAGAAAATTTTAAGTTTAAATATATTGACCTATCGTCTGTTGATAATGGTGTAATTAAATTGCCGTTGGAATATGTCCGGTATGGAGAGTCGCCATCACGAGCGAGGAGAGTATTCAAAAAAGGCGATATATTAATGGCAACTGTAAGGCCAAATCTGCTCGGGCACTGCATAGTTAATTTTGATGCACATGAATACATTGGCTCCACTGGTTTTGCGGTAATCGAAAATAAAAAAGATCAGTTGAATAACTATTTTCTATTCTCTTATTTGTTTTCAAAAAAATTACGGGATCATTTGAATAACATGCTAGTTGGGTCGAGCTACCCAGCCATTAATTCATTAGAAGTCGCGAATCTCAAAGTTGATCTTCCTCCTCTTCCCGAGCAGAACCGCATCGTGGCGGTGCTGGAGACTTGGGATAGGGCTATCGAGAAGCTGGCTCGGAAAATTGAGGTTAAAAAGAATATTAAAATGGGCTTGATGCAGGAGCTCCTTACCGGCAAAACCCGTCTACCGGGATTTAAGGGAGTGTGGGAGAAGGTTGAGCTAGAAAAAGTTATGCTAAGTTTTACTACAGGCTTAAATCCAAGAGATAATTTCTTGCTCGGAACAGGAAACAATTTTTATGTAACGATAAAAAATATCTCACAAGGTCGGTTAGATTTCTCGAGTTGCGAACGCATCGATGATCGTGCGTTAGGGCTCATTAACAAAAGATCAGGCCTAAACGTGGGCGATATTATAATGGCTAGCATTGGCAATGTAGGTGATGCTTTTCTCGTAGGGGATAAACCAAAGAATTGGGATATAAACGAGTCAGTTTTTTGCTTAAAGCCAAATCCCAAAATTGTCTACTCTCAATTCGTATATTACATCATCACAAGCCAGGCGGCTCAAAAGTATTTCAGCAATAATATCACCGGGAGCTCCTTTAGGAGTATTAAAATGAAAGAGCTCAGGGCTATGCCCATTAATTTAATACCCTTAGATGAACAAAGGAAGATTGTTGATATTTTACTAACTATAGATCGCGAGCTGAGCATTCTAGAGAGAAAATTGGGGAATTTCCAGGACCAGAAAAAGTATCTACTCAATAACTTGATCACCGGCGCGATTCGAACGCCGGAGAAGATGAAAATTCACTCATAATCATATGCTCGAAAAAGTAAATTTTGATGAAGCGAAGCAGTCACAACTCCCAGCGCTAGAGCTTCTTTTGGCTATGGGATACAAGTACATCTCAGCCGAAGAGGCGTTGCGCCAGCGGGGCGGGGATACCTCGAACTTCATCTTAACTGATATTGCGGCCGAAAAGCTGATGGAGATTAATGGCTATGAGGTTGATGGCGCTAATCACAAGTTTAGCGGGAAAGACGTTCGCGACGCGATTGATGAACTTGAGCATCTGCCATATGAAGGCCTCATCGACACCGCGCAAGAGGTTTATAACATTGTGATGCCGACCAGTGGTGGTAAGACGATTAAAGTAAGCCACGCGGGCAAGACGATGTCGCAGAATTTCCGCTTTATTGATTTTAAGAATCCAGAAAATAACGCGTTTCATGTAACCGCGGAGTTTGTGGTGAGCGGCAAGCAAAACATCCGGCCGGATATCGTTTGCTTTGTAAACGGCATCCCGTTTGCGGTGATCGAGAATAAGAAGGGCAGCGTCGGCGTTGTTGAGGCGATCAACCAGATGAATCGCAATCAAGGACCAGAGTTTTGCCCGAAGTTTTTTGCGTATACTCAGCTTTTGGTCGCGACGAACGGGAAGGAGTTACAATATGGCACCACAGGCACACCGAATAAGTTTTATGCGGTTTGGAAAGAAAAGGGGGCAGAGAAAGAGATTGAGGCGAAGGCGGTGAAGCTGATTAAAAAGCCGGTGAGCGCTTTAACGTATGCGCAGGTTTTGGCTGATTTAAACGGATATACTGATGGCCACAAGCAAAAGCTGGACCGATTACCGACAGAACAGGATCGGGGAATTGTTGCGCTTTTTGAGCCAGCGCGACTTTTAGACCTTACGAAGAATTATGTTTTGTTTGATGCGGGAGTAAAGAAGCTCTCGCGGTATCAGCAGTATTTTGCGATCGAGAAGATGTTGACTCGGGTGGCAGAGATTGAGCAGGGACCAAAAGGTGAGCGCCGACGCGGTGGTTTGATTTGGCACACGCAAGGCTCGGGAAAGTCCTTAACAATGGTCATGTTCGTGAAGGCGTTGATCGAGAATCCGCATATTAGCAATCCACGAGTGATTATCGTGACCGATCGAAAAGACCTCGATCGCCAGATTAGGGACACGTTCAAGAACTGTAATTTAAAGAAAGAAGTTATCCAGGCGAATACCGGTCAGCAGTTAGTTAATCTAATCAAGGAGAGAAATCTTTCAGTAGTGACTACCACGGTCCACAAGTTTGAACCAGGGAGGAAAAAGAATGCTGGTTTTGTTGATACTGATAAAAACATCTTTGTTCTAGTTGACGAAGCGCATCGCACTCAAAATGGTGTTGCGAATTTAGAGATGAATCAACTTATCCCGAACGCCTGCTATATCGGCTTTACGGGTACGCCCCTAATGACTGGCGAAAAAGAAAGCTGGAAAAAGTTCGGTGGCTATATCGATAGATATACTATTGATGATGCGCTTACTGATAAAATAATTTTGCCGCTTATTTACGAAGGACGGTATGCCCCCCAAGGGCAGAATGCAGAGCAGATCGACCGGCAAGTTGACCGCGTATCTGAAAATTTAAGTAGAAAATATAAAGTTGAGCTTCAAAAGTTTGTTAGTACGGAGATTATCAGAGATAATCCTCAGCGCATTACTGAGATTTCGTATGACATCGAGAAGCATTTTCTCACACACTTTAAAGATACCGGCTTAAAGGCGCAGATTGTTGCTCCGTCTAAGTATTCGGCGATTCTATTTCAGAATCTGTTTGAGTCGCGTGGTAAGATTCGCACCGCGGTGATTATTTCTGACGAGCATGAGGACGGCGATGAGTCGAACACGCACCGAAAGGAGGTGGTGAAGTATTTAGATGGTATTCGGGCGAAATACAGCAGCGTCGGCAAGTATGAGAAGGATATGGTTGAGAGCTTTAAGAATTATGAGGAGGGTATCGAGGTGATTATCGTCGTTGATAAGCTTTTAACCGGATTTGATGCGCCTCGCAATACGGTTTTGTATTTAGCAAAAGATCTTAAGGATCATAACTTGCTGCAGGCGATTGCGCGCGTAAATCGTTTGCACGAGAACAAGAAGCTCCCAAAAACGGCAGGCTATATTATCGACTACTCAGAAAACGCTAAGAACATTGATACGGCAATGAGGCTGTTTGGTAACTACGATGAGAACGATGTGAAGGGGACGCTGATCGACGTGAGCGAGAAGATTCAAGAGCTTGAGCAGAGCTACGCCTTAGTGCACGACTTGTTTAATGAAGCGAAGGGATCGTCTGATGATGAGGTATATTTGCAGTTACTTAAGGATGAGCCGAAGCGCGAGACGTTCTATAAGGCGCTCAATGCGTTTATTAAGAACTTCAACGAGTGTTTTGTGTTGCAAGACTTCGTGCACGAGTTTGGCGGGAAGCTGAATGTGTATCGTAAAGAGCTGAAGAAGTTTATGGAGCTTCGTAAGACAGCGAGTTTGCAATATGCGGATCGTATCGATCTTTCTGAATATAAGCAGGCGCTCATTAACATCCTCGACAAATATGTTGATGCGGGTGAAGTTGAGTTACTGACTAAGCAAATTAATATCACTGATCGCAAACAATTTGAGGAGGCGGTTGCTACGCTCGGTTCTGACAAGTCGAAGGCTGAAGCGATTGCAGCTCAGACGCAAAAGACGATTCATGAAAGGCTTGAGTCTGACCCTGAGTTCTATGAGCGATTTTCGAAGAAGATTTCTGAGATCCTAGAGAAGATGAGGCAGGGGAAGCTTGCTGATATCGCGGCGCTTAAGCAACTGAAGCTTATCGAAGACGATGTGATTCAGAAAAAAGACGTGGCGCTGCCAGGGGCGATTATCGCGCAGCCGGGATCCGATATCTTATATCGTAATCTTCAAGAGGTATTTAAGAATCACAAAGTGAGCGAAGATGATTTTATCGCCATCGTTGTTGATATCTTTGCGCTCGTAAAAAAAGAAGCGATTGTTGATTGGTATAAGAATATCGATGTGAAGCGACGGATGAAAAACGTCATTGACGACTATGTGTATGACGTTATTAGGGGTGAGCGAGGTATAGAGATTACGGATGATGAGACGGTTAAGATTATAGAACGAGTAATGCAATTAGCTGAGAACAACTATGAAATCTTCGGAGCGTAAGCCAGCGAAGTTTACATTTGGCTCTTTTGTGTATCATTACGATCTGGTTCGAGAGGAGCGTAAGACGCTCGGCCTAACCGTGATGCCCAATTTGAGTATTTACTTAAAATCTCCGCATGAAGCTAGCGCGGAGCGAATCGATTTATTTTTGAAGCGGAAGTGGTTTTGGCTCGAGAAGCAACTCAACTTCTTCAGAAAGCATCAACGAAAGATGTATACAAAGGAGTACATTTCTGGTGAGAGTTTTCTATACCTCGGGAGGCAGTATGAGCTTTTGGTTCGATCAGCCGTAAAGCCCAAAGTCGTGCTATCGAAAAAGAGTCTGGCACTTTATACAGATAGAGGTTTATCTGATGGCGCGAGAAACAAGAGGATTCTCGACGCCTGGTATGCAAAAAGGATCGGCGTAGTTTTTGCTGAGCGGCTTGCTCACGCCGTGAAGAAGTTTGGTTACCAGGCCGTACCTGAATTGATTATTCGCGAGATGCCTCGTCGATGGGGGAGTTTTCTGAGTACGGAGAAAATCATCTTGAATCCACGTCTTATTTTTACCTCAAAAGAGTGCATTGATTACGTCATCACCCACGAGCTCTGTCACTGGAAGTTTAAAAATCATAATAGGAAGTTTTTCGCTTTGCTTGAGAAGCAATATCCGAAATGGAAAAAGGTCAAAGAAAAGTTAGAGATGTATGGGATATAAACATTATCGGAGGAAGAATCGAGAGAATGATCTGAAGAAATGGATTCCCGCTATGGTTATTTTCGCGATCGTCTTCGTAGGAGTTTTTATATATAGATTTTTTTCAAATTGCATTTTTGAATGGCCGATTCGTTGGGATGTTAAGACTTGTTGGAATGAGCAAATTGCTCCGGCAAAACAAAAAGCCGCAGAGCAAGCAGCTGATTTTGCGCCATGATGTTAATCTACCCCCACACCCAAATCTGATACCGGTAAGTACGAATGGTGCTAGAATGATGATATGAAACTCATTATTATTTTGGCAGTCATATTTGTGCTCTGGTCAGTTTGGGGATTTATTGGTTCTCGTGTTGAACAAGCGGACTATAAGGTGGTGAAGCAGATGGATGGATATGAGATCAGGGAGTATCCGGCGCATATCGTAGCGCAGACTACCGTAAAGGGCTCCTATGGAGAGTCGATGGGCCAAGGTTTTAGCATTGTGGCGGGATATATTTTTGGTGGGAATGCGAAAAAAGAAAGCATCGCCATGACCGCTCCGGTGGTTGCACAGCAGGGAGGGGGTGAAAAAATATCAGAACGTATCGCTATGACCGCTCCCGTAGTAGCCACGGCAGAGGGTGATTCGCAGACTATCTCGTTTGGTATGCCTCGCTCGTATACGCTCGAGACACTACCGACACCAGATGACTCACGGGTGAAAATCGTGATGATTCCTACCAAGAAATACGCAGTACTACAGTTTTCGTGGTATCGCACCGATGCGCGCATTAAGCAGATGCAGGAAAAGCTGCGTGCCGCGCTAACTCGTGACGGAGTGGTCGCGCAGGGAGGTGTCGCGTACGCCGGGTACAACGCGCCGTGGACTCCGCCTTGGATGAGTCGGAACGAGGTATTAATTGAAGTTCAATAACGATAGTTATCTCAATATAAAAAATAGTATTCTATGTCGAATCTAGACTTTTGGGGATTGTTCGTGATGCTCGCCGGATTTATTATCGGCCTTGGTGCGGTGACTGTGATTGATATTCACGGCTTTTTAGGTAGAAAGTCTTCGTACTGGACAGAAGCTACTATTCGTACGCACAAGGTGACTAAGCCGCTCATCTGGGTTGGCATCGCGTTGGCTATCGTTGGCGGCGCTCTTCTGTATCGCGGCGAATCACTCTCGGGTATTCCGCTGTATCACGCTTTGATCGCCGGGACATTAATTCTTAACGGATTATTTTTGTCATTTCAGGTGAGCCCGTTTTTAGTGAAGCGGGAGAGCGAGGGGAGGCAAGCGGAGCTTTTGCCAGCTTCACTACAGAACAAGATTGTTGTCAGTCTTCTCGTTTCTGATATCGGTTGGTGGGGCGGGCTCGTTTTGCTCGTGTGTCATCTCGTCTCGAGATCGTAATCACGCTTAGTTCGCCCTTGTAGCTCAATGGATTGAGCAAGCCGCTTCTATCGGCGAGGTTGTAGGTTCAAATCCTGCCAAGGGCACGAGTTGTGATATTCTAAATTAATGACTTTGTATCAAAAGTTTCAGGCGAAGCTACTAAGAAAGTGGAGTAGGGAGTAGGAAGACCCGCAGATTGTGGCCTTTAAAAAGGCGGCATTTGCGCACCTAGCCGGAACGGTTGTTGAGATTGGTCCGGGCGCGGGTACCAACCTCAAATACTATCCCAAGGATATCGCTTGGACGGGCATCGAGCCAAACTCCGCAGTTAATACGTCACTACTCGCAGAAGCTGAAAAATGTGGGTTAAAAACCTATGCGATTCAAAACAGCGCGGGCGAAAAGCTGCCACTTGCTGATAATAGTTGTGACGCAGTGATCGCTACGTATGTGCTGTGTTCAGTTAAAGACCAGGCGCAGGTACTAAGTGAAATCAAGCGCGTGCTGAAGCCGGGCGGAGAGTATATTTTTCTCGAACATGTTGCCGCACCGCGCGGGAGCATGTTTCGTATATTTCAAAATCTCACTACCTTTTTTCATCGCCTGATCGCCGGAAACTGTCATGTAAATCGGGAGACAGAAGACGCGCTCCAGTCCGCCGGATTTGAGCATATCGAGAGCCATACCCAGGGAATCAAATTTGCCATGCTTAGCTGGCCGCACATCTGGGGTAGCGCGATAAAATAAAAGTCATGAACCTATCCATTAAAACCGTTGATGAGTATCTCGCCCAGTTTTCTGGCGACGTATTAAAGCGGCTCAAGACGATGCGAGCGCTCGTCGAAAAATGTGCGCCCAAAGCCGAGGAGATGATTCGCTACGGTATGCCGGCGTATAAAATCAATAATCAGCCCGTGGTGTATTTTGCGGCGATGAAAAAGCATATCGGTTTATATCCGACGCCAAGTGCAATTAACGCGTTTAAAGCAAAGCTGAAAGACTATGCGTGTTCGAAAGGAGCGATTCAACTGCCACTAGACAAACCGCTACCTACTCCGCTCATTGCCACAATTGTTAAGTTTAGGTTGAAAGAGGTCGCGGGAAAGTGATATACACATATATATGCAAAAACAAAATTGTAACGCGTGCCAGAGTTGCTTGATGCCATTTTCAAAAGATACGGGGGTACGGGAGAACCCACTCTATTGCAGTCTGTGTTTTTCAGGCGGGAAGCTCTGCTATGAAGGGAGTGATTTGAAAGAGTTTCAGAAGGTGTGTTATGAGAGTATGCGTAAGCATGGCATGGGGATGCTAAAGGCGAAGTTTTTTACGTTTATGATTCGATTCGCTCCGCGTTGGAAAAAATAATGAATCTTTCGTTTAAAGCCAATGTCTGGCTGTATCCGGGGCACGCCGGGTGGCATTTTGTTTCATTACCAAAAGACGTAGCGGCGAAGGTGAGTACGCATCAAGAGGGAAAGCCGCGGCGTGGTTGGGGTGCGGTGGCGGCTACGGTACACGTTGGTTCGAGTGTCTGGAAAACGTCTATATTTCCAGATAAAAAAACTGGGACATACTTACTCGCGCTGAAGGCCGAGGTGCGTAAAAAGGAGGGGATTTTTGCAAATGATAGTATCAAGATTAAGATTGAGATATAATAACCACATGAAAAACAATAGGAACAAAGGATTTGCGCCAATATTTATCATCTTAATTGTTGTCGCCGTAGGCGCGATTACCTATGCGGTTGTGCCAAAAACTGTATTAAAAGATTTTTTTGAAAAAGGAGATAAGCCTACCCAACAGCAATTTTCGGATACGATTGATTCAGCGTTGAACCTGCAGGATGATGGTATTTCGACAGCAAAAAAGGAGTATAGCCCAACAAAAGAGTACGCGGTGGGTGATACGGCTGTAAAAAATCAACCGATTTATCAGGCGAAGGTGCTTACACAAGCCGAGACAGAGTTTAAGCTTGACGCTGATCAAGCAGTGACGTTTAAGTGGACGCCGATTGTGTCAAAACCTCAAGAGCCAACTACCTATCGCTTGAAAGTGTGGCAGTTGATGCAGGGGCAGAGTGGTTCGCAGGCGATGAAAGCAAATCAGCCAATAGCTACCAAAGAGGTTGTTGATGGTACCGAGGCGACGCTAAGTGGTATTTACACCGGTCCATGCCGTCCGCCATATCTATGTGACTTTATTTGGAGTGTTGAAGTTGTCGCGAAGGCCGAATCAACAACCGGGACCAGTGGATCAGCTGGAGCACCAGCTCATGAATAAAAATCCATATATCAACGCACTGCTCGCCGCACTCTACATCGCACTGCTCGTGTTTGGTGTGTCGACATTTGTCGATCAGCCAGACAAGCAGGCATCGCTCCTCGCTCCGATTGCTATGCTTTCACTGCTAACACTATCAGCTGCAGTGATGGGCTACCTATTTGTCGGTACGCCACTCATGCTCTATATCGATGGTCACAAAAAAGAAGCAGTAAGGTTTTTCTTAAAAACAGTCGGTGGCTTCGCCTTACTAACAATCATCTTTTTAGTCTTACTTAGCAGTCAGATAAGCGGGCAAAAGTTTTTGTAGGCGAGTACTTGGTATAGTTGCAAAAAGAGCACGCTCTCGATATAGTCATCGCAGTTCTCAAAGGGGTATTCATCATGAAGAAGCGACCGGAACCGCTCTCGTACTCGTTCCAAAGCAGAAAGGAGAGTCGGAGGTTCTTCTGGCAGATCCTGGCGAGTGGCATTTGGCACTTACTGAAAGTTGCCGCGATCATGCTGACGAGCCTAATGGTTGCCCAGGGAGACTCCAGGTTCGCGTTAACAAACGGCCAATGGTCGTTGTTGATGAGTATTTGTATCATCGGAGCGTGCATAACGCATCGCGACAATGATTCACGGTTCAAGGGTGTATAGGAGAGTGAGCTGTCTGGCGTGTGTCTGCCCCCGGTCCGAAAAGGGTCGGGGGTTTTACTTTTGATAAGAACCCAGGGTTTTGTTAATCGACTCTAAGCTGGTATATGATTAGTCTATATGAATAATCAAAATGGTATCTCTAAAATCTTTATCATCATTAGTATCGCGCTTATTATCGGCATCGCTGCATGGTTAGGAGTTTTCTCAAAGAAAGCATTTGAAGTCCCGGCAAGCTGGAAAACGTTTGATGGTCCAGGATTTACGATGCGCTATCCGGAAACAATCGGTACAAAATATATTACCGCCACCGAGTGGCCGCCTAAAACACAATTATTTGCAGGGAACCCGGTTTGTAATGCGAGCGGATCAGAGACTGATGCTGCGGGCATAACCGAGAAAAAGGAAATTAATGGGAGGGTGTACTGCACCGCGAAAAAATCAGAAGGTGCCGCAGGCAGCACATACACGCAATATGTATATGCGCTTTCAAAGGGAGAAAATAAGGCGATTGTCGTTTCATTTAATCTTCGCTTGGTACAGTGCGGTAATTTTGATGATCCAGAAAAGACGGAGTGCGAGCAAGAGCGAAAAACATTTGATATTGATGAGCTCGTAGATCAAATTGCGCAGACCATTATTACGACAGCGAGTAGTACGACCGCGAAATAGAAAATGGAGAAAATAAAGAGATATATGCAGTATCACGCAGATGGGAGTGTCTGGGCGAAGGGCTATTTAGCTGGTAAACAGATGGAGGGAGGGTGGACTTGGTTTCGTAAGGATGGTACCAAAATGCGTTCGGGGAGTTTTAAAAGCGGGAAGCAATACGGCGAGTGGATTACTTATGATAAAAAAGGTAAGGTAGTTAAGAAAACAATAATAAAAAAATAATATGAGTTATGTAGATGGATTTGTGATAGTAGTAAAGAAGTCAAAATTAGAAGAGTATAAAAAGATGGCCGAGGTCGGCAAGGCGGTATGGCTTAAGCATGGCGCCTTAGATTATAAAGAGTGTGTAGGTGAGGACCTGACTCCGGTGATGCCGGATATGCCTGGGATGGAGAATATGCCGAAACAGAAGACATTTGTTGAGCTTGCCGGCGCGCAGCCGGATGAGGCAGTTATTTTTTCGTATATTGTTTTTAAAGATCGAATGCACCGAGATGAGGTGAACGCGAAAGTGATGAGCGACCCGTCTATGACTCCAGAGGCCATGAAAGATCAGCCGATGCCGTTTGAGATGAACAAGATGACATACGGCGGTTTTCAGGCGATCGTTGAATAAAATTAATAAGCAATAATACTATGGATCCAGTAGTACATTTTGAGATGGGGTATAACGATCGGGAGCGGATGAAGAAGTTTTATACATCTACGTTTGGATGGAAAACGCAGCAGCTCGGGCCAGAAATGGGCGAGTATGTCGTGGCACAAACCACCGAGACTGACGCAGATGGCATGATTAAGACGCCTGGCAATATTAATGGAGGATTTTACGCAAAGACCGCGAGCCCTGACTCGCACGCTCCTTCGGTAGTAATCGCGGTCAAAGATATGAAAAAAGCCATACAGGACGTGGTAGCAAACGGCGGCAAAATAAAAGGCGCGATGGGGCAAGACGGCAAGGTGAGTATGGAGCCGCAAATGATTCCAGGGGTCGGACTCTGGATCTCAATCGAGGATACCGAGGGTAATCGAGTGAGTATGCTGCAGCCCGAACCTATGGCGGGAAATAAATAATATGAAGCAAAACATAACTCCATTTTTGTGGTTTGATAAACAAGCTGAAGAGGCGATGCAGTTTTATACTTCAATTTTTCCGAACTCAAAAATCGTAAGTATAAAAAAATATCCAGACAGTGGGTTGCAGGGTCCGATGGCGGGCATGGAAGGCAAGGTTCTGACGGGCGTATTTGAGTTAATGGGGCAGACGTTTATGTGCTTAGATGGCGGACCTTACTTTAAGCCATCTGGAGCAGTTTCATTTTATGTAGAGTGCGAGGATCAAAAAGAAGTGGACGCGTACTGGGATAAGTTGATCGAGGGTGGCGATCCGCAGGCGCAACAGTGTGGCTGGCTTAAGGATAAATACGGGTTTAGCTGGCAGATTATTCCAAAGGCCCTGCCGGAACTGTTAGGCAGAGACTCATCTGGAAAAGTGATGCAAGCGATGCTCGGAATGAAAAAGATTGAGGTTGCCGAACTACAAAAGGCCGCAGAGGGGAAGCAGTAATCATAGAGTGGAAGAAATCAACATTCATAGTATTATCCGCTCGCGCCGGCGGAGTATCTCGCTCGTCGTTACGCCCGAGGCGAAACTGATTATTCGCGCTCCGCATCGGGTGCCAGAGCGATACTTGCAGCACTTAGTTGTGCGCAAGGCTGCTTGGATTACGAAAAAAATCACACAGGCAAAAAGGTATGGGGCGGTATCGATGCCGACAAAAGCACAGGAGCGTGTACAATTTTTAACGTATCAAAACCAAGCGCAAAAACTAATCACATCTCGCGTCGAGCACTACTCCCAGCAAACGGGTTGGCGATATGCGGAGGTCAAAATAACTAATACCCGCAGTCGCTGGGCGTCGTGTAGTCCGACGGGAGTGTTACGATTTTCGTGGCGACTTGTGCACGCACCTCTTGATGTTATTGACTATGTGGTCGTGCACGAGCTTGCGCATATTAAGCATAAAAATCATTCGCGAGTATTTTGGAGCGCAGTTGCGGAAATTATTCCGGACTATGCGCAAAAACGAAAATGGTTACGGGAGAATAAAATATTTTGGAATAGACAAAATCATTTCTAAAAAGTTATCCACCAAGTCTTCAAAAAAGTATTGTAATACAACCACGTGCTGTCATACTAATAAGTAAGTAATAACTATTTTTAGGGCACGATAAGCGTGCAGGGTCGAAAAAATGAGTGTCTCAAAAGATATACGTATCAGAACGAACTATGAAAAAGAAAAAAGCTGCGAAGCGCTCAAAGGCGAAAAAGACTACAAAGAGAAAGACCGCCAAAAGAAAAACGGCAAAGAAGTCTCGTCGCCGTTAAGCATAAAAAAACCCGTCACGGAAGTGGCGGGTTTTTTATTTGTAGGCGGCAAGAGGGGGAGTCGTGTATGATAGACGGTATGACTCAACAAGAGGCGCTACATATTCTCAAAACAGGTGCGAACGTTTTTCTCACCGGTGCGGCCGGGAGTGGCAAGACGTTTGTGTTGCGCGAATATATCCGCTACCTCGAAGAGCACGGGGTGACGGTTGGTATTACCGCTTCAACAGGCATCGCCGCAACGCATATGGGTGGGATGACGATTCACTCGTGGGCCGGTATTGGCATTGCCGATGTTTTTAGTCAGCGCGAGATTGAAGAGCTCGCTGAACAGCCGCGTCTTCGCCGCCGCTTTGAGGCAACTGGTGTGCTGATTATTGACGAGATTTCGATGTTGCACGATTTTCGCTTGGATTTAGTTGATAGCGTCCTGCGCGGTTTACGGGGTAATAATGAGCCATTTGGTGGGATTCAGGTTGTTTTATGCGGCGACTTTTTTCAGCTTCCGCCAGTCTCCCGTCCGGGTGAGCGCGAAACAAAGTTTGCGTATCACGCACAGTCTTGGCGCGATGCGAACCTACAGATTTGCTATCTCCATGAACAACACCGACAAAGCGATAGTCAGTACACTGGACTGCTTAACGCGATTCGCTCAAACGAAGTAAGTGAGGGTGAGTACGAGCTGCTCCGTTCACGGCATAAAAAAGCAATCGCTCACGGCGAGGTGGTGACTAAGTTGCACGCCCATAACAACAATGTCGATACAGAAAATGAGAAAGAGCTCGCAAAGCTACCAGGTAAGGCGGTTTCGTATGAGATGATGAGTTCGGGTGCGCGCCCGCTCGTAATGGCACTGCAAAAAAACTGTTTAGCCCCAGAAGTATTGACGCTCAAGGTTGGTGCCCGCGTAATGTTTGTGAAAAACAATCATGATCAGGGGTATGTAAATGGCACGCTGGGAACTGTTAAACGCTGCGAAGAAAACCTGATTGTAGTTGAGACTATTAGCGGCAAGCTTATTGTTGTTGAGCCGGAGAGTTGGAAGATTGACGAGGATGGAAAAACTAAAGCAGAAATTAAGCAGTACCCATTGCGTCTCGCGTGGGCGATCACCGTACACAAAAGTCAGGGAATGAGTTTAGACGCGGCCGTAGTCGACCTTGGCCGGTCATTTGCGCCGGGCATGGGATACGTTGCGCTGTCGCGTGTGCGCTCGCTCGAAGGTCTTTCGCTGATTGGTATGAATGATATGGCTCTTCGCATTAACCCGGAGGTACTTGAGATCGACGAACGGTTTCGTGAGCAGTCTGCGCAGCACGTCGCTGCACTGCAGACGATTTCTCCAAAGGAAATTCAGCGCCAACAAGAAGAGTTTTTGGAAAAAGTAGCTCCATTCGGTGGCGTAAAGCAGAAAAAAAGTGAGCGCGGGGATACGGTAGCGCAAACACGAGAATTAGTAGTTCAAAAAATCCCGTTAGCCGATATGGCCGCCGCGCGCGGAGTTAAAACTGAAACAATTCTTTCGCATCTTGAGCAGCTTAGGGCAGATGACGCGACGATCGATATTGAGTATCTGCGTGAGCGGATGCCAACAACCCGATTTAATAAAATACGCGAAATGTTTCAGCGCGTGGGTAAAAACGAAGCCGGGCAATACTCACTCTCACCAGTCAGGCAGCGCCTAGGGGATGAGTACTCATACGAAGAGCTCCGTATCGTGCGATTATTCCTTTAAGCCACGCGTGGCGCGGGTAATTAGCGTGCTCTAGACAAAATTAATAAATAATGTTATTTTGATTTATCGAGAAAGTAGTCTTTGTCTCTTTAATTAATCACTCGATATACAAATATGGGAGAGTTTAAGCGTCAGGGTGGGTTTGGAGGTGGTAATCGAGGTGGTTTTAATAAAGGAGGCGGCCGTCCAAATTTTGGCGGAAAGCCAAGTTTTAATCGTGGCGGTGGATTTGGTGGCGATCGTGGAGGTGAGCGCGAAATGTTTACGACTACTTGCGCAACGTGCAGCAAGTCGTGCCAAGTTCCATTTCGTCCATCAGGCGAGCGTCCAGTATACTGCAGCGATTGTTTCCGCAATACGCGCGAAGGTGCTCCGAAAGACTTTAGCTCTGCGCCAAAGCGTGATTTTGCTCCGGCAAATAATACACAACACGTCGCTCCAGTCGCGGACAAGCGTATTGACGAGTTGAAACGCGATGTACAAATGATCAGCGCTAAGCTTGATACGATCATGAAGCTGATCGGTGGTCAGGTAGCTCCAGTCGCTCCAGCATCAAAGCCAGTCGAGAAGAAAGTTGAAGCCACTCCGGTTAAGCCAGTAGTAGTTGCAAAGAAAGCTGAAAAGAAAGTAGTTGCCAAAAAGAAAGCTGCGGCGAAGAAATAATCACTAACCGGATATCGGCTATGCATATTACCTCTGCCGAGTTTATTAAAGGGGTGCGAGGGACTGATCCGATTTTAAGTGATGGCGTACCTCAATTTGCTTTCGTCGGGCGCTCGAACGTAGGGAAGTCGAGCGTAATTAACGCACTAATGAATCGGCGCGACCTAGTTAAGGTGAGTGATCGTCCGGGTAAGACAAAAGAGATTAACTTTTTCAGCGTCAACAAAAAGTTTTATTTTGTTGACTTGCCGGGATATGGGTACGCCCGACTTGGTCCCGATGAGCGGGAAAAACTACGCAAGCTAATTTTGTGGTACTTAATGGCCTCAGGAGCGCGACCATATTATGTCGTATTGATCCTTGATGTTAAAGCAGGATGTACCGAGTTTGATAAGGAGATGATCGGGGTGCTGCGCGAGTATGGGCATCCATATATCATTGTCGCGAACAAGGTTGATAAGGTGAATCAAAAAGAGCTCGCGCAACAACTTGCTCAAATTCGTTCAGAGTCCGGAGAAGAGGAGATCGTACTCTGTTCGACCGTTGTCAAAAACGGAACCGGAGATCTCGAGGAGAAAATGTTCGCCTAAAAGGCAGTATAAACACCCGAATTGCTTCGGGTGTTTATATTTCCTGGGCGGGTGTATGCTGTAGGTAAAGGCCGCTTATCATTAATCAATAAATATATGAAAAAAGGATTTGTCGGCAATATCGAAAAATTAAGCGAAGAGAATGAGGACTTTCGCAGAGTGCTCTATACCGCCAAGCATGAGCAGCTCGTACTGATGAGTCTGCGTCCAGGCGAGGATATCGGTGAAGAGGTGCACGAGCTCGACCAGTTTTTGCGCATCGAGCACGGAGAAGGAGCGGTTATTTTAAATGACATGCGTCATGAACTTTCTGCCGGGTTTGCGATTATCGTACCGGCAGGAGTGAAACATAACATCATTAATACGTCACAGACTGACGCAATGAAACTGTATACCGTCTATGGTCCGCCGGAGCACAAGGATAAAGTAGTACGCAAAACGAAAGTAGATGCGGAGTTAAAAGAAGAGCATTTTGACGGTAAGACAACCGAGTAGATAAAAAAATGAGCCGGTGCGTGAGAGCGACCGGCTACTTTTTTACTTGGCACGAGGGCCGTGTTTTTTATGTTTTTGCCCGAAGGCTTTTATGTTTTTGCGCTGTGCGCTTTTTTTATTTCGTCTACGCTGACGACCTGCGGTGGCTACTAACCCGCGCCACTCGGGTGCGAACGCTTAGTACGCTTGCGAAGGCATCTCTGCCGCTCCGCAAACGTTACAGATGTACCAGCCGGAATGGGGGTCGCGAGCACATTCACGGCTGTCGATATGTGCACCACACTGCCAGCAGTGGTTGCTGTACCACTGCCAGTTGCAGGCTGTGCACACACGAAGAGACGGACGACTGCCAATGATGGCCTCTTGGCCACAGATGCAGAACTCGCCCGTTTGGATGTTGGGGTATCCCAGGTTTCATCACCTCCCTTGGGGTAAAAGGAACTAAATATAAGATATCGTCAAGTTGAGAATTTGGCAAGTAGGCGGAGGACAATAGGAGGCGGTAGGTATAAGATAGAAGTATATGAAAAAATTACTCATTCTCATTGCCGTAGTTGTTATTGGGTATGGAGTGTACGGGTTAGTTGCTAAGCGGGTGACCGATAACCAGCCGTTAGGCAAGATGTCGATGATGCAGGCGGTGAGCTCGGGCGAAGTCGCACTATTAGATGTGCGAACAGATAACGAGTGGGCGACTGGGTATGCGAAAGGAGCGATGCATTTTGATTTAGCCAGACTGCAGGCTGGCGAACTCCCAGGTATCGCTAAAGATAAGCCAATCTATGTATATTGTGCGGCTGGTGCACGCGCTGAAAAAGCTCGGGTGATTTTAGAAAGTGCTGGATACACAAATGTAATTAATATCGGTGGACTAGGAGATTGGCAGGACGCGGGTGGCGAAGTGGTCCAGTAATAAATAAGCGCCCGACAACCGAAGTTGTGGGCGCGCAGAAACTAGTAGTGCAAGACCGTACGAAGGGCTGGCGTGAGCTCGCCTTTTTCAGCGAGCAGCTTTCGCGCGGCAACCGTCAATGGCCCTTCGCTTAGTCCATCCGGAAGCTGTTTCCAGATGTCGTAGGGGATGATGCGGTCGCGAAACGCATCCCATCCATAGCTCCACCAGCCGTAGGTGCTTAAGCTATCCGCGCAGGTGTTTGGATTATTGAAATGCGGATTGCTTGATCGAGGCTTGCCCTCTGCGGCGGCGAGGAAGCCGGCGGCAAGTGCTCGGTCATTTGCCCGCGGATGAGTGACTGCCTGAAGCGTACATCCTTCGCACATCACAGTACCCTCCAATGAACTTTTGAAACTATAACACAGGCGAGATTTTTGTATATAAGAAAATTGGTTTGATTTCTGGCTCCTACGGGAATAGAGTATAGCTATGAGTAAGCGACTGGTCGGAATATTTATCGTAGGTACATTTATCGCGGCGGCAATATTTGGATTTGCCGTTTCATTTTCATCTGATGAGATGGGGGATATGAATCACTGTCCATTTATGGATGGTGCGGCGACTATTTGTCCGATGTCAGTTTTTGAGCACATTAACGCGTGGCAAGCGTTATTTAGTGCGACCATTCCACTGCTTGTTTTAGCCTTCATTCAAATCACGGGGAGCTCGAACGCATTAGCTCGCACGAAAGAGAATGATAGCTCTCCGCCTCATAGGCGAACGAGCTCATTGAGTTTATTTATGCCGACGCTTACCGAAGCGTTTTCGAGCGGGACACTGCATTCTAAAATCTACGCTTAAATAGCCGGTAGTTTGTTTGTATCGGTTATTATTAATCTAAGCGTATTATGGAACAAAAAAATCAAAACATTCGTATCTCTATTTCTGGCATGCACTGTCGGAGTTGTGAATTATTACTCGAAGAGGCGATCGGTGAAGTTCGCGGGGTCAGTAAAGTGGAAGTGAGTGAGAAAAAAGGTGAGGCGCAGGTCTGGTATACGGCGGAGCGACCGAACCAGGATGAGCTTCATCAGGCGATTCAGAAAACTGGATATGCGGTTGGAGTTTCCAGAAAACGACCATGGATATCGCGTAACCCGGCGGAGTATCTTGAACTGTTTATCGCAGCCGGTAGCGTATTTATTATCTACGCACTCTTGAGAGTGGCGGGGTTATTAAATAAGGCGGTCGCATTTAATGATACGCCGACATACGGCGTAGTTATGCTGATTGGTCTGGTTGCGGGAGTTTCGACGTGTATGGCTCTGATTGGCGGGCTCGTATTAGCCGCCAGTGGTGCACACGCGAAGAAGCATCCCGAGGCGACACGTATGCAAAAGTTTCGCCCGCATCTTTTCTTCAATCTTGGGCGTGTACTTGGCTTTGCGTTGCTGGGCGGACTGATCGGGTTAGCCGGTTCAGTTTTGCGTATTTCGGGAGGGGCGCTAAGCATTCTTGTATTCATGGTTGGCGTGGTGATGCTTTTCCTTGGAGTAAAACTCATTGGAATATTTCCGAGAATCGAAGGAGCGACAATTTCGCTGCCTAAGAGTATCAGTCGATTGCTCGGCATCAGAGCGGAGGCGAAAGAGTACAGTAATCGTGGCGTACTCATTACCGGAGCGCTGACATTTTTCTTGCCCTGTGGCTTTACGCAGGCGATGCAGATTTACGCGATCAGCACAGGAAGCTTTGTTAGTGGTGCGCTCATAATGGGATTATTCGCACTAGGCACCGCCCCTGGCTTACTTGGCATCGGAGGAATCTCTGCGGTCGCTAAAGGATCATGGGGCAGAGTATTTTTTAAATTCGCTGGCGTACTGGTGATTGTGTTTGGACTTCTTAATGTGCGGAGTGGATGGAATTTAAGTGGAATTACCAGTGGCTTGCGGCAACCGGAAGAGGTCGTCAGTGCTCCGATTGAGGACGGATTTCAGGTGATTCGTATGACGCAAAAAGTAAACGGATACAGTCCTCGCCAGTTTACGATCAAAAAGGGAGTACCTGTACGCTGGATTGTAAATTCAGAAAACGCCTATACGTGCGCCGCCTTTCTAACTATTCCTGAGTACGATATGTTTACGCCGCTTAAAGATGGTGAAAATATCATCGAGTTTACGCCGCAATCAACCGGACCATTACGGTTTTCGTGCAGTATGGGCATGTATTCCGGAGTATTTAACGTTGTTGAATAAGTAATGACAATACTATAAATCCCGTGAGAGACGAGCGATGTTCTCAACGGGAAAATGAAAAATATGCAAGTAAATAATAAAAGTCTAGTAATTAATTATAATGACAGGCGTGCTTGCGCACCTTGTCTCTAACGGGATGAAAAAAATACACGTACAGATTGCCGGCATGCATTGCGCGAGCTGTGTAGTGCGCAACGAAAAAAGTCTGAAAAAAATCGAAGGAGTACAAAACGCAAGCGTTAACTTGGCGATGCACGACGCGATGGTGGAGTTTGATGAGCAAAAGGTGGCTGAAGAGCAGATGCATGTGCATATCGAACATGCGATCACGGGAAACGGATATAGCGTAGTACATGCGCAGAAAGAACAGGGCGGGCATGAGCATGGCAATATCGGGGCGAGCGAGACAAAGCAGGCAAAAAAGCGTTCGCTTCTTGCTTTAGTGCTCGCGCTTCCCGTCGCGATACTCGCAATGGCGGGGATTACATTCGGTTTAGTTATCGGCGGATTTGATGTGAGTGTCTGGGTTCAAGCTGTTCTTTCAGCGATCGTGGTGCTGGTTGTGGGAAGTGAGTTTCATATCTCCGCCTTCAAACAACTGCGCCGCGCTACGGCCGATATGAATACGCTCATCTCAATTGGAACGCTGACCGCACTCGCGTATAGCGTGTACGGGATGATTGCTGGTATTGCCGAGTTTTATTTTGAAACGGGTGCGATTATCGCCGCCCTGATTTTACTCGGTCGGTTCTTTGAGGCGAAGAGTAGGGGTCAGGCAAGCTCTGCAATTGAAAAACTGATGCAGTTGGGGGTAAAAACTGCACATTTAGTTGAGGCACACGGAACCAGGGATATCTCAATCGAAGCGGTGCGCGTAGGCGATGTACTACTTGTTAAGCCGGGAGAAAAGGCGCCGACAGATGGCGTGATTATTAAAGGACATTCGAATATTGATGAGTCAATGTTAACGGGTGAGAGTTTACCGGTCTCAAAAAATGAAAGTGACATCGTCTATGGTGCGACGCTGAATATGAGCGGTGCGTTTGAGATGCGCGCAACTAAAGTTGGTTCAGGTACGATGCTTGCACAAATCGTGCAGCTCGTCGCGGATGCACAAGCCAATAAGGCGCCAATTCAGAAGTTGGCCGACAGAATCTCGGCAGTATTTGTGCCTATCGTTATCGCGCTCGCCCTCGGAACGGCGATCGTCTGGTATCTGAAGACTGGAAGCTGGGAGCTTAGTCTACTACCCGCAGTCGCGGTTATTGTTATCGCGTGTCCGTGCGCGTTGGGATTAGCGACACCGACCGCGATTATGGTTGGCACCGGATTAGGAGCACGCCGAGGTATCTTAATTAAAAATGGAGATGCACTTGAGCGAGGCAAAAAGATTAAGACTGTTGTGTTTGATAAAACTGGAACGCTGACTGAAGGTAAGCCAAAAGTTACCGACATCTTACCGCAGGCGGGAGTGAGTGCTGGCGAGGTGCTCGCATATGCCGCGAGCATCGAAGCCTTGTCCGAACACCCATTAGCCCAGGCAGTTGTAAGTGCGGCCAAAGAGAAGGGGTTGAAGCTGTTTGAGGTGCAACATTTTGAGAGTATCGCTGGCAAGGGAGTTGTAGGCAAGATACATAATCAGCAGATTGTCGTGGGAAATCTTCGTTATATTGAGTCGCTAGGAGTTAACTTCGCTACTACTAAGGCGCAGATTGAGCAACTCGAAGCAGATGCAAAGACAGTTGTTGGTTTGATTCGCGACAGTGTGCTACTTGGTTTTATCGCGATTGCCGATGCGGAGAAGGCGACGAGTAAATCAGCGGTCGAACAGTTGGTGCGCGGTGGAGTTGAGGTGGTGATGCTCACCGGAGATAATGAGCGAACAGCACGCGCGATCGCGAAAAAAATCGGTATTTCAAATGTATTCAGTCAGGTGCTGCCGGGAGAGAAGGCTGACGTGGTAAAAAAACTTCAGGAAAATGGCAATAAAGTTGCATTTATTGGGGACGGTATTAATGATGCACCGGCTCTTGTACAGGCGGATCTGGGTATTGCGATTGGCACAGGAACTGATATCGCCATTGAAGCGGGAAGTATCGTGCTGGTAAAAGGTGACCCGGAAAAAGTAGTTGAGGCGCTCAAGCTTGGGAGTCGTACCTTACGAGCAATTTATCAAAATCTTTTCTGGGCGTTCTTCTATAACATCGCAGCGATTCCGCTGGCAATGATGGGGCTGCTCAACCCGATGATCGCCGCCGGTGCGATGGCATTTAGTAGTGTGAGCGTAGTGTTGAATAGTTTACGCATTAAGCGTCTACGTATGTAGTATAGAGCGAGTAAAAATCTCCTTGCGAAGCACAAGGAGATTTTTTGCAGTAAAAGAGATACCATAATAACAGAACCTGGAGGCGTATCTATGAACTTTGATCGGCTAGCACGGACTGCTGATCTAGTTTGCTTTTTAAAAGTAGGATTAGTTGAAGAGGCTGGGAAGGCTGATGGGCTAGGATCGCTTCCGGTGCCTCGTAGTCGCATCGAGTTGCTTCGAGTTCTTCATGCGAGCGATGACGAGCTTGGCGCATACTATGATGGGCTCAATTATCTAACTCGTCTTATTCCTAAGCGATTTCAGAGAAAGGTAGTTATTGCAGCAGATAACGAGGTGATGCTGGATACCTATCTTCGATTGCTCGGTAGAGCGATCTTGCGGTACATCCGCCTGAAGCAGCGGAAGGAGAGAAGCACCCAGACATAAGCCTTTTACAAGAAATAGTAAAAGGCTTTTCATTTTTTAACTATCCATCATACTTGAAGGAGTTCTTCAGAGAACATTTGGAGGTCTGCGATGAAAACTCGGAATCGATGGATTGCTCTACTCGCTCTCGTTGGGTTGATCAGTTGGGCGAGTTCGAACGTCTACTCGTGCGCCGGGGTGGGTCAGCGGAACGAGTCAGCTGGTGCTCCGGCGCTGCTTGAGCGCACGGTAGTAATCGGCGCGAGCGCCTCATCGGGTGCTGGCCTGCCGATGACCAATCTTGCGCAAGTTATCGGAGAGGAGCTCGCGACCCCGCGTGGTCCGTTAGCAAGTCATGCCAACTCAGCAATGTGGACCTCGCCACGCAAGCTAGGCGCGAAGATGGTTGCGGAGGCGCTTGAAAATAAGCCGACGCTACTTATCGCGCCCGACTTTTTGTTCTGGTACGTGTACGGCGATTACAAGGACGACGCTACCCGCTTGCTTTCACTTAGTGAAGGCTTGGGAATGCTCGAAAAGTTCGACTGCCAAGTCGTCGTAGGTACGATTCCCAATATGCTTGCGGCAGCCGGCGGCATCTTGCCAAAGGCGGCAGTACCAAGCGAAGCGTTTCTTGTCCATGCAAACGAACACGTCCATAAGTGGGCGCAGGAGCATCGGGCAGTTGTAGTCCCGGTAGCAGAAGCCGTTGCGGCTTGGCACACACGCACGCCGCTTGTAATTGGAAATGTGAAGTACGAAACTGCCGGTTTGCTACAAAAGGACAACTTGCACCCAAACGAGAAGGGGTTGCGTATCCTAGCGCGACTCATCATTTACGAGCTTGTGAGTGCACAGAAGTTGCCGGCGAACTGTTTGAAGTAAGAGAAGACACTCTCCCTGACGACGAAGGTCGTCAGGGAGTTTTTATTTTTGAAAGAGGTATACTTACAATTGTTATGAAGAAACTATTGTTCGTGTGCATGCTCAATGCTGCCAGAAGTCAGGCTGCTGAAGCATTTTTTAAATATTACGTAAAAGGAACACCAATTGAGAATGAGTGGCAGGTTGAAAGCGCCGGACAGCTTTCGAAAGAAAAGCTTAATGCGGATGTCGTAGAGATTTTAAACAAACGAGGCATCTCGACCGAAGGGCAATTTAGTAAGCAAATCGACTACGCTAAGCTTCGCACGTATGATCGTATTATTTCATTTGTGCCATTTGCTAAGGGCGGATTACGCGATGAAGATAAAGCGAAAATAAAAATGTGGGTCATCGCTGACCCACTCGGCCGGCCATTTATGAGTACGTTACATATCGTTGATATGATCGAAAAGAAGGTGCGAGAGCTTATCGCTGAATTGATTCAATCTCGCTAATCTATGCGCATAGTTCTTCACATAGACATGCCCTTCGTTTCACTCAGGGTCTCCAGCTGCGCTTTCGAGATGCTTAATTTTCTTGTATGACACGAATAATTCTTCACATAGACATGGATGCGTTCTTTGCGAGCGTCGAGGAGCGCGATAAGCCACGGCTTAAGGGGTTGCCGATCGTAGTTGGTTCTGACCCAGCAGATGGAAAAGGGCGCGGCGTAGTGAGTACGGCAAATTATGCGGCTCGGGCGTATGGCATTAAGTCAGCGATGCCGATCAGTCGCGCGTGGGATAAAAGTCAGCAAGCTAAAAAAGCCGGTAAGCCAGAGGTGGTATTTATCGAGCCCAATATTAAGCACTATAGCGACGCCTCAAGAATCATCTTTGAATATATCGCGACCAAAGCAGATGCGTTTAAGCCGGCGAGTATTGACGAGTGTTATGCCGACGTCTCAAGCCTTGGAAGTTATGAAAAAGCCGAGGCGCTCGCGCAAGAGATCAAAGACTGGGTCAAAAAGAAACAAAAACTAACGTGCTCGATCGGAGTTGGGCCGAATAAACTCATTGCAAAAATCGCTGCGGGTAAGAGGAAGCCAGATGGGCTGATGGTGGTGCGCGATGAAGAAGTACAATCATTTCTTGATCCACTCTCGGTGCGCGAACTACTTGGTGTAGGACCGAAGACCGAAGCAGAGCTGAATAAGCTTGGTATTCAGACGATTGCCGATTTACGCAAACGTCCGCGGGTTGAGCTCGTAGAGCTATTCGGTAAGCATGGGGAGGGAATGTTTCGCCAAGCCCAAGGGATTGATGACAGTCCAGTGAGTAGCGAGCACGAAACAAAATCAATTGGCGAACAAATAACATTTGATACAGATACGCTCGATGCGGGAATAATTCTTGCGACGTTTAAGCAGATGGCGCAGTCAGTCGCAAAGAGTTTAAAAAAAGAACAGAAGCGATTTCGGACGATCGCGATTATTGTGCGCTTTTCTGATTTCGAAACGCTTACGCGGTCGCATACGATTGCCAGGGCGAGCGATGATGCGAGCGTGCTCGAGAAAGAGTCGCTCCAATTGCTTATGCCATTTTTAGATAAACGCGAAAATCCAAAGAAGAAAAAGATTCGACTCGTGGGAATCCGGGCAGAAAAGCTGGAAGATAAGGGATTATTTTAGCATACTGATATCATGTCTATGCGTAATATAAAAGATATTCAAGCAATTATCTTTGATATGGACGGAGTTATCATCGACTCCGAGCATCTTCAGGTTGAGGCGGAAAAAATTGTTTGCGAAAATCATCACATCACCATTCCTGATGCTGAATGGAGTAATTTTAAAGGTAAGAAAAATATTGATATCTTTAGGTATATTATCGAGAAGTTTAGCAGTGAAAAGCTCGACCCGCAGCAACTTGCCGATGAGAAGGGGCAGATATATCTCAAGATAGCTCCCGAGAGATTAAAGCTCATTCCCGGAGCAATGGAGTTTATTCATAAGGCAAAAAAGTATTTTCAGAAATTAGCAGTTGCCACTTCGAGTGGACCGCTCACGCAAAAGCTCGCATTTGATATTTTTGATTTGCATCCACATTTTAGTGTACTGATTACTGGCAAAGATGTAGTTAATGGTAAGCCGCACCCTGAACCATATCTCAAGGCAGCAGAGAAGCTCGGTCTACCGCCAGAAGTATGTATGGTTATCGAAGATTCTGATAATGGAATCAGGTCTGCCAAAGCAGCCGGCTGCGTCGCGGTCGGTGTTACCACCTCATTTCCAAGGCAGAAACTTTTAGAAGTCGGAGCGGACTATGTCGTTGACTCATTTAGTGAGCTGGCAATATTGCTAAGCATCTCGTAAGGAGAGTAGAATAGGGGAACAAACATGTCTAAATTCTACAAATCAAACCGCCAATCAAACTATAACTATGGTGGTTCAAGCTGGACGCTCTCAAGATCGAAAATAGATTTATTCCTTGAGTGCCCGCGTTGTTTTTATTTAGATAACAAGCTCGGCGTAGCCCGTCCGCCAGGATTCCCATTTAATCTCAACTCGGCTGTTGATGCACTACTAAAGAAAGAGCTTGATACGCATCGCGCAAACGGTACACAGCATCCGCTCGCAAAAGCATACGGATTAGACGCAGTTCCACTTAGTCACGCGAAAATGGATGAGTGGCGCGACGCATTACGTAACGGCGTAAAAACAGTGCACCAGCCAACGGGCATTACAGTACGTGGTGGCGTTGATGATATTTGGATAAATAAAGAAGGTGAGCTCATCGTCATCGATTACAAAGCTACGAGCAAAGATGAAAAGATTGAGTCGCTCGATGAGGAGTGGCACCGAGGGTATAAGCGACAGATTGAGATTTATCAGTGGCTCTTGCGTCAAAACGGTTTTAAAGTTTCGAGCACCGGCTATTGGTTTTATGCTAACGCGACCAAAGATCGAGAGGCGTTTGATGGCAGGCTTGATTTCGAGCTCACCTTAGTACCATACACCGGCTCAACTGATTGGATTGATGGGGCGCTCATAAAACTAAAAGCCTGTCTTGATGGAGCTACCTTGCCGGCGGCCGGCGAAGACTGCGATTATTGCCGTTACCGGTCAGCAGCGGAGAAAGTTGAGCAGGGAATAAAGCCAACTGTCGAAGAATTTAAGCCCGTGAAGCTTCCCAAACTTCCCAAAGAGCCAAAGGCGGGAAGCCTCTTCTAGCTTGATTAAATAGGCTAAGAGGGGTTGGCTTGCAATTTTCGCTTATCTATGATATAGTGTCGTTGAACGTTTGTAGGTATCCTTGCAGTTGTTTCAGCGTATCGCGCAGTGTAAGGAGGGTCTTCTACGACGTGATTAGTAATAAGCACATTTTTTAAATGGCTAAGAAGTTATACGTAGGGAACCTTCCTTACTCGACGACTGGCGACGACCTCCGCAACTTGTTTGCAGCGGCCGGCGAAGTCTCCTCAGCAACGGTTATCATCGACAAGATGAGCGGCCGCTCTAAGGGATTCGGGTTTGTAGAGTTTTCCGACGACTCGGCTGCCCAGAAAGCAATTGACATGTTCAATGGCAAAGATATGGGTGGTCGTCCGCTCACTGTCAACGAGGCTCGCCCGATGACTGAGCGACCGATGCGCTAATAGCGCTTCCATCGTAAAATAAAACCAAAGACACTCCGGATACGCGGAGTGTTTTTGTTTTGAAAAACAATGTGGTGTGATAAAATAAAGGAACAATATGCTATCCGAAGATTTAAAAAAGGTAGTGAAGGGTGAGGTGATTACTGACGCCGAAGTACTAAAGAAATTTAGTCATGACGCAAGTATTTTTGAGGTAAAGCCAGAGGTGATTGTTGCGCCGAAAGATGCTCAAGATATCCAAAACCTTGTAAAGTATGTAAACGAGCAGCGCGCAATTGATAAAAAAATCTCGCTAACTCCGCGTTCAGGTGGTACATGTATGTCGGGTGGACCGCTCACTGAATCTATCAGTTTAGATATGACTGCGCACTTCAATCAGATTCTTGATGTTGGGTCAGATTCAGCCACGGTTCAGCCGGGAGTCTACTATCGTGATTTTGACGTTCAAACTAAGCGACGTGATGTGTTTATGCCGAGCTACCCGGCGAGTCGTGAGCTATGCACCGTAGGAGGTATGGTCGCCAATAACTCGGGTGGCGAAAAAACGCTACAGTATGGCAAGACAGAAAAATATGTCCTTGAGTTAAAAATGGTACTCGCTGATGGTAATGAGTATACGTTTGCGCCGATCTCGCGGAAAGATTTAGAGATTAAGATGAAGCTGCAAAACTTTGAAGGGCAGCTGTATAAAAAAATATACGACCTGTTTATTAAAAATCAGACGTTGCTCGCATCAGCAAAGCCAAACGTGAGTAAAAACTCGGCCGGATACTTTTTGTGGAACGTGTTTGACGGGGAGACATTTGATATGACCAGGCTGATCACGGGCAGTCAGGGAACGCTTGGTATTATCACGCAAATTAAGTTTCGCCTCGTGCCGGTAAAAAAGATTTCTAAGATGCTCGTTATGTTTATGAATGACTTGTCGAAGTTAGGTGATGTTATTGTCGAGCTTGGAAAACATCAACCAGAGGCGCTTGAAAGTTATGATGACAAAACGCTTAAGCTTGCGATGAAGTTTTTCCCGGGGATGGTTAAGATTTTAAAACCAAAGCATATCCTGTCGATGATGTGGCACTTGCTGCCCGAGGCTGGCATGCTACTGACCGGCGGTATGCCTAAGCTTGTTATTATGGCCGAGTTCACAGGTAATAACGAAGCAGAGCTTGATGAGCGCCTCCGTGCCGCAGAGAAAGCAGTAAAGCCATTCAATGAACGAACGCGTATTACGAAAACCGAAGAAGAGGAGCGTGAGTTCTGGGTTATTCGGCGCGAGAGCTTTAATCTACTCCGCAATAAGGTAAAGGATAAGCGCACCGCTCCATTTATTGATGATTTTATCGTTCGCCCAGAGCGCCTTCCAGAGTTCTTGCCTCGCCTAAATGCGATCTTAGGAAAGTACGACATCATTTACACGATCGCCGGGCACCCGGGAGATGGGAACTTTCATATTATCCCGCTTATGAACCTCAATGATGATACGCAGCGTTCGATTATTCCAAAGCTCTCGGAGGAGGTATATAGCCTTATCGCAGAATTCAAGGGTTCGATAACTGCCGAGCACAACGATGGGTTAATTCGCACTCCATATCTCAATAAGATGTATAGCCAAGAAGTGCTCGATATTTTTACCGAAATCAAGAAGGCGTTTGATCCGCAGGGGATATTTAATCCGGGAAAAAAGGTAGGAGGATCGTTAGCATTTTCACTTTCCCATATTAAACGAGCATGAAGACAATCACAGAGCTCATTATCATTTTCGCCGCTTTTATTGGCTTTACGATTTCATTTTTCATCAGACACAAAAAGCGTACGAGCGAAAAGCTTGTTTGCTATCTCGGGTCTGATTGTAACGCGGTAGTTCATAGTGAGTTCGCTTTTTTCTTTGGTATTCCTGTGGAGATTATCGGGATGCTGTATTACGCCGCAATTGCGATCGGTCACGGATTCGTACTCGGATTTCCCGCATTATTTCCGACGTGGTTTGATCTCGCACTCTTACTCGCATCTGCCGCAGGATTTCTATTCAGCTGCTATCTTATCTTCCTTCAGGCGTTTACGATCAAGCAGTGGTGTATGTGGTGTATCTTTTCCGCGGGAATGTGTACAGCGATTTTTATCTCGGGGGTGACGGGCGCTGCCGGAACGATGCTCGACTTGCTCCGTAATAGCAAGGAGTTTATCGTGATCATTCACGCGTTTGCGATGGCGATCGGCCTTGGCACAGCGACGATTACTGATGTCTTTTTCTTCAAGTTTCTTAAGAATTTCAAAATAACCGAAGACGAGGTTGAAACGTTTAGAACACTATCGCAAATTATCTGGGCCGCGCTCGCACTAGTTATTATCTCGGGCGTAGCGCTCTTTTTGCCAGCCACGCTCACGTATGTGGCGAGTGCAAAGTTTTTAGCAAAACTAATTATCGTACTGATTATTATTGCTAACGGCGCGGTGCTTAACTTGTACGTCTCCCCGCATCTGACAAAAATCTCCTTCGGGCAAGCGCATAATCACGTCCCAGGCGAGCTCCATACAATTCGGCGTATCGCGTTTGCGCTCGGAGGTATCTCACTAACTTCATGGTACAGCGCCTTTATCCTGGGTTCGGTCCGTTCGCTCCCATTTTCAGTTTCGCAAATACTGTTCGGATATCTAGCGATCGTAGTGGGCGCAATCATTATGAGTCAGCTTATGGAGCGAACCTTTTCTAAGCGTGCGCTTGAGTCATAATATGCGCATTGTTGTGCACGCCTCCCCGGGAGCAAAAGTCGCAGAGGTGATTCCGCTCACGCAACCAAACCACTTTCGGGTAAGAATCAACGCGCCAGCTAAAGAAAACAAGGCGAACATCCGATTATTAGAAATTATTGCCGAACATTTCAAGGTAAGTCAGAGTATGGTCAAATTTGTCTCCGGAGTGAGCAGTAAAGACAAAATCCTCGAAGTAGGCTAGGATAGCACATACAGCTATGCTTGTAGATGAAGTAACAATCCATATTAAAGCAGGGAAAGGCGGCGACGGTGCCGTTTCTTTTAGTAAGATTCCGCAGGTTCTTGGCCCAACAGGCGGCGACGGCGGCGACGGCGGGAGCGTGTACGTAGAGGGAGTTTCGAACCTTTCGGCTCTGCGTCAGTTTAGGTTTAAAAAAGATTTCTTTGCGCAAGATGGCGAAAACGGTAAGGTGCGTAATCAATCCGGCCGTGCGGGCGATGATTTGGTGCTTAAAATTCCAGTCGGAACGATTATTCACAATCTTGATAAAAAAGAGCGTATCGAAGTGCTCGAGGTAGGAAAGAGAATCTTAGTCGCCTATGGCGGCAAGGGGGGTAAGGGGAATAACTTTTTTAAGTCATCGACTAATACGAGCCCGATGCAATCAGAGGCGGGTCGCCCAGGCCAAGAGTTCGAGTGTTTGCTCGAGCTGCAGTTAATCGCTGATATCGGACTTATCGGACTACCAAATGCCGGCAAGTCGAGCTTGCTTAACGAGCTTACGCGTGCGGCTGCTAAGGTGGCAAACTATCCGTTTACTACGCTCGAGCCAAACCTGGGCGTTTATTACGGACCAAATGATTCTACAATCGTACTCGCCGACATTCCGGGATTGATTGAGGGTGCTTCGAGTGGCAAGGGATTGGGTATTAAATTTTTGCGCCACATCGCTCGCACGAAACAACTTGTCCACTGCATCGCTTCCGATTCGCAGGATATGGTGCGCGATTATAAAACGATTCGAGCAGAACTAAAAGCGTTCGATCCAGCACTTCTTAAAAAGAAAGAAATTATTTTGTTAACAAAAGTTGATTTAATCTCCGAAGACGAGGTAAAGGAGCGGCTCGCGCTGCTTAAGCAACTTAATCCAGACGCTTTTACGGTTTCGATTAAAGACAAAAAGAGTCTTGACGGTTTTAAAAAGTTTTTAACGACCGAAAAATAAAAAGAGCCCGTCGCACAGTGGTGCGAAGCGGGCTCGGGAACTACGCGGCCGGAGGCGGGTTGTCGCTCTCTTCGACGACTTGAAGTTGAGGGCTGTGTCCGGCGGAGCGCTTCTTTTTGTTCGCACGCCACCTTCGATTTGCTTCAGCGCGCCTCTTGAGATTTTCCTCGCGCGTAAGCCTGGGCGCTGGCGCCTCCCACTGGGAAACGTCTTCAGGGGTTGCTTCGATTACGCCGGCGATCCGGAGATCGCGCAAGTTGCGTTCGGCATCATACAGGAGTTCGGCGATGATCATACGCCGGAGAAGTTGCGGATGACTTGCGATCTCGCGGCGCCATTCCGGATTGTTGCGAATCCGTCGAACGATTCTGCAAAACGGTTGACGTGGTTGAGTTGCCCCACTAAGAAAGTGAGCAATCGCCTTGGTGTTTGCGTGTGCGCATACAGCAAGAAGGCGAAGGCCATCGGCTCCCGTCGGGACAATTCTGTACTCAAAGAGAGATTCCAGGATGGCACGAGGAAGAAGTGTCGCGAGCGGGACAGAGGGCAGTATGGGCATGTCGAAGCTCCTTTGTCGGGGGGAAGACAAAAAGAGCTTATACCTAACTATCAGAAAAAGAAAGATGTCTGGTTGCAATAAACTAATTATCAGGGTATTATATGTCTCATGAAAAACGCCGTCATATTTTTAGTCATCGTCGTCATCGTGTTAGGTATCGCGTTTATCTATAAGCCAACTAATAATCAACCAACTATGCCAGCCAATAATGTAACTGGATTGCAAATTGAAGACGTCAAAGTAGGTACGGGAGCTGCAGCTCAAAACGGAAATGTAGTTACCGTGCACTACACCGGTACGCTCGTAAACGGAACCAAGTTCGACAGTTCAGTCGACAGGGGTCAGCCATTTAGTTTTACGCTTGGCGCTGGTCAGGTTATTCAGGGTTGGGAGGAAGGTTTACTGGGTATGAAGGTTGGGGGTAAGCGAAAATTGCGGATCCCTCCGGACATGGCCTACGGCGACCGTGCGCTCGGTCCTATTCCCGCCAACTCAACATTGATCTTCGAGGTTGAACTCCTCGGCGTAAAGTAAAACCAATGTAAGAAGGAGCGGGCGACAGCCCGCTTTTTCAATTAATTTTAGACATAGCTTATATGCAAGAAATTCGTAACATCGCAATTATCGCTCACGTCGACCACGGCAAAACGACACTCGTTGACGCTTTATTAAAGCAGTCGGAAAATTTTAAAACCAAAGCTGACGAGGGAGCTGACTTGATCTTGGACAACAACGCTCTTGAGCGCGAGCGCGGTATTACGATTCTAAGTAAAAACGTCGCCATTAACTACAAGGGCATTAAGGTTAATATCGTAGACACGCCGGGTCACGCTGACTTCGGTGGTGAGGTTGAGCGTATTATGCGTATGGTAGACGGCGTACTTTTGCTTGTTGATGCAAAAGAAGGCCCGATGCCGCAGACGAAGTTCGTATTAAAGAAGGCAATCGAGGCCGGTCACCGCGCAATTGTCGTTATCAATAAAATCGATAAACCATCGGCACGAACTCGGTGGGTGCTCGATGAGACGTTTAACTTATTTGTTGACCTTGGCGCGACCGATGAACAGGCAAACTTCCCGGTTATTTATGCTGCCGGACTCCAGGGTAAGGCCGGACTTGTTGATGATCTTTCAAAGATGACTGACATCGCCCCATTATTTGAGACGATTGTTAGCTACATTAAGCCACCAGAAGCTGACTTAGCTGCCCCAACACAGTTTCTTACCGTTAACCTTGCGCAAGACTCATATAAAGGAAAAATCGCTGTGGGTCGCTTGTACGCCGGTAGCTTGAAAGCCGGACAGCAAGTTATGCATATTAACCGTGAAGGTAAGATGAAAAAGGCCCAAATCACCTCACTGATGGTATTTAACGAGCTCCAGCGTAAAGAGGTTCCGGAAGTATTCGCAGGCGACATTGTCGCTATCGCCGGTATTGAAGATATCTCGATCGGTGAAACGATCGCTGATGTTAATAATCCAAAGCAGCTCCCTCCAATCCATATCGACGAGCCAACCTTAAAGGCGGTGTTTTATGTAAACAAGAGTCCGTTTGCTGGTAAAGAAGGAGAGTATGTAACGAGCCGCAATATCAAAGAGCGTTTATTTAAAGAAGTAGAAACCGATGTTGCGCTTAAAGTTGCTGAAACAACTGACGCCGACCGCTGGGTGGTTTCCGGGCGTGGCGAGTTGCACCTCTCGATTTTAATTGAGCGTATGCGGCGCGAAGGATATGAGTTGGCGATCGGCCGTCCGCAAGTTATTTACAAAGAAGACGAAAAGGGTAATAAGCTCGAGCCTATTGAGCTCGCAGCTATTGAAGTACCAAACGAATTTGTGGGAGCGATTATGCAGGATATGGGTAGCCGTCTCGGTAAGTTGCGTGAGATGCGTCCGGATGGAAATATTACGAAGCTCGAGTTTGTTATCCCGACGCGTGGACTTATCGGATACCGTAGCGATTTTATGACTCGCACCAAAGGACAGGGTATTATGAACACGATTTTCTTTGGATATGAGCCGTACAAGGGCGACCTCGTTTCATTGCCGCACGGTTCCTTGGTTGCGCACGAGACGGGCACTTCAACAAACTATGGTTTGATGGCTGCTCAAGAGCGCGGACATATGTTTATCGGGCCGGGTGTGCAGGTATATCAGGGTATGATTGTTGGTATTAACGCAAAAGATATGGACCTTGTGGTAAACGTTTGTCGTGAGAAACAGCTCTCAAACATGCGCAGTAAAGGTGAGGGAGCGATGGAGTTCTTAGACGTTCCATTGCAGCTCACACTCGAAGATGCACTTGAGTATATCGCCGATGACGAGCTCGTTGAGGTAACGCCGAAGTCGATTAGAATGCGTAAAATTGATCTCAAAAAAGGAGCGAAGTAAAAAAATGAGCCCGAGGAGGGCTCGTTTTTTATCAAGAGCATATCCTATGATATAGTTAACGCATATGACTACTCGAACAATTCAAGTATCTTTTTTCTTTGCGATGTTCGGGATTATCGCGGTATTGGCATTTTTTATCTTTAAGCCATACCTCAATATTCTCGTGCTCGCGGCAACTTTCGCGGTTGTCTTTTATCCGCTTTATCAAAAACTGCGGAAGTTTTTTGGCGAAAAAAACCCTGGCGTAGCCGCTTGTGCAACGATCGTAAGTGTAATGATTATTGTATTTGTTCCGCTGACTATTTTAGGTACGCAAGTGGTGTCAGAAACGCAGATGTTAGTAAGTAGAATTAATGATGCGAATGCGCACGAAGAAAATATTTTAGGAAATCTACCGCTTTCAGATAACTCGACCATTCGTAGTCTCCAGGAGCGCGCCCAGGGATTTTTAACTGAATCGACCGCCGACCTTGGCCGCTTCGCGCAAAATATCTTAAGCAAAGTGATAAATAATCTCGCTGCGCTGTTTCAGAGTATCGCTCAAGCGTTTCTTGCTGTATTTCTTTGGTTCCTCGCTTTTTATTACTTCTTGCGCGACGGGCATCACATCAAAAAAGTGATCGTCGGGCTTTCGCCGCTATCTGATAAGTACGATAACGAGATTTTGAGTAAGGTTTCAGTTTCAATGAAGTCGGTTATCGGCGGGACACTGATTGTCGCAATTATTCAGGGTGTGCTCGCTGGTGTTGGGTTTTGGATTTTTACTATTCCAAGCCCATCAATCTGGGGAGCGCTTACGGTTATTACCGCACTTATTCCGATGGTGGGTACCGCACTTATTTCGATTCCGGCTATTGGGTATCTCTTTGTAACCGGCAATACCATAATGGCGATCGGACTGTTTATTTGGAGTATGTTGCTTGTTGGTGGTGTAGATAATATTATTCGCCCAAAGTTGATCCAGCGCGGCATCCAAGTGCACCCATTTATTATCTTATTGAGCGTATTAGGTGGAATTAGTGTGTTTGGACCGATCGGATTTTTAACCGGTCCGATTATCGTGACGCTTTTCTCTGAATTTTTAAGCATCTATCGACATCTCGTCTTACATAAGGAAGAATAGGGTTGATGAAAAAGAGTCAGATCGCCTCAATACTCAAAGAAGGTGGCGTAGCAATTATTCCAACCGACACACTGTACGGATTAGTTGCGCGCGCAGATAAACAGCAAGCAGTTGAGCGTATCTATGCGATTAAGGGACGTACGCCAACTAAGCCGCTCATAATTTTGATTAGCTCGTTACAGGATATTGAACGATTCTCCGTCCAGTTAAATCACGACCAAAAGAAGATTTGTGAGAAACTCTGGCCAGGTAAGGTGAGTATTATTTTGCCATGTGCGCAAGAGCAGTTTGCGTATCTTCATCGCAAAACTAACTCGCTCGCGTTTCGTATGCCAAAGGCGAGCTGGTTGCGCAGGCTCATCGCGCAGACTGGTCCGTTGGTAGCTCCGAGCGCTAATCCGGAAGGGCTTGAGCCGGCAAAAACCATCAAAGAGGCGCGCGCTTATTTTAGCGATCAGGTTGATGGGTATTACTCTAGGCTGTTTCCGCGACTCGGCAAGCCTTCAACGTTGGTTGAGCTGCGAGGCGAGAAGGTGGTAGTCTTAAGGCAAGGAGCAGGTAGTATCCCAGAAGACTTAATCGCCAGCTAGGCGAGAGGAGGTGTGCAGTGGCGCGATCGCAAGTCAGGAAAATCAGATCGTCAACAACTGTGCGACTCGTGAGACAATTACTTGCTCATCCAGCAAAGACGCCAGGCGTCGACCCGTGGTGGTTGCTTCAGCAGAAGATTAATCGCATGTGCAATCGGCAAAGGCGAGCGACGGAGCGTGTTATGCAGAGCGGTACAAGATGGTAGTTTCCCGTGCGCCTACCTTTGTGGTAGGCGCACGGGACCAATATCTATATATGAAAAAGAAGTTAGCAATTTTTGACATCGACGGAACAATTTTCCGCAACTCACTCCTCATTGAGCTGCATTGGAAGCTTATTAAAGATGGCGTATTTCCAAAATCTGACTTAGCAAAAATCGATAGCTACTATTGGGCGTGGGTAAACCGTGAAGGAAGTTATCAAGAATATTTGGATAAAGTAATTGAAAGTTTTGATAAGGGTATTAAGGGTAAGCGAGTTGACGTTATTCGTTCAGCTGCGCGCGAAGTAGTTGAGCGGCAGAATAAAATCGTCTACCGATTTACGCGTGACCTAATCAAGAAGATTCGCAAAGAGTATTTTTTACTGGCTATTTCCGGTTCGCCGATCGAAACCGTCGAAGAGTTTAATCGATTTTGGAAGTTTGATGCGATTACTGGTACGACGCACGAAGAGCGCTTTGGGCGGTACACAGGTAAGAAAATATTGGTGCCATCGGCAGATAAAAAGGGGGTAATTATCGATTTTTTACAGACGCATCCGAATATCTCAACTACCGGTTCGATCGGTATTGGCGACACCGAGTCTGATATCGGCATCTTTGATATGGTGCAGCGACCCATTTGCTTTAACCCGACCAAGAAGTTATTTGAGGTAGCAAAACGAAAGAAGTGGCCGATTGTGGTTGAGCGGAAAAATGTCGTATATAAAATCCAGTAAATCAAAAACCCGCGCGATGCGCGGGTTTTTGATTTCAGATTACTGCTCTTGGACGTTTGGCGTATTCACTTTGATCGTGATTGATTGAGTGACATTGCCGTAGGTGAGAGTGTACGTGGTGTCTGCAGTTGGAGAGACGACGCGTGTACCACTCTTACTTACGCTTCCCAGGCCAGAAATATTAGCAGTCGCACCACCATTGCTGCAGCTCCATGAGAGGGTTGAGGTATCAATCCCTTTGATGATCGTCAGCTTAGAGGCAGCGAAGGTACAAGTTGCTGGTTGTTCAGTTGTTCCAGTCCCGCCGTTAGTCCCGCCGTTATTCGTGCCGCCATTCGTACCCGGGTTAGTTCCAGGATCAGCTGTTGGGTTGTTTGGAGGTGGGATGACTGGACAAGAAGGGTTAGTAGGAGGAGTGGTAACCGTTGAGTTAACGTCAAAACTATAGTTGAAGCCGATAGCGGAATTGTCATCAGGATTACGCTGTCCAACCGTGAAGACGATCGTGTTAGTACCGGTGTTCATTACCGAAGCCGGTACGGTTACCGAAGTTGGGGCGGTAAAGAGGACCTGTCCGGCATTTTGATGATCAAAGACCTGATTGCCATTAATCTTCACGTTCAAGAGATCGTCTGCCATTACGAGGAGTGTGCTTTCTTGGGGAACTCCCTCGATGACAAATGTCTTAGTGAAAGCGATTTGTGTGCCACCGGCAGGACCAGAGCCGTTCTGATTTGCAGTTGTCTTGTACGAAACCCAGGAGGTGTTTGTGATTGGGGCCGCCCACTTACTACCCTTTGAGATTTTTACCGAAGTGCCGGTTGTTGGAGAGACATTTCCAGGGTTAGTGATGAATTGGAACGACTCGCCACCAGGAACAATCGTTATTTTTTTGCTCGTAATGGTTGGAGTGCAAGCGTCGCCTACGATCGGGTCTGGATTCTTTTCAAGTGCAAAATAAATTGCGTTTAAGTGACCACCAGCTTGATTTACGTTGGCATCTTGGAAGCCGAGATTGCTCCAGGCAGTTGAAACGATAGAGCCCTTAGTCCCATTTTCATTTTGAAGCTGCGTAGAGACGCGAAGCGTTCGCTCAACTTCGTCATTGGCTCCAAAAAAGCTGGCAGATTTAATACGGAAGCGCACCGCTCCAATCGTTCCGTTATTTGAGGTTGTAAGTTTTAAGAAGTTGCCGTTGGTAACCGAGATCGCATCGGAGCACGTTTCAGTGCCAATATTCTGAATCTTAGAGCTCTGCCCACCAAAGATAGACTGAAAGAAGCTCTTACTCGTTTTTATTTCAGCCGCCTGTCCGCAAAGTACAAAATCTTTTGTCGTCGTAATCGTTTGCGAAGGGAAGAGGTTTATTTTCAGACAGTTGACTTGCGAACCATCGCGATTTGTCGCCCAATCGCCCCATCCGGTGCCGAAAAATCCAAGAGCGTTAGTGTCGTTGACCGACTTTGTGTAAATAACATCGCTACGCCAATCATAATTGCCTTTAGCAACAGTAGTTGGGTTGGCTGGATTCCAACACGTGTGTCCACCGGTTTGATAGGTGATGTATACGTCAGGAACTTTTGCGTAGAGCACCGAAGTGCTTGTGGTTGCTACGACGACGAGCGTAGCAATAAAAGAGAACAGGCGAAATCGTTTCATACGTTAATTTGTAAAATTACATTAAGGAGCGACTTTGTACCTTTTATTTTAACAGACTTTAAAGCATAGTAGAATTAACACTGTATGATCGCGGTATTTACTGGTAATGGAAAAGGAAAAACTACTTCGGCGCTCGGAGCCGCTTTGCGTGCGGTAGGGAGGGGGCAGCGCGTATTAATGGTTCAGTTTATTAAGGGACCGTGGAAGTCGGGCGAGGACACCTCGACGAGCTTTTTGAGCGATGAGATTGTGCAAAAAAAGCTGGGAACGGGTGGGCTGACATTTAAGAAGATGGGGTTGGGCTTTGTAGGCATCTTGGGTGACAGTCTTCCATTTACCGAACATGAGCAGGCAGCGCAGAAAGCATTGGCTTATATAGATGAACATATGAGTCAGTACGATATGGTGATTATGGACGAGGTAAACGTTGCGACGTCACTTAAACTTGTTTCTCCAGGAGAGGTGTTAGCCGTAGTGCGGAAGATGCCTGAAGAAAAACTGATCGTACTAACAGGTCGTGGAGCTCCGCAAGAGTTTATTGACGTCGCTGATTTAGCGACAGAGATGAAAGAGCTTAAGCATCCATACAATAATGGCAAGTTAGGTAAGATTAATGTAGAGTTTTAATATGATTGTTATTTTCCAGATTGTCGTTCTTATCTTCTCGGTCATTGTGCACGAAATCGCGCACGGATTTATCGCGCTCCGATTGGGTGATCGTACGGCAAAAGATTTGGGCCGACTAACGCTTAACCCCGTCAAGCATATTGATTTGTTCGGCTCAATTTTATTTCCACTCGCATTAAGTATTTTTAAACTTCCGATAATTGGCTGGGCGAAGCCCGTGCCATTTGATCCACGTAATCTGAAAAATCCAAAACGAGACTCTGGATTGATCGCCGCCGCTGGTCCACTTACGAATATATTCGTCGCATTAGTTTTTGGTATGCTCGTCCGCTCGCTCTCGCTAGTCACAATTACGCCAACGGTCATCGCTCTCGCGTTGATGTTTAACTACATCTGTATTATCAATATCAGCTTGGCGATTTTTAACCTCGTGCCAATTCCGCCACTGGATGGCTCGGGTATTTTATTCTCGCTTCTCCCGAGAAGCTTCCAACCATTTGAGGACGCGTTCGTTAAATACGGCTTCTATATATTGATCGTTTTTATCGCATATGGGATTAATTTGATTAGCCCGGTTATTATGAAATTACACGTATTATTTACGGGGTCGGGAGGGTTTCTTGGAATCTAAAAGCTCTTTATTGACAGCCCCACGCTTGTTTTGCTATTATCTTCCTACGTTTCACCTGATGTGAAACCGTTATTTTTTAAAGAAATGCCAACAATCCGACAACTCGTAAAGAAGGGACGCAAGTCCTACGCCAGTAAAGCAAAGGCGCCAGCACTGCGCCGTTATTTCAATTCGATTCAAAACCGCCCAATGGTGGTCTTTTCGCCATTCAAGCGTGGAGTATGTGTAAAGGTAGCAACGATGACTCCAAAAAAGCCAAACTCTGCTATTCGTAAAATCGCTCGTGTTCGTTTAACCAACGGCATGGAAGTAACCGCGTATATTCCAGGTGAGGGTCACAACCTTCAAGAGCACTCGGTCGTAATCGTCCGTGGTGGTCGCGTAAAAGACTTGCCAGGTGTTCGCTATCACGTTGTTCGTGGTCGTCTCGACACCTCTGGCGTCGAAGCTCGCCGTCAGCAGCGTTCAGCATACGGTGCGAAGAAACCAAAGGGAGGAGCAAAAGCAGAGTAATACTAATATCGAACTATGCGTAAGAAACGAAACTACAAACGAGATCACCAGCCAGATATGAAGTACCAAAGCATCGCTGTGGCTCGTTTTATCAACACATTGATGCACGACGGTAAGAAATCAATTGCCGAAAAGGTAATGTACGATGCGTTTGATGCGATCAAAGAGCAGACCAAGCAGGAGCCACTCAAAGTATTTGAGCTCGCGCTTGAAAACGCTCAACCAGTAGTTGAGGTTGCGAGTAAGCGTGTCGGTGGTGCGAACTATCAGGTTCCACGCGAGGTACGCCCAGAGCGCAAGTTCATGCTCGCCACTCGTTGGATGATTTTAGCCGCTCGCGGAAAGACCGGAAAGCCGATGGCGCAGCGTCTTGCTGAAGAGATTATCTTGGCTTCGAAGAACGAAGGTTCTGCAATTAAAAAGAAACAAGATATTCACCGTATGGCAGAAGCGAACCGTGCCTTTGCCCACTTTAGCTGGTAATTCAGTATGTCGTCATAGCCTCCCTTGGGAGGCTATCGGCATTTTTATCGCAAATATCATTAACCAATAATTACACACGTATGTCCCGCCAGTACCCGCTCGAAAAAACTCGAAATTTCGGAATCGTTGCCCACATTGACGCCGGTAAGACGACCACGTCTGAACGCGTTCTTTTTTATACTGGTGTTTCGCACAAGATTGGTGAAGTGCACACAGGAGATACGGTCATGGACTGGATGGTTCAGGAGCGTGAGCGTGGTATTACGATTACTTCGGCCGCAACAACTTGTTTTTGGACGCCAACATATAAAACGAAGGAAGAAATCGCAAAGAAACAGGATCACACCTACCGTTTCAACCTTATCGACACCCCGGGTCACATCGACTTTACCGTAGAGGTAAAGCGTTCACTCCGCGTACTCGATGGAGCAGTGGTTGTATTTGATGGTGTCTCTGGTGTAGAGCCACAGTCGGAGACGAACTGGCGCTATGCTGATGAGTACAACGTTCCTCGTGTCTGTTTTGTAAACAAGCTCGACCGTATGGGTGCGAGTTTTGATTACTGTGTAAAGTCTATTCGCGAGCGCTTAAACCCAAACGCTGTTCCAATTCAACTTCCAATCGGATCAGAGGCGGATTTTTCTGGAATTATCGACTTGATGCGCATGAAGGCGTACAAGTTTGAAGGCGAAAAGGGAGTTGATATTATCGAAATTCCAATTCCAGCTGATATGGCTGATGCAGCTAAAAAAGCTCGTGCCGAATTAGTTGAGAAAATTGTTGAGCAGGATGATCAGTTGATGTCAGCCTATCTCGAAGGAAAGGAGCCATCTCTCGAAGATTTAAAGAAGACGTTGCGTAAAGCAACCCTCGCGGTAAAGATTATTCCGATTTTGACTGGTACCGCCCTTAAGAACAAGGGTGTGCAATTCGTACTCGACGCAGTCGTCGACTATCTTCCTTCGCCAGTAGATATTGGTGCAGTTCGCGCAACCGACGTAGCCACTGGTCAGCCAGTTGAGCGTAAAGCACTCGACAGTGAGCCGTTTACCGCACTCGCCTTTAAAATCGCCGCCGACCCGTTTGTCGGTTCGCTCACATACTTCCGTGTGTACTCGGGTGTGCTTAAGCGCGGAAGCTATATTTTAAACTCAACTAAGAACGAAACCGAGCGCGTTGGTCGTATCTTGCGTATGCACGCTAACGAGCGTGAAGAAATCGAAGAGATTCAAGCAGGTGATATTGGTGCGCTCGTTGGTATGAAGGCGACCACTACCGGAGATACGCTTTGTATGGCAGAGCACCCTGTGGTACTTGAGAAGATCGTCTTCCCAGAGCCAGTTATCTCGATGCGTATTGAGCCTAAGACGAAGGCTGACCAAGAGAAGATGGGTATGGCGCTTCGCCGTCTTGCCGAAGAGGACCCAACGTTTAAAGTTGGTGGTAACGCCGAAACCGGAGAGACGATTATCTCGGGTATGGGTGAGCTCCACCTTGATATTATCGCCGACCGTATGAAACGTGAGTTCAACGTAGATGCGAATATCGGACGTCCGCAGGTTTCGTACAAAGAAACGATTAAGAAGAAATCTGAAGCTGAAGGTAAGTACATCAAGCAGTCTGGTGGTCGCGGTCAGTATGGTCATGTGAAGATTCGTATGGAGCCGCTTGAGCGTGGAAAGGGTATCGAGTTTGTAAACGAAATCAAAGGAGGTTCGATTCCACAAGAATTTATCTCGCCAATTGAAAAAGGTACGCGCGAAGCCGCAGATCGTGGTGTGGTCGCCGGATACAAGATGGTTGACCTTCGCGTAACGCTGTATGATGGTAGTTACCACGAGGTAGACTCGTCCGAAGCTGCATTTAAAATCGCTGCTTCGATGGCCTTCCAGGAGGCGGTTAAGCAGGCGAGCCCAATCATCCTCGAGCCAATTATGAAAGTACAGGTGATTGTGCCAACAGAGTATATGGGTGATATCACTGGTGACGTAAGCAGTAAGCGTGGACGCATCGAGGGTATGGGTGATAGGCCGTTAGTGAAAGTTATCGACGCATTTGTTCCACTCTCTGAAATGTTCGGATACGCGACAAAGCTGCGTAGTATGACACAAGGTCGAGGTAGCTTCACGATGGAGTTCTTCGCCTTCGAGGAGGCTCCAGCTGGTGTAGCGAAGACAATCATAGAGGGTAGAAAGTAGAAAGGGCGCTGGATGGGCGAAATTGATACACATTTCGCCCAAAATCCAGATTGACAATCTGAAATCATTGTGTATAATCATGTATACGTTTTAAAAAAGTAATTAAAATATAATTAACTGAAAAAATATGGCTGAAAAAGAAAAGTTTGCACGTACAAAGCCGCACGTAAACGTCGGCACAATTGGTCACGTTGACCACGGCAAGTCGACCACGACTGCTGCGCTTACCCACGTCTTAAAGATGAAGGGTTTGGCTACCAAAGAGGTATCCGTAGATGAACTCGACAAGAGCCCTGAAGAAAAGGCCCGTGGAATTACGATTTCCATTCACCACTCTGAATACGAGTCCGACAAGCGCCACTACGCGCACATCGACGCTCCAGGTCACGCCGACTACATCAAGAACATGATCACCGGTGCTGCCCAGATGGACGGTGCAATTCTTGTAATTTCTGCCGCTGATGGTCCGATGCCACAAACCCGTGAGCACGTTCTTCTTGCCCGTCAGGTAGGTGTACCATCAATCATCGTTTTCCTTAACAAGTGCGACATGGTTGACGACCCAGAGCTTATCGACCTCGTTGAGTCTGAAGTTCGCGAACTTCTCAAGAAGTACGAGTTTCCTGGTGACACGACCCCAATTATCCGCGGTTCAGCCCTTAAGGCGCTTGAAGCGAAGGATATTAACGACCCAGCTACTAAGCCAATTTTAGACCTCGTAGCAGCTCTCGACAGCTACATCCCAGACCCAGTTCGTGAGACGAGCAAGCCGTTCTTGATGCCGATCGAAGACATCTTCTCAATTGAAGGTCGCGGTACGGTAGTAACCGGTCGTATCGAGCGTGGTACGGTCAACGTAAACGAAGAAGTTGAAATGATTGGTCTCAAGCCAACCGTTAAGACTGTCGTAACGGGTATCGAAATGTTCAACAAGCTTCTCGACAATGGTCAGGCTGGTGACAACGTCGGTATTCTTCTCCGTGGTCTCAAGAAAGAGGACATTGAGCGTGGTCAGGTTATTGCCAAGCCAGGTTCAGTTACTCCGCACACCGACTTTGAGTGTGAAGTCTACGTCCTCTCCAAAGAGGAAGGTGGTCGCCACACGCCATTCTTTAAAGGCTACAAGCCACAGTTCTACATCCGTACAACTGACGTTACTGGTGAGGTTATGCTCCCAGCTGGTACCGAAATGGTTATGCCTGGTGACACAATCAAGTTCACGGTTAAGCTTATCGCTCCAGTAGCTCTCGAAGACAAACAGCGCTTCGCTATTCGCGAAGGAGGTAAGACGGTCGGCGCTGGTGTCGTAACCAAGATCATCAAATAAAAACGACTCCGGTATAGGCCCGTCCTGAAAGCCGAAGGACAAATACCACTCAAAAAACGCTATGGCAAAGAAAGAAACAGAAGCCGACAAGTTGCGCTTACGCATTAAGGCGTATGACACGAAGCTTATTGATAGCTCGTGTAAGCAAATCGTGGAAGCTGCAAAGCGCCACGAAGTAAAAGTTGTTGGCCCGATTCCGCTTCCGACCGAGTTCCACAAGTACACGGTCAACCGCTCAACGTTTATCGACAAAAACAGCCGTGAACAGTTTGAGCTAAGGATTCACAAGCGTCTCGTCGACATCCTGGACCCAACTCCAGCGATCATCGAGAGTCTCTCGTCTCTGAATCTTCCAGCCGGCGTAGACATCGAAATTAAAATGATGTAATTTAAAAGCCCCGCAAGGGGCTTTTAAATTATCCCGAGTGAGGCTATGCCGACGAGGGATTTCATTTGCCTTTCCCCGAAAGGCCCGCCTGCGCAGGCAGGGGATTTTTTGTTGGCTACTAAACCTCATTCCGTACTCATGTTATTATCTCAAAATATAGAAACTTAGATAATAAGTTCTTGACAGGGATTATAATAAAGGGTATTTATTTAACTGTCTTAAAGACCTACGGGCTTCCGGCCTGTAGGCGAGAGTGGAGGGTCTGATGACGAAGCACGCCCGGCATCTCGCGCGGATGAGGCAGAAGAGAATCGCTCGGATGAGCAAGAAGAAGCCCGTGCGTCTCCCGCGGTGGCGATTATTCGCCAGAAGAGGGTAGGGTCTCACCCGTACGAGTCCCGCGGCGTCTATCACGCCCAGCGGCAACATATACCGCCTGTCTGGATCTTTCGGACAGGCGGTTTTTTATTTAACCTTTTTGCTCTTCCTCGCGCTCTTAAAATTTCCCTGCAGCATACTTTTCTTAATTGCCGCGATCGTTTGGCGGGTGAGCCAGAGTTCACGACTAATCTCGGCTGTTCCGATGCCGGAGTAGATGCGACTGCCCGTCAGTGCCCGGTAGATAATCGCTTTTCGCTCTTGCGGGCTAATCAAAAGCTCAAACGCCTCTTCGAGCTCTGGGTTAGAGGTGTTAGTAACGATACGCTCGAGCAAGATCTGCCAAACCGCCGCCTCCCAGTGAGCGCGGGTTGGAAAGTCGGTGACTAAAGGGAGGTCTTTGATAAGTTCGTGTTGTTTGATTGGGTGCATAGTGTGCTTTGTTGTATTTGTATTGAAGCATGCGAGCAGGGTAGAGAGAACCTATAAGTCGCCACTCTAAACCACGCCTTTTATAGTATGTATGACGCGTCATACATATGCAAGGGGTGGGGGCTAGACAAAAAATACGTCTTAGACTATACTAGTCGAACGAGGAATTAAGCCACATAGCAGTAGTGTTATTGGACGGTTCCTGAGGATATACCCCCTTGGGTTTTTTATTTGAAAAGGGAACATATCAAAACTATGAAAAAACTTGTTGGAGAAAAAATGAAGATGACTTCGATTTATAAGGACGGACGCCTCTTGGGTGTCACGCCGATTAAGTTATCTGAAAAGGCTGATTTAGCAGATGTAAAAGAAGGTACGTTAGTTGTTGTTAGCGGTACTTCCAAAGGACACGGATTTGCTGGTGGTGTGAAGCGCTGGGACTTCAAGGGAGGTCCGAAGACGCGCGGTCAGAAAAACCGCTGGCGCGCACCAGGATCTATTGGAAATACCTCTCCACAGCGTGTTATTCCAGGCCGTAAAATGGCTGGACGCATGGGTATGGAGCGTATTACGACCAAAAACATCCCACTCGTTGATGTTAACGCTGAAACGAAGATTATTATGGTCAATGGTGCTGTTCCAGGCACGATCGGACGTAAAGTTGAAGTAGTTATTAAATAAACCTATGAAAGCCTCTGTATATAACTGGGAAAAGAAAGAAGTTGGCACGATCGAACTTGCTGATGCTATTTTTGCACGCGAGTGGAACGCCGACCTTGTTCACCAGGTAGTAACTGCTACGCAAGCAAACGCTCGCAGCCCATGGGCACACGCGAAGGGTCGCGGTGAGGTTCGTGGTGGTGGTATTAAGCCATGGAGGCAGAAGGGTACGGGCCGTGCTCGTCACGGTTCTATTCGCTCTCCACTTTGGAAAGGTGGAGGTGCTTCACACGGTCCAGTAAAGGCTCGTGATTTTACTCAAAAAATCAACAAGAAGATGCAGCGCGCAGCCTTATACTCTGCACTTTCCCGCAAATTGAAAGACGGTGAAATTGTATTAGTTGATTCAATGCAGATGAAAGACCTTAAGACAAAGATGGTTGCGGCCAACTTAAAGTCTCTCTTTACTTCAAAGCAGATTCCATCAACGCTCATTGTTCCATCAGCCGGGAGCCGAACGATTGTTCGCGCCGCTCGCAATATCGCACGTGTTCAGACCTCTCCAGCAGCTTCGCTCAACATTGTTGATGTAATGAAAGCGAAGCACGTCGTAATTGAAAAAGACGCCGTAACTGAAATCAAATAAACGTATGAACAAGCTTTTGATTAAAAAACCACTGATTACCGAAAAGGCTACTTTGCTTGGTACGTTTAACCAGTATCTCTTTTTAGTTGCTAAAGAGGCGACTAAGCCAGAGGCGAAGAAAGCGATCGAGGGTATTTATAAGGTGAATGTAGAGAAAATCACCGTGATTAACACGAAGAGTAAGACACGCCGCTTGGGTCGTTCAGTTGGCACGAAGCCGGGCTATAAGAAAATGATCGTCACCTTGAAGAAGGGTCAGAAATTAGATATATTGCCGCAATAGTATGAAAAAGTTTAAACCAACAAGTGCATCTTCCCGTCAGCGCGAAATCGTCGAGTACAAGACGCTTCTTAGTGGCGACCGCCCAAAGAAATCGCTCACGAAGAATATCAAGAGCGCTGCTGGCCGCAACAACCGTGGTGTAATTACGACCCGTCATCAGGGCGGAGGTCACAAAAAGGTGTATCGCACCGTCGACTTTAAGCAGAACAAACTTGGCGTCCCGGGTATTGTAAAAACGATTGAGTACGATCCGTATCGCAGCGCTTTCATCTCCTTGGTTGTATACAAGGATGGTGATCAGCGTTACATTCTTGCTGCTAAAGATGTCAAAGTTGGTGATGAGATTATCACTTCTCCAGATGCTCCAATTAAGACGGGTAACCGTTTGCCATTGGTAAAGATTCCTATTGGATACATGGTGCACAACGTCGAGAGCCGCCCAGGTTCTGGTGGTAAGTTAGCGCGCAGCGCCGGCAGCAGCCTCGAGGTGCTTGGTTCAACGAATGGACTCACTGATATTCGCATGGCTTCTAAAGAAGTTCGTCGCGTCCCAAGTGAGTGCTACGCAACCATCGGTCAGGCTTCAAATATCGACTACAACCTTATCAATATCGGTAAGGCTGGTCGCAGCCGTTGGCTCGGTGTTCGCCCGACTGTTCGTGGTACAGCTATGAACCCAGTCGATCACCCATACGGTGGTGGTGAAGGTGTGCAGCCTCGTGGTACTAAGCGTCCAAAGACCCTTTGGGGTAAGGTGACGGGTGGCCGCAAGACGCGCAAGAAGAACAAGTGGTCAAGCAACTGGATTATGACGCGTCGACCAAAAGTCCGATAACAATACATAACACTATGAGTCGTTCAAGTATCAAAGGGCCGTTCATCGACCCAAAACTTCTAAAAAAGATCAGCAAGCTCAAGGCTGGTGACAAGACGCCAATTAAGACGTGGTCACGAGACACTGCTGTAGCGCCAGAAATGGTTGGCTTTGTGTTAGGTATTCACAATGGACGAAGCTTTATCGAAGTACTTATCAAAGAAGAAATGGTCGGACACAAGCTTGGTGAGTTTGCGCTTACGCGTAAGTTCGTCAAACACGGTGGTAAGATGCAGAAACAGCTCGAAGCTGCTGCAGCTGCCTCTGAAGCAGAAAAGAAAGCTGCAAGCCAACAGGCTCCAGCCGCTGCTAAGAAATAATCAATATGAAAAAGGAGCAAAAAGCACAATTAAATAATTTGAACATCACCCCGCGTAAAGTACGGTTGATTGCAAACACTATAAAGGGTTTGTCAGTTGATCGCGCTCAAGCGCAATTGATGCTCCGCCCACAGCGTCCGGCTGGAAAGTTATTAAAGTTGCTCAATTCCGCAATCGCTAACGCCAAGAACAACGCGGGTATGAATCCAGACCTCTTGGTTGTCTCAAAGATCTGGGTTGATCCAGCCACCTCCTTTAAACGCTCACTCCCACGTTCGATGGGTCGCGCCACTCCAATCTTGAAGCGCAACTCGCACGTAACGATTATTTTAGCCGAGAGCGAGAAACCAGTAAGCAAGCGCTTTACGATCGCCGAGAAAGCTAAGAAAGAAGTAAAACACCAGCACGACGACAAGAAGGCTGGCGATGTTCAACCAAAACCAAAGCAAAAAGATGAGGATAAGGAGCGTGAGTCAAAAGAAAACGCCCCACAAAAAGGTCAGCAGCGAGGTGCGCTGAAGCGATTCTTTAATCGTAAATCTATCTAACAAATATGGGACAAAAGATTCGACCAGATTCATATCGTTTAGGTGTTATCCGCGATTGGAACTCGCGCTGGTTTACTAACAAAGGATTTGGTACCAAACTCCAAGAGGACGAAGTGATTCGTCACGCAATTCACAGCAAGATTAAGACTGCGGGTATTGTTCGTATCGAGATTGAGCGCAACGCCAACAACGCGTTCCGCGTCATGATTAAAGCTGCTAAGCCGGGACTGATTATCGGTCGTGGTGGACAGGGTATCGAAGAGCTCACAAAGTTTATCCAGTCTGAACTCGCCGCACTGCTTCGCACGCGTGGTATTAAGAACCCAAAGGTTCCACTCTCGTTGAATATCGAAGAGCTTAAGCGCACCGAGGTTTCCGCTCAGTACGTCGCCCAGTCAATTGCTTGGGATCTTGAGAAGCGTCTTCCATTCCGCCGCACTATGAAAAAGGCGATCGAAAATATGATGCAGAACCGCGACATCCTTGGCGTCAAAGTCAAAATGGGTGGCCGCTTAGACGGAAATGAAATCGCTCGTACCGAGTTCTTAGCTAAGGGCAAGCTTCCTTTGAGCACGCTTCGTGCCAATATCGATTACGGTGTGGCGACTGCGTTCTGTACCTATGGTGCAATCGGAATCAAGGTATGGGTCTTTAAAGGTCTCGTATTTGCGAAAGATATCAAAGAGCAGGGTAATAAGCGCGTAAAGTAAAACTATGCTTACTCCAAAGAAAGTAAAACACCGAAAGTGGAACAAAGGACGTTCCCGTTGGTCAAAGACTGAAACTCGTGGAACGAAACTTTCCTACGGTACGTTTGGCTTAAAGGCTGAATCGATGGCTTGGGTAAACTCCCGCCAGATTGAGGCCGCTCGTCGCACGATCACTAACTTCGTAAAGCGTGAGGGTAAGGTTTGGATCCGTATCTTCCCGGATAAACCAGTTACCGCCCGTCCACCAGAGCTCACCATGGGAGGTGGAAAAGGTTCAGTTGATCACTTCGTGTTTCCGGTTAAACCAGGTCGCATGTTATTTGAGATGGACGGTGTTTCTGCCGAGGTAGCGCACGAGGCGCTTCGCTTAGCCGGCAGCAAGTTGCCAGTTCGTACGCGTGTCGTAAGCAAAGAAACCCTCTAACGAACATATGAAACGAAAAGATTTCGAAAAACTGAAAAATCGTTCAGAAGTTGAGCTGAAGAAGGAGCTCGCTGACGCGATCGAGAAGCTTTACGTCGCTGGCAAAGATGCGGCTGATGGAAAGTTGAAAAACGTCCGTTTGAAGGCGACTATCCGCAAGGATATTGCCAAAATCAAAACTTTAATGCAAAATAGCAAGACTGCGCAGGCAGCTCAAACCAAATAACAATCGTATGGCTCGTCAACTACAAGGAAAAGTAATTTCGGCAAAAATGGAGAAAACCGCAGTCGTCGCGGTGAGTCATTCGCGTAAGCACCCGAAATACCTCAAATACTACACCACCACCAAGAAGTTCAAGGCTCATAACGAAAACAATGAGTACCAGGCTGGTGACGAGGTCATCATCGAGGAGACACGCCCACTCTCAAAGGAGAAGCGTTTCAAGATTGTTTCATTAGTAAAGAAGGCGCTCGTCGTCGAAGAATAAATATATGTTACAAATTCGTTCAATCGCAAAAGTTGCAGATAACACGGGCGCAAAGTTCGTACGCGTGTTTACGATTTTAGGTGGTAGCCGCAAGCGCTATGCTCGCATTGGCGAAGTTGTAAATGCTTCGGTTCAATCAGCCGAGCCACGTAAAGCTATTAAAAAGAAGGACAAAGTGAAGTGTGTTATCGTTCGCCAGCGCCACCCGATTCGCCGTGCCGATGGAACGGTAATCCGTTTTGACGAAAACGCAGTAGTAATCGTTGATGAAAAGATGCAGCCTAAGGGAACTCGCGTATTCGGTCCAGTACCACGCGAGATCAAAGAGAAGGGCTTTGAGTCGATCTTTACTATGGCAGAAGAAATTGTATAAGACTATGAAATTTCCTATTAAGAAAAACGAAACAGTAGTTATTCTCGCCGGTAAAGACCGAGGTAAGACTGGCAAGGTACTTGCGATCAACGCCGAAACCAATCGTGTACTTGTCGAGGGCATCAATGTGTTTAAAAAGCACAAGCGCCCAACTCGCCAAGGTCAGAAGGGTGAGGTGGTCAATGTATCGCGTTCGATTCACCGCAGCAACGTGATGCACGTCGATTTAGCGGCAAAGAAAAAAGCCTTTAAATCCAAATAATTTTTATGAATTTCAAATATCCGCTCGAAAAAATCGTCGTAAACAGCAGTTTTGGTAAGCTCACCCAGTTGCCTGATTTTGCGCAGAAGGGGCTTCCTGAAATTGAGAGCTCGCTCGCTACGATTACCGGACAGAAAGCGCAGCAGCGCCCATCACGTAAGTCTATCGCTGGATTTAAGCTCCGCGAAGGAGTTGTCATTGGCCTCAAGACTACGCTTCGCCGCCAGAAAATGATGCACTTCTTGAACAAGGTAGTCTTTATTGTGCTTCCGCGCGTACGCGACTTCCGCGGTATCGGACTGAACAGTATTGATGAGCACGGAAACCTTACGTTTGGTATCAAGGAGCACGTTGTATTTCCAGAAATCATTGCGGAAAACGCACGCGTAAACTATGGTATTGAGATGACGCTTGTTCCAAAGAACGAGATGTCGAAAGAAAAAGCGCTCGAGTTTTATCGTAAGCTCGGCATCCCATTCGAAAAAGAAGCAAAAAAGAAATAACATATGGCAAAGATATCAATGGTCGCCCGCGCGACTAAAAAACCAAAGTTCTCTACCCGTGTTATCCGCCGCTGTTTTCGCTGTGGTCGCCGACACGGATTCCTTCGCAAGTTCGGCATCTGTCGTATCTGCTTCAGAGAGATGGCGAGCAAAGGCGAGATTCCGGGAGTAAAAAAGGCTTCGTGGTAAACCAACTTCTATGTACACAGAATTTCTAACAAAAATTAAAAACGCTCAAAAGGCAAACAAGCCATCACTCAAGGTTCCTTTTAGTAACCTCGATATGGCGATTGCTGAAATCCTCGTTGAAAAAGGATTTTTGGCTTCCGCAGCGAAGAAGGGCCGTATGCCAAAGCGTATTATCGAAGTTGAGTTGAAGTACGATGCAGAAGGAAAGGGTGTGATCACCGATATTCGCTTTGTCAGTGTTCCATCTCGCCGTATCTACCGTGGCTACAAAGAGATTCGTCTCGTACGCCAAGGATATGGTATCGTTGTGCTCTCAACGCCAAAGGGACTGCTCACCGGCGATAAGGCGCGCAAAGAGAAGATCGGCGGACAGGTATTATTTGAAATTTGGTAAAAAATCAGTATTATAGACCCTATGTCAAAAATCGGCTCAAAACCTATCGTAATTCCAGAAGGAGTTACCGCAACCATCAACAAGGACCACTTGGTTGTTAAGGGCAAGCTCGGTACCCTCAATGTTCAGCTCTTGAGCTTTGTTAAGGCCGAAATTGTAGATGGAAAGATTGTGCTTACTTCAGCAGGCGACACCAAGCAGGCTCGCGCCAACTGGGGTACGCTCGGTGCTAATATCAAAAACGCTGTCGAAGGTGTTACGAAAGGATTTACGAAAAAATTAGAAATTCAGGGTGTTGGTTTTAAGGCTGCGATGGAGGGCAAAAATGTTACCCTCAACCTCGGCTTTAGCCACCCAGTGAAATATCAAACTCCAGAAGGAATTACGATTACCGTCGAAAAGGCATTTATCACGATCTCCGGATTTGATAAGTACCTCGTCGGTCAGGTCGCTGCTGAAATCCGTGATTTGAAAAAGCCAGAACCATATCTTGGAAAGGGTATTCGCTACTTTGGCGAACACGTTCGTCGCAAAGATGGTAAAAAGGTTGCTGGAAGCGGTACTGCTGCTTAATCTTGAATATATATTGATATGAAACGTATAAAGCGAAAAAACATCACGCAGGCTCGTCGCCAAAACCGCATTCGCGGTAAGATTAAGGGTTCTGGAACGCACCCACGTCTTTCAGTTTTCCGCAGCAATAAAAACTTGTATGTGCAGATTATCGACGATGTAGCCCGCAAAACAGTTGCATCCGGTATGCTTAAGGATATCAAGGCGGCAAAGTCTGAAACCCTTGGAGCGCGCGCCGCAAAGGCGTTTGAGCTCGGTAAGGTTATCGCTGAAAAAGCTAAAAAGGCAGGTGTGTCAGAGGTCATCTTTGACCGCGGAGGATACGCCTACCATGGTCGCGTAAAAGCACTCGCCGATGGAGCTCGTGAAGGCGGTCTCAAGTTTTAATCACATTTATGGAACAGCAAAAACCACAAACTAACCCAGGAGCGGCAGCGACGCAGCAGCCAGCCGAAGCGCAGGGATACCAGCGCCGTTCTTTTGGTCAGCGCAATAACAATAATGGCCGCGACCGAAAGCCATTTATTAAAAAGAAAGAAGAGTTTCAGGAGAAGGTTATCGACTTGCGCCGTGTTACCCGTGTTATGGCTGGAGGTAAGCGTTTTCGCTTCCGCGCCACGCTTATCATCGGTGACCTCAAGGGTCGCGTAGCTATTGGTATGGGTAAGGGTGCTGACGTCGCCCAGTCTGTTGCCAAGGCGAAGAATGATGCGAAGAAAAAGATTGTACTCATCAACCTCAACAAGCGCACAATTCCACACGAAGTCCGCGCTAAGTACTCGGCCGCGAATGTGCTCCTTAAGCCAGCTAAAGAAGGAAACGGTTTGATCGCTGGAGGTGCTGTTCGTGCCGTACTGACGCTCGTTGGTATTAAAGATATTACCGCCAAGTGTCTTGGCCGTACGCCAAACAAAGTAACTAACGCAATGGCGACGCTCGAGGCGCTTAAAATGTTAAAACCAGTTAAGTCATCATCAAAGTAATATGCAATTACACCAACTTCGTCGAAAAACTGAAAACAAGCGCAAACACGTCCGTGTCGGTCGTGGTGGTAAGCGTGGTACGACTTCTGGAAAAGGTACTAAGGGTCAAAAGGCTCGTTCGGGTCACCGTATTCGTCCAGCCGTTCGTGACTTAATCCAGCGCCTTCCAAAGCTTCGTGGATATGCGAACAAGCCAACGACTGCCGAAGCATTTGCGATTAACGTCGGTAAACTTGAAACACTCGGTCTCTCAACGGTTTCTCACGCCGAGCTTTTAAAGGCTGGTCTTATTTCCCGCAAAACAATTGTCAAAATCTTAGGTGATGGCGATATAACGAAAAAAATCACTGTAGAAGGAATCAAAGTTTCCGAGTCTGCCAAAAAGAAGATCGAAGCTGCTGGCGGCAAGGTCTCTCCGGCAAGCACTAAGTAAGCTCGTTGTACGAACAAATGAATAAACTACTCCAGATTTTCAGAATTAAAGATATCCGCCGAAAAATTCTTGTGGTCGCGGTGCTTTTAATCGGATTCCGTTTACTCGCTGCGATTCCAGTCCCAGGAGTTGATATTCTCCGCCTCCGCAACTTCCTCGGAAGCAACCAGCTTTTCGGATTTTTAAACATCTTCTCGGGCGGCGGACTTTCCAACCTCTCGGTTATGATGCTCGGTGTCGGCCCATACATTACGGCAACGATCATTATGCAGCTTTTGACGATGATCTTCCCATCAATGAAAGCGATGTACTACGAAGAGGGAGCTGCCGGTCGCGCCAAGTTTAACCGCTACTCACGTTTTATCACTGTTCCACTCGCCGCTATCCAAGGTTACAGTTTCCTAAACCTCTTGATGAGTCAGGGCGTACTCGCCCCGCTCGCATTTGCCGATGTGATTCGCAACGTAATCTTAATTACGACTGGTTCGCTTATCTTGATGTGGATCGGTGAGCTCATTAGCGAGCAAAAGATTGGTAACGGTATCTCGCTCATTATCTTTGCCGGTATCGTTAGTCGCTTGCCGCAAACAATCGCTCAAGCCCAGCTTACCTACACGCCGCAAATGCTCACAACCTATATCGTTTTTGCGATCATGAGTATTCTCGTGGTTGCCGGTGTAGTATTTATCAACGAAGGTGAGCGCAAAATTCCAGTTACGTATGCCAAGCGCGTTCGTGGGAATAAGATGTATGGTGGTGCCTCAAGCTACTTACCGCTCAAGGTAAACCAAGCAGGTGTTATTCCAATTATCTTCGCCATCTCGATTTTGCTCTTCCCGCAGTTCTTCGCGCAGATTATTTCGATCTTCTCAACTTCAGCATCAGTGAAGTTGCAGGGTATGGTTACCGCGTTTTTCGCTCACCGTCTCTGGTACGCGTTGATCTACTTCGTGCTCGTAGTAATGTTTACCTACTTCTACACCGCGATTACGTTTAATCCAGAAGAGATTGGTAAAAACTTACAGCAGTCTGGTGGGTTTATCCCAGGTATTCGCCCAGGACAGCCAACCGAAGAGTTCTTGAAAAAGACTACTCGTCGCATTACGTTCTTCGGCGCACTCTTCCTTGGTATTGTCGCCATCTTACCAAACATCGTACAAACCTTTACCGCAACGAATATTCTTACGATCGGAGGTACGGCGATGCTCATCGTTGTCTCTGTAGCGCTCGAAATCGCTCGTCAAATCACTTCCCAGGTAAATATGCGCGAATACGACAACGCATAATATCCGGAATCTTAAGAACACCCGCCCTCTGCGGGTGTTTTTTGTTTGACTTTATCGTATTGAGCGAGGTATGGTTATCGCGGGATGTTTTTGTAAAAGGAGCTCGTCATGGCGATTGACTGCGAACGACTAAGTCCCAAGGCACAGGAAATCTTTGCCAAGCTGAGGCCCTACCTGCCCGACCAGCCGTTTGGAAGAAAGGGGTGGAGGGAAGAGGGTATCGTATGCGATGAGGGCGATTTCGATCTGCGCAAGGCGGAAGATCGCAAGCGTTTCGAAGAAGAGCGCAAGGGGTACATCGCGCATCACATGCTGCTTCTGGCGTCAGAGCACGAAAAGGCGCACGGATCACTCGACACCTTTCAGCTAGGTGATGGTCTTGGAGCGCTCGTAAGACAGCACCTCGAGGTCCTTCTCATCCTTACCGAGCTCGACTTCCAAATCGAGACGCTCGACTTGGTCGAGCAGTAGATCTTCGTTAGCTAGGCGGTTACCAAAAGTGGTAGCCGCTTTATTTTTTCAAAAGCTGATAGTTTGCTATGATAGGAAGAGTTATAAGTTATTACTATGCGCTCAATTCAAACCGTGGGTAATCTCTCTGGTAAATCAGTTCTCTTGCGAACTGATTTTAACGTTCAAAATCCGAGCGACGCACTACGCTTTAAAGAGTCGCTGCCTACGATAAAGTATCTAGTAAAGAAGGGGGCTAAGGTAGTACTCATGAGTCATCGTGGCAGACCAAAAGGAGTCAGCGAGGAGCTTAGTCTTAAATTGGCGCTACCATTTTTTATAAAGCATCTGAAAAAGGTGACGTTCTTGCCAAGCTTTAATATGGAAGAGGCGCGTGAGCAGATCCATGGCGCACCCAACGGAAGCATTTTTTTGCTAGAAAATTTACGATTTCATAAAGGCGAGGACGCGTGCTCAATGGAGTTTGCTCAAGAGCTCGCCTCGCTAGGAGACATCTATGTAAATGACGCGTTTGCTGTGAGTCATCGTTCAGGCGCGAGTATTACCGTACTGCCGAAATTACTTCCGGCATACATCGGACTTTTACTCGAGCGTGAAATCGAGCACCTTAACCGGGCTATCAAAAAACCAGCGAAGCCGCTCGTAGTTGTCTTAGGGGGTGGTAAGGCCGTAGATAAGTTTGCGGTTATTAAGAATTTACACGACGCAACGGCTAAGTTTCTTATTGGCGGCGTTCTCGCAAATACATTTTTAAAGGCTAAAGGGGTTGATATTGATGGTTCAGTTATTGATGCGGACTTACTAATTCCTGTGCGCACGTACCTTCGCGATAAAAAAGTGATGCTACCAGTCGACTGGATTCAGGATGGGAGTGGAAAGGTAGTTGATATTGGCGCACTCTCCCTCGAAGCGTTTGCAGAAGAGATTAAAAAGGCTAAAACGATTATCTGGAATGGTCCGCTTGGCGTATTTGAGGATAAGCGGTACAAATTTGGGTCAGTCGCATTAGCCAAGCTTATCGCGCGCGCAAAAGCATTTAGTGTGATTGGTGGCGGAGAGACGACGCAGCTTATCGGCGATCTCAAGCTAGAAAAGAAGTTTGGATTTCTTTCGACCGGCGGCGGGGCGATGCTCGCATTTTTAGCCGGTAAGAGGTTGCCGGGATTAGAAGCGCTCGGATACTATAAAAACTAATATGAAAAACATTGTTGTTATTTACCATGCAGAGTGTATGGACGGATTTTCTGCAGCCTGGGTTGCGCATCAAAAATTCGGCCCTGAAGCAGAGTACCTGCCAATTCTTCACAACGACCCCGTTCCTAAAGCTCTCAAAAACAAAGAGGTATATTTTCTCGATATCGTCTATCCGATGAACGACCTAGTGAAGGTTATTAAGGCGAATAAAAAAGTAGTTGTACTTGATCATCATATTACGCGCGAGAAAGAAGCGAAGTTAGCTGGTGGATTGTATGCACTTGAAAATTCAGGGACGGTGCTCGCCTGGAATTACTTTTTCCCAGGTAAGCCACTTCCGTTTTTCTTAAAGCTTGTCGAAGAGCAGGACCTATGGAAGTACAAAACAAAAGGAGCAAAAGAAATCTTGGCGAGCGCCAAACTCGTAGAGTATACATTTGAAAAGTGGAGTGCGCTTATTAACGAGCTTGAAACAGAAAAGGGACGTAGCCTACATATGAAGCAGGGAGCGGCGCTTCTCGCATATCAACAAATGATGATTCAAGAGATCGGTGATCGGGGTAACCTCGCCAAGTTCGAGGGTATGGCGACATACGTAGTAAACTCGATGAATTTTAAATCTGAAGTTGGAAATTATTTAGCGACAAAGAAATTGCCGCCAATCGGCATTGTGTGGGCGGTATACCCAGATCGTATCAGTGTTTCGCTGCGTTCCAATGGAACGGTAGATGTAAGTAAGATTTGTGAAAAGTATGGCGGAGGAGGGCATAAAGCTGCAGCGGGATTTGTGTTGCCGTTAAATGCAGAGCTGCCGTGGAAGTATATTCAAAAATAGATATGGCGAAACTAAAAGCAGTTTGTTACGCGTATTATCTTATTCACTCAAAGACTTCTTATATCGTCAGCACCTGGAAGGAGTGCGAGCAGGCGGTAAAGGGTAAAGACGCTCGTTATCGAGGGTTTAGCAGTCGAGCCGAGGCGAGCGCCTGGTTAGCCGCTGGAGCGCCGTATGAGGCTAAACAGAGGGCTCCTAAGCCAGAGCTTGAAGACGGTATCTATTTCGATGCAGGCACGGGCCGGGGTGAGGGCGTAGAAGTTCGGGTTACGAATAAAGAAGGTGTAGACCTTTTGCCAAAATTGCTCTCCAAAAAAGAACTGACAGAGTTTAATACATTTCGCGTTGCTCATCGCGATGCGACAAATAACTATGGTGAGTTATTAGGGTGTTGCTTTGCGCTTCAGCTCGCAGAAAAATTAGGGGAGAAAAAGATTTTTGGTGATAGCAAGCTTATTATTGATTACTGGTCAAAAGGATTTATGAAAAAAGAAAAGATCGCCAAACAGACCCAAGAGCTAATGAAACAGGTGAAGCAGCTGCGTGCAGAATTTCTGGCGCGTGGCGGAGTGATTGAACATGTTTCAGGCGATCACAACCCGGCCGACCTAGGGTTTCATAGGGGATAAGCCGCGCATTGTTAGACTCGAGGAGGTGATATACTTAACTCAATACCCATTAATCATTATTAATTCTTATGGAGCGAGAGCATTTTCCATTTTTCTTTGCCGCAACATTATTTCTGTTTGCCGCAGTATTATTAACCTCGCATCCATTTACCGGCACGGCCGATGGCAGCTTTGCCGCCATCTTCTATTCCAGAAACGGCTCATCAGCATCTATTTCTTCGATTAGCCCGAGCCAGGCCACTTATGGCGATAACGTAAAGATCGTCGGGTATAATTTTGATAAGAACCCAATCGTCTCATTTGACGGAAATTTAGCAATACCGGCAACCGCGCAGACTAAATCAAGTGTGACATTTATCGTTCCACCAGGACTTGCTACGGGCGTGCATAAAGTTCGCGTAGGAGCTGCGAAAGACGGTACGCCGCTTAGCAACTCACTTAACTTTACCGTTAAGCCAGTGACGTTGACGTTTGTCAGTAACGGGACAGAAACCTATACGATTGAGCCGGCAGCCGGCGAACAGAAGATTTCTGGCTTCGCAGTAAAAATCCCAAAGTATAAAGCGTGGGCGACTATCAAAGACGCCTCCTGGATTAGTTATGATGTAAAAACAAGTACGCCGGGCAGCGGACCGACCAATGGAACGACCGGATATTTCTTCCGAAAGTTTACCTTGCCACAGTTAGCGGCAAAGGCGAGTATCCAGATCGCCGCTGATGACAGTTCGAATATTTCCATTAACGGAGCAGAGGTGACACCAGCAAATACGGTCGGGCCATTTACGCAGTGCGCGGCAACGGGAATTAGCTGCACAAAAGTTTCAACGATCCAGCTTCCTACTGGCTTGCTGAAGGTGGGAGAAAATGAAATTGCGTTTGCTGTTAATCAGAAAAAGGCAAAAGACCCAGACTCAAAGACGCCATTTGGTCTTATCTACTCACTTGTTGTTGAGCTCGCACCACCAACCGATCAGACGCCGAGCGAAACCCATCAGTGTAATGACGGCATTGATAATGACAGCGATGGATTAATCGACTATCCAAGCGATCCGGGGTGTCAGAGTGCAACTAGCAATAGCGAGCTAAGTTCCGGGAGTGGTAATAATACTTATCAGTGTAATGACGGCATTGATAATGACAGCGATGGATTAATCGACTATCCAAG
>CAYMXN010000003.1:82823-85243 GCA_964394435.1 uncultured Candidatus Saccharibacteria bacterium
ATGGATTAATCGACTATCCAAGCGATCCGGGGTGTCAGAGTGCAACTAGCAATAGTGAGCTAAGTTCCAATGCGAGCAGCACTAATTAGAGAATCGAATCAAAAAACCCGCCATTGGCGGGTTTTTTGATATCGGTAGCGAGTAAGCGGGATTCTGTTGGCCCTTGCGGGCTACGATAATTTATCTGGATCAGTGATTGCTCACCGATTCGAGCGGCACTTCCTTCGGTTTCACTCAGGACTAGTCCCGAGCTTGCCGAGGGACACGGCCTTGCACACAGGTAAGGGTTTTGCCGTTTCACCCCAGCTTTGTAATCTCTATCGCTGGATTAATCCTATTGGCCTGAGATAAGGATCCTCGTGCGTTTTCACGCCCGAGCGTCACTGCTCGCACCTCTGTATTACTACTGGTGGCGGTTAGCCACTACCAATTTCTTTCTATTACTAGAAAGAGAGTGTCCCGACTTTCCTCCAATACTCTTGCGAGTATCAGTAATCGTTTTGCTACCGACCTGGCCATATTAGCATAAAGGGGAGATATTGACAATATATAAGAAAATCGTTGGAAAATAAGGGGATTGGGCAGGTTCCTGAAGGTAGGGGTAGTGGGGGGCGATTGATAGGCTAAAAAGCTAGATAAATAGGCATTTTAAGGGGTTTAAGGCAGAGAAAGAGGTATACTTGACATATCTAGATAAGTATGCTATACTAGTACATGAGGTAAGACTCGGTATGAATAGCCTCTTGAAAAGGCGTTCACGGAGTCAACCCACGATTTTCAGTTCTTCAACAAAAAAGTGAGGTGTTTGTGAAGGATTCCAACAAGGCTTGGAAGGCTTGGTGGCGCGCCCCGAAGGGCGTGAAGGCGATCTTCCTGATCGCCCTCGTGCTCTTCAGTGGCGGTCTCTCCGCCGGCTGCGGCGCTGGCGGGATCGTCGGCGCGATCGCCGGCGGCCTGTGCGTTCCGTGCTGGATGATCATCGTCACTGGCGCGGTGCTTGCGTACGAGACCTACCAGCTCTTCTACCGCAGCGACGACCCGGATTGTCCGCCGGACGATCCGACGCCGCCGCCCGTGGATCCGCCGCCGTCGGGGACGATCTGGTTCGGGGTCCACAATGACCCCACGAGCGCGTGTCAGATCGACCGCGTCGCGATCGATGGGACCGCGTGGGTGTTCGATGCCCACGATGACAACCCTCCGGCCGACTTTCCGGCGGAGGGTGTGTACATGAATCCGGCGAGGATGTGCTGGCCCGAGGGTTCAAACCCTCAACTGGCCAGCGGCATCTTGACCGGCAGTCATCTGATGAACACGCCGCTCTGGACGTTCGACGGCGCCACGAAGAAGTGGGTGAAGAACCCGGGCTATCACGGAGTGGTCATCCACTTCAACAACGGCCAGACACTCAATCTGGGGGCGCAGTGGATCGAGAAGGGGACGACGTTCCGCGTCGCATGGGACGCTACGGCCGGGCCGCGGCCTCTGGAGACCTACATCCAGATTCTCCCGCAGACGACTCTCGTGCGTTCGCAGGGGTTGACGTACGTCGTCGACCTCGACCTGGAGTACGGGGCGACCGCCGTCGATGCGCTCCTCGAAGAGGAGATCGTTCCGAACTAGCCGGTACGCCGGCCAGCTTGGTAGCGGGCGAACACGCAAGTGTTCGCCCGCTACCTCCTAATTTTATACAGTAGGTTGAGCCGAACTATCAACAAAAGAAGAAAGTGCAAAAACCTTTTGCCTTTTCTCCTCTTGTATGAGAGGGTAAGAGTAATTGTCGAAATTACTCATAAGTAGCAGGTCATGGGTAGGCTTAAGACAAGACGGATAGAAGAAATGCTGAAATAGCGCTAATATCTATTACGCCTTGTGGTGAGTCCACCGAACCATTGACTTTTTAGCAATATTAATGTATATTACGTCCGTATGAAAAAACTATTATCTATCGCATTTATCGTGGTCGCAGTTGTGGCGTTTACTGGTGTAAGCGTTCATTTGGCGTCTGCGGTGGGCTTTACCCAGTGTTCAGACGGTTTTAATAACGACCCTGCTCAAGACAGCTTAATTGATGCCGCCGACCCTGGCTGTCACGTTGGTGGAACGTTAAGTGGTGCGTATGACTCAAGCCTTAATTCAGAGTTCAATACAAACAGTGGCACTGGTACGGGCAGCTCAAGCGCCCAGTGTTCTGATGGTACGGACAATGATGGTGACGGCAAAGTAGATGCTACCGACCCAGACTGTCACACTGACTTAAACGCCAATAACTCTTCAAGCTACAACCGAAACGATAACTCGGAGTTTGGCTCTTGCATTACTGGTTCGTGCAATAACAACCCAGTAGTGTATCAGTGTAATGATGGTATCGATAACGACTCCGATGGTTTTGTTGACTACCCATCTGACCCAGGCTGTTC
>CAYMXN010000003.1:85343-142160 GCA_964394435.1 uncultured Candidatus Saccharibacteria bacterium
ACCAGTGTAACGATGGGTACGACAATGACTCTGATGGTCGCGTAGACTACCCATCAGACCCAGGCTGTTCTTCGTACACCGATAACTCGGAGTATGATCAAGTAAGCTACACCTACCAGTGTAACGACGGCTATGATAACGATGGCGATGGTCGCGTAGACTACCCATCTGACCCAGGTTGCTCAAGCTACACGGACAACAGCGAGTATGATCAGGTAAATTACACCTATCAGTGTAATGATGGTTATGACAACGATGGCGATGGCCGCGTTGACTATCCAAACGACCCAGGTTGCTACTCATATACCGATAACTCGGAGTATGACCAAACCAATACGCAGAACTTGCCACCATACTTCATCAGTTTTGCAGGGAGCTCGGCGAGTGTAAATCAGTTATATGTGTATGACGCAAACGCGCTCGATCCAGAGAACAACGTACTTACGTACAACTTAATCTCTGGCCCAGCTGGTTTGACGATTAACCCAACGACTGGTTTGGTGCAGTGGATTCCACAGAGCTATCAGGCTGGTTCGACGTACACGGTTATCATCTCGGTCACTGACGGCTTCAACTCCCCAGTAAACCAGACCTTCACGATTCGTGTTAACTCAACGTATGTTCCGCCAGTTATTCCGGTTGATGACCTTCGTTTTGTCAGCGTCGTGATTCAGAATGACGGACAGAACCCGGTTATTACGACCAGCACCGGTATCCAGACCGTTTCAACGAACGCGTGTGGTTGCCCGGTAAACTCGCAGGTGATTACGACCGGCTACAACAACTGTGGCACTACGGTTGCTAATTACGCAGGAGTGCTCGGAGCAAATGTCGTGGTGACGTTTGAAACGAACAAGCCTTCACGTGGCCATGTAGTTTACAGCTTAGTTTCTGGTGGGAGCGAGTATCGCACCCCAGACGATGGTGTTATCTCGACGGTTCACCGCGTCAACCTTGGTCAGCTCGAAGTTGGTCGCACGTACTACATCCGTGCGGTAGCAACTGCTGGCGGGGAGACTGCGCGCAGCAATGAGCGCGTCTTCAGTCAGTTAGTTGGCGTGAACCAGGTCCAGCAGTACCCAGTTCAGCAGAACACTACGAATGGAAATAACTTTGGTTCCGCAGGTGCGCTCGCCTCAATCGGCACGCTTCTCTTCAGTCCATGGTTCTTGCTTATCGTCATCATCTTGCTTTTACTCCTTATCTTCTTCCGCCGCCGCCGCGAAACAGTCGCGATCGCTCCGCTTGAAGTAACGAGTTCTTCGCATGGTGGTCATCACTAAGTAGCATATAAACCGCCCGTATCTCGGGCGGTTTATATTTGGTATACTGATTACATATGATTAGTCGTAATCAGTTTATCGAATTGTTAGTGGCGGTGAGTGTAATCGTATTTACGCTCTGCTCGGTTTCATTTACTGCCGCTTCCACATTTTAGATAATAAAAAAACCGCCAGCATTGGCGGTTTTTTTATTATTATCGTCTACGAGATAGTCACTGTAGGCGGTTGGTTCATTTTGCGCAGTACAATTTGACCAAGAATAAATAGGGTAGTAGAGGTTAGCGCCGAGAAGAGGCACCACGCACAAAGTGCGTGAATAACAAATACTTGGAGTATGACGAAGTAGAGTGAGGCGAGAAGTCCTGCCCAAGGAAGGTGCATGAGAAGTTTCACAACGCGCTCGCTTTGCGTATCGAGAGCGAGAATACTCAAGATGAGGATGCTCAAGTAAAAGATAACACCAAGGAGTGCCGCAGGGACGCCCAGGATGATTGCGTACGAGCTCGTAAGAACTGTTTCACAACCATTTACGATCGCACATGGAACGGGTGTACCCAAGAAGTGCTTAGCAGTTAAGTAGCCAGCATCCGAAGCTCCGATAAGACCAAGGAGCATCATCGCGATGATAATTCGTTTATTTCGCATTGGTAGGTAAGCCGGTTAGAGTTTGTTTGAGAAGCGCCTTGAACTCTGTGTAGTTGCGAGGGTTCTGGATCTGTACGCCATTGAGAAAGAAAGTTGGCGTACCTGGAAGCTGTAAACGTCCGGCCTCGGCGATACCCGCATCAACCTTTGCGCGGAGCTCTTTGCTACCAAGGTCAGCAGTAAATTGGTCGACATTAAGCTTAAGCTCTTTCGCGTATTCGACAAACGTAGACTTCGTCGAAAGGAGTCCAGACCACTTTGCCTGGTTCGTGTAGAGCAAATCGTGCATTGGCCAAAACGCTCCTTGCTTGCCCGCCGCTTCAGCCGCAACTGCCGCAGGGAAGGCGTTTGGGTGGATGCTGGTGAGTGGGTACGGGCGATAGATAAAAGCTACATCCTTAGCAAAATCCTTTTCGAGTTGTTGGAGTACCGGGAAGTAGGCTCCGCAGGCCGGACACTGAAAGTCCGAGTACTCAACTAGGATAACTGAAGAGCTCGGATTGCCGGTGACCCAGTCATTAGCGCGGACTTCGTTAACAATAGTCTGTCCGGATCCTGTGGTTGCTGGCTGCTGGCTGGCGAGCCAGACAAGGCCATAGCCAATACTAAAGAGTACGGCCAGTACGATAATCCAGAGAATAATCCGGCCGGTAGTACGTCGTCCCTGAAGAGCCGCCTGTTCAAGTCTACGTTGCTCTCGGGCGAGGCGCTTGAGTTGTTTTTTACTCAGATTCTGCTGGGGGTTTGTAGTAGGTGTATCCATATGCGCCTTAGTATAATCCTAAAGTTCGGCTTTGAAAACGCTTTACATATTCTCAAATAATAAGTATTATAATCTTGTCCCTAGAATTCCACCCAAGCCAGAAAAGGAGATGCGATGAGCATCAAAGAGAGTCCGCGAAAAATCGCGGAAAGCGTCAAGCAGATGACCTTTTTCATTCAGCCGTTTGGAGAGGCGGCGCCGTGGATCGGGCGGGAGCTCGTCACTCGCGGAGTTGATATCTCCGCCTCGCTCGGAGATATGCGTGAGCGCTCGGTGCAGCGTCTGAGCGGTCGCGTCGATCGATGTGCGAGCCTGTACGAAGTACCGCTCGAGATTCTGCGCACTTTATTTGAAGACGAGACGTTTCGGACGCGCGTTCGCTTCTATCGTCAAATCGGTTCGGGGCAGATTCGCGAAATCGAGTGGAGGGCCTTGAAGCGAATAATGCAGGTTATCTAGCTAGTCAGTCGCCGGCGTGCGCCTTCGTGGTGTCCGCCGGTTTTCATTTTCCGGAGGGAAAATACTTCTTCGAGCCCCCGGCCTAAATTGAATACTCTTCGGGTGCTCCCTCAGAGTCATTTCCCCTTCGGGAAATGAAAAAGCCGCCAAAACTCGCAGGGGAGTGATGGCGGCGGGGAGACGGCTAGCCGACGCAGGAGACCGGATCCCAGTGTTCCCCGAGGGAGGACAGGGGATGTGCACTCACCACGGGGTGAGCGAAGGCTTCCATCTTCTTCTGGCAGTCGGGGCAGAGGGTGGACATGCGCTCGTACTCTCGAAGCTTGTAGAAGAAAACGATCGTAGCGATCGTTCGTTCGGGAACGACTGTCTGCCCCGGCGGCGGGGTGAGCATGATCACCTCGAACGGCTTGTTCGCCGGATCATAGAGCGTAATCTCGATCTTGCCACCGTTGTGACAGCGCAAGACTACTTCCATTCTTGCTACCGGCAACTTGCGAAGCGTGATTTTTTGAGCTCGGAGAGACACCGGGAGACCTCCACGAAAGAGAAAGGGCGGGTAACGAAGCAGGTGCCTATAATAGTTTATTTTTCCGCTATTGTCAATAGTGCGTATGTAGGGTAAGATAGGAAAACTATGGAAGAGCTCAACTACCCAGTGCGCATCAATAAGTACTTAGCCGCGCATAAATACTCAACCCGTCGCGGTGCAGACGAGCTTATTCAGGCCGGCAAAGTAACAATTAATGGGCGGCTCGCGCAGTTAGGTGATAAGGTGAGTGAGTCAGATGTCGTCGCTGTTGATGAGGTGGTTCAAAAGGAAGTGCAAAAGAGCTACGTTTATTACGCGTTTAATAAACCAGTTGGCATAATGACGCACGGTGGCGCGGCTGAAGGCAAGCAAGATATTGGCCAGATCATTGATATTCCCGAGCGCGTATTTCCAATCGGTCGTCTTGACCAAGACTCGCACGGATTAATCTTGCTTACTAATGATGGACGCGTGACCGACCGATTGTTAAACCCAAAATATGATCATGAAAAAGAGTATTGGGTAAAAGTAAAACGCCCGCTCCGTTCAAAAGACCTTACTCGATTAGCTAAAGGAGTAAAAATTGAAGACGGTATTACCAAGCCCGCCGTAGTAGAGGGCGAAGAGGGGGCGCAAAGCGTTTCAATCGCACTAACCGAAGGTAAGCGTCATCAGATTAAGCGTATGATTACCGCGCTTGGAAACGAGGTTGAAGACCTAAAGCGCGTTCGTATTATGAATATCAAACTCGGCGACTTAAAGCCGGGACAGTATCGTAGGTTGGCGGGCAGGGAACTTAAGAGTTTTCTCTCCGCAATCGATTTATAAAAAATCGGCCGATACACACGGGGTGCAGCGGCCGACAAAACAGTCCTACTTGTCCTTGTCGTGCCTCTTCCGATCTCCTTTCTTAGGCTTCTTCGCCTTAGGCTTGAGGGAAGGTTTCTTGGTAGGGGCGGTCGGGCGCTGACAATCGACGCCAGCCCTGGGGTTGCAGCCACCGCACATAGAGGAGCCCTCCAAAAGTGGAACGAGTTTTTATTGTATATAAATCACAGACAAACGCAAGAACTATTTACAGACGCCAGCTTCCGGGATTACAACTTGCACACTAACAAATCCAGCTGCTTCAAAAAGATGTGCGAGTGATTTGCCGGCGTAGTCAGAAGCTTTGCCAAGAATATCGCCGTCGCAAGCCGCCTTACGAATGCTTAGCTCGGCTGCTGCACGCGCTTGACTCTCGAGATTCGCATTGCCGCTAGTAAGGATACCGACCTTACGGTCGTAGACGCGCGTCTTTGAGTTATCAAGTGAGGCGTTAAGGATTTCAGCTGGGGGAAGCTGGATGCGCAAAACTTTTCCATCGATAGCAACCGCATTTGTAGCAAGTTTGCTGAAATCAAATCCGGCAATTACGCTGCCATTAGCAACTAAGAGGATGCGGTCGCCAAAGAAAAAGTCTTTAAACGCGCCTCCATTGGTTCCCGCATCAATTACCTTTTCAATCTGATATGAGGCGGTCTCGAGCTTATTCAGCTCTTTTAATTGCTGGATAATCGCCTGTGAGTCGGCGTTAATAGTGTAATCAGGTGCTGCGGATTTGCCGAAAATCCAAGCAAACAAGCTAACTAGGCCGATAATAACTAAGAGATAAACGATTGATTTGAGGTATTTCATACGAGCAAGTATAGATGATTTAGCGACGAAATTCCAGCAGTTTTCTTTACTAATTTGCTAAAATCTGATATTCTTAAAAAACATCTGGCGTTTGCGCCAGGTCTTTCATTTCTATGGCTCAAGAGGCAAAATCAGCTCAAAAACAGCAGACAAAATACGACCATGGCGACGTAGTACTTCGTTTTAACGAGGTCTCGTTTGGATATGGGCACAACAAGCCGATTCTTGATGCGGTTAGTTTTTCAATTCGTGAGCGAGCTAAAATTACGTTAATGGGGCAAAATGGTGCAGGGAAGTCGACATTGTTTCAGCTTATTTTAAAGACCCTTGAGCCAGAAGACGGAGAAATCAATATCAAAAAGAGCGCTACGATTGGTATCGCCAAGCAGATGATTCCGCGTGACCAGCTCGAGATGACTGTTCAGGAGTGGTTTGCGACCGCATTTGATCGCAAGGTGTATGATCTTGACCCACGCATCGAAGAGGTGCTTGAGATTGTAAACTTACGCGCCAACCTTGATAAGAAGATGGGAGAGTTTTCCGGCGGACAGAAGGCCCGCCTCTTACTCGCTTACGCGATTATTCAAAAGCCAGACATCTTGCTGCTTGATGAGCCGACAAACAACCTCGATGTCGAAGGTATCGAGCACCTCACGAAGTTTTTGGCCGACTATCCGAAAACCTGTATCGTTATTTCTCATGACGCGCACTTTTTAAACGCTTTCACGCACGGCGTCTTATACCTGGATTCATTTACGCACAAGATCGAGCAGTATGTCGGCAACTATTTGGATGTAGTAGAGGAGATCTCCTTACGTATTGAGCGTGAGCGTAAGAAAAACGCGACGTTGATGCGCGATATCTCAAACCGCAAAGAGCAGATGAACTTCTTCGCACAAAAAGGAGGACATATGCGTGATGTCGCCCGCAAAATGCGCGAGGCGATCGAAGAGCTCGAAGAGCAGATCGTAGATATGCGCCAGGAGGATAAAACGATTAAGGACTTCGTGATTCCTGCGCAAGACTGGAGCGATGTAATCGCGACTATCTCCGCAGTAAGTGTTGTTCAAAATCACAAGGCGGTAAGTAAAAAAGTAAGTCAGCTGCTCAAACGTAAAACCAAGCTCTTGATTACCGGACCAAACGGTATTGGTAAGACGAGTTTCTTAGATGCATTTGCGCGTGGCAAGGCCAAGGGCGGAGAGATTAGTCAGGGGGTACGCGTTGGCTATTATAGCCAGGATTTTTCTGATTTAGATTTTGAAAAAACAGTATATCAAACACTTGCTGATGTGATGACTGATGGAACTGACCAGCAGCTTCGCGCAACCGCCGGACACTTCCTGCTCGACGAGCACTTATTGCGTAACCGTGTCGGTTCGCTTTCTGAAGGGCAAAAAGGACTGCTCTGCTTCGCTCGTTTTGTATTACAGCGCCCGGGATTGATGATCTTAGACGAGCCGACTAACCACGTTAACTTCCGCCACCTGCCAATCATCGCGCAAGCGTTAAGTAAGTACGATGGCGCTCTAGTTCTCGTCTCACACATGAAGGAGTTTGTCGAAAAAATAGCGATAACCGATCGTCTGGATTTAGGTAAGCTGTAAAAAGTTGCTGAATAAGCTCGGTTCCTGGTAGACTCCCGGTAGTTCTTAGTACTATCTCTTTCGGCAATGCCGACAGGAGGCGCTATGGGTAAGAAGAGTCTTCTTAGGTTCAATGAAGAGCGTGCGCTCAAGCTCTTTACTGTTCTGACTGACTACTGGCGCAACAAAAAGGGCATCTTTACGGACATTACGCTCCCGCAAGATAGGTACCCGCTTCCGGCAGACCCAATCGCTGCCGCACGTTGGTTCTTTTTTGCTGCGATCACCCAGCGGGGTGGCGTAGTCAGCGAAGATCCGTTTAAGTGGCTCTGGTCGCTTTGGGAAGCGTATCCCGAGGTGTACGATCCGCACGAGGTGGCTCGTAGCTGGACTGCTGAAAAGATCGCCGAAAAGTTCATCCAGGTCGTGAAGGCAAAAAACCTCAACGGCAGTATGCCAACACATACGCAGACGTTGCTTTGGCCGGGGAGTGATTTGAGAATCCCTCGACAAAAGCGTATTCGCCCGAAGAGCCAAGAGAAGGCGTTCTACAAGCTCGAGGAGTTTGCTAACTCGTGGTATCAAAATGCTCTCGCCCTCGCCAGGCACTGGGGTGGTGATTTGCGCAACGTGTTCTGGGGCGTCACCGAGTTCGAAGAGGCGTTTCGTCGCATCGACTATAAGCGCGCTCCGACCACGGTTTCGTTTGGGGGAATGAGACGCAAGATTTTCTCGCTGCTGGTAATTTGGCTGCAGGAGAAAAACCTCATTCCGCAGTTTCCTGGACCGATTCCAGTCGACTTTCACGCGATCCGCGTGTTGGTTTCGACGGGCGTAATCGACGCAAAGGGTTTTACGCCATTTATTCCGCGCAAGGCGGAGCAGGAGTCACTGCGCGGTCGACTGGCGCTGCAGATTACCGAGCGAGTGACTGACGAAATCGCGCTTTGGAGTCAGCGATTTTGCGCGAAAAACGGATTCAGTCATATGGACATCAACCCCGCAGTCTGGGTGTTGTCGCGCGAACTCTGCGCGCAACAGCTTCAGAATAGCGGGAGGGAGAACAGCGACGGGAGCGTAACGTTAGTCGATGCCAAAGAGCTCCAGCGCAATCCTACGCTGTGGCCCGAGGAGTATCGCGATGCGTGTAGTCGCTGCCCGATCGAGTCGTTGTGTGTGCGGACGCTTCCCAATCGGCCGTACTATCGTTGGGGTGTGGCGATGACCGCAGAGCGAATCCCGTTTCCGCATCATATCCTTAGGGGTACGGTGTTGCCGGGCATTAGGCATTGCGATCTCGTCTTCGTAGAAGCTCGCAAGGACAAGCGAGCGTAGGGTCTTGGGTTTTAGCGCGCCACGTTGTGTAAGCAACGTGGCGCTTTTTGTATTGAAGGAAAATGGCTGACTAGGTCAGGGAGCTGAAAAGTGCGGCGAGACCAAAGCCAAAAACGATACAGCCAATACTGATATCAATCCACTTTAATCCAGCTGGAGTAAGTCGATTACGAAACGCTTGCTCAAGTCGACTAACTAAGAACCAGCTAGAGATAGCACCGAGGAAGATTCCGCCCGAAAGTGCACCTGCAAATCCATAGTTATCAGACGAGCCGAGTAGTCCAAGGCCGGCAAAAAGTGCGGCGAAGGAAAAGATAATAGTTGGATTAGCGAGCGTAAGAACAAGCGCCGAGGAAAAAGCGGAAGTAATGTTTTTTACTGAAGTGTCCGAATTACCAAACTCAACCGGCTTGGAAAACATAATACGAATACCAAAAATAAGAAGGAAAAAACCACCAATCATTTTAATCCAGAGTTCGCCGTTGGGGACGGTTTGGGCGAGTGAGGCGAGTCCAAGCGCAGCAACAAACGCATAGACAGCGTCTCCGAGGCTCGTACCAACGCCAGAGATAAAGCCGATAGTTCTTCCTTGGGTAAATATTCGGCGCAAACACACAAAGCCGACCGGCCCTGAAGGAAGTGCGGTCAGTAAGCCGATAACCACTCCTTTGATAAAGGCGAACGCGGTCTCCATACAGATTATTTCACGAGCAGATTATAGAAAAAGGTGGCAACTGGATCGATCCCTGGACCAAACGCAATCACACCGCCAAGCGCGCCGGTGATAGTAACCGCAATCACGCCTAAAAGAGCGAGTGGAAGGCGAAGCGCTGGTTTGAGAACGAGGTTCGCGAGGCGAGTTGCGAGGCGCCAAAACGAGTTTGTTTGAAGGCGCGGTCCAAGGGATGACTGATTGATCCAAGTAATTTTGTACGCAACCGCGAGCACGGCGAATAGAAGAATCGAAATAAGGGCGAACGTCGAGTGTGTTTCGACTAATGCAGAAAGTGATGCAGTTTTAAACTGATCCTCAATAGCTTCGCCGGCTAAATACGCCGCTACACCGCCCAAAGTACCCGTTATTACAAGGACTGCTTTTACGTAAAACCAATACGTCTGGCGGGTGAGTGCTTTTAATGGAATGAGCTCGCAGACTGCGTAGAGAGTGAGGAGCGCGATCGGAAAATGAACGAGGATCGGGTGAATATTCATATGAGGTTAAGTATACATCAGCCGTTTCTTTTCTGTTGGCGTAAAGCGCTCAATCGCGTAACGGAGCATAGTGCGGGGCATCTGGTCTTTGTGCTCGCGGAGAAAGTCTAGCGCGACTGACTTGTCTCGTTTACCAACCTCGCGAAGCATCCAGCCACACGCCTTGTGAATAAGGTCATGCGTATCTTGGAGGAGAAATTCGACAATCGCGAGTGTTGGTTCAAACATATTTTGTCTAATGAAATAAAACGTAGACAAGATGGCGATGCGTCGCTCCCAGAGACTCTTTGAGCGGGCAAAGGTAAGAAGTGGCGCGCTTGAAGACTTAAATAGCTGCGCCCCAATAATCTTATCTGCCGAAGTATCAACTAAGTCCCAATTATTAACCCGAGAAAGGTGTTTGATATAGAAATCAAATACTGCCTTTTGTGTTTGCGCATCACCATGCTGATAGCGATCAACGAGGATGAGAAGCGCGATCAGGCGCTTTTCATGTACAGGAGAGGCGAGCAGCTTACGAATGCCAGGGAAGCCAAGTGTGCGGTAGGTTTTGGCGATGCGGCGTGAAACAGGGACTGTAAGTCCAAAAAATATATCACCCTCACCGTACTCACCCGGGCCAGTTTTGAAAAATCGCTGGAGTGTGGAGGCCTTTTTGGGATTACGAGCTTTCTGTATCGCTCGCTCAATCTGGGAGAGAGAGTCGCTCATACGCACTACGCTTCTTGTTCTTTGATATGACCGACAATCGCCTTAAAGGGAACAAGCAGGAGCGACCACGGGAGAATTGCTAAAATAACCGGGGCGACGACATTTGTTCCGGTGAAAAACTTATCGGCAAGATAAATAGCGAGCGTCACGTTCATATACGTTGAGCAGATAGTAATTGCGATACGGTCAGTGTGATTACGCCAAAACACCATCAAGTAGCTGATAAGGTGAATGCCAATAAAGAACGTGAAAAGAAGCGCCAAATAGATCATCGGCTTGCCACCAACTAACGCACTGCGAATGATGTCAGACTGTTTGGCGACAATCCCAATCGTGAGTAGTGCGAGCAGGATGATCGAAACTGGCGTAAACCAGTCATACGCTTCGTCGATTTGTTTACGGAACATCATTTTTAAGAGGTTGGCGATGATAAACGGAACAAAGATGACCTTGCCTAGCAATATCGCCATATCCATAAAAGGAACAACCACCGCTGCGCCAAGAAGCAGTTTGAGCATGAGCGGAATGGTAAATGGGGCGAGGAGAGAGGTCGAGACCGTAAATACGAGTGCGAGATTCTTGTTGCCGCCGGCGATTTCAGAAAGCAGCGCATCAGTCATGCCAGATGGCATCGTCGCCAGAAGAACCAGTGCGATGGTCAGCTCTGGGTAAATCCAGTTGGTAATAAAGTATACAACGGTCGGTAGTGCTATCAGCATAAAGATGTTCACTTCGAACATCATTTTGCGGTCTTTGAGGTACGAGATGAGTTGCTTTAAATCAATTTTTAAAGCTGCCAAAAAGAAGATAAGTGCTAACAGGTGTGTGCTGTACGGAGCGAGGTGAATCGTTTGCTCACTAAAATTGACGCCAACAAACAGTGAGGCGAATAAGATAGGGAAGTAGAGTTTAGTAAAGCCACGCAGGGCGTGGTGGAGGCGTTCCATCTCTTAATGGTATCACTTTGATTTTAAAAGAAAAACGCCCACCCCATCCTTGCGGATTGTGGTGGGCGACAGTCAGAAGATGGTCGCTTCGCCGATGAGCAGGCGGTTGCCCGCCTTGTCGTACATGGTCGCGTCAGGGAGATGCCCGAGGTAGACCTCGTCGCCCTCCCGGATCTCCGGCCGCATATCGACGAACGCGACGAACGCGCGCACCGCAGTCGACGGGGTCGGCTTGGGCTCGTCCTCGTCAGTCACGCCCATCACCGTCTGCATGGCGCCAGACTGCAGGTGAAAGACGAGGCCGTCTCCCTGTCGCTCGGTCCGGGCGATCTTCGCCTCGATCGAGACGTCCGTCTCGCGACCGCGCGAGATGACCACGAGCTGCTTGCCCGTGAAGTCCGCCTCGACGATACGCTCGACAACCGAACTGTCCATTACTTTCATCGGAAAGGTCTCCAGGTTGAAAAATCAGAACTAAATATATTATAGAAGAATTAAGCGATAATGTCAATATAGAAAGAGAATGCCCAAAGAGGGTGCCTCTACACAAAAAATAGATTATGTGGTATTATCTCAAATATGAAAGCCCTGCTTATAGCAATCCTATCAGTTGGCGCTATCGAGGTATCGGCCCTTGGCTTTATCTCAAATTTCAACCACAACCCGCTTGCGGTCAGTACAACTAAGTGCATCGCCTCAACAATCGAAGGGGTGATGTGTGATTCTGATGCAGCCACGGGTGCAGCACAGTCGCTCGACTTTCACTTTAACGCGATCCGCAAAATGTCGACCGCGGAGGCTCCAAAGATGATTACGCTCATTATTGGGGCGATGATTCTCGCAGGAGCTTTGCTTATATCAGGCCACCGCAAGGTGGTTTTATTATTCTTTAGTCAGGATAGATATCACGCTTATTGGTTAGTACGTGATCGCTTACGGTTGCTTTGCCCAAAGTATTTACGTGAATGGCTCGCACTCCACGAGCTAAGCCCTGCACGATAGAAAAACTTCAGAATTCATTATTAATTTCTATATCGTGCATATGAAAAAAACAAAAGAAGAAAATTATGTCTGTTGGATGCACCTTGAGGTGCGGAAGCAGGGGCCGGGGATGTGTTCAAAATGTAATCTCCATCTAGTGCCGGAGGAAATCGAAAAAGAACTCGGAACAATTCCAGCCACAGAAAAGCGAAAGGTAGCGCACTCATAAATCAGGTATACTTAAGATATATACAAATCATATGGAAAAAACACAACGAATCTCATTATTCTTGCTTCGTTTCGCCCTCGGGTGGCTGTTCTTCTACGCGGGTATTACTAAGTTGCTCGCGCCAGCTTGGTCAGCCGAAGGGTATCTTAAAGGTGCTAAGTTGTTTACGGGATTCTATCAATGGTTATCTTCGCCAGCGATGTTACCGTTTATAAACTTTATCAACGCATGGGGACTAACTATTCTTGGAATCTCGCTGATGCTCGGTCTTGGCGTTCGCCTCATCTCCATCTTAGGAGCGATCTTGATGGTGCTCTACTACTTGCCACTTGGCTTCCCGATGCCGGATGCGCACTCGTATATTGTTGACGACCATATTATCTACGCACTCGCACTCATCTTTTTAAGCAGTGTTCGTGCTGGCAGGGTGATTGGCTTAGACAACTGGTTGGTTGCGAAGTTTCCGAAGCTTGGTTCTAAGGTGGGCTAGTTCTACGGGAAAAGTAGTAAGCATACTATAAAAACGCCGGGTGATGTACGCCCGGTGTTTTTTATTTGACAAATTAATTTATTTAAGGCATAATAGATACAGCAACCATGAGGTGAAAAATGACCCAGTGCCTCGATTGGGATCCGGTGCGAGCGGCGGTTTGCAGCATCGGTCGGCGGGTTGTCATCATGCGGGGCGAGCCCGGTTCGGGTAAGTCGACTATGGCGCGACAGATTGCTGACAGAGCTCGGTTTTTCTACGACCGAGTGGCGATCCACTCGACCGACGAGTACTTCGAGCGGGAGCGGAGGTTCGACCCGCAGCGACTCCCCGAGTTCCACGAGAGGAACTTCAAGGCGTTTGTGCGAAGTCTGCGTCTGGGTGTGGAGCTGGTCATCGTCGACAACTGCAACTCGCAACGCTGGGAGTATCAGCGATACATCGAGGCGGCGCGCACACAGGGGTATCGGGTGCAGATCATCGTGATGCCGAGCTTGCCGGTCGCCGAGCTGGTTCGGCGTACGCGAGAAAACGGGCACTGCGTGCCCGAGTACACGATTCGCAACATCATCGCGCGGTGGGAGAGGTAATCTCCCGCCGTTTTTTTATTTCATCTCTTCACGCTTAATTTTAGTTATGAGCAGTTCTGGCTCAAAGCGAACTTTTCCATGAGGTACTGATAAGTCGTAGGTGGTATGGTGTGGGCGGACCTTTTGCTCAATTGGGCAGTGAGCCGCGCGGAGGGTTTGGATAAGCTCATCATACGAGCCATCTAAAGGCGCGAGCTCGATATGATCAAATCCAGATACCTGCGTTCCCATTGGTTTTTGATCGCATAGCTCGAGATAGAACAGAGGCCCAAGCTTTGTCATAAGCGGAGTCTTAAACTTGATAATCGCGATTGGTCGCGAGGAGATGATCGATTGGTAGATAAACTCACTTTCACTCTCAAACATTGTGCGAATTAACTCAAATTCGGCACGGCTGCCACAGTCATAGCCAATGTGGTCAATACACACCGTGCTGGTGAGGTGATAGGTTTGGGCGAGGAGTTCGATATCGTTTATGAGTGGCCTAGCCGAGCTAAAAAATGACTCAAGAGCAGGGGACATATTAGTCGTTGAGAATTTCTTGGAGCTTGCCGTCTACAAAAGTAATGTACGCACTCACCCCAAGAGATGGACGGGTGGTCATCGGCTCGCCAGGATTACGTTCGGCAAAGTTAGCGATGATTTGACCGTCACGAATCTCGATGTTTTGCGGAGCGACGCGATCACCGAGGAAAATAGCGTTAGTGCCAAGCGCGCCGGATGATGAGGCGATCGCTGCTGCCGCGTAGAAAAAGGCGCCACTTCCACCCATCTCTTGGGTAAGCATAAGAGCCGCATCCGGCGTGCCATCACCATTTATGTCACCCAAAACTGGCTCACCGAAAACTCGGGTAATAATCTTTCCTACGAGCTCCGAAGTGATAGGTTCTTCAGCATATCCATTCAGGAGTGTTGTTTGGCGACCATTGAGCGTATAGGTCGCGTTGAGCGGATTAAAAGTAGGTGCGGCGGGGAGGTTCGTCGCCACAAAATACCCTCCAATGATAATGATGAGTCCGGCGATGATAAGTTTGTAAGACATAGGGTGAGTTGTATTTATTTTTTCTTTTCTAATTCGAGACAGACAGAGTTGATGCAGTAACGTTTCCCGCCCTGTGTAGCCGGCCCGTCATCAAATACATGACCGAGGTGGGCGTTACAATTTTTACAGAGCACCTCTGTTCGTCCGCTTCCATCGTTATCTGGCTTGAGTGTGATGTGCGTAAGATTTGTCGGATTCGTGAAGCTTGGCCAGCCGGTTCCTGACTCAAATTTGGTATCTGAAGAGAAAAGTATATTGCCGCAAATCGCACACTTATAGACGCCAGCGGATTTTTCATCAACATATTTTCCAGTGAATGGCATCTCCGTGCCACCTTCGCGTGCCACTTTCTTAAGAAGTGGATCAAGTTCATCATCGTGTTTCATATAGAAGTAGTATATGCCCTAAAGCGCAATAAATCTATAAATAAAAAGCCCCGGGCAGCGTGTGCCGCGGGGCGGGTACTTACAGGACGGTCGTGTGCAGAAACTCGGCGAGCTTCTCGCGACGCTTCGCGAGTGCGCGTGCGCCGTAAACGCGTACACGGTAGATGTTCGGGTGCTCCTCGGTGTCCAGGAGCCTCCTCCCGTCGGTACCGATCAGGGGAAGATTGATCTTGCGACGATCTCGCCCCTTGCCAATATACGCGCACACATCCGCCGGATCGAGGTGGAACTCACTCGCCACCTCATCTGCGAGTTCGCTGCGCGCATTCCAGTTTTGCGCGTACCTCTTGAGGCGCTCGGACGGTTGCGCCGTTTGATACGTGAAGATTTCGGAGTGGAGGCGGTAACCAAGAAGCGCTTCGATGAGTTTCGCGCTCATCGGATTGAGCGTGCGCAGCAGCCTAATCGCTTGTTCATCATCAAGAAAGTAGAAGTCCGGCAGGATCTCTCCACGCTCAAATGCGATCGCCAGCGCACGATAGAGCATCATCGAAGCGGCGAGGTGAGAGTTGCCGTAGATGATACCGTACACCGCTTCGCGCGCCGCTTGCCAGCGCTTGTCTTCGCGCTGCGAGTCAATATGGAGTGTCCAGCCGCCATCCTGGAATCGGAAGGCGGAAGCGAGACGGAGGCCGTCGAAACGCCGGGTGCCATATACGGCGTGCCAGTACCGATTCACGTTATCGAGGTTGTCGATGTCGATGCTTCCATTGAGTACGAGCGAGTAGGGTGGAGCTTCTCCGGTAACAAAGGCGACGACCTCGTCGACCGAAACGCCCATTTCGCCCAGTGCGTCTTGAGCCGGTGTTGCGGCGATGATGTCGGACAGAAATGACTCGCCATCCTTGCCGGTTAGCTCGCGCAGAAACGGCTCCGCCAAGTGGCTAAGAGCGCAATTGCCCGCGTCGTGCAAAAGTGCAGCCGAGAGGAAGAGGGCGGGAGAGATGGGGAGGTCTGGGTTAACCCGCAGCACCTCCATACCCAGCCGCATCACGCCCATGCAGTGCTCGAACCGGTTCGGAGGGCGCCAAGGCATCACCTTCGTCGGAACGACATCTTGAGAGATTCGCTTGAGCCGCTGTACTTGCGGGGTCGCGATGAGCGGCACCATCAAGCTCGGGACATCAAACGACCCATACAGAGCGTCTTCGTAGCGCATACAGACTCCTTGTTAGTGGGTTCTGCTGGTATGATGCCTATTTATGAGGTATGAGTCAATTTACGAAGCGTTCGAAGTAGGTTTTAGAAGTTGATTGAATCGCTCCTTTAGTTTCTTGAGTTTAGGATTAATAACCACCTGACAGTAGGGGGCGTCAGTATTATTTTTGTAAAAATTAAGATGTTCAGCTTCGGCGGGATAAAATTGGACAAGTTTTTTTACTTCAGTGACGACGCGTTCGCCGTCTTCGTTGAGTTTTTCGATAAACATCTCCGTTTCGCGACGTTGCTTCTCGGTTGTATATAAGACAAGAGAGCGGTATTGAGTGCCAACATCAGCTCCCTGCCGGTTGAGTGTGGTTGGGTCGTGAGTAGCAAAAAAGACCGTCAGTAAGTCGGTAAACGAAATAATGCTTGGATCAAATGTAATCTGGAGTACCTCCGCATGACCAGTTTCACCAGTATTTACGCTATAGTAGTCCGGATGAAGAGTTGTTCCGCCTGCATAGCCCGGCATAACCGAGATAACACCTTTGAGATCTTGAAAAACTGCTTCAGTACACCAAAAGCAGCCGCCGCCAAACACAACAACTTCATGATTCATATAAATTAGTATAGTGCGATATCGGCGTGTTGCCCAGTGAAAGATTGGCGGTATAATCGATGTACTATATATACATGGCCGAGCTTACTGACGAGCAGATCGCCAAGACAGTGCAGCAGGGCGACGCCGATGCATTTGGAAAATTAATCGAACGGTACGAGGCGAAGATGACCCGTTACGCACGGCGATTTTTGTTTATTGGCGATGACAGTAAAGATATCGTACAAGATATTTTTATTAAGGCGTATATGAATATGAAGAGCTTTGACGCGTCTCGAAGATTTTCGCCATGGCTATACCGCATTGCTCATAATGAGCTTGTGAACGCGATGAAAAAACGTACGCGCAGTCCCGTGTTCTCATTTGATTTTGATACGCTCTTGCCTCATCCGGCAGCTAAGGAGACTGCAGATGAGCAAGCTAATCAAAATGAGATCCGCAAGCTGCTCGAGTCCTCCCTGGATAAGCTCGACGCGAAATATAAAGACCCGCTGGTGCTGTATTACCTAGAAGAGCTCGACTACAAGGAGATTGCCGAAGTGCTACAGATACCAATCGCAACGGTCGGAGTCAGGCTTAAGCGAGGGAAGGTGCTCCTGGGAAGTATTGTACAAAAACATGGAATCTAATCCGCAATCTAAAAAATCAATCCGTGAGTATGTCATCGAAGCTGTAAAATGCGGCGATGTTAAGATGCGGCCAAAGTGGCACTTTGTAGTTCAGGCGATTATAGCAATTATCGGTGGAATTATCCTTGCACTTTTAGTGTTGTTCATCGCGAGTTTAATAATTTTTATGCTCAAGCAGTCTGGTGCGTTATTTGCTCCAGCGTTCGGACTAAGTGGCTGGCTCGCGTTTATCCTCGCACTTCCTTGGGTGCTTATCTTTTTCTGCGTCGCTTTGATTATCGGATTTGAAATCTTGCTGCGGAAATACTCATACAAACAACCGTTGGTATATTCGATTTTAGGAGTGGCGATTATCACTATTGTCGGCGGAGTTGTATTGGCGCAGACATCGATTCACGTACGTATCGGCCGATTCGCTCAAGAAAAAAAGATTCCATTTGCTGCTCCACTCTATCGGCAGGGTGAGCGTGAGTTAAGCGATATTCATCCAGGCCAGATTATTCAAATACTAAATAACGGATTTATTATGTCAGATCGTCGAGGTTCGACTACGAATGTGCTCATTAATGACGACACCAGGCTTCCGTTTGAAGTAAGTTTTGCTACGAGCGATTTAGTGATTGTGTTTGGTGGGCGAGCGACTGATACCATCGAGGCGATTGGCGTTCGTCGTATCGAGCCAGGTATGGGTCAGATGATGTTTATCCGTCACGAGAAATAACGTAAGAAAAATAATCGAAGGTTGTATTACCTGATAAGAGCGGACATCGCCGGATTTCGAGAGGGTGCGGCGCCTCCGCTCTTTTTGATTACTCGTGAAAGAAGTTTTGAAATGAGTTGTACTACTCTATGTAGCTACTGGTGCGCAGATGGGCTCTTCTCTCTCGGCGCAAAAGCGTACAGTGCTGCACTTATAAAGTAACTAATTATAACAATGAGAAATAAAATTATCGCGTATGCGTTTATACCAGCTGTATTTAGTTTTGGACTTCTTGGGACAACTATTGCTTCAGCCCATGGTCTATTTGGTAGCAATCCTATTCTTACTCCTGAGCAGCTTAGTCAGCGCCAGCAAACAATGTTTGAGAACGAGGCGAAGATCCTTGGTATTAGCGTCGCCGATGTAAAAGAGGCGTGGGCCGATGGGAAAACGTTCAAGCAGATTATTGCCGAAAAAGGTCTAAGCGAAGCTGATATAAAAACGCGTATGCAGGCCGAGCGTGATACTCAAATGAAAGAGCAGCTTAGTCAGTTAGTTGCAAAGGGCACGATTACGCAAGCACAAGCTGATCGTCGCTTAAAAGCGATGCAAACAAAAATGACCGCCGGTAAGGGTTCTCTTAGTGGGAAAATGAACCGTGGTGGTATGGGCATGGGAATGGGATTCTAAGAACTGAAATCTTAGGCGCTCTCGCATCTAGGCTACGCTTAGAGGAGAGGCCCTAGGATTGCAAGAAAAGACTTAAGACAATTGCGCCGGTTGTGGCAGGACGGCGCTGGTTGCGGGGGTTGGCTGACAAGGAAAAATCAGTATACTAATGACTATATGAAAAAAATTATTTGGCTTCTTATACTTGTCACAGTAGGCTATGGTATTTGGTCATTTACGAAGACTTCAACTCCGACTCCAACGGCTAACCAGGGTGGCACAACCTCTGCGCCAGTTGAAACGACAAATCCAGGCGCTAACGGAGATACTGCTTCAAAGCAACCCGCATCAGAAAATGCGACAGGCAAGACCTTTACCATGGCTCAAGTTGCGACTCATAAAGACGCGATGAGCTGCTACACCGTTATTCGTGGCAACGTATACGATCTAACAAGCTGGATTAGCCAGCACCCGGGAGGTGAAGGAGCAATTCTAGGCCTGTGCGGCAAAGATGGTACGACCGCTTTTGTTGATCAGCACGGCGGGCGCCCACGCCAAGAAAACGAGCTCGCTACATTTCAGATCGGTGCACTTGCGCAATAATAGCTTAATCAAAAAGAGGCGTTACGCCTCTTTTTGATTAATAAGTTTTATTTTTTCCTCACGAGAGAGTTTTTTAATCGCTGCTTCTCGTTTACTCGCACTACTGCGCGTCTTCTTGCGTTCGCTATAACGGATTATTTTTGCGCCATGACTTTTTGTGTATTTCGCGCCAGAGCCATTTTTATGTTCAGCAAGGCGCCGCGCTAAATCAGTAGTGATGCCAGTATAGAGCGTCTCGTCAGCACACTCGAGGATATAGACGAAGTACGCCATAGCTACACTCCGGTTTTTTTAATCTCATCAAGAATCTCGGAGAGTGTATCAATCTTCTTCCCAAGGGTAGGGGAGATAACTTCTTCCGAGAGCATTTCCGCTTTTTCAATTCGCTCTTCGAGGAGTCGTTTACCGCCACTGGCAAGCGCCACAAAGCTTACGCGTGCATCTGCAGTATTTTTTTCCCGCTTGATAAGTCCAATCTTTTCCATCGGTGCGAGTAGGCGGGTGATACCCGAGGCGGTCAGTCCAATCGCTTCAGCTAAATCAATCCGGCGCATCTTCTCTTCGGCATTTTGGCTAAGCGTATAGAGAATAATCAGGTCGGTCAGGCCAAGTCCGCCACCAAGTCGCCCGTCGAATTTACGGGTGATTGAAGCCTGGAGCTTAGCAAGTTTCATAATACAAGTAAGTGATTGATGAGTTGTGTGCATATACTTGCATTATACTTGACTACTCAAATATATGTCAAGGGTATGTGCGCCACCGCGGCAGTATGGTGGTTGGGTCGTAGATTTTAGATATATTGACGAGTGATGAGTGGGCGAGTATTGTTAAAAACTGTTTTTGGGGAAAGTATCAAACGCAGGGAGGTCGGTATGGTTCAGGCGGCGGCAGCGGTCAAAGTGCTCGTGCTAAGTCCCTCGTGGCGAGGAGTTCAGCACGAGGAGTCTGCCATACTGCAGCGGCAGTTCAGGTGGACTCTGCTCGAATTCATTCACCACGACTCAATCGACATTACCGGGTGCCTGGATCTGGCTAAGCGCGTCGGCGCACAAGCCGTCGTCGCTCCTCGCGAGTTTTCGTCGCAGCGCTTCGCGAAGGCGATGGGTAGGTGCCTGTTAGTGGAGTATCTGCGCGGTCCCTCGCAGGTCATCACCTGGTAGGGTTCGTGTTTCCGGCTCGTTCTTCGCAAGAAGACGGGCCGTTTTTTATTTCACTTTCGTCAGTACAAGTCTCGGCTCACCGTCGCCAAAATAGTTCTCTTTGCGCTCCGTTACGGTAAATCCAAACGACTCATACAGGTGAATTATTTTTATATTCTCCGGATGAGTGACTAACCAAACTCGTGGAATATCCTGAACGCGCTTAAGGCGGAACTCAATCGCTTTACGCGCGATGCCTTGTCTTTGGTATTCTGGTTTAATAACTAATCCACCCAGATACGCACTCCCGTCAGATGTAAGCTGGTAAGAGGTATACCCGACGATATCGCCACCTTTTTTAATAAAGTACACCTCATTAGTTGAAATCTCTTCGAGAATCTCTTGCTCGCTTACAAGAGCACTGTATAGTTTTACACCCTTAGCCGTTTGTTCGATTTCAAAATACGCAGCCACATCAGCCGGACTCGTCGTCGCCTTATCAAACGAAATCGATTCCGCTTTATCGCGCGTAATATGTCGAGGCTTTTTCATAGCATTGCTTGTTCCCGGGCAAGGAATCGAACCTCGATTCACGCCTTCAAAGGGCGCTGTCCTACCATTAGACGACCCGGGAATATATTGAAACGCGCTGTTATTCTACCGATTTTTACCAAGAAAAGAAAGGGGCGGCGACTCGCAGAGTCGCCGCCCGAACAAGCTCAAGTACTTCGACGCAACCGGAGGTCTTTGGTCACGCCGAGTAGCTGCAAGAACCAGATGATGTAGAACGCGATGTCGATCTCCCACCAACGCTCGCCTTGGCGAACGTAACCTTGGTATTTGTGGTGGTTGTTGTGCCACCCTTCACCAAGCAGGACCGGCATCAGAATCGGACTATTTACGCTTGTGTCGGACGTCTCGTGCCGGCGGTAGCCGAGGATAGCGACAAACGGACGGAGCCAGCGATGCCTCTGAAGAAACGGTTCAATCTTCTTCAGGAGGATGCCGACCGAGTGGGCGACCGAGTTGACCGTTGAGGTTCCGTGCCAGAGAAACGTAGTCGACCACACAAAGCCAATCAAGAAGGTCGTCCATCCACCAAGGCGCAGGCACGCGTATCCAAGGAGTGCCGGAGGCAAGAGATGCCAACGGTCGAGCCAACGGAGTTCGGGGAACTTCTCGAAGTCGCGCATCGGGGCGGGCTCGGGGCGTTCAAACAAGAGCCAGCCGATCTGCGCCCACCAGAATCCGCGGAAGCGCGGTGAGTGCGGATCATTTTCCGTATCAGACTCGTGATGATGTATGCGGTGCAGTCCCGCCCACCACAGCGGGCCACGTTGGCACGCTGTCGCGCCAAGGAAGCCGGCGATAAACTGGGTAAGGCGTGCTGCGCGCAGTTTGTAGCTGCGGTGCGCAAAGTAGCGATGATAGAACGCCGTGATGAAGAACATCCGGACAAAGTACAGGCTTACGCATAGCGTCACGTCGCTAAGCGTTGGATGTATCAAGCCGAAGATCCAAAGTATCGCGGTAGCCACCGTCACTAAGTGAAACACTGCGAGCCCCAAAAAGGTCGGGGAGCGCAGGTTGATCGTCGAAGTGTTCGACGTGTTCATGAAGAGGCTCCATCTACCCTTGAGGGTGAGTTGAGAAGGCGACGCACCTTCTTTAGTCAGTATAGCAGGGCAAAGCAGAGAGTAATCGATTATTGACAAAAATAGTAAAAAATTCTTCAATATGTAGAGTTCTGGTAAAACCTAGTTTGGCCTAAGAGGCCGGAGATGGACGGGTCCTATGGGTAACTTCGAAAAGCTCTCGGTGGTCGTCATCATCGTCATCATCGCGGGAATCATCGGGGTCGCGATTGACACCTTCAACGGGTCGCACGACAGCAAGAGCATCTCGTCGATGCCCGATGACGAGCGCCTCGATGTGCAGTACGTTACTGGCGGAGCTCTTACTCCGCCGATCCTGCTCGAGGTTCCCTGGGGGCGCGCCAAGAAGGCGGTCGTGATCCTCATCGGAGGCGACGAGAACCACCCCGACGAGGTCGAGGCGATCTCGATCACGAGAGGGTACGGCTCAACGTACTCCGAATATCTCAACATGAGGGAGGCGTTCCGCATCAAGGAGGAGTTCGCGGGGAGACCGCGACTTTTCCCGGTGCGATAGATAGGCTTCAATTTCTCGTCCCGCGCATAAGTCGTCTAAGACGCAGCGCGGGGCTTTTCATTTTCCGAAGGATTTCATGCCCGTTTTTCATAATTCATACTTCATAATTCGTCTCATCTATGATATATAAGGAGTAGTACGTTCTTCTATCGCAAGAATCGAGGTTTCAAATGGCTGAAGCTTGGATGGTTCGTGGAAGTCAGCGGCAAAAGCTCATCGAAAAACTGATCTCCCTCATTCGTGATTGGGCAGAAGAGTTTTTTGAAGACGAGGCGGAGTCAGTCGTTCTCGGCCACCTCATTTCGCGGCTCCACTACCTATTCGCAGCAAGGCAGACACGCAAGTTAAGTTGGAAGGTGTTTGTTGAGCGGGTTAGTGCGACGCCTTCGAGTCACCAGGAGCGCATCATCGCACAAATGATGAAGATGATTGATCAGTTTGCGCGCGCTGACGAAGAGGCGCTCATGGTAGTTTCGCAGGTGCTTAAGGGCCTTGCGGGTGTGCTTGAAAATGACACCGATAGAGAGCTCGGTCGCGTTGAGCGCGAAGATCCGCAGAAGATATTTCACGCACCTTCGGCGATGAGCGACATTCCGTTTCCAGAAGATGGTGACGATGACGGTCACGAAGGGTCGGCAGTCATCCAGCCGTCTTGATTGTTCCGCCCACCAAATACCATGAGGCTTGGTGGGCGATTTTTTATAACTTTAAATTTTCGACCCTTCGATGGACTCAGGGTTTCAAGTTCTCAATCAATGCAATTTCGAGAGGAATCGCCGCAAATGGTGAGTAGCGCATTTCCGAGTACGCACGAATCAGATCACGAATCAGCTTGAGGTGTTTGCTGGCATCAATGAGTGTTGAGTGTTTCTTGACACTCTCAAGTTCTTTGCCGGTAAGCTGGTTTTTAAAATCAAGCTCAAGGTCAGGATTGTACTTAAGCGTAATTACACGGCGGAAATAGTGGATAAGCTCCTTGGTTAGATCAACGACATTGTACCCGAGTTCATTAAGTGAGCTTAGATACGCGAGCGCGCCCTTGAGGTCAGCTTTAAGAATACAATCAGCGAGTTCAGCAACGCGGATAAACCCAACTTTACCGAGATTTTTTTCTACATCAGCGAGCTCAACCGAGTCCTTAAGTGAGGTCATCTGGTCGAGTAAGCTCTCGCTATCACGTAAACTGCCTTCGCCTAGTGCGGCGATAAACTCAAGCGCTTCAGCAGAGACTTTCAGTTTTTCACTCTTAATAATGCCGGTTAGTTTTTCTACAACCTGTTCAATCGTCAGTTTTTTGAAATGAAATCGTTGAGTGCGCGAGGTGATAGTCGGCGGGACTTTTTCCAGCTCCGTAGTTGCTAAAATTAAGATCGCGTGTGCCGGTGGCTCTTCAAGGGTTTTTAGCAGCGCGTTAAACGCGCTCTTAGAAAGCATATGCACCTCATCAAGGATAATCACTTTGTATTTATAGGAAGAAGGGGCGAGACGGATGCCTTCTTTCAGTTCGCGAATCTCGTCCACGCCAGTGTTTGAAGCGGCATCAATCTCAACGACGTCGATTCCGCGACCAGCATCAATCGCTTCACAAACCTCGCACGTATTACACGGCTCACCTTTAGCTTGAAACTTTACATCATCTTGGCGTTTCTTACAGTTAGCCAGTTTTGCCAAGAGTCGAGCGATGGTTGTCTTGCCAGTTCCGCGTGGACCGTAAAATAAATACGCGTGACCGAGTTTGCCCGCCGCGGCAGAATTTTTCAGGACGTTGATGACGTGTTCTTGACCAAGAACATCAGAAAGACTTTTTGGGCGATACTTACGGTATAAGGCGAGACTCATATATGAGTATTATCTCCCAGATCAGAAAAGAAATATAGAGGATTGACAGAAGAGTAAGAAAATTATAATTTTGACGAAGTTTCGTAGGGCAATAAAAGGAGGCTGCGCGTGAAACCTTCCATCATTTTTGCTCGTGAGTTTCTCGAGCTACGTCTCCCTCTGCTTCTCAAGGACCGAGAGCTCGTCGACGTCTTGGTTGTCATGGGTCAGGCGAGCCTCCGCTGTAAGCCAGGTGAAGCGAAAGTCGGGAAGCGCGGTCTGCGCATTTACTCTCAACTAAGCATTAGTGATGTAAACAAGGAGTGCCCGTTTACTTCGGCATTTGAAGCGCCGACGCCAGCCCGCCAGGGAGTTATCGTCATCGCCTTTGCTGGCACTCAAGATCTGACGCGACTGGCGTTGTTTGCGCACAGTCTGCACATAAAGAACGAGGGAGTGCAGACTGTGCTCGCGACTTGCGACTGTGGCGGTAGCGGACTCAACGATCAGGTGATGCTTCCGCTCCTAGAGAAGGAAGCAATCATCGCCGCCGTCGAAACCTCCGACTGTACCGGAGTTACGTTCATCAGCGACGCAGTGGAAAAGCTTATCGCCGCATGGCAACCTCCCGCGCCCGGCCCGATTCCACGTTAGTTCTTGAGACCAAATTTGCCAGTTCGACTGGCAAAGCGGGTCCTTTTATTTCCGGAAATCCGGCAAGAGTAATTACTTCGAATCCGGCAATTTGCCAGATTATCTGTCGCACAATGTCAGCTATGAGGGGTGTGGAATAGGGTGTGGAAAACTTTTTAAAGATATTTTTGGCTGTGGATAACTTAGCAGGGCGTCCTTTCTAATTTCCGCTTTTTCGTAACTCGTAACTCATACGTCATAATTCGTCTCTAAATTCCTTGACGCTACGAGGGTATATAGAGTAATCTACCTACACTTAATAACATTAACAATTTGGGTGTTGTCGCACTCAAATTTTCATAAAATAATTATAAAAAGTATGCGCAGTTCTCTCATTACAAAAATTAGTAGCTTGATCGCTATTATGGTTGCTGTCGTCGCGCTCGCGCCAGTCGCAGCTCACGCCGCAACGCTTTTCAGCGATGGATTTGAAGGTGGTGGAAATCTTACGGGATGGTCGGTGAGCGGAAGTCAGTGGGCGGAGATCGGTGGGGCTGGTACGGCTCATTCTGGATCTCGCTCTGCATTTGTAAATGATGACACTGGATCAAATGCTGATACCCTTACGCAGATTATCTCAACCGCTGGTAACGGGAATATCGCCCTTAGCTATTGGTATCGCTTTACTCAAGACATTGGATCGAGCGATCATGTGCTTGTTCAGTGGTCTACGAACGGCTCTACATGGAATACCGTTGCTGATTATAATAATGTCTCAAGTGGTTCTTGGATTCAGGCGACGCACAATTTGCCTGCAGGTGCGGCAAATAACGCCGGTTTCAGAATTCGTTTTAGCGCTGATTTGAGCACGAATAGTTGGAGTGATTCAGATGAGTTTCGCTTGGATGATATCTCCCTGACTGGCGACGCGATCGCTCCAGAAAACACGCTCGCTCGTTGCACGGACGGTATTGACAATGATCTTGATGGCAAGACCGACTACACCGACCCAACGACTGCCGATCTCGACTGTATCTCGTTTGGTCCAAAGATTCAGATGACTCGTGTTGTTGTAAATGACAACGGTGGTTCGGCCACGACCGCTGATTTTACGAGTCAGTTAACGCCAAACAGCTACGCTGGCGGAACTTCATCATACTCCTCAACTCCAGTAACGATTTCTGTTGTTGGTGGTAACTATACCGTAGGAGCTACAGCGATTTCCGGGTACACGATTACCTACAGTGGTGACTGTAACGCGTCTGGTCAGGTAGTTGCGGCACTTACTAACCCATCAACTACATACAGCTGTACGATTACTGCGAACGACAACCCTGCGCACATAATCGTTGTTAAGGATGTAGTCAACGACAACGGTGGACTCAACGTTGCGAGCGACTTTACGATGACGATCAGCGGCGTTTCTGCGATTGGCGGTAATAGCTTTGCTGGTGCTTCAGGCGCTGGCGTGGACAAGGTGCTCTCAACAATTGGTGCTTACACGGTTGGCGAGGTAGCTTTTCCAGGTTACTCAATGACCGGTGCTTCGGCGCAGTGTTCAGGTACGATCGCCCTCGGCGAGACCAAGACGTGCATAATCACGAACAACGACAATCCGCCAGTTCCAACTCAAGGAACGATTAAGATCATTACGAACGTAACTAATGACAATGGCGGTACAGCGAATGCGACTGACTTCACGTCAATGCCGCTTGGGACAAACGTCAGCCCAAACACCCAGCAGCCTGGAAGTGTCTCTGGTGTTGATTTCTTAATCGACCCAGGTAGCTACGGTACGATTTTGTATCTACAGACTGGCTATTCGCTTGTTTCGGCAACTGACTGCAGCGGTTCGATTGTGGCAGGTGAGACCAAGACTTGCACGCTCAATGTCGACGACCAGCCAGCTACTATTACGGTGTACAAGCAGGTAATCAACGACAACGGTGGTACTGCGGTTCCATCCGACGCGACGATTATTGTTGATGCGACCGACCCATCACAGTCTTCATTTGCAGGAAGCGATGAGGGTACGGTGATTACGGTTGATGCGGGTGAGTACAGTATTGATGAGGACAGTGAGTCTATGCCATTTGGCTATGCCAAGACGCTTTCTGCAGGTTGCAGTGGCGCACTCTCGATTGGTCAGTCGGCGATTTGTACGATTACCAACGACGACCAGCCAGGTACGCTTACGATCATCAAACACGTAGTAAACGACAACGGTGAGTCAGCCTTAACCAAACAGGCTTCAGACTTCACGATGACGGTTAACGGTACAAACCCATCACTGACGAGCTTTGCCGGCGATGAGATGGGTACAGTTATTACGATTGACGCGGGCAGCTACAGTGTTAGTGAGGCTCCATTTGATGGCCCATACCCAACCGGTCTTGAGCCACTCGCCGGATACGTAAAGAGTCTTTCAGCTGACTGTGCTGGTACGATTGGTATCGGTGAGTCAAAGACGTGCACGATTACGAACAACGATGGTGAAGCGACTCGCTCACTCTGTACCGATGGTATTGATAACGACGCAAACGGCCTCATTGATACCGATGAGCCAGTTTGTAAGAGCATTCTCGGTCTTGGCGCTGGCCAAGGTGGTGAGGGTGGAGGCAGCTCCGGTGGATCAGTTCTTGGTGAGTCAACCGAAAACCCAGCCGTAGTAGAGCAACCAACTGCTCCAGAGCCAAAAGGAGAAGTCCTCGGCGCAGTCTGTGAGCCATACCTCAAGAGCTTTATCGGTTTCGGTCGTCAAAACGACACCGAGCAGGTAATCAAGCTCCAGAAGTTCCTCAACACGCAGGGATACAACGTCCCAACGACCGGTGTCTATGGTCCAACGACGATGACCGCGGTTAAGGACTTCCAGATCAAGCACAAAGACGAGGTCTTAACCCCATGGTCCGCCTTTGGTATTAGCCAGAGTGAACTCGAGAGTGGAACAGGATTTGTCGGTCCGATGACGATTCGTACTATTACGAAGATCGCCTCTGGATGCGACATCGCAACACTTACCCCGGAGGTGAAAGTGATTCAGTAACCTAAAGAGGTGAGATAAGAAAGACCGGCCGCGCACTGCGCGGCCGGTTTTGTTTCATTTTTTGAAGGGAAAATGACATCGAGACAGTAGGTCGAAGTGTGTTGTGTCCGAAGGGAGTAAGTTCGCTCGCCCTGAGTATTTCCGAAGGGAGTAAGTTCGCTCGCCCTGAGTATTTCCGAAGGGAACCGTTGACATTTCTTTAAAATTATTTCATATTGAACTCACTCAATCCGCGCGGGTATCAAGCGGACAGGGCACTTTTTGTGGGTTTGTTTGGCCGGAAGCCAGATAGACTCCTTGGGCCGGAAGCCTAAAAAGCGCACAACTGATACCGAGGTCTTTGACATGAGTACGATGAGCAAGCTATTGAGAAAGGGCGAGATGCCCGTCGAGCTCGCCAAGAACTTTGACGTGTCCGAGGGCCACGAGTTCTATTCGGCACTCGACTGCTATCACTTCCAGCGATCAGGGAGAGCGATCTCTGCGTTCGGAAGTACCTTGTCGATGTTGTTTTCGTTCATCTGGTTTGCCGGTGCTGCGTTGACTGGCGCCAGCGCTCCAGTAGTAACTTCGGTCTTCTTTGTCGCAGGGCTGTTTTTGGCGATAATGTTAATCGCTTTTTCCTTTGGCGACAGAGATATGCGCAACCTTCGCAAGTTTGACAAGGGACTAAATGATCTTCTGACGGGTCTCCGTAGGAGCGGCTCATCTCGCAAAGTTCATCTGATGACGTGGGACGAGCTCCGTGACTGTGCGCGTACAGGACTTACGGATCTTGCGCATAAGATTCACTCGGCGAAAAAGCGCGGAGTGACGGAAGATGAACTCGAATGGGATCGAGAGCAGCTAAAGAAGGAGTACAACTCCTTCCTGTTCTACGGTCTCGTCGAGAAGGGCGGGTATCATCCGTTCTACGCCGAGGCGGAGAGGCGGTTCGATGCCGAACGAGAGGCGCCGCAAGCGAACCAGTCTCTCGCACCTGCGCCCACATCCTAGCAGTTTCGTTTCTTGTCCGGCCGACAACCTTCGGGTGTCGGCCGGTTTTTTTATTAGTTCTATTCACGAATACTTGATATTATTACAAATATATGGTATAATATATCCATTGAACCGATAGGGAAGGTGTGATGTAATTAAACCAATGAAGTTTTTAAAACACTTACTGATTCCGCATAAAGGCAACGACCACAAGCCACACGTCCTTCGCGATGAAGCGATGGTAGTTGTAGTTGCGTTTGTCTTACTCGCCGAGATTTTATTTCTCGCCGCCCCGATGGTGGTATTTCGCTACACAAACTTTTTCGCCGAAGTACTGCCAAACGTATTAGTTGACGCGACAAACAAAAACCGTAGTGAAAATAAAGTCGCCACACTCACCCCAAACGAGCTACTTCAGAAGGCCGCGCAACTCAAAGCTAATGATATGGCGACTAAAGGATACTTCGCGCACACCAGCCCAGAAGGCGTTACGCCGTGGCACTGGTTGGATGTTGCCGGCTATACCTATAAGTATGCGGGCGAAAACCTCGCCGTAAACTTTTATGACTCGCAGGACGTTGAAGACGCGTGGATGAACTCACCAACCCACCGCGCTAATTTGCTTAACGACCGATTTACGCAAATCGGTATCGCTACAGCGCGCGGACTTTACCAGGGACGGGAGGCGATCTTCGTCGCTCAATTTTTCGGTCGCCCGGCAGTTGCCGCAGCGCCGGTAGCTCCAGCTGCTCCAGTCGCGGTAGTTGAAAAGCCAGTCTCAATCGAGCAAACGACCAAAGAAATCAGCAAAGTCCTTGCTGCCAATACAGCTGCGCCGATAGAGATCAGCGTGAACGCACCGGAAACGTTTGCCACCGCAAAAAATGTTGAGTTTGATGAGTCGATTCCAACAATCCTGCCAAACATCGATGGTCAGCTAGATACAGAAACGCCGCGCTACAGTACAAGTTTCCAGTCATTTATCAGTAAGCCGCGTACCGTTACAAATTATCTTTATCTAGTTCTTTTCACTATTATTTTAGCCGCGATAACCTTAAAGTTGTTTGTAAAAATGGAGCCGGAACACCACGGACTTATTGTCAACGGTGTAATGATGCTGATGATGATTGCTGTGGCCTTGCTCGTCAATCAATACAGCGCACTCGCTTCAGCTGGTATCTTCTAGTTGCACAACAGGGTAGGATTGGATTATAGTTTGGGTACTTAAATTTCCCACCTATGACACCTAAACGCCTTATTATCAACCTTATTATCGTAGCCGTAGTAGCTACGGGTGGCGCCTACGCGCTCGTTAAGTTTAATCCTGACTTTGGTGGTACGAAGAAATCGGTGCCTACCACAATTGACGGTACGCAGTCTGCACCAATTACAATTACTGATCCCAAAGCTCCTAAGACCGCTTCGACGACCGAGCAGACACTCCAGAGCTCAACGGTAGCTGCTAAGCCGAATTTCAAAGATCCAGTCGAAGCACCAAAAGTAGATGAGCGAGGAATTAACGCCCAAAGCCTAGTTGGCTTAATCTGTTATTTTAAACCAGCTGTTGGTGAGTTGATTACGGTTCGTGGTTCGGGAGTGATTATTAGCGAGCATGGCAAAATCTTAACCGCCCGCCACAACGTTGATCCGAAGTTTGGCATCACCGCTCAAAGTTCTGAAGCTGATATCGCCCGCTCCAAAGCGACCTTTACCTATTGCGACGTTGGTCAGGTTGGTAAGACCGATATCGTCCCTTCGATTGACGTTATTCGCGCCTCAAACCCAACGATTCAAGTTCCTGTACTCGCGTATCGTGCGATCGTAGACTACTTCCCGCCAGCCTATGGGCTAAGTAAAAAGGAGTCGACCTTGTTTGACTTTGCGATTTTGCGCATCAGCGGATTAAATGATGACGCGCCACTCTTCGGTGTGTCGACGCTTCCGACCAAGTTTCCATTTTCACCATTACTCGTCAACGAACTTCCGCCAACACCATCAACTGTGCTCGAGTATGGCTTTCCGCGTGACCTAAGTTACGCCAAGAGTAGCGAGTCAACACTCTTCCTCTCCGGTTCAGTCGCGACACTACAGTCAATCAAAGATTGGACGTTTATGAATCTACGCCTTGAAACAGGTGATAGTATGGCGGGTGCTCCAATCTTCTACAAAGGATATGTCGCAGGTATTATCACCGCGTACGATCCAACTGATGTCAAAAATGTGACTGCGATTAACTCAAATGTAGTTGCTGAAGTAATGGGTTCTCGAAATTAATTTCAGAAAACGGTCCGCGCTTGCGCGGACCGTTTTGGTTTTGTGCGTCCATAGTATAAAATAAGCTCTATGGTCCGCGGAAGAATTTTAATTCTCGCAATTCTCGTCGTCACATTTGGCGCGGGATTTTTAATTTGGCAAAGCGGTAATGTCTATCATGTGGTGATTGATTCAGTTATTCCAACTTCAACACCAGCAATGATTCATAAGCTCATCGATCCGAATGCTGATATCGAACCGCAGCCACAGCTCGCCAACCCTCCGGCGATTATCAAAGCGATTTACGCAACCGGCTACTCGGCGGGAAGTTCAAAAAAGGTGGCATACTTGCGTGACATAGTAAACACAACTGAAGTTAATGCAATCGTTCTTGATATCAAAGACTATACTGGCGATGTCTCGTATAAGACAGAAATTCCACAAGTAAATCAGTATAACGCGTGGGAGAGAAAAATTCCGCGAATCAACGCGCTCATTAAGCAATTCCACGACGATGGAGTATATGTGATTGGACGTATCGCCGTGTTTCAAGATCAGAAGTTGGTGCAGGCTCGTCCTGACTTAGCACTGCAAAGCAGTTCGACAGGAGAGGTGTGGCGTGATTATAAAAAAGTCGCTTGGTTAGACACGGCGAGTAAGGAGGTTTGGGATTACAATATCGCCATCGCCAAAGACGCGCTCGCGCGTGGTTTTGATGAGGTTAATTTTGATTACATTCGGTTCGCTTCAGACGGAAACCTAAAAGATATTAAGTATCCATTTTTTGACGAGACAACGCTTAAGCACAACACGGTCAAAAAGTTTTTTGAGTATGTGCACCAACAACTTCCTGACGCTCGAGTATCGGGTGATTTATTTGGGCTAGTTACTGAAGATATGGGGGATATGGGTATTGGACAGCACCTCGAAGACGCGATGGGGGCATTTGATTATATCGCTCCGATGACCTATCCAAGTCACTACGCCTCTGGATATAGAAACTTTACTAATCCGGCTAATCATCCATACGAGGTGATGAAGTTCGCGATGGATAGCGCGATAGCGCGCCTCAAAGTTCACAATGATAAAATTGCGGCTGCGCAGGCGAGTTCGACCGCGGCGATGGCTTCCAGTTCGCCATCCTTAACACCAACGCCATTAAAGTCAGTCGACTACAGCTCACTCGCTAAGACAACCTTCCGCCCATGGATTCAGGATTTTAACTTAGGTGCGACATATACACCTGAAATGGTGCGCGCGCAAATTAACGCGATCTACGATGCGGGTTGCGCACCAGCGCCATCTTCAACGCCACGCACCGCTCCGTGTAGCGACGCGATTACCGGTTGGATGGTTTGGAATCCGAGCAACATATTTACCAAAGCCGCACTCCTGCCGAATTAGATAGTTACATTGACTAACCTTATCTAAATTGGTACAAATTGGGTAATTCCAGCCTTAAGGCTGGTCGGTCGCCTCAAACGACTCAGGGCGCGTCTTCCTGCGCTTAGTAGAGGAAGAAACACGGAGGTGCCTTATGGCATCGCGAACGTTTGTGATCGTGAAGTCTCCGCCCAAGTTCAAGTTGATGGTCGCCCAGTACGACCGAGAAGAGCTGACGTATCGACAGCTCGAATTCACTCTTGAAGACGGCAGTAAGCTCTGCGTTAAGACCTTGGCCTACGAGCACGCCCGTTCCGGCTCTGACGAGTGGAACTTCATTGGCATCGCTGAAAACATCGGCGTAATCTGTGGAAACTTTTCCACTGCGACGGGTAAGGGTTGGGCGCGTACTGTCGAGGGGAGACATCGCTCCATCCTCGAGCTTTATCCCGACAAGCCCGATGTGGCCGTAGCTGCGTTTTCTGCCGACGCGACCTTCTTCGGCCAGACCAAGGTGAAGATCGTCTACCGCAGCAATAGCTTCAAGGGCTGGTTCAATGGTTTGGTCGAGCAGGAGCCGCGACGGGGTGAACTCAAGCCGTTCGTCCTTCCTAAGGCGATGAGTGATTCGGATATCTTCGCCCAGCTCGGCGGGCAGGAGAAGGCGGTTGTCTCTCTCGCCCAGGTCTGGGCGCTCCTCGAACGCCAGCCCTCTGGCGAAGAGGGGGAGTTGCTCGTTGATAATTATTTGAACATCTTCTATGTGAAGGACGCAAACGACTTCCTGCACGTAGTTAACGTCTTTTGGCGCATCAGAGGCTGGCACGTGCACGCCGGCAGTCTCGATATCGGCTGGTGGGATCGCCGCAACCGCGTCTTCTTCGAACAACTCCAGCCTGCCGGCAAGTAGTTCAGATTCTAGATACTAGGACGCCTTGTCTCTTTAGTTCTGCCCCCGCGCGATGCGTAGCATTGTGCGGGGGCTTTTTCTTTTTGCACGAAGAACCGCTACAATAATAGTAATGACGTATCAGGTGAAACTGGATCAGTTTAGTGGCCCGCTCGACAAATTGCTCGAGTTAATTGAGGCGCGCCAAATTGAAATAACACAACTAAGTCTCGCCAATGTTACCGGAGACTTTATTAGTTATGTCGAGCAGCTCGAAAAGGAAAATGGTATAGACGTGAGTGTGTTATCAGATTTTATCGCGGTTGCCGCGCGCTTATTGCTGATTAAATCAAAGGTACTGCTCCCATCGCTTGATCTCACTGAAGAAGAAAAAGTTGATATCGCCGACCTCGAACACCGCCTACGTGTCTATCGTGAGTTTAAGCTCGCCGCCGCGGGTATCAAGGCGCTCTGGGATAAGAAGCAGGTCGCACACGCCCGCCCACTCTTGTCCGCGCTTGGCGAGAGCTCATTTTTCTATCCGCCAAAGGGCGTTACAAGTAGTCACCTCGAAAGCTCTTTGATTAAATTATTCACCGTACTTGAGGGACTATTCCCAGAAACAAAAACAATCCGCGGTAAAGTAGTCACGTTGCAGGAAAAAATAAGTGAGCTTACCGAGCGACTTTCAAAAGCCGCTTCGCTCACGCTTCGGGGCAAGATTAGTAAAAAAGATCAGCAAGAAGTAATCGTAATGTTTCTCGCCGTGCTCCATATGCTCGCCAACAAACTCGCATCTGTAGAGCAGGGAGAGGCGTTTGGTGATATTATTGTTTCGAAGAGCAGTGAAGTCGGAATTACGAATAATGAATTATGAGGAGATGTTATAAAGATAAATCCTTTCCTAGTAATAATTAGTAACTCATATTTTCCTGTTCGATTTCTAGATTTTCTTTCTAATCCATTCGTAATTCATAACTCATACCTCATAATTCAACTCTCCCTATGGAAGAAGCACGGCAATACAATCAAAACGCATCCGCGCTCGAAGCGCTCCTGTTTATTTACGGTGAGCCGCTCGAGCTTAAAAAAGTAGCCCAAACCCTCGGACTAAAAGTTGAAGAGGTGGCTGCCGCCGCCGAAGCACTTCGGCAATCGCTCAAAGCCCGGCAGAGTGGCTTGCAGTTGATGCAGAATGGTACACAGATTCAATTAACGACAAGCTCTCTCTTTGCCGGCTTACTGGAAAAAGTAGTAAAGTCAGAGCTTTCTGAAAATCTTACCCCAGCCGGACTAGAAACGCTTGCGATTATTAGCTACGCCGCTCCAATTAGTCGTGCCGAAATCGATTATATTCGTGGCGTAAACTCCAGTTTTATTTTACGCAACTTACTCTTGCGCGGACTAATCGAGCGCAGTAATGATCCGCAGCGCGGCAACGCGTACGTATATGGTCCAAGCTTTGATTTCCTTCGTTATGTTGGCGTGAGCAAAGCAGATGAGCTGCCGGATTATCAAAAGTTCCGCGATTTGGCGAAAAATGTACGTAATGCGCAGACCGCTCAAGCCGCCAATACTACCGCACCAGCCCAACAGCCAACTGACGCGTTTACGGGTGTACAGATGACTGTTTCAAAATCATCAGTTGAAACGCCAACGGTAGAGGCGCCGCAAGAAGTACCGACCCAAGCAGTAAATAACGTAGAGCCAGCTCCAAGTGCGCCCGCGCCAACACCCGACTCTGATGAGGAGGAGTTGCTTGACGAGCCCTACGAGCAAGATGGTATTAATTAGGGTATGTTCAAAGCGCCGCTGTATAGCCTCGCGTTTGCCGGGGTCCTTCTTCTCTCTGTCCTAATCGGGTCAGCTTCATTGCGTTCGCGCAGTGCCGTACCAGCAGTCGCGACGCGTAATGAGCTCCAAGAGCAGACGAGTGTGGTCGCTGATAGTGGTCGCAGCGCGGCGTATCGAGCCCTTGCTTCAGTTATCTCGCAAGTCGCTCCTCGCGCAAAATATCTTCAGCCAGATCCGGAAAAACTTATCGAGCCAATTCCTCAAATTGGCGCAAAGATAGCAATCGTCAAAGAACTCGGCAGTCCGTTTTCTTTTTTTGATCAGCAGGGTGGTCAGCGCTGGCCAATCGCTTCAATTACTAAGCTTCTTACTGCCGGTATCGCGTTTGAGCAATTGCCGGCCAGTACGCTGATAACTTTTTCGCAAAACGCGATCGCACAAGAAGGCGACCAAGGTGGATTTAAGCTTGGCGAAACGTATCGGTTAGATGAGCTTATCGCCGGTATGCTCGCTGTTTCGAGTAATGACGCAGCGATGGCGATAGCCGAACATATTGGTTTAGAAAAATTTGTTGGTTTGATGAATAAGAAAGTGGAAGAGTTGAAAATGCCGCAGACCGCTTTTGTTGATCCAGCAGGTCTCTCGGCACAAAATCTCTCAACCGCCCGCGAGCTCGAAAAGCTGGCGAGCTACATATTTACTAAGCACCCCGAGCTTCTCGAGATGACTAATCAAGCCGAGATTCAAATTACCGAACAAAACTCAAAAACTACCCGTACGTTAGTAAGCATCAACGAGTTCTCTGGTAAGCCGGGATTTATCGGAGGCAAGACTGGTTTTATCGATGAAGCGCGCGGCAACTTATTCTCGCTTTTCTCAAAGCAGGGCAGAACATTTGTTATTATAGTAATGGGTACTGAAGCGCGATTTTCTGATACACAAAAATTATACGATTGGCTCCTAGCTGTTATTAACGAATAAATTACATGAACGAAAGTTTTACGATCTTACAGGTGGTGCGCGTGCTCGGCCTTTCGATGCTCTCATTTTTAGTCGCGTTTACGATTACGCCACTGGTCTTTAAGTTTATTTTAAAAATCAACGCGAAAAAACAAATTAAGTCTGCCGCAGACGCTCCAGTATTTAACTCGCTTCATAAAGCTAAAGCAGGAACGCCAACGATGGGCGGCATCATCGTTTGGCTGACCGTGCTCGGACTCGCTCTTATGTTAGTGATTCTCTCGGCTTTGTTTGATGGATTTTGGAGTTATCTAAATTTTGTCGACCGGGCCGAAACCTATTTACCAATCGCGGCGATGCTTTTAGCGGCACTCATCGGCCTAGCGGATGATATCTTTGGTATTTTGAAAATCGGGCCAAAGGGTGGGGGGCTCAAGATGCGTCACCGCCTGGCGATTTATACGCTCATCGCTACCGCAGGCGCACTCTGGTTTTTCTATCGTCTTGATTGGGACGTGCTGGCTATTCCATTTTACGGCAACGTCTCGATCGGGTTCTGGTACGTCCCACTCTTCATTTTTGTTATTGTTGCCGCCGCTTTTTCAGCTAACGAAACTGATGGACTCGACGGGTTAGCTGGAGGAGTGATGCTGTTTACCTATGTCGCACTCACAATTGTCGCGTTTGCTCTTGGACGTTTTCAGCTCGCCACGTTTGGTGGTGTAATCGTCGGCGCGCTGCTCGCATTTCTCTGGTTTAATATCTACCCAGCCAAGTTCTTTATGGGTGATACGGGTGCGATGTCGCTCGGTATTACGATTGGTGTTATCGCGATGCTTACCAACACCACACTACTCCTACCGCTCTTTGCTCCAATTTTTATCATCGAGTCCGGCTCGGTCATTATTCAGCTCACGAGTAAAAAACTGCGTAAGAAAAAAGTATTTCTTTCCGCGCCAATTCACCATCATTTCGAGGCGCTCGGCTGGCACGAGACTAAGGTGACGATGCGCTTTTGGATTATCTCGGTAATTTTCACTACGCTCGGCTTAGTCGTCTTCTTCCTTAACCGCTACCTCTAGTATGAATCGTAAATTCATCAAACAGCTTATCTACGGAAGCCTCTATCTCGTCGTCTGGGGGCTGATCGGTCTATTAGTGTATACGGCAGTATTAAAACCTGCGCCGAGTTGTTCAGATAACAAGAAAAACCAAAATGAGGAAGAGGTTGATTGTGGCGGGGTGTGTCCGGCTTGCGCACTCAAAACGCTTCAGCCGATCGACATACTACCAACAAAGGTAATCTCTGCTCCGGATAAAGCGAAGGCGAGCTTGTTGTTAAGCTTACGCAATCCAAACTCAAACTATGGGGCAAACCCGTTAGTTCTCGAGGTCAGTGCGTACGATGCGAATAATACTTTATTAGTAGGTGTGCGTGATGAGACAGTTATCTACGCCGGCGAGATTAAATCGCGCGTAATTCCAAATATTGCGGCGCCGTTTACCAAAATTAATCGCATCGAAGTAAAGGTGCTACAGAATAACTGGATCTCGCGTGCTGAATTTGCGCTTCCAAAATCACAGGTTCGCCAGGTGAGTACAAAGACGGACATTTTCCGCCATCAAGTAGTAGTCAGTGGGCTACTTAAAAATATTAATGATTTTGCAGTGAGCAAGATGACGCTTCATATCTCGCTATATAACGAGCTTAGCTCGCTCGTGGGTGTCTCACGCACCTTAATCGAAAACCTAAAGGCGGGCGAGGAGCGCTCGTTTGAGATCGCCGTCCCGGCTTCACCAATCACCGAAGAAGGGGTGTATGAGGCGAGAGTAGTCGTCGAGCCGATCCGCTAAAGTGGCTCTGATTAGGCGTGTGCGCTACAATGCGTAAGGTATGCTCTCCCTATTTAAACGACAAGACTGGGTATTAAACGGAGTAATCTTCGCGCTTATCGGCTTAGGACTCGTAATGAGCCTAAGCGTCGCCAGCGGCCTCTTTAGTCAGCAGCTTGGCTGGGCGTGTTTGGGCGTTATTCTTATCTTTCTGTTTAGCCAGATGGATTGGCGCGCATTAACCGCGTATCGTTGGCTTATTCTCTTCATCTATCTGTTCGCTATTGGATTGCTTATTATTACGTATTTCTTCGCACCGGTAATTCGTAATACGCGTAGCTGGTTGGTAATCGGGCCGATGCAGTTTCAGGTTTCCGAGCTCGTAAAGGTAGCGATGATTATCTTTTTCGCTTACTACTTTGCCAAACAACATATCGGTATCGCACACTTTGGAAACATCTTTCGCTCATTCGTATACTTTATTATTCCAGCAGCTTTTATCATCCTTCAGCCGGATATGGGTACGGCGACGGTACTTGCCGGACTCTGGGTTGGGTTTTTGCTCGTCTCCGGGTTACGCACAAAACATATAGTAATCGGTCTTATTATTATTCTCGGTTTAGGGGTGTTTGGCTGGAATGGTGTGCTGAAAGAGTATCAGCGTCAGCGTATCATCGGATTATTTGAGCCAAACTACGATCCACTCGGCGTAAACTACAGTACGATTCAGTCGAAAATAGCGATCGGGTCGGGCGGATTTTTCGGCAAGGGATTTAAGCAGGGTAGTCAGGTGCAGCTCGGTTTTCTGCCGGAAGCGGCGACCGATTTTATCTTCGCCGGATTTATTGAAGAGTGGGGATTTTTTGGTGGCTTTGTGGTGGTCGCGCTATTCTTTACGATGATCGCGCGCATTATCTTTATCGGACTTGAGTCTGAAAATAATTTTTCGCGCCTGGTCTGCCTAGGCACTTCCATTATGTTTTTGATACAATTTATTATAAACGTAGGAACAGCGATTGGATTAGTGCCGGTTATCGGATTAACGTTCCCGTTTTTTAGTTATGGTGGTTCGAGCTTGCTCGTTAACTCAATTCTTGTCGGTATTGTGCAAAGCTCACGCGTACACCGCACCCTTAGTTAATCAAATTACTCTATGAAAAAAATCTGGACCTCACTTTTGCTCGTAGCTGCTGTTGGATGTGCACTTTCGCTTATGTATTTCGCCTTTACGCTCTCGCCAGTTTCCGCTGTCTCAACCGAAATCGAGCCAGGAGTCGACCCATTCCTTATTACAAAGGGGGACGGCTTCAAATACATAGCCGCAAAGCTTGCTACAGACGGGTATATTCGCTCCGCGCGTGCGTTTAGTACGTTTGCGATCATTACCGGTCGGGCTCACCAACTCAAACCGGGCGCGTACGACCTCGATCCCGCCTCATCTACCCCGGAAATCGTTGATTTACTCGCTCGCGGCCCAGAACCAGACCGCCGAGTGCTTATTCGAGAAGGTATGAACATTCAGGAGATTAATGATTTGCTTACCGCGCAAGGAGTTTTAGAGAAAAACGCGTTAGTAAAATTTAATTGGCGCACATTAGTCGATCAATATCCATTTTTAGCGAAATCAGTTTCGCTCGAAGGATTTTTATTGCCGGATACGTACCGATTTTATGTTGAAAGTTATCCGGACGCGGTTGCGAAAATATTTTTAGACAATTTTAAATCGCGCGCGTGGCCGATTCTTTCACGAAATAACAAAACGCCATATCGCACACTGACTATCGCAGCGATGCTCGAAAAAGAAGTTCCTGAATCTGAAGACCGGCTCATCGTCGCCGGAATTATCGAGCGTCGTTTGAAAATTGGTATGCCGCTACAAATCGATGCGACGCTTCCATACGCACGCGTAAACGGACAGGCGTATGATACGTATAAAAATTATGGACTGCCTCCAGGGCCAATTAGTAATCCGGGACTTGATGCAATTTCTGCCGCACTTCATCCAAAAACATCTCCATATTTGTATTATCTTTCTGATCCAAAAACCGGTAAGACGATTTTTAGCAAAACATTTGAAGAACACGATACTAACCGTGCAAAATACCTTCGGTAGGGGGTAAAAAGCTAGATTCCGACTCGATTTTTAAGATTTGTCTAATTTTTCCACAGACACGCCGTTGACAAAAAGGCTGACTTAGAATAAAATCTGTCTTAGTTAGTGCGCGGTGCAAAGTCGCGTACTCAATGCGAATGAGGGCACAATAAATTCAATATCCTCTCTTTAGGTGAACCTTTGGTCAATGAAAGGGGCTTTTGATATGCGCTCCGCTTTTCTTTTTTATAAAAAAAGTGCCTCGTCGTTTGCAGCGGTAAATTATTAACCACAATAACCCAATTACCAAGCGGTATGAAGAACTTACCCGTGAAAAGTTTTTCGTCGCATAAGGGTTTCGCGCCGGTTCAGCCGAACCTGGCCGAAATTCAGACGAATTCTTATAAATGGATTCTTAAGGATGGTTTGAAAGAGCTGTTTCAGGAAGTATCACCAATTAAAGACTACGCGGGTAAAGATTTAGAGTTGCACTTCGACGACTACTACTTCGATGAGCCGAAGTACGACGAAGAGTACTCCAAGTTTAAGCAGTTGACCTACGAAGCTCCGCTTCGCGTCAAAGTTCGCTTAACCAATACGAAGACGAAAGACACCAAAGAGCAAGAGGTGTACTTTGGCGATCTTCCGATTATGACCGATCGCGGTACGTTCATCATCAACGGGGTTGAACGTGTCGTAGTAAGCCAGCTTATTCGTTCTTCGGGTGTATATTTCACGGCAAATGTGGTTCGTGGCCGCAAATTCTTCGGCGCAAAGGTTATTCCAAACCGCGGAGCGTGGTTAGAGTTCGAAACCGACCTCGATGGAACGATTAGCGTTAAGATCGACCGCCGCCGTAAGGCTCCAGTTTCTGATTTACTTCGTATTTTCGGCCTCGCTGAAGAGGAAGAGATTACCGACGCCTTTAAAGATGTTGATACCGGTACGGTTCGCCATATCAAACAGACGTTAAAGAAGGATGCGGCGAAAAACACTGACGAGTCCTATATTGAAATCTACCGCCGTATTCGTCCGGGTGACTTGGCGACGGTTGATAACGCGCTCTCACTCATCGACGCGATGTTCCAGCGCCTCGACCGCTACGACCTCTCATCAGTTGGTCGCTTTAAGTTGAACCAGCGCCTTGGGTTTGATCAGAAAAAGAACAGCCGCTTGCTCGACCTCGAAGACTTAATCGCGATCGTCCGCGAAATTATCAAACTCAACAACACGCAGAGCGTTGAGCCAGATGACATCGACCACCTTGGTAACCGCCGTATCCGAACCGCGGGTGAGTTATTGCAAAACCGTCTCCGCATCGGGTTCGCCCGCTTAAAGCGTATCGTGCAAGACCGTATGTCTACGGTTGATGTAAACTTGCTTTCTCCAGTGCAGCTCGTAAACCCACGTCCGCTTATTTCGGTAGTCAAAGACTTCTTTAGTTCTTCGCAGCTCTCACAGTTTATGGATCAGGTAAACCCATTGGCTGAAGTTGAGCACAAGCGTCGTGTTTCTGCGATGGGTCCTGGTGGACTTACGCGTGAGCGCGCTGGCTTCGAAGTACGTGACGTACACCGCTCGCACTATGGCCGTCTTTGCCCAATTCAAACTCCAGAAGGTGCGAACATCGGTCTCGTCTCTCACTTAGCAAACTACGCCCGCTTAAACGAGCTCGGGTTCTTAGAGACGCCGTACCTTGTTGTAAAAAACAAGAAGGTAACCAAAGAGGTTGTCTGGCTCGATGCTCTTGAAGAGGAGCGCCACAAGATCGCTCACGCCGGTATTAAGTTAAACGGCGACGAGATTGTTGACGACTTTGTTGAGGCTCGTATTAAAGGAGACCCAGCAGTCTGTCCAAAGGAAGAGGTTGATTTAATCGACGTCGTTCCTCGTCAGGCTATCTCGGTTGCTACTTCGCTTATTCCATTCTTAGAGCACGATGATGCCAACCGCGCACTCATGGGTTCAAACATGCAACGTCAGGCGGTCGTCTCGGTCCGCGCCCAGGCTCCATATGTTGGAACGGGTATGGAAGAGAAAGCTGCTCGTGACAGTGGACACGTTATCATCGCCGAAACTGACGGTACGATTTTAGAAGTTGACGCGAAGCACATTATCCTTAAAGAGGATGGTGCGTCAGGCAAAGCCGGACTCAAGGAGTACCAGCTTAACAAGTTTAAGCGCTCCAACGCCTTTACCTGTATCTCGCAGCGCCCAACCGTAGTAAAAGGACAGAAGATTAAAAAGGGTGACGCACTCGCTGATGGTCCTTCGATCGACAACGGTGTGCTCGCACTTGGTCAAAACTTAACCGTCGCCTTTATCTCGTGGGCCGGTGCTAACTACGAAGACGCTATCATTTTGAGCGAGCGTGTAGTTCGTGATGATCGCTTTACCTCAATCCACATTGATGATTACGAGGTAGATGTACGTGATACCAAACTTGGGCCTGAAATCACTACGCCAGATATTCCAAACGTTTCCGAAGACAAACTCAAAAACCTTGATGAGGAAGGAATCGTTCGTATCGGCGCCGAAGTCGGCCCTGGTGACATCCTCGTTGGTAAGATTTCTCCAAAGGGTGAGAGTGAGTTAACCGCAGAAGAGCGCTTGCTTCGCGCTATCTTCGGTGAGAAAGCCCGTGATGTTAAAGACACGTCGCTCACGATGCCACACGGCAAGCGTGGACGTATTGTCGGTATTAAGATTTTTAGTCGCGAGCGCGGTGATAAACTCGAGCCAGGAATCATCAAAAAGATTCAGGTTGAGGTCGCCCAGCTTCGTAAAGTTCGCGTAGGTGACAAGCTCGCTGGTCGCCACGGAAACAAAGGTGTTATCAGTCACATCCGCCGTGAGGAGGATATGCCGTACTTAGAGGATGGTACGCCAGTTGATATCGTCTTAAACCCACTCGGTGTTGCTAGCCGTATGAACATTGGTCAGATTCTTGAGACCACGCTTGGTTGGGCTGCAAAGAAAATCGGTTACCGTGCGCAAACTCCAGCTTTGTCAGGTGCGCACTGGGAGGATGTACAGGCCGAGCTTAAAAAAGCCGGTCTTCCAGAAGACGGAAAGTCGCTTGTATTTGATGGACGCAATGGTGAGCCATTCGCTCAACGCGTCACCGTCGGTACGATTTATATGCTCAAGTTGAACCACTTAGTTGAAGACAAGTTGCACATGCGTTCAATCGGTCCGTACTCGCTTATCACGCAGCAGCCGCTTGGTGGTAAGGCGCAGTCGGGAGGTCAGCGTTTCGGTGAAATGGAAGTCTGGGCGCTTGAAGGATACAGTGTTCCATACACGCTTCAAGAAATGCTCACCATTAAGTCTGACGACGTAATGGGACGCGCCGCGGCGTATGAGTCAATCATTCGTCAGGAGGCGATCAAGAGCCCGTCAACGCCAGCAGCCTTTAACGTGTTGGTAAACGAAATGAAGTCTTTGAACTTAAACGTAGAATTGCTTGATGCTGAAGGTAAGCCGATGAATGTAAACAACAAGGAAGCGCAGAAAGAAACTAATCGAGAAGTCCGGTCGTCTCGATCAGCGGGAAAAGTCGATAAGTCAGAGGAATAAACTAAATCTCAAACTCATATGGACTTTAGCGCAATCAAACTCAAACTCGCTTCACCTGAAGATATTTTGAAGTGGAGTTATGGTGAAGTAGTTAAGCCGGAGACAATCAACTATCGTACCCAGCGTCCAGAAAAAGACGGTTTATTTTCCGAGCGTATTTTCGGTCCAACTAAGGACTGGGAGTGTTACTGTGGTAAGTACCGCCGTATCCGCTATAAGGGAGTGGTCTGTGATAAGTGTGGTGTCGAAGTAACCCGCGCCGTGGTTCGCCGTGAGCGCATGGGTCACATCAGCCTCGCCGCACCAGTCGCCCACATTTGGTTTGTGAAGAACATCCCAAGTAAGATTAGCTTGCTCTTAGGCGTTCCATTGCCGAAGCTCGAGAAGGTTATTTACTACGCTGCGTATATCGTTACCGCCGTCAACGAGGAGAACAAGAAGCGCGCATTAGAACAAATCGAAAGCGAGTTTAAGAGCCGTAAAAAGACTGTTGAATCAGAGGGTATTAAAGTTGAAGACCTCAAAGAGGCGATGACCGATGTAAAGAAGATGGTCGACGCTTTGGTTCCAGGTCAGGTGCTTTCTGAATCAGAGTTCCACCGCCTTTCCCAGCGTTTTGGTGATGTATTTGAAGCGGGTATCGGTGCCGGTGCTATTCGCAAAATCTTAGAGCGCATCGACCTCAAGAAATTTATCGTTGAGATTAAGAAAGAAATCGAGCGCAACAAAGAGGACTCGCTCAAAGAAGCTCGCCAGTTCCGCCGCTTGAAAATCGCCGTATCAATGCTTAAGCATGGTATGCGCCCAGAGTGGATGATCTTAACCACGCTTCCAATTATTCCGCCAGATCTTCGTCCAATGGTCGCCCTTGATGGAGGCCGTTACGCGACGTCCGACTTAAACGACTTGTACCGCCGTGTTATTAACCGCAACAACCGTTTGAAAAAGTTAATGGAGTTAAAGGCTCCGGATGTCATCATCACCAACGAGAAGCGTATGCTTCAGGAGGCGGTTGACTCACTCATCGACAACACCGCACGTCTTGGCAGCCAGCAGTTAAACAGCCAGCGTCGCCCACTTCGTTCACTCGCCGACTACCTCAAGGGTAAGCAGGGACGTTTCCGTCAGAACTTGCTCGGTAAGCGTGTCGACTACTCTGGTCGCTCGGTTATCGTCGTCGGTCCACAGCTTAAGTTGAGCCAGTGTGAACTTCCAAAGAAAATGGCGCTCGAGTTGTTCCGCCCATTCGTAATCGCGAAGGTGATTGAGAGCGGTATGGCGCACAACGTCAAAAACAGCAACCGCTTAATTGAACAAGCTGGTCCAGAAATCTGGGCGATTCTTGAAGAGGTTATCAAAGACCGCCGCGTGCTCTTAAACCGCGCACCAACACTTCACCGTCTTGGTATTCAGGCGTTTGAGCCGCTTTTGACCGAAGACTTAGCTATCCGTCTTCACCCAATGGTTTGTCCGGCATTTAACGCCGACTTCGATGGTGACCAGATGGCTGTCCACTTGCCACTTTCAGCTGAAGCACAGCGTGAGGCGAAAGATATTATGCTTTCTTCTCGCAACTTGCTTAAGCCAGCTACCGGAGACCCGATCGTTACCCCAGCACAAGATATCGTTCTTGGTTGCTACTACTTAACGAAGATTAACGAAAAGGCGAAGGGTGCGAAGAAATTATTCAGCAGCCGCAACGAGGCTCGCTTGGCATACGAATTTGGTGTAATTGAAATCAACGCACCGATTATCATCGCGGAAAATGGTACGCGCCTCGAGACTTCTCTTGGTCGCATCATTTTCAACTCCGCACTTCCTCCAGACTACGAGTTTGTAAACAAGCAACTCAACAAAAAGGATCTTGGTAAGCTCGTCAGCCGCATTATCGCAAACTACGGTGACGCCGCTCCGGATTACTTAGACGCGATTAAAGCCACGGGCTTTGAGTACGCGACCAAGTCCGGTATTACCTGGAGTATGTCCGACCTCGTCGTGCCAACCGAGAAAAAGACGATTATGGCCGAGGCTGATCAGAAAGTGCAGGCTGTTATTGAACAGTACAACCAAGGTTTGTTAACGGACAACGAGCGCCGCGCTCGCGTTATCGAAATCTGGACCGATGTAAGAACGCGTGTAGCTAAGCTCGTTCCAACGACGCTTAACCCATACGGCTCGGTCTATAACATCGTCGACTCTGGTGCTCGTGGTAGTTGGACGCAGCTCACGCAGGTTACCGGTATGAAGGGTCTCGTACAAAACTCGCAGTCCGAGGTTATCGAGCTCCCAATTCGCTCGTCATTCACCGAAGGGTTCAACGTTCTTGAGTTCTTTATCGCTACGCACGGTGCTCGTAAGGGTACGACTGACACAGCGCTTAAGACCGCTCAAGCCGGTTACTTAACCCGCCGTCTTGTCGACGTATCGCAAGACCTCGTTATTCGCGAAGACGATTGTCGTACCAAGGAAGGTATCACGATGCGCCGCGCCGATGGCAAAGAGTTTAACCACTCATTTGCTGACCGTCTCTTCTCGCGCACCGCGTTAGAGGATATTAAAGACGGCAAGAAAGTCATCATTGCCGCAAACGAAGTTATCGACCGCAAAACCGCTGATACGATTGATGGTATTGCCGAAATCACCGAGGTAAAAGTGAAGTCGCCAATTACCTGTAAGACCTTATACGGTATTTGCTCCAAGTGTTACGGTTTCGACTTAGGTAAAAACAAAGAGATTGAAAAGGGTGAGGCGGTCGGTGTGGTCGCAGCCCAATCGATTGGTGAGCCAGGTACACAGCTTACGATGCGTACATTCCACATCGGAGGTGTTGCCGGTGCTGACATTACGAACGGTCTCCCACGTGTAGTTGAAATCTTTGAAGTCCGCCCTCCAAAAGGAAAAGCGTTCTTGGCTGAAGAGGATGGTGTGGTTACCGATATCGAAAACCAGGACTTGCTCCGTATTGTGAAGATTCGCACGGTTGGTGGTAAGAAAGAGCGCTTACTCGAATACTCAATGCCGCACACGAGCAACTTGTTCGTAAAGGTTGGCGATGAGGTAAAGAAGGGTGATCGTCTCTGCGAAGGAAACGTCGACCTCCGCGAGGTCTTTGAGCTCAAGGGCCGCGGTGAGGTTGAGCGTGAAATCGTCGCCGGTATTCAGAAGATTTATATCTCTGAAGGTGCTTCGATTAACAACAAGCACATCGAAATCATTGCTCGTCAGATGTTTAGCCGTATCAAGATTAAGGAGGCTGGCGACACTGACTTTATCGAGGGTGAGGTAATCGAAAAGAGCCGCTTCTTAGAAGTTAACCGCCAGATGAAGAAAGCCGGTAAGCAGCCAGCTAAAGCCAAACAGCTTTTGCTCGGTATTACCAAAGTCGCTCTCTCAACGGAGTCGTTCCTCTCTGCCGCGTCATTCCAAGAGACCGCTCGCGTGCTCATCAACGCCTCTATCGAGGGTAAGGTTGATGTGCTCCGTGGTTTGAAGGAAAACGTCATCATCGGTCGTATTATTCCGGTCGGCAAAAACTATCTCAAAGGTGACCTCTTAGACAGTGAACACGAGGGAGCTGAAGAGAAGGTGGAGTCATAAGAATCAGGCGTACATCCCGCGCCATATCCGAAAGGATAGGGCGCCGGGATTGACGCGAAGCCACTAATTTGCTACTTTAAAGACCATCAATATGAAAGAACAGTCCGACAAAACTCAAGTATACGAAATCGCTTTCTTGCTCAAAACCGGTGCGACCGATGAGCAGTTAGCCGCAACCCTCGCCAACTTTGGCGCTACGGTTGTTAATAAGGGCCCAGTAAGCCAGATTCAGCTTGCGTACACGATTAAGAAGCAAAAGAGTGCCCAGTTTAGCTTTTGGCACTTTACGCTCACTGACGCGAACAAGATGAAAGAGCTTGCCAACGCGCTCAACCTCCTAGATTCAGTAATCCGCTCACTAGTAACAAAAGTCATTCCTCCAAAGGAAAAGACTCGTGGCAAGAAAGAGGAGAAGAAAGAGGTTTCTGCTCCAGTCAGCCAGCTCGACTCCTTGAGCAACGAAAGCTTAGAGAAGCAGCTCGAAGAGATCCTCAAGTAAACAAAGTACTAAGTCAGTATCAGCAAGGGCGACCCGCAAGGGTCGCCCTTGCTTCGTTTTATGGCAAACCTTGCGACCGGTAGCTGAAAGCGGTAAGCTATACGTAAGACTTGTCCCGTTAGAAGTAAGATAGAACGGGCAGGATATAATATAAAAAAGAACGGTCAAATATAAACCAATTATTGTCGATCCCTTTGGGACGACTTACTTCTAACCGGGATGAACCTAAACAAAGTATTAATTATCGGCCGCTTAACCGCTGACCCACAGCTCCGCTCAACTAAAAGCGGACAGCAGGTAGCGACGTTTTCAGTAGCTACCAATCGCGTTTGGAACGACAAGAACAATCAGAAACAGGAAGAGGTAGAGTATCACAACATCGTCGTTTGGGGACGTCAGGCAGAAATCGCGAGTAAGTTTTTGCTCAAGGGGCAGATCGCGTACATCGAAGGACGCTTACAAACCCGCGACTACGAAGACAAGAGCGGGGTAAAGCGCAAAGTGACCGAAATCGTCGCCGAACGGGTCCAGTTCGGACCAAAGGCCGGCGGAGCCACTGGCGGGCGTAGTTTTGGTAATGGCCCAGCTGAGGCAGCTCCTGAAAAGCCAGTAGTCGACGAAATCCCAACGATTAATATCGACGACGAGATTAAGGCTGAAGACCTGCCGTTTTAGGCCTTAATTGGCCCTAGGCTTGATTTAATTGACAAGTTCTGATAGAATAGCACCTATGATAAAAACTAAGCCGCACGTCAATCCAGAAGTGTTCGACAACATCGACTACAAGAACGTCGAGTTTTTGAAACGCTTTATTTCGAGCCAAGGAAAAATCCTGGATCCGAAATATTCGGGCGCACCAGCTAAGGCGCAGCGCAAACTCGCAATCGCGATTAAGCGCGCTCGCTTCCTTGGGCTCATCTCACCGACTTCGAAAAACTAGGAATTGACACCACCCCGAAAGGGGTGGTTTTGCTATACTTATACCTATATGGATATCGCATTATTTAATTTCATTCACTCATTAGCAGGCAGTAGCGACGCACTCGATGTACTTGGAATATTTCTAGCAAAATATCTCGCGTATTTTTTCGTCTTATTCTTTATCGGACTCGTGCTTTTTGTAAAAGACAGGCAGCAGCGTATCGCAGTCATATTGTATACGCTCCTCTCGTACTTCGTAGGGTACGGACTGATACTAAAGACAATCAACTACTTCCTCTATCGCGACCGCCCATTTGTCAGTGGTAATTTCGCCCCGCTGGTTGATGTCGCCCCAACCGCATCAATGCCGTCTGGTCACGCATTAACCTTTTTCTTGCTTTCAACAATTGTCTACCTCGTAGTATCGCGCCGAGTAGGGAGCTGGTTGTATGTGTTCGCATTTCTCATCGGCTTAGGCCGAGTTTACGTCGGCGTACACTATCCGCTCGATGTGCTAGCGGGCGCGTTAATCGGTATCGCGTGTGCACTAGGTGTGCGAAAGATATTTTTCGCAAACCTGACGCGTCCGGTTAAAGTTTCGACAACTGAATAATGAGCATTTTTGCTGCTTTCATCTTAGGCATCATCGAGGGTATAACCGAGTTTTTACCAATCTCCTCAACCGGGCATCTTGTGCTTGCCGCTCAACTATTAGGAGTTTCAAGTAGCGAGTTTACAAAAACGTTTGAAATAGTGATTCAACTCGGTGCTATTCTCGCGGTAGTCGTATTGTATGCTAAGACGCTAATTAGAGATTTGTCATTGGCAAAAAAGGTGCTGATCGCTTTTCTGCCAACCGCGATTATAGGTCTCGCACTTCACGGGTTAATCAAAACATATTTGCTTGGCAACTCGGCTGTTGTTATCTGGGCGCTGGGCATTGGCGGTATACTGCTCATTATCTTCGAACGTTTTCATGGCGAGCGAGGGGTGGGCGAGGTTGAGCAGATTACCTATAAGCAGGCGATGATTATCGGGCTCTGCCAATCCGTCGCAATCATTCCGGGCGTTTCGCGCGCCGCCGCTACAGTTATCGGCGGACTTATGCTCGGTATGAGCAGGGGAGCGATTATCCGCTTTTCATTTTTGCTCGCCATCCCAACAATGCTCGCGGCCAGCGGCTACGACTTACTAAAGTCTGGCGCAAGTTTCACCTCTCAAGATTTTGTCTTGCTCGGCATTGGATTTATCACCGCGTTTATCGTCGCCGTATTCTCAATCAAATTCTTGCTGGGTTTTATAAAAAACCATACGTTTACGAGTTTTGGCATCTACCGTATCGCCCTAGCACTCGCATTTCTTATCTGGCTATAAAAAATAAGAAAGGCCCCGCGTAGCGTGTGCTACGGGGGCCTCGAATCAATCTCTATTTGCGAACGTGTCGAATCTCGACAGGCTCATCCTTGCCAGTGAGGCGAGCTTGTCCGTAGTCGATCTCGGCCTCGTCTCCAACTTTGAAGCTGTCAAACAGCTTCCGCTCGACAGAAAGCTCTTGATGGCTTCCATTGAGCTTGAAGTGAAGTCGGTACGATTCTGGATGATGCGTCATCGTTGGGATTGCAGTTCGCCCAACCCACATCGAACCGGATGTCGTATGGGCGGGAACAATCTGCTTCTCCTCAACGACCACAACCGCCGTCTTGTTCGGGGTGATGCCGGCTGAATCGATGGCGTCGAAAGCCAGGATAACCGTTATCACGACGAGGATGGCGACAAGTACGCCAACAATGGCAAAGAGAATCTTGAAGACGAGGTCTTCTCGCCGATAGGATCTCTCAATGGCTTTCCAGTAGCGATCTCGCATTTCAATGAGCTCCTTTAGAGAGTATTTGAACCGATATGTACTATGGGCATTTATCAACAATTTGTCAAGGATTAAGCGCGTGCAAAGACTTAAGATTAATTGGCATATCTAGATTTTTTGCCCTAGGTTTGATAACCTAAGCAAGACCAATAAAGGTCTTGGGCCCGTAGTTAAGTGGTATAACGCGGCATTCGCATTGCTGAGGCGGGAGTTCGATTCTCCCCGGGTCCACACTTCGGCAAGCTCAGTGCAAGCAACATGATAAAATAACATCATGAAACCTTGGCACGTGTACTTGCTTCTTTGCAATCAGAAAAATTTTTATGTTGGCATTAGTGATAATCCCAGCGAGCGTCTAGGGGAGCATCGCGCCGGAAAATCACTACACACTAAACAGTTTTCTGATTTGGAACTTGTCTATTGCGAAAAATATAATAATAAGCACGAAGCGGTATCAAGAGAGACAATTAAAAGGCTGGTCTCAAGCAAAGAAGCAGATGTTGATTAATGGTAAATTAGGTTATAATGCTTGCACTGACCTGGCTGAAGAGTTGAATTAGGGAGAAGACCCCTCAAGGGGCTCGCCCTGAGCGGTGAAGGGTTTACCCTGAGCATAGCCGAAGGGATTCTCCCCGGGTCCACAAATGAGTATTTTGACCAAAAAAGGTTCTTATTTAAAGTTTAAGAAAGGAACAGATGGAATCTATTCTGGTGAAGTTTCGAGCGCGCAAGCTCCAGCTATATTTGAAGAAGTTTTAGCGGAATGCGGCGTTAGACTGAGAACTCCAGATCATAAGTTACTTGGATTTAGTTTTTTCGTGTATGACAAGGGTCTATTCGCAGGGAGCAATGACAAACCATTAGGCCTCGGCGTTATTTATTTAAAACCTAATAGCGTTAAGACTCAGGATATTTTTTTCTTTCATCCTACGGATGAAATTGAAAAATTTTACGGCGAAGAAAAGATGGTAAAAAAATACCCATGGATGAAAGGCGTGCATAAAGAGAAGATTCCTTTATAGGAGAAAGATGGTAAATTTTCGCACCAAAATAATTAAAACGCGCGCCAGCGCGTTTTAGTTTTAATTAACTCTATCCCTTGCGGTAAAGTACCTTTTGTGGCAAAATAGCATTCCCTTAAACGTGTGCGCTTTCGCGAGTATTTCGCAAAGCTTGTCGCACGTGGGAAGCGAGGTTCTGATGAACGTGTGTTCGACGAATCAAGCCTTTACCACCGCGGTTCACGCTGCGGGCGGGACGAGGTGGGGGATCGCGATCACAAGCGACCCTGAGCAGGACGGCCACGAACTTCGGCTGTTCGAGGTGCAAGAGCCTCGGGCTCCTGGTGATACAATGCGGTGTATCGACCCTCGGCGTGTCAGAGAGCTCCGCCGCTCGCGCATCGAGTATGGTCAGGATGAGGCGAGGGAGCTCAGGCGGATCGTCGAGTGTTGGGAGGGTGAGTTCAAGGCGCCCATCCCCGCGTTGCGGCTCGACCATCGCCTACTGGCGAGGCCGCCCACATCAACCTGGGTACACATCTACCCGAGAGGGACGGAGTCGCTCGAGGTGAAGGAGGTTGGGTACAGGTTCTGCATGAGCTGATGCGTAGCTGGCCGACGGAGAGCAATTTCCGTCGGCCGTTTTTATTACTCCGTAGTGCGATATTTCTCATATGCATTCCGTGCTAAACTAAAATATAAATGCAGTTCCTTAGACGGTATCTTCCATATCCATTAGTTGAGTATATCGGCGCCGGAGTGTTAATCGCCGTGCTTTTGCTCGACTGGTTATTGCTGTCACTACCAATGACCTTGTTAGTTATCTCAATCATCGGCTCGCTTCCAACACTGATTAAATCTCTTGATGGGGTGCGTGAGCGCAAAATAACAATTGAGATTTTTAACGTCTTCGCTCTCGGCGTCTCATTTGCCACCAGCGAGATTCGCTCCGCCGCTTTTATCGTTTTAATGCTCTCGTTTGCGCGCCTTTTGGAATGGAAGACGAAATCTGGCGTAAAAAATGCTATCGAAGAGTTATTGAAACTACGCCCACTCACCGCAACAATCGAAACATCCGAGGGAGTTCGTGATATCGCTATCGATCAGATTAAAAAGGGCGATATAGTAATCGTAAAAACAGGCGCACGCGTCCCGGTTGACGGCAGTATTGTTTTTGGTAGTGCGTATTTTAACGAAGCGCCGGTTACCGGTGAGTCGCGTCTGATTGAACACGTCGTTGGTGACCAAATCATTAGTTCAACGCTCAACGAGTCGGGCACGGTAAAGATGCGCGCTGAATTTGTCGGTAAAGACTCAACGATTGAGCGTATGGTCGCGCTGATGCGTGAGGCGAGTAAAAATAAATCACGTTCCGAACGCGTCGCCGATCGCTTCGCCGGTTTATTCCTCCCGCTCGTTGTAATTACCGGTATCGCAACCTATTTCATCACACGCGACATCAAGATGATGGCCGCGCTCTTCTTAGTTTCGTGCGCCGATGATATCGCGGTCGCTATCCCGCTCGCGATGAGCGCCGCCCTAGGCCGTGCCGCGAAACGTGGCGTGGTGATCAAAGGTGGTGAGTGGTTGGATGTACTTGGGCGGGTCAAAACGCTCGTACTCGATAAGACTGGTACGCTCACATATGGCGAGATGCATATCGCCGCCTCGCAAGCCGAGGGGATTAGTGAGAGTGCATTTTGGCGCGCTATCGCAGTAGCGGAAAAGTTTTCTGAACACCCGATCGGCCGGGCGGTGTTTCGCGAGGCGGCGAAGCGGTTTCAGAGCGTGCCCGATCCAGAGCATTTTGAGGTATTTAAAGGCAGCGGACTGCGCGCAAAGTACGAAGGGATTGATATCGTAATAGGAAATGAGGGCGTAATCGACGCGGCCAAGCTTCGTATCGCTCAAAAAAAGCGCAGTGAGCTTCTCGAAGTAAAAGCGCGTGAAAATGGAACGGTATTTTATGTGTTTATTGATAAAAAATACGCCGGCTTTGTTTCTGTCGCAGACACCCCGCGCATCGAGGCGCGCCAGACACTCGCCGAGCTCCGGAGTATCGGCATCAAGCGCATTATTATGTTCACGGGTGACAATGAAACAGTCGCTAATCGTATCGCTGGTGCACTCGGCATCGACGAGGTTCGGTTTGATATGAAGCCGGAAGAAAAACTCCGCCAACTCGAAGAGTTATTATCACAAGGTCCGGTCGGTATGGTTGGTGATGGGATAAACGACGCGCCATCACTCGCTCGCGCCGATGTCGCGGTTGCGATTGGTCAGGGTGCTGCCGCCGTAGCCGCTGAAGCAGCCGATGTCGTAATTTTGAGCGGTGATCTAAGTCACTTGCCAGAGATGATTTTGCTCGGTCGCAAGACGATGAAGACCGTTCGCGGTGATATCTGGCTTTGGGCGGGCTCCAACGCCCTCGGGTTCGCATTGGTCTTTATGGGTATTCTCGGTCCCGCACTCGCCGCGTTCTATAACTTCTTTACCGACTTCCTCCCACTCTTAAACTCCGCTAAGCTTTTCAAAATCCAGAAAACCAGTAAGATTGATACCAAATAAACCAACCCCGTCCCGTTAGAGGTAGTCTAATTGGATATATAACAAATAACAATAAATAAAAGAGTGTATGGAAAACTATTCATTAGCAACTAATAACGGACGCGTAGTCGCGTCCTGCCTCTAACGGGATGAAACGAGTATTTATTATCCATGGCTGGGACGGTAATCCAAACGAGGGTTGGTTCCCATGGATGAAGGCAGAGCTTGAGAAGCGCGGATTTAGCGTTATGATTCCGCTGATGCCAGATGCGGCAACACCAAAGCTTGAGACGTGGATTCCATTTATCGCAGGGCAGGTAGGCAAGGTAGATGAGCAGACTTATTTTATCGGCCACAGTATCGGGTGTCAGGCGATTATCCGGTATCTCTCCACGCTCCCTGTTGAAACCAAAATCGGTGGCGCAGTATTTGTCGCTGGCTGGTACGATGTGCGCAATCTTGAAACCGAAGAGGAGAAGCAAATCGCCGGCCCGTGGGTGGAGACGCCTCGCGATGACGTAAAAATTAAAAAAATATTAAACGGCCAAGCAGCCGCAATATTTTCCGATGATGACAAGTGGGTAGACCTCAAAAATATCGATCATTGGAAAGAAAAAGCCGGCGTCCAGAACACGATATTGATGAGTGGCAAAGGCCACTTCAATGACGAGTCCGGAACTAAAGAACTTCCCGAGGCGCTCAACGCATTACTTGGTCTTGCGAAGCCAAAATTAATTACCATCGATGAGTTTGCGAAGTCTGATATCCGTATCGGTAAAATTGTAAATGCCGAACGCATCACCGGAGCCGACAAGCTTTTGAAATTAACCATTGATTTAGGTGAGGGAGCTCCGCGCACAATCTGTTCCGGTGTCGCACAGTACTATCAACCCGAAGAGTTAGTTGGAAAAAAAGTTCCCGTCATCACCAACCTCCCGCCACGCAAAATGAAAGGTATTGAGAGCCAGGGAATGGTACTTTTTGGAATTGATGAAACCAATGGAGGCCACGCGCCAGTAATGCTCAATCCGCACAAAGACCTTCCCGAGGGTAGCCCAGTTCAATAAAAGGCTCTTATCCACACATAAAGCCACGTTTAAGCGCTTATTTTGCTATACTTATGGTATAGAGGAAAGGTCGAAGCGTAAGCCTTTTTTAGGGCTTTTTCCTAAGTGTTAGTTTTATTATCAATAAACCAAACGTAATTCTTAATCTATGCTTTATCAGCTCGTTGATACCGTAAGGTTGTCTCTCGAAAACCTTTGGGCCCAACTTCTTAGCTTCTTGCCAGCGCTTATCGGTGCAGTTGTTATTTTTATCATTGGTCTCATCATTGCGACGGTTCTCGCTCGCATTGTTGAGCGTCTCGTGTACTACCTCAAGATAGACACGCTTCTTCGCCGATTGGGCGTCGAGAGCTATTTCCAACGCGCCAACGTTAAACTCAATGTCGGCTATTTCATCGGCCGCGTTGTCTACTGGTTTATCGTCATCGCGTTCTTGCTCGCCGCTTCTGATATGCTTGGCTTTGTCGCATTCTCAAGCTTCTTAAACAACGTACTCGCGTACATTCCGAGTGTCCTTGTTGGCGTATTGATTGTGCTCGCCTCGCTTGTTGCAGCAAACTTCCTCAAGAAATTAGTAGTTGTCTCGATCTCTGGTGCTCACCTAAGCCATGCAAAGGGTCTTGGTGCACTTACCTGGTGGATCGTATTCATCTTCGGTTTCTTGACCGGCATGGTACAGATCGGAGTCGCGGTTACGGTTATTAACACGCTCATCACTGGCTTTATCGCGATGCTCGCGATTGCTGGTGGTCTCGCTTTCGGTCTTGGTGGCCGCGAGCGCGCTTCAAAGTTCCTCGATCGTGTTGGTGACGAAATTAACCACCACTAAGAAGATTCAAAAACCGCCGCAAGGCGGTTTTTTGATTGTGAAAATAAAAAGCGCCGCAACTATCAGTAGTTGCGGCGAGAGGGGCGATACGCCCCAGAGACGGGACGGCGACGGATCGCTGCCGAAGCGGAGAAGGAAGCGTGGGTGGGCTCGAGCGCTCGCGCCCGTTCGATGCACGCCTGCTTCTCGTTGTCTGCGCGCTTCTTGTCGCAGTGCCTGGCGAGCAGAATCGCCGCAAGCGGAAGGAGCGCGAGAATCGTCCAGCAGATGACTTGGTGAGCCTCCATTGGTGGCCTCCGAAATGTAGATTGTCAGAACGGCCTCTGACGGGTTGACCTAAGGCCTACAATAGAATAAAATCAAGCATCAGTCAATAAGTAGTACGGGTCTAAGTTATAAGCTAAGATAAAGTATCGCCCTTGTCGTTCAATGGATAGGACGCCTGGCTTCGAACCAGGCGATTGAGGTTCGATTCCTCACAAGGGCACAGTTCGGCAGGCTCACTGCGAGCAACTGAGATGACAGAGATAGTAGGTAGCATATTCTCGCCCTGAGCGTAGCCGAAGGGTTCCTCACGAGGGCACAGTTCGGCAGGCTCACTGCGAGCAACTGAGATGACAGAGATAGTAGGT